>NZ_JBIBXG010000015.1:0-248030 GCF_043082085.1 Streptomyces sp. NPDC014801 | reverse complement strand
TTCCCTTTCCGGCGGTTCTGACTCTATCAGATCCTTTCGGCGTCTGATCCCCAGTCAGCGGGGTTTGCCTTCCCGGCCGTTGGGCCGTTCCGACGTCTCAAACTTTAGCGGATCCTTCCGGCGTTTCCCAATCGGGCCGCCGAGCCCCTATTCGAATTGAATTCGGGCACGCCGAAATCAATCCCGAGGGAAGATCGTGCTGGTGGTTTGAGGTGCCGCTCGAGGCGGCGGAGGTGCCGTCGCAGAACCGTTACGGCCCCGCGGCAACCCGAAGAACTTTACGGATCGGGGAGGGGGCTGTCAAGCACCCCCTGTCAACCTCTTTAGTCGAGGTCGGTGAGGCGGCCGCCGGCGTCCGGCTGGGCATGCTCGACGCGGCGGAGCAGGCGGGTGAGCACCTCGCCGAGGACCGTGCGCTCGGCCGGCGTGAGGTCCTGGAGGAGGTCCTCCTCGAAGACGGTGGCGAGGCGCATGGCCTCCTGCCACTTCGCGCGGCCCTCGGGGGTCAGCTCGACGATGACGCGTACCCGGTTGGACTCGTCGCGCTCACGGGTGACGAGCCCTTCGGTGACCATGCGGTCGATGCGGTGGGTCATGGCGGCCGGGGTGAGGCCGAGTCGCTTGGCGAGCTCGCTGGGACCCATCCGGTAGGGGGCGCCGGACAGGACGAGGGCCTTGAGGACCTCCCACTCGGCGTTGCTGATGCCGAGCTCGGCGGTCTGGCGGCCGTAGGCGACGTTCATACGGCGGTTGAGCCGGGAGAGCGCCGAAACGATCTTCTCGACCTGGGGGTCGAGGTCCTGGAACTCGCGCTGGTACGCCGCGATCTGCTCTTCGATGGTCGGCTCGGCGCCGAGCGTGCCGGGGGTGTCGCCCATGGCGGCAGTATCGCACGCCCGGCCTTTGCGTTGAAGTCCTTCGCTGTGTACTCTTTAGCTTCGAAGTTTAGTTTCGAAGTCTTCACTCCTAACTAGTGAGAGAGGTGAACGTGACCAGGGAGAAGGGCGCAGCGATGCGCCGGATCCACGTGGGCAACGCACTCAGCGCGTTCGGGCTCGGCTTCACGGTCCCCTACCTGTACGTCTATGTGGCGCAGGTGCGGGGCCTTGGTGCCGTCACGGCGGGGATGGTTCTCGCCGTGTTCGCCGTGGCCGCGTTGATCGTGCTGCCGTTCGCCGGTCGGGCGATCGTGCGGCGCGGCCCCCTTCCGGTCCTGCTCGCCGCCCTGGTCACCGCCGCGCTGGGAGCGCTGAGCCTGGGCCTGGCGAGCACGTCGGCCGCCGTCCTGCTGGCGGCGGCCGCGCTGGGCGCGGGGCAGGCCGTGATGCAGCCGGCGCTGGCGACGATGATCGTCGACTGCTCCACGACGGAGACCCGGTCGCGCGCGTTCGCCATGCAGTTCTTCCTGCAGAACCTCGGGCTCGGCATCGGCGGTCTCATCGGCGGGCACCTGGTGGACACCTCGCACGTGTCGTCGTTCACCTTGCTGTTCGCGATCGAGGCCGCGGTGTTCCTGCTGCTGGTCGTGGTGATGGCGACGGTGCGGATCCCGCACGCGCCGAAGCTGGAGGACGCGCCGGCCTCGGCGAAGGGCAGCTGGAAGCAGCTGCTGGGCAACCGGGCCATGGTGCAGCTGTGCGTGCTGGGCTTCGTGCTGTTCTTCGCCTGCTACGGCCAGTTCGAGTCGGGTCTGAGCGCGTACGGCGTCGAGGCGGCCGGGATATCGACCTCGGCGCTGGGGACGGCGCTGGCCGCGAACACCGCGATGATCGTGGTGGCGCAGTTCGCCGTGCTGAAGTTCGTCGAGCGGCGCCGGCGCTCGCGGGTGATCGCCGCCGTGGGTCTGATCTGGGCGGTGGCGTGGCTCGCCGCCGGGTACGCGGGCCTGGGGCACGGCAGCGCGGAGATGGCCACGGCCGCCTTCGTCTCGACGTACGCGCTGTTCGGGCTGGGTGAGGCGATGCTGTCGCCGACGGTGGCGCCGCTGGTCGCCGATCTGGCGCCGAGCGGGCTCGCCGGGCAGTACAACTCCGCGTTCGCCCTGGTGAAGCAGCTCGCACTGGCCGTCGGTCCGGCGGTGGGCGGCCCGATGGGAGCCGCGCTGCACGCGCCGTACATCGTGACGTTCCTGCTGTTCTCGCTGGCGATCAGTGTGCTGGCGATACGGCTGGGGCGCCGGCTGACCGAGGCGCAGGACCAGCCGTGGCGGGCCCGGAGCCGGGTCGTCCAGCGCGGTGGCGCGCCCGCGGACGCGATACCCGCGGACGCGTGACGCGCCCCGGGTTCCGGTAGGTCAGCCCTTCGGCAGGGCGAACTCGCACCACACGGCCTTGCCTCCGCCGGGGGTGCGTCTGCACCCCCAGTTGGAGGCGATGGTCGCGACGATGGAGATGCCCCGGCCGGATTCGTCGGCGGGTTCGGCGCGGCGCCGCCGGGGCAGGTGGTCGTCGCCGTCGGTGACCTCGATGATCAGCCGGCGGTCGGTGCGGCGCAGGCGCAGCCGCATGGGCGGCAGGCCGTGCTGGAGGGAGTTGGCGACGAGTTCGCTGGCGGCCAGGACGCCGAGGTCGTGCAGTTCGGTGGGGAAGCGCCAGCTGGTGAGGACGCCGGAGGCGAAGGCGCGGGCGCGGGGGGCGGCCTCGATGCCGCCGAGGAGTTCGAGGGCGGCGTTGCGGAAGAGTTCGCCCGCGGGGCCGGTGCGGGCGGGGTGCTGGAGGACGAGGACGGCGACGTCGTCGGCGTGGTCGGCGGTGACGCCGGCGGAGCGCACGAGGCGGTCGCAGACGACCTGGGGGCTGCCCGTGGCGCCGGCCAGGGCGCGTTCCAGGGCGGCGATGCCCTCGTCGAGGTCCTCGTCGCGGCGTTCGACCAGGCCGTCGGTGTAGAGGACGGCGGTGGAGCCGGGGGTGAGCGGGATGGAGCCGGAGGCGTGCATCCAGCCGCCGGTGCCGAGCGGCGGGCCGGTGGGTTCGTCGGCGCGGTGCACGATGCCGTTCTCGTCGCGCACCAGGATCGGCAGGTGGCCGGCGGAGGCGTACATCAGCCGGCCCTCGTTGGGGTCGTGGACGGCGTAGACGCAGGTGGCGATCTGGTTGGCGTCGATCTCGGTGGCGAGGCCGTCGAGGAGCTGGAGCACCTCGTGCGGGGGCAGGTCGAGGCGGGCGTAGGCGCGGACCGCGGTGCGCAGCTGGCCCATGACGGCGGCGGCGCGGACGCCGCGGCCCATGACGTCGCCGATGACGAGGGCGGTACGGCCGCCGCCGAGGGTGATCACGTCGTACCAGTCGCCGCCGACGGCGGCCTCGGTGCCGCCGGGGTGGTAGGTGGCGGCGATGCGCAGGTCGTCGGGTTCCTCGAGTTCCTGCGGGAGCAGGGAGCGCTGGAGGGTGACGGCGGTCTCGCGCTGGCGGCGTTCGCTGGCCCGCAGGCGTTCGGCGGCCTCGGCGTGGTCGGTGACGTCGGTGGCGAAGACCAGGACGCCGGAGGTGCCGCCTTCGGTGACGGGGGTGCAGGTGAAGGTGTAGCTGCGGCCGTCGGGGCCCTTGCGGGACTTCAGGGTGCGGGGCCGGCCGCTGCGCAGGACCTGGTCGAGGAGCGGGAGCAGGCCGAGTTCCTTCAGCTCGGGCAGGGCGTCGGCGGCGGGGGTGCCGACGGGGCGGGGGCCGAAGGCGGCCGTGTAGGCGTCGTTGACGTGGGCGAGGCGATGGTCGGGGCCGTGCACGAGGGCGACCAGGGCGGGGACGCGGTCGAGGACCGCGCGCACGGGCAGCTCGTCGACGGCGGGGACGCCGAGGGTGGCCGTGGTGCCGTCGGCGGGCTGCTCGGCGCGGGCTGCGGGGACGGAGCCGTCGGTCAGCCGGTCGGTGGTGGTCGTGGCGTCGGTCCGCGCGGCGGCGCGGCGCTGCGTTCCGGGGAGCCGGGCGCTCCAGCGCGTGAAGTTCACGAATCCTTGCCTCGTGTAGTCGTCGTCGGCCGGCTCCGGGGCCCGGCCTGGGCTCCGGGGGCCGGGCGGCGGTGGCCGCACATTGTTGCAGCACCCGGGACATGCAGCACTTGGGGACAGCCTCGCTTGAGTTCGCGGACGGGTGGCGGCCCGCCCGGGCTCGGTGATCAGTCTGGCAGGGTGGCCGTCCGGGCCGACATCCGTCAGACGCCTCGGTGGCCGGTGGAGTTCCTGGGTCCGGCTAGTTGGACCCCTTCGGGTCGTTCTTCGGATGGTCGGATGGCTTTCCACCGGCGGCCAGTTCGAACTCCGCGCGGGGATGTTCGAGGGATCCGAGGGAGACGATCTCCCGTTTGAACAGTCCCGACAGCGTCCATTCGGCCAGCACGCGCGCCTTGCGGTTGAAGGTGGGCACGCGGCTGAGGTGATAGGCGCGGTGCATGAACCACGCGGGGTAGCCCTTGAGCTTGCGTCCGTAGACGTGGGCGACGCCCTTGTGGAAGCCGAGGGAGGCGACGGAGCCGACGTACTTGTGGGCGTACGTCTGGAGGGGTTCGCCGCGCAGGGAGCGGACGATGTTGTCGGCGAGGACGGCGGCCTGGCGCACGGCGTGCTGGGCGTTGGGCGCGGTCTCGGCGCCGGCGTCCTTGGCGGTGACGTCGGGGACGGCGGCCGCGTCGCCGGCGCTCCACGCGTGCGTGACGCCCTCGACGGTCAGCTCGGCGGTGCACTTGAGCCGGCCGCGCGGGGTCAGCGGCAGGTCGGTGGCGGCGAGCACCGGGTGGGGTTTGACGCCGGCCGTCCACACGACGGTGCGGGTGGGGAAGCGGGCGCCGTCGCTGAGGCGGGCGACGCGGTCCACGCAGGACTCCAGGCGGGTGTTCAGGCGGACGTCGATGTTGCGGCGGCGCAGCTCGGTGACGGCGTAGCGGCCCATCTCGGGGCCGACCTCGGGCAGGATGCGGTCGGAGGCCTCGACGAGGATCCACTTCATGTCCTCGGCGCGGACGTTGTGGTAGTAGCGCGCGGCGTAGCGGGCCATGTCCTCCAGTTCGCCGAGGGCCTCCACGCCGGCGAAGCCGCCGCCGACGAAGACGTAGGTGAGGGCGGCGTCGCGGATCGCCGGGTCGCGGGTGGAGGAGGCGATGTCCATCTGTTCCAGGACGTGGTTGCGCAGGCCGATGGCCTCTTCGACGGTCTTGAAGCCGATGCCGTGCTCGGCGAGGCCGGGGACGGGCAGGGTGCGCGAGACGGAGCCGGGGGCGAGGACGAGCTCGTCGTACTCCAGGTGCTCGGGCGGTGTGCCTTTTTCCTCGGTGGCCAGGGTGGCGACGGTGGCGGTGCGCGCGGCGTGGTCGACGGCGGTGACCTCGCCGATGACGACGCGGCAGTCGGGCAGGAAGCGGCGCAGCGGTACGACGACGTGGCGCGGGGAGATCGCGCCTGCGGCGGCCTCGGGGAGGAACGGCTGATAGGTCATGTACGGGTCGGGGGTGACGATCGTGATCTCGACCGCGCCCTGCCGCAGTTCCGCTCTGAGCTGCTTCTGCAGGCGCAGGGCCGTGTACATCCCGACGTAGCCGCCGCCGACAACGAGAATGCGCGCACGTTCCTTCACCATCCCATGACGCACCCGGCGCCTGCGTTTGTCCACAGCCCCGGCGATTTGTGTGACCGGGAGCCGGGGATGCCCGGGCTTGGCCGAAACGTCGGAGTCCGCGGCAGGTGCGCAGGTCAGAAGGTGTGCGCCGGGGTACGCCGGGGGGTGTTTTCGGGACGTATGCGGCCCGTACTCCGATCGGGGGGCGCAGTGTGCGGAACCTGCCCCTTCTGAATTGACTCCCTCTCAACTATGTTCGTGTCACGACGGGGTGTCTGGGGGAGGCGCTCATCGGGCCCGCGAGGTTGCAACGGCCGGGCCCGGGCACGCGAGGCTTAATCCGCGCGCCCCGGCGCGTTCTTAGGGGAGTCTCCGGGGGGAGACGTCATTACCGGGGGATCATTCATGCACATTCAGGACTCTCAATGGTCGTCCGCATCCGCTCTCGCCGCCGGCGGGGCGATGGGGGCGGCGGGCAACGGGCGCGGGGACGCGGCGCGGAGCACGCCTCTGCGGGTGGACGCCCAGCGCAATCTGGAGCATGTGCTGCGGGCGGCGCGCGAGGTCTTCGGCGAGCTGGGGTACGGCGCGCCGATGGAGGACGTGGCGCGGCGGGCGCGGGTCGGCGTGGGCACCGTCTACCGGCGTTTTCCCAGCAAGGACGTACTGGTGCGGCGGATCGCCGCGGAGGAGACGGCCCGGCTGACCGAGCAGGCGCGCGCGGCGCTCGGGCAGGAGGACGAGCCGTGGTCGGCGCTGTCGCGCTTCCTGCGCACCTCGGTCGCCTCGGGTGCCGGGCGGCTGCTGCCGCCGCAGGTGCTGCGGGTCGGCGTCGCCGAGGAGCGGGCGGTTCCGGCGGCGGCGGTGGGTGCCGGCGCGGTGTTCGACGAGGCGCGGGTGCCGCAGCAGCGGTCCCAGCCGGGCGCCGGTGAGCTGCGGCTGGTGCCGGAGCAGCAGGTGGAGGACGACGGGGCGGCGGCGCTGCTGGAGGTCGTGGGCCGGCTCGTGGAGCGGGCGCGCGCGGCGGGCGAGCTGCGGCCGGACGTGTCGGTGTCCGACGTGCTGCTGGTGATCGCGACGGCGGCGCCGTCGCTGCCGGACGCGGCCCAGCAGGCGGCGGCCTCCGCCCGGCTGCTGGACATCCTGCTGGAGGGGCTGCGCTCGCGCCCCGCGTAGGCGGTCGCGGAGGGGCGCGGCGGCACACGGTCGCGCCCCTGCGCTCAACCTCCGCGTCAAGCACGTCCGTTGAGCCTTCCCCGAACGAGTGACGTTCAGTACCGCCGGGTGCCAAGTCCCCTCGGACGAGTGGTTGCGGCCGACCGTGCGGCCGTGCCCACACCGCGTGTGGCACTCTGAGCCGGTGTTCGGGACGGGTTCGGCAGGCGGCGGGGGCTTTCCGCGATGAGCGTTGACGGGCGGGACGAGTCGCTCGACGAGGGGGACGCACAGGCCGCGGTCCCGAACCCACCCCAGGTGCCCGCCCAGGGCGGACGGGCGGCCGCATCCCGGGAAGCGCCCACCGGGCCGGCCGAGGGCGGCGTCCCGGGGCAGCGCGAGTGGCGCGAGGACAGCGTGCTGCCACCGCCGCGCCCGCGGCCCCCGTCCGACGCCGACCTGATCGCACGGATGCGCGCGGGCGACGACTCCGCCTACGAGGAGCTGTACCGCCGGCACGCCGACGCCGTACGCCGCTACGCGCGCACCTGCTGCCGTGACGCCCACACCGCCGACGACCTGACCGCCGAGGTCTTCGCCCGCGTCCTGCAGGCCGTGCGCGGCGGCTCCGGCCCCGAGTACGCGGTGCGCGCCTATCTGCTCACCTCCGTGCGCCGTGTCGCCGCCCAGTGGATCAAGTCGGCCAAGCGGGAACAGCTCGTCGACGACTTCGCCGTCTTCGCCCAGCAGGCCTCCCGCACGGCCGAGCTCTCCGACGACACCGGCTCCCTGGGCTCCTTCGGGGCGGGCCTCGAACTCGGCGCCGATGTGCGCGCCATGCACGAGGCCGAGCAGTCGATGGCCATGCAGGCGTTCCGTTCGCTGCCGGAGCGCTGGCAGGCCGTGCTGTGGCACACCGAGGTCGAGGACGAGTCGCCGAGCCAGGTCGCCGTCCTGTTCGGCCTGGACGCCAACGGCACGCGCGTACTCGCCAGCCGCGCCCGTGAGGGCCTCAAGCAGGCCTACCTCCAGGCGCACGTCTCCACCGCCCTGGCCGACGACGAGGAATGCGCCCGCTACGCCGACCAGCTCGGCGGGTACGCCCGCGGCAAACTGCGCACCCGCGCCGAACGCGGCCTGCGCAAGCACCTGGAGGAGTGCGCCAAGTGCCGGCTGGCCGCCCTCCAGATCGAGGAGGTCGCCGGCGGCATCCCGGCCGTCGTGCCGGTCGCCGTCATCGGCTGGTTCGGTGCCGCCGGGTACGCCAAGGCGCTCGGGCTCGTCGCCGGCGGTGCCGGAGCGGGCGCGGCGGGCGCCGCGGGTGCGGCCGCCGCGGCGAGCGGCTCCTCCTCCGGCTCCGCGGGCGGCGCGGCCGCCTCGGAGGGCCTGGGCGCGCCGGTGAAGGCCGGTATCGCCGCCGGTGTGGTCGCGGTCGCCGCCGCCGCGGTGGCGCTCGCCCTCGTCGGCCACGACAGCCCCGTCCGCAAGCCCGAGGCGGCGCCCCCGGTGTCCGCCCCGGTCGTACGGCCGCAGCCGCCCACCCCGGCCCCGCCGCCCCCGCCCGAACCGGCCCCGGAGCCGGTGGTCGCGAAGCCGTCGCCCACCCCGACACCGACGCCCCCGCCGACCCCCACTCCCACCCCGAGCCCCACCCCGAAGCCCAAGCCCAAGCCCAAGCCCAAGCCGGCACCGACGCCCACGCTCACGCCCACGCCGAGCCCGACACCGCCCCCGCCGCCCCCTCCGGCCCCGACGGTCTACGAGTGGAACGAGCTGTCCTACGACGTCGCCGGTGACGGCACCACGCCCGAGATGCGGCTCGGCGAGAGCAGTTGGGTGTGGCAGCGCCACGGCCTGTCGATCGGCGGCAAGCAGTACGCGCGCGGGGTGAGCGTGCACGGCGACTCCTCCGTCACCATCGACCTGAACCGCTCCTGCACCGCCTACGACGCCTTCGCCGGCGTCGACGACATGACCCTCAAGCTGGGCAAGGTGTACTTCTCCGTCTACGCCGACGGGGAGCTGCTGTGGCGGTCCGGCCGGGTCAAGGGCGGCGACGACGCCGTACCCGTGCATGTGGACCTCACCGGCCGCAGGACGGTGCGGCTGGTGGTCGAGCCGCACAGCCACTTCGACAACCTGGCGGTCGCGGACTGGGCCGATTCGAGGTTCACCTGCGCGTAGCGCGAGCCCGCCCCGTGTGCTCGGCGACGGCGGCGTCCAGCTCGGCGAGGGCGCCGGCGACGGTGAGGGCAGCGCCGCGCGCCCGCTCGGCGGCGTAGGTACCGTCGGGCAGGCCCGCGCGGGCCGCGGACTCGACGCGGTCGGCCGTGGAGCGCTCCGGCTGCGGGCGCGGCCGGCCGTCGCGCCAGTGGTCGGCGGCGGCCAGCAGCCGCAGCGCCCCCGGCAGGTCGCCCAGCCGCTCCAGCAGGTCGGCGGCCATGTCGGTCAGGGAAGAGGTGACCACCTCCGAGCAGTGCGTCGCCACGGCATCCCGCAGCGCCTCCGCGACCAGCGGCAGGCCCTGGGCCGGGCCGGACTCGGCCGCCGTGATCAGAGCCCCGACCGCCCGCAGCACGGCCAGGAACTGCGGCGGCGGGGTGCCGTTGCCGATCTCCGTGCCGGCCGCCTCCCACAGGCGCCGCGCCCCGACGACATCACCGTCGTCCAAGGCGAGCTGGGACCGCAGCAGCAGGACGAACGCCCGCGAGTCCACGACCGCGTGGCGCTCCGCGGCCGCGCTCGCCTCGTCCAGTGCGCGCAGGGTGGCCGCCCGGTCGCCGGAGCGGTAGGCGATCTCGGCCAGCCGCGCCAGCAGGAACGGCGACTCGGCGAGCGCCCCGACCTCGCGCGCGAGGCGCAGCGCCTCCTCGTACTCCGCCCGGGCCTCGGCGAAGCGCCCTCGCGCCATGTCGGCCTCGCCGACCGCGCTGCACACCTGGGCGCGCATCCAGCGGTCACCGGCGCGCCGGCTGAGCACCCGCAGCTCGGCGAGGTCCGCGTCCACCCCGTGCAGGCCGCCGGAGGAGTCGACGACCGTGTGGGCGCGGAACATCAGGGCGACGCCTAGCTCCCAGTCGCCGCCGTGGGCACGGCAGTTGGCGACCGCCGTGTCCAGGGCGGGCCGTACGTCCCCCCGGCCGTCGAGGTGGAACAGGGTGATCGGCCAGACCAGCCCCGGCAGCCGGGCCGCCCGCGGGCCGCCTGCCTCGAACTCCGCCCGCACGCGCGCGAGGTAGCGCTCGAACCGCTCGTCCTGCAGCATCTCCCGCCCCGCGACGGCCTCCACGGTGAGGAACAGATGCAGCATCCGCACATCCATCCGCAGGGCGTGCAGCGGATGCCCCGTCTCGCCGTCCGGTGCGGCGAGAAAGGCACCCATGACGTCCGCGCCCTCGACCGCGGCACGCATCGCCGCCGCGTCACGAGGACCCTCCCCCAGGGCGTCGAGACCGACGCCGAGGCGCAGGACGCGGTCCACCCAGGCCGAGCCTTCCTGGCGATAGTTGCGCAGCCACCAGAACCAGCCCATGCCGAGGACGAGCGCGCCGGCCTCCGCCTCGTCGCCCTCGGCGAGGGCGCGGTCCAGGGCGGCCCGGATGTTGTCCAGTTCGCTCTCCAGGCGGCCGATCCACCGCAGCTGGTCGGCCGAGCGCAGCCGGGGGTCGGCCTCCTCCACCAGCGCGCGCACCCACGCGCGGTGGCGCCGCTCCGCGCCGGCGCGCAGGTCGGGGGTCTCCGCGGCGCGCTCGGCGGCGTACTCGTGGATGGTCTCCAGCATGCGGTAGCGCATGCCGGAGGAACCCTCCCGCTCGTCCGGGGTCGCGACGACGAGGGACTTGTCGACGAGGGCCCCGATCAGTTCGGCGGCCGGCCCGGAACAGACCGCCTCGGCCGCCGCGAGGTCCCAGCCGCCCACGAACACGGACACCTCGCGCAGCACCGTGCGCTCCTGCTCGTCGAGCAGGTCCCAGGACCAGTCGACGACCGCGCGCAGGGTCTGCTGGCGGGGCAGGACCGTGCGGCTGCCGGAGGTCAGCAGCCGGAAGCGGTCGTCGAGCCGGTCGGCGATCTGCCGGGGGGTCAGCAGGCGCAGCCGGGCGGCCGCCAGCTCGATGGCGAGCGGCAGCCCGTCCAGGCGCCGGCAGATCTCCGCGACGGCCGCCGTGTCCCCGAGGGCGTCACCGGCGCCGGGAGCGACGGCGGCGGCGCGCTCGGTGAACAGGCGGTGCGCCTGGTCGGGGAGCAGCGGCTCGACCGGGCGCACCGACTCGCCGGGCACGCCCAGGGGTTCACGGCTGGTGGCGAGGATCCTGAGCCCCGGGCAGCGGGTCAGGAGCGTCTCGGCGAGGTCGGCGGCCGCGCCGATGACGTGTTCGCAGTTGTCAAGGATCAGCAGCTCGCTGCGCGCGGCGCAGTGCTCCACGAGCAGGGCGACCGGGTCGTCCTGCCGGGGCGCCGGCTCGTTGGTCATCAGCACGGTCTCGCGCAGACCGAGGGCGCTGACCACCGCGTCCGGCACCGCCTCCGGCCGGTCGAGCGGCGCCAGCTCGACCAGCCACGCCTGCGGGAGGCCGGCGGCGGCCTCCTCGGCGAGGCGGGTCTTCCCGGAGCCGCCTGGTCCGGTGAGCGTGACCAGACGGGCCCTGTGCAGATCGGAACGGATGGCGGCGAGCTCGGGTTCCCGCCCGACGAAACTCGTCAGACGGGGCCGGAGATTGCCGGCGGGCCGGGCCGGCGACGGAGACGGCGTCACCGGATTCAGCAACTCCGCGTGCAACGCCCGCAGTTGCCCGCCCGGGTCGGCGCCCAGGCCCTCGGCCAGGGTGCGGCGGGCCGTCTCGTACGCGGCGAGGGCGTCGGCCGTGCGGCCCGTGTCACGCAGGGCACGGATCAGCAGGGCGTGCAGCGGCTCGTCGTACGGGTGCGCCGCCGTCAGCTCCTCCAGCTCCGGTACGGCCTCGGCGGCGCGGCCGAGCAGCAGCATGGCCTCGGCCCGGGCCCGGGTCGCCTCCCGGCGCAGGGCCTCGGGGCGGGCGGCGGCGGTGCGGTCGGGGAGGTCGGCGAGGGCGGGGCCGCGCCACAGGGCGAGGGCCGTGTCGAGCGCGTGTGCCGCGGTGGCGGCGTCGCCGTTCTCCAACGCGTGCGTGCCGTCGCCGACGAGCCGCTCGAAGACGAACAGGTCGACGTCCTCCTCGGCGGCGGTGAGGAGGTAACCGCCGGGGGCCGATGCGACGGCGTTCTTCCCCAGGGTGCGGCGCAGCCGGCCGACGAGGGCCTGGAGGGCGGCGGGGGCGTCCTGCGGTGGGTCGTCCGCCCAGACCTCGTCGATGAGGGTGGTGGGGGAGGTGACGCGGGAGGGGCGCAGGGCGAGCGCGGTCAGCAGGGCGCGCAGGCGGGGCCCGCCGGGGGGCTCCGGCCGGCCGTGTCCGTCGTCCACCTGGGCAACGCCGAGAATCCTGTACCGCACGCTGCCATTCTGTCGGCCCACAGCCACCCCGGTCCGCCCGAAAGCGGGGTACGGCGCCCGGCCCGGACAAATCACCCCACGTCCCGGTGTCCGCCGTGGGGTGCGCTGCCGTGGGGCACATGGCACCCGGCGTCACAGTGACCGCCGTGGGGTGCGGTGCCCTGGGGCGCGCGGCACCCGGCGTCACGGTGACCGCCGTAGGGTGCGCGGCCCGGCGCTACGGGGTGCCGCTGCGCCCACCCGTGCCGCCCCTAGCGGCACGCATGCCCGCAGCTGCGGCGGGATAGCCGCCCGCGGCGGGGAGGGGACGTGGTGGGGGGTGTCCGCCCGCAGCGGACGGCATTGCCTTTCGGTGCCGTCTTGAAGAAACGTAGGGCCGTACCGAGGACGGACACCCCCCACCACGGCCCCGACCCACCCACCGGCAGAAGGCACTACCGCAACCGGCCACCGGACAGGAACGGGCCGCCGCAGGCATTCAGGGGCGCGGGGAACTGCGCGACCAGCCACCCACAAACCCGCACCCGGCGACGAAACCGCACCCACCCGCACAGCCGCCGCAGGCACCCCGCGGGGAACTGCGCGACAAGCCACGACGGACCCGCACCCGGCAACACACCGCACCCGGCAACGCTCAGCACCGCACAAGCGCCTCACGCCCCGATCCCCCGCACCGGCGCAACCTCCGCCCGAGGTCGTACGATCCCCCCCGGCACCGCCCGCGCCCGCGCCGGCGTCCCCGTCCAGCACGTCCCCCGCCGCGACAGCAACCGCCGCAGCCACAGCTCGAGCGAGACGAGGTC
This sequence comes from Streptomyces sp. NPDC014801, assembly GCF_043082085.1. Classification (NCBI taxonomy): domain Bacteria; kingdom Bacillati; phylum Actinomycetota; class Actinomycetes; order Kitasatosporales; family Streptomycetaceae; genus Streptomyces; species Streptomyces sp. NPDC014801. The sequence continues at coordinate 235,059 of NZ_JBIBXG010000015.1, read as the reverse complement.
GGCGAGCCCGTCCAACGGCAGCGGCTCCCCCGCGGCGGCCTCGCGCAGCGCCTTGCGGACGACGCGGCCCTCCACCAGCCCCGCCTCCGCCAGCAGCGGCGTCTCGAAGAGCGCCAGCAGCGGATCCGCCGCCACCCGCAGCCCCGCCCGCGCCGCCGCGGCCGTCGGCGCGTGGGAGGGCGCGCCCCAGCCCTCCGGCAGCTCGCCGACCCCCGCGCCCCGCAACACGGTCCGCAGGATGTCCGCGCGCGCCCCCGGCCGCACCCGCAGCGTCTCGGGAAGCGCCCGGCACGCGCGGACCACCTGGTTGTCGAGGAACGGCGCGTGCAGCCGCTGGCTGCGGATCTCCGCCGCCTGCTCCAGCACCCGCAGGTCCGCCGCGTGCCGCGCCAGCGCCGCACGCGCGCGGTAGTCGCCGGGCCGCTGCCCCGGCCCCACCCCGGACCGGTGCGTGGCCCCCTGCAGGCGAACCGATACTTCAGCCAGCGCCTCACCGGTCAGCCACCGCGCCGCGGGGCCGGGTCTCGCCCAGGTGAGCGCCGCAAGTGACGCCCCGACGGCCCCCACGGCCCCCGCGGGCTCGTCGAGGCGGCGCTCCAACAGCCGCTCGGCCAGCGCCTCCAGCCCGGTGCGGTAGGGCGTGCGGGCCAGGCGCCGCGCGGCGGCGTACACGCGCGCGGGCACCAGCACGGATCCGTCGGCCTTGGCGAGCGCCGCCACCGGCCGCACCAGGTGACGCCGCTTGCGGTCCATCAGCAGGTCGGCGAGGCGCGCCGGATGGGCGTCCAGCACCTGCCGGGCGCCGTACCCGACGAAGTGGTCAGCGCTGCCCGCGGCGAGCCGGGCGCGGTGCCGGGCGGCGGTCACCAGGGAGGGCCCCGGCTCGTCGGTGAGCGGCCCGTCCAGGACGGCGTAGGGCAGGACGTCCTCCCCGCCCGTCACCACGACGTGGTGCAGGCGCGGATTGGCGGCGAGCGCACCGGCTCGTTCGCGTTCTGCCTCGCGCCCCGGGACGGCCAGGTCGTTGAAGGTGACCGCGAGCAGCCGTTCCCCGGCGCCCGTCCCGTGTCCGAGCAGTGTGCCGGGCCTGCCGGGCAGTCCGGCGGCGAGCAGGGCGAGGGTGCCGGAGGCGGGTCCGCCGGAGAGGTCGGCGCCGATGCCGGGGACGGGCATGCCGCGGGCGGCGCGGCGTTCGGCGGGCCCCATGCCGGGCACGGGCCCGGGGTCGAGGTCGGGGACGTGCCGCGGCGCGGCCATACGCGCGCGTACCGCTTCGATGAGCGCGTCGCGCACGCCGTCGACCGCGCGCTCGGGGTCGGCCGGGGGCGCGGCGACCGCGAGGGAGGCGACGGGCTCGTACCCGGCGATCTCGCGGGCCCCGGCGCGCAGGATCAGCGCGTGGCCGGGCGGGACGCGGTGCACGCCCGCGTACGGCGTCGAGTCGTGCAGCGCGGCGGGCACGTCCGGGGCGGCCAGCAGGGCGGCGAGGTGGCCGAAGTCGAGGTTGGCCTCGATGAGGTCGGCGAGCGGCAGCGCGGCGGTGGCGAAGGCGGTGCCGCCCGCCCAGGGGGTGTGGAACACCGGGCGGGCGCCGGCGAGGTCGCCGCAGACGGTGACGCGGCGGCCGACCTTGACGACGGCGGTGTAGCTGCCGGGCCAGGCGGTCAGGTGGCGCAGGGCGCCGCCGCGCGCGGCGAGCAGTCCGACGCGCAGCTGTTCGTCGCTGGCGCCGCACAGGCCGAGGACGGCGATGCGGGTCTGGTCGTCGGCCTTGACGACGCGCACCTCGTCGGGGCGCCAGTCGCCGACGGCCCACAGGGGGTCGGGATCGCCCCAGAGCAGCTGGGAGCCGACCGGGTGCACGGTCTCGCCGTCGTACCCCGTCGCACCGGCCCCGTACCCGGTGGCACCGGCGGAGCCGGACACGGCGGCTCCCGCGGCGGTGCTGCTCCATCCCACCAACCACCGCATCGACGCCTCCACAGGCTGTGGACAACCAGTGCACCGTACGAACGGTTCACCATGCTGCCACGAAGGACACGCCGCAGAGGGGCGACGGACCCGCTTGTGCTCCCCGGAGTGCGCCCCCGCCGACCCGGTTCACGCCCCCGCGAGCCACGTCCCGTCGCCACCGAACTCCCGCGCGCGGCACGGCATCGACGGCGCGAATGCGCCCCCTGTGCGCTCCCACGCAATACCGTGTGCGCCCTCAACTGCCGTGGTGAGAGCGGAAATCAAACGAGAGAGGCAGGGTCGTTTTTCGGCCAAATCGCCATGCAGGCCCGGCCGTTGGATCACTGCCGTGCACGCTCCGTGCAGGCTCTGCGCACAGCCACGGGCGCGCGCAGTCCGGGAGGCTTGTGACACCTCCCGGACCGTTCCGCCGCCCGCGGGGATGAAGGCGGCGGTGTCCCCCAGCCCACTGGATCCAGTACAGCGGGCCGACCCACGCACCGCCCATGGAACCGCTCCCGAGGTGGCTGGAGTAGAGCGCACGCACAGGCGCACGGCCACACGTCGGGAGCACGCCGCGACACAGCGTGCACGGCCCCGTACTCCCGTGCGGGCCACAATCCCGCCAACCGGAACAAAGCCCCTTAACGCTTGGAATCCGAGGAACTACGCTGGGTTTACGAATGCCGCGTGGTTATGCCAGTGCGGCAGCCGTCTGTGTCGAGGGGTGGCCATGTCCAGGGAGCAACGCGGGCCGAACGAAAAGCTCGGCGCCGTTCTCGCCCTCGCGGGAATCAGCAACGCAGGACTCGCCCGGCGCGTCAACGATCTTGGCGCCCAGCGCGGGTTGACTCTTCGCTACGACAAGACCTCGGTGGCGCGCTGGGTGTCGAAGGGCATGGTGCCGCAGGGTGCCGCGCCGCACCTGATCGCGGCCGCGATCGGCCAGAAGCTGGGCCGGCCGGTGCCGCTGCACGAGATCGGCCTGGCGGACGCGGACCCCGCGCCCGAGGTGGGCCTGGCCTTCCCGCGCGACGTCGGACAGGCGGTGAAGTCGGCCACGGAGCTGTACCGCCTCGACCTCGCCGGCCGCCGGGCCGGCTCCGGCGGCATCTGGCAGTCGCTGGCCGGATCGTTCGCCGTGAGCGCCTACGCGACCCCCGCATCCCGGTGGCTGATAACCCCGGCCGACAGCTCGGTGGCGCGCGAGGCGAACCCGGCGGAGAGCGCGGGCGCACCGATCAAAGTCGGCCACAGCGATGTGCAGAAGCTGCGGGAGGCCGCCGAGGACGCCCGGCGGTGGGACTCCAAGTACGGCGGGGGCGACTGGCGTTCGTCGATGGTGCCGGAGTGCTTAAGGGTCGAGGCGGCACCGCTGCTGCTCGGCTCCTACTCCGACGAGGTGGGCCGCGCCCTGTTCGGCGCGACCGCCGAACTCACCCGGCTCGCCGGATGGATGGCCTTCGACACCGGCCAGCAGGAGGCCGCACAGCGCTACTACATCCAGGCGCTGCGCCTCGCGCGCGCGGCGGCCGACGTCCCCCTCGGGGGCTACGTCCTGGCCTCCATGTCCCTGCAGGCGACCTACCGGGGCTTCGGCGACGAGGGCGTCGACCTCGCGCAGGCCGCCCTGGAACGCAACCGCGGGCTCGCCACGGCCCGCACCATGAGCTTCTTCCGCCTCGTCGAGGCACGCGCGCACGCACGCGCCGGGGACGCGCAGGCCGCCGGCGCGGCGCTCAAGGCCGCCGAGAGCTGGCTGGAGCGTGCCCGGCCCGGCGACAACGACCCGTCCTGGCTCGGCTTCTACTCCTACGACCGGTTCGCCGCCGACGCCGCCGAGTGCTACCGCGACCTGAAGGCGCCGCGCCAGGTGCGCCGCTTCACCGAGCAGGCGCTGTCGCAGCCGACGGAGGAGTTCGTGCGCTCGCACGGGCTGCGGCTGGTGGTCGCGGCGGTCGCCGAGCTGGAGTCCGGCAACCTCGACGCGGCCTGCGAGCAGGGCGTGCGGGCGGTGGAGGTCGCGGGCCGGATCTCGTCCGCGCGCACCACGGAGTACGTCAAGGACCTGCTGCACCGGCTGGAGCCGTACGGGGACGAGCCGCGCGTGGTCGAGCTGCGCGAGCGGGCGCGGCCGCTGCTGACGACGGCCTGACCCCGGCAAGGCGGACCGGCGGGCCCCGCCGCGTTTGAAGGCGTTGTCAGTGGCGCAGTGCACTATCGAAGCGGGAGGTGGTGCAGGTGCGGCAGGGGGTCGCGTACGACTGCGACGTGCTGGTGGTCGGCGGAGGGATCGTCGGGCTGTCCACCGCGTACGCGATCACGCGTGCCGCGCCGGGGACGCGCGTGACGGTGCTGGAGAAGGAGCCGGGCCCGGCCCGGCACCAGACGGGGCGCAACAGCGGCGTCATCCACAGCGGGATCTACTACAAGCCGGGCTCGCTCAAGGCGCGGTTCGCGGTGCGGGGCGCCGCGGAGATGGTGAAGTTCTGCGCCGAGTACGGCATCGAGCACGCCGTCACCGGCAAGCTGATCGTCGCCACCGACCGCGCCGAGCTGCCCCGGCTGCACGCGCTCGTGCAGCGCGGCCGGGAGAACGGCATTCCGGTGCGGGAGCTGGGCGCGGCGCAGATCGCGGAGTACGAGCCGGAGGTGCGCGGCCTCGCGGCGATCCACGTCGGCACGACCGGGATCTGCGACTACGTCGGCGTCGCCCGGCAGCTCGCCGAGTCCTCCGGCGCGGAGATCCGCTACGGCGCGCGGGTCGTCCAGGTCGACCGGCGGCCGTCGCTCGGGGTCGCCGTGCGCACGGAGGGCGGCGAGGTCGTCCGCGCGCGGGTCCTGGTGAACTGCGCCGGGCTGTACTGCGACGAGCTGGCCCGGCTGACCGGGGACGAGCCCGAGGTGCGGATCGTGCCGTTCCGGGGCGAGTACTACGAGCTGGCGCGGCCGGAGCTGGTGCGGGGGCTGGTGTATCCGGTGCCCGATCCGGCGTTCCCCTTCCTCGGGGTGCATCTGACGCGGGGCATCGACGGCGGGGTCCACGTCGGGCCCAACGCGGTGCCGGCGCTCGCCCGGGAGGGGTACGGGTGGGGCGTCGTCCGGCCGCGGGAGCTGGCGGGGACGCTGGCGTGGCCCGGGTCCTGGCAGATAGCCCGCCGCCACTGGCGCTACGGCGCCGGGGAGCTGCGGCGGTCGGTGTCCAAGGGGGCGTTCGTGGACGCGGTGCGGCGGTTGCTGCCGGCCGTGGAGGAGCGTGACCTGGTGCGGGCGGAGCCGGGGGTGCGGGCGCAGGCGGTGCTGCGGGACGGGACGCTGGTGGACGACTTCCTGATCCGGGAGGGGGCGCGGGCGGTGCATGTGCTGAACGCGCCGTCGCCTGCGGCTACCGCTTCGCTGCCGATCGGGCGGGAGGTGGCCCGCAGGGCGCTGACCGCACTCGGCTCGGTGTGACGTCCGGGCCGTGCGGTACGTGGCGCCCGGCGCCGGGGGTGAACGCCGTGGGGTGCGATCAGCCACCCACCCACCCGCGCAGGCGCCGCACGGTGGACGCACCGGGGGTGGGCCGGTCCGTACAATCGGTTCACTGTGTCTGACTCTCTCCACCGCCCCGAAGATTCCCGCCACGCCCCCGGTGTGTCCGTTCGGCATACCCGGGCCAAGGGGGAGCCGCGGTTCCCGGACGGGCCGAAGGCCGACCCCGCCGGTTCGCACTTCGAGCGGCGGATCCGCAGTTTCCAGCCGCGCCGCAGCCGGGTGACCGCCGGGCAGGCGGACGCCCTGCAGCGGCTGTGGCCCAAGTGGGGCCTGGACATCGACGGGCAGACCACGATCGACCTCGCCGAACTGTTCGGCAACGACAACCCCGTCGTCCTGGAGATCGGCTTCGGGATGGGCGAGGCCACCGCGCAGATGGCCGCCGCCGACCCGGGGACCAACGTCCTCGCCGTGGACGTGCACACCCCCGGCCAGGGCAACCTGCTCAATCTCGCCGACCGCAACGGCCTGTCCAACGTCCGCGTCGGCAACGGCGACGCGATCATCCTGCTGCGCGAGATGCTCACCCCGGACGCCCTCGACGGCCTGCGCGTCTACTTCCCCGACCCGTGGCCCAAGAAGCGGCACCACAAGCGCCGGCTGATCCAGCCCGAGTTCCTCACGCTCGCCGCGACCCGCCTCAAGCCCGGGGCGGTCCTGCACTGCGCCACGGACTGGGAGCCGTACGCCGAGCAGATGCTCGAGGTGCTCACCGCGCACCCCGACTTCGAGAACACGCAGCCGGACGGCGGTTTCGCCCCGCGCCCCGATTTCCGGCCGCTCACCCGGTTCGAGGGCCAGGGCCTGGACAAGGGCCACGTCGTGCACGACCTGCTCTTCCGTCGGCGGAACCACCAAGATCCGCACTGACGCGGACGTCAACGTCGCGGGCGGCGCCGTCCCTCGTTAGGGTCAATGCCGTGGCCATGCCTCCCCCGTACCCGACGTACCCGAGCGGACCCGCCGACGGTGCGCTCCACCATCCGCACTGGTGGCAGCGCAGAGGGGTGCGGTACGGCGCGCTCATCACGCTGCTCGCCGTGTCCGGGCTGGTGATCCTCGCGCTGGTGCGCGAGCAGACCGGCACCGAGGGCTTCCTCGTGGGGCTCGGCCTCGCCGTGTTCCCCGTGCCCCTGCTGATCGCCGCCTTCCGCTGGCTGGACCGGGTGGAGCCCGGCCCCTGGCGGAACCTGGTGTTCGCGTTCGCCTGGGGCGCCTGCGCGGCGGCGCTGATAGCCATCGTCGCCAACAGCTTCGCGACGAAGTGGATAGCGACGACGACCGCCGACCCGTCCGGCGCGGACACCCTCGGCGCGACCGTGATAGCGCCGATCGTCGAGGAGTCCGCGAAGGCGGCAGCCGTCCTGCTCGTCTTCCTCTTCCGCAGACGCCACTTCACCGGGATCGTCGACGGCGTGGTGATAGCCGGGATCACCGCCACCGGCTTCGCGTTCACCGAGAACATCCTCTATCTCGGCACCGCCTTCGGCACCGACCAGCTCACCGGCGGCCGGGGCATCGCCTCCGTCACCGCGGCGACCTTCTTCGTCCGCGTGATCATGTCGCCGTTCGCGCACCCGCTGTTCACCACGATGACCGGCCTCGGCTTCGGCATCGCCGCGCTCTCGGGCGAGCGGCAGCGGCTGCGCCGGGCCCTGCTGCCGGTGGGCGGGCTGCTGCTGGCGATGTGCCTGCACGCCCTGTGGAACGGGTCCGCGTCCTTCGGCCCGTTCGGCTTCTTCGCGGTGTACGGCGCGTTCATGATGCCCGCGTTCGGGCTGCTGACGTGGCTGGTGATCTGGACCCGGCAGCGCGAGCTGCGCACGATCCGCGAGGAGCTGCCCGCCTACGTCCCCGCGGGCTGGCTCGCGCCCGCCGAGCCGTTCGCGCTGGGTTCGATGCGGGCGCGCCGCATGGCCCGCGAGTACGCCGCCCACCACCTGGGCAAGCCGGCCGCCAAGGAGGTCGGGCGCTACGAGGCGTACGCGACGACGCTGGCCTTCCTGCGCCACCGGGGCCGCCGTGGCCGCGCCGGCGCCGACTTCGGCGTACGGGAGAGCGAGCTGCTGAACGAGCTGTGGCGCCTGAGGGAGGTGGCGCGCCCGGCCCTGGAGTACGCGGCCCGCGCGGCGGCGCCCCCGGTGCCGGTGATGCTGCCGTGGCCCGCGCACCCCTGGCCGGCCCACGCCCCGGCGCCCCAGCCGTACGCCACGCGTCCGGCGCACCCGGCCGCCGCCTACCCCGCCCCGGCCTACCCGGCGTACAACCCCTACCGGTCGTAAGGGACCGGGCCGGGGCCACGCGCCGGGAGAAGGCGGGAAGGGGGCGACGGGAGGAGACGGGGGAACACCCGTCGGCCGGACACCCGTCAGCCGGGTCCCGTCAGGCCGACGCCTCCGTCAGCCGGGTCACCTCGGCCTCCGTCAGCTTCAGGTCCGCCACGCCCAGCAGCGCCGGGAGCTGGTCGACCGTGCGGGCGGAGGCGATGGGCGCGGCGACGGTCGGCCGGGCCGCGAGCCAGGCGAGGGCGACGGTGGCGACCGGGGCGTCGTGGGCCGCGGCGATCTCGTCGAGGGCGGCGAGGACCCGGCGGCCGCGCTCCGAGTCCAGGTACCGCGCGGCGCCGCCGGCGCGCGGGCTGTCCACGGTCGTGCCCGGCCGGTACTTGCCGGTGAGGAAGCCGGAGGCCAGCGCGTAGTAGGGGACGGCGGCGAGGCCGGCGCGGTCGGCGACGTCCTGCAGCTCGCCCTCGTAGGTGTCGCGGGAGACGAGGTTGTAGTGCGGCTGGAGCGCCACGTACCGGGCGAGGCCCTCGCGGTCGGAGAACTCCAGGGAGGCGCGCAGGCGCTCGGCGGAGATGTTGGAGGCGGCGATGTGGCGGACCTTGCCGGCCTGCACCAGCTCGTCCAGCGCGCCGATGATCTCCTCGACCGGGACCTCGGGCTGGTCGTAGTGGGTGTAGTAGAGGTCGATGCGGTCGGTGCCGAGGCGGCGCAGGGAGGCGTCGGCGGCGGCCTTGATGTTCGCGGCGCTCAGGCCCCGGTACTCGGGGTGCTGGCTGACCTTGGTGGCGATGACGACGTCGTCGCGGTTGCCGCGGGCCTTGACCCACTTGCCGATGATCGTCTCGGACTCCCCGCCCTGGTTGCCGTCGACCCAGGCGGAGTAGGCATCGGCGGTGTCGACGAAGTTGCCGCCGGCGGCGGTGTAGGCGTCGAGGACGGCGAACGAGGTCGCCTCGTCCGCGGTCCAGCCGAAGACGTTGCCGCCGAGGGCGAGCGGGAAGACCTCGAGGTCGGACGAACCGAGCTTGCGAAGAGCAGTCATGCCCCGTTTCAACGCACCGGCGTGAACGACCCATTCCGCACGCGAACCAACAGCATGTAAAACACGAACGCCCGGCGACGCCCGACCGGCAGCCCTGACGTCGGGGGGGTGTCGTCAGGACCGCCGGGGACCGGGAACCGGGCGAGGGCCAGGCGGGCGGAACCGGGCGAGGCGTCAGGGCGTGAGGGACCGGGCGAGGCGTCAGGCGGGAGGAACCGGGCGAGGGGTCAGGGCGTGAGGCCCTTGTCCCGCAGCCACGCCATCGGGTCGATGCCGGAGGCCTGCCCGTCGGGGTGGACCTCCAGGTGCAGGTGCGGGCCGGTCACGTTGCCGGTGGCGCCGACCCGGCCGATGACGTCGCCGGTGGCGACCTTCTGCCCGGCGCTGACGCTGATCGACGACTGGTGGCAGAACCACAGCTCGGTGCCGTCGTCGAGGGTGAGGATCGTGCGGTAGCCGTAGGAGCCGGCCCAGCCCGCCTCGGTGATCGTGCCACTGTGGACGGCCTTGATCAGCGTGCCGGTGGGGGCGGCGAAGTCGAGGCCCGTGTGGTAGCCGGAGGACCACATGGAGCCGGCCTGGCCGAAGGTGGAGGTGATCGTGTACGAGGAGGTCGGCAGCGTGTACTGCTTGGCCAGCTCGGCGAGGCGCTCGGCCTCGGCCTTCTTCTTGGCCTCCTCCTCCGCCTTCTCCTTCGCGGCGGCGGCCTTGGCGGCGGCCTCCTTCTCGGCCTTCGCGGCGGCCTCTGCGGCCTGCCGGGCGACGGCGGCCTCGGCGGCGGCCTGCGCCTTGACGTCGACCTGGACCTGCTGCGACTCGGCCTGCGCCATGATGCGGTTGCGCAGCGCCTCGCCGGCGTCGGTGGTGCCCTGCGCGCCGGCGTCGGAGCCGGCGGCGATGTCGCTGAGCGGGGTGGCCGAGCCCTGCGGCCGGTCGTCCTCGTGGTCGGAGATCAGCGAGCCGACGGAGGGCAGGTCGGGCATGGAGATGGACACCGGCGGCTTGCCGGTGTTCGCGCTGGCCATGCCGCCCGCGCCGACGGCGGCGATGACGCCGACGCCGAGGACGGTGGAGCTGCGGGCGAGTCCGCCGCGCTGCTTGGCGACGCGGTGCCGGCCGCGGACGGGACGGACGGAGTCCTCGGTGGGATTCCACTCCTCCCACGGGCCCTCGTCGGTGCGGTGGCCGCCGTAGACCAGGGTCTCGGGGCCGTGCTGGCTGGGCACGAACGGGGCTGTCGGGGCAGGCCGGTTGGACGCCACGCGGGCGTACTCCTTTCCTTCCGTCTCGCCTACCGGGTTAGCTGACGGGTTCGGAGCAGGAAGGTCTCCTACGCGCGTATACCGCTCGTCGTCGGACGGCGGCTTCCGCGTGATTCACCCCAAGGTGGTGGTTCCCCGGTTCCCTACGGGATTCGGCGCGTGAGCACGGAGCCGTCTCTTGTGACGGCTGGGACGACCGCGCTGCGTTATCGAACGTTAATAGACCCGGTGGTCGGATTCCAAGCCGTTCGGCTTGATCATTAACTTTTCCGGCCGGCACTTACACGCCACGACCGGTGCAAACCGGGCGACTTGACCGCCCCTCAGTCGTCAGGTTCAAAACCTGGTTTCGGTGATGGTGCGTCAATTGTTATCGGAGGGGGTTCGCCCGCTCACCCAGGGTGACCCGTCAGGGGCGGCGTACGGCGAGCAGCGCCATGTCGTCCGTCATGCCGCCGCCGGAGTGCCGGCGCACATCGTCGGCGACGGCCTGCAGCAGGGCACCGGGCTCGTCGACGACCCGGCCCGCCAGGCGCGCCTCGACGTCGTAGAACCGGCCGTGGCGGTCACGGCTCTCGGAGAGGCCGTCGGTGTACAGCAGCAGGGTGGCGCCGCCCGGGAAGCCGGTCTCGTCGGCCCGGTCGGAGCCGGGGCCGAGCTCGCCCATGCCGAGCGGCAGCGCGGGTTCGGCGGGCGGCAGCGTGCGCAGGGTGCCGTCCGCGTGCAGCAGGACCGGCGGAGGGTGGCCGCGGTTGAGGATGCGGACGACGCCGTCGCCGTGCGGGAGTTCGGCGAGGACGGCGGTGGTGAACCCCTCGAAGGCGTCCAGTCCCGCGCGCCGGGCGCCCTCGCGGGACAGCGCCCGCTCCAGCCGCAGGGCGACGTCCTCCAGAGTGGCCTCCTGCTCGGCGGCCTCCCGGAACGCCCCGATGACCACGGCGACGGCGGCCACCGCGCCCATGCCCTTGCCGCGCACGTCCCCGACGATCAGCCGGACGCCGTGCGGGCTGTCCTGCACGGCGTACAGGTCGCCGCCGATGAAGGCGTCGGCGCGGGCGGCCTCGTAGCAGGCGGCGATCTGGAAACCGCCGATCCGCTCGGCGGGTTCGGGTAGGACGGCCCGCTGGGCGGCCTCGGCGACCTCGCGGGCGGAGGCGAGCTGCTCGCTGCTGCGGCGCGCGAGCGCGTTGATGAGCACGGCCAGGGCGGCGACGGTGGCGACGGTGGCCAGTTCGGTGACGGCGTCGGTGTGCCACACGATGCCGAGCGTGAGGTGCAGCGCGAACACGACGAGCACGGCCGCGAGCCCGGTGACCACGGTGCCGCGCCGGCTGTAGAGCGGGGCGGCGACCAGGGGCGCGGCGGTGAAGAAGGGGGCCGCGGTGAACTCCGACGGGGTGCAGTAGTCGTACACGCCGCCGACGACGATCAGGAGCACCGGCAGCACCTGCGCGAAGGCCCGCACGAACGACACCCGCCGTCCCGCGTCGGGCCGCGGTTCCGGACCGTTTGCCGGCCCGGGCTCCGGCAGGGGGTCCAGGACGACGGGAGTGTCACCGGCGGGTGTGCAGGGCCCACCTCCGGTCCGGGAGTACGGCCCGTCCTCCGTCGCGTCTGCAGGCCGCACCGCTCGTCTCCCACCGTCCTTGTCCGCCGTCGTTCCGCCTGTCAGGTTTCCCGGTGCGGGCGCGCACGGCGAGCGGTGAGGGCCGACCGGATGACACCGGCGACGGTGGCCGCAGCCGGGGAGGAAGGTAAGGACGGCGCACGGAGCCGGAGGAAGGGAAAGACGGCGCCCGGAGCCGTGGAAGACCAAAAAAGGCGGCGGCCGGGGGTGGACGAGAAAAAACCGAGGGCCGGAAACCTTTCGGCTTCCGGCCCTCGGCCTTCAGTAGCGGGGACAGGATTTGAACCTGCGACCTCTGGGTTATGAGCCCAGCGAGCTACCGAGCTGCTCCACCCCGCGTCGTTGTGATTCCAGTGTACGGCATCCGCGAGGCGGCTCGCGACGAGGTTCCCCGGCGGGCCCGCCCGACCCCTCTCGCGGTCAGACCACGCAGCGCTCCGTGAGGTCCGCGAGCGGCAGCGTGTGCTGGGTCTGCAGCACCTTCGCGCGCAGGTAGCGGACGTTGTGCGGGGTGGGGAAGACACCGGTCGGGACCCGGTCGCGGACGTCGAGCCCGAGGGCGCGCAGCTGGCCGGCCTTGTCGGGATTGTTGGACAGCAGGTCCAGCGTGCCGATCCCGAGGGCGGTGAGCATCTGCGCGGCGGCGGTGTAGTCGCGGGCGTCCTCGGGCAGGCCGAGGGCGGCGTTGGCGGCGTAGGTGTCCAGGCCCTGGTCCTGGAGGGCGTAGGCGTCGAGCTTGTTGTAGAGCCCGATGCCGCGCCCTTCCTGGCGCAGGTAGAGCAGGATGCCGCCGCGGTCGGCGATGCGCTCGACGGCCTCGCGCAGCTGGGGGCCGCAGTCGCAGCGGGCGGAGCCGAAGACGTCCCCGGTCAGGCACTCGGAGTGCAGGCGGACGAGCGGCACGCCACCGGGGTCCCCGAGGACGACGGCGAGGTGCTCCCGCCCGTCGGCGAGGCCGTGGAAGGTGACGAGCTCGGCGTCGGCGCGGTAGCCGTCGGGGAAGGTCAGCGGGACCCGGACGCGGGCGCGCGGGGTGGCGGCGGGGACAACGGTGGTGTCGGCCATGCGGGAACTCCGGGTTCCGTTCCGTACGACTGCTTCAGATTTGAAGCAGAAGGTTCGTCCGGAACCCTACTGCTGCTTGAAACTTGAAGCAACAGGCGCGCGGTCACCCTGTGACGCGTCTCACCCGCACGACGGCGGTCCCGACCGGCGTCGCCACGGGACGTCCTCGGCGGTCGACTCCTGCATCGCCCGGGCGATCCGGTCGCAGATCTCCTCCAGCTGTCCCACCTGCTCGGGGCGCAGATGGTCGAAGAGCGAGGCGCGCACGGTCTCGACGTGCCCGGGCGCCGCCCGCTCCACCTGCGCCAGCCCGGCCTCCGTCAGGACGGCGATGCTCCCGCGCTTGTCCGAGGCGCAGCTCTCGCGCGCCACGAGCCCGTCGCGCTCCAGCCGCGTCACGGCGTACGTCAGCCGGCTGCGGGTGATCTTCAGCGCCTCGGCGAGGTCGGTCATCCGCAGCCGCCGTCCCGGTTCCTCGGACAGGGTGGCCAGGATGGAGTAGTACAGATGCGGCATGCCGGTGTCCTGCTGGAGCTGCCGGTCCAGCGCGTCCTCCAGGAGGTGCGTGGCGGCGAGGTAGGCGCGCCAGGCGCGCTGTTCCTCCGGGGTGAGCCAGCGGGTCGTCATGCCGCCAGTGTAAGTTTGCTTCAAACTTGAACCAAGCCGATGTCCGTCCACTCACCGCCGGGGAGCGCGATGCCCCACCCGTACGTCCTGCTGTCCGCGGCCGTCTCCCTCGACGGCTTCCTGGACGACACCGGCCCCGAACGCCTGCTGCTGTCCGGTCCGGCCGACTTCGACCGGGTCGACGAGGTCCGCGCCTCGGTCGACGCGATCCTCATCGGCGCCGGCACCCTGCGCGCCGACAACCCGCGGCTGCTGGTCAACTCCCCCGAGCGGCGCGCGGCCCGGGTGGCGGCGGGCCGGCCGGAGTACCCGCTGAAGGTCGCCGTCTCCGCCTCCGGCGACCTGGACCCGGCGGCCAACTTCTGGCACACGGGCGGCGAGAAGGTGCTCTACACCACCTCCGAGGGCGCCGAACGGGCCGCCCGCAGCGGCGTCGGCGCCGACATCGTCCCCCTCGGCCCCCGCCTGGACTGGCCCCGCCTCCTGGACCACGTGCACGACGTCCGCGGGGTGCGGCGCCTGATGGTCGAGGGCGGCGGCACGATCCACACCCAGTTGCTGCGGGAGCAGTTGGCCGACGAACTCCAGCTGGTCATGTCCCCGCTGCTGGTCGGCGACCCCGGGGCCCCCCGCCTCTTCGGCCCCGGGCCGTACCAGGCGGGGCGCCTGCGCCTGCGGGAGACACGGCAGATCGAGGACGTCGTGCTGATGCGCTACGAGCCCACCGCACCCGGCGCGGGCCCGCGCGCCACGCCCGCCGACCGCCACTGGCTGCGCCTGGCCTGCGAGCTGGCGGCTCAGTGCCCGCCCTCGCGCACCGCGTTCAGCGTCGGCGCGGTGGTCGTGGCCGCCGACGGCACGGAACTGGCCCGCGGCCACTCCCGCGAGGCCGGCGACCCGGCGGTCCACGCGGAGGAGGCGGCCCTCACGAAACTCCCGCCGGACGACCCCCGCCTGCCCACGGCCACGGTCTACAGCAGCCTGGAGCCCTGCGCCCGCCGCGCCTCGCGCCCCCACCCCTGCGCCGAGTTGATCCTGCGCGCCGGCGTACGCCGGGTGGTGACGGCCTGGCGCGAGCCGGACACCTTCGTGACGGAGGCCGACGGCAGCGGAGTCCTGGCGGCGGGCGGCGCCGACGTCGTCGTGCTGCCGGAGTACGAGACGGCCGCGCGCGAACCCAACCGCCATCTGCTGCCCTGACCGCGCGCCCTCGCCAAGGGACGCGGGCGAACCGGCAGCCGCCCAACGCGGCGGATCCCGGTCCACGGATGCGACGAGCCCCGGCCGGGAGCGGATCCCGGCCGGGGCTCGGTCGTAGGCCCTGTGGGACTCGAACCCACAACCAATGGATTAAAAGTCCACTGCTCTGCCAATTGAGCTAAGGGCCCAGGCGATGTTGCCTCCCCGAGCATAGCCGGACGAGGCCGCGTCGCCGATCGGGTATCGGTCACCCGGCCGCGTCGCGCTGCCGGGGACGGCCGGGAGTGTCAGGGATCGACCGGTTCGGGGGCGCCCGCGCGGGCCGCCTCGCGGGCGCGGGTGCGGGCGTGGGCGGGGTTGAGGAACCAGTGCCGGGCCGAGGCGAGCCACCAGGCCGCCGCGAAACCGAGCACGACGAGGACCGCGACCGGGGCGTAGTTGAAGGTCTCCCAGGTGACCGGGGAGACCTGCGGCAGCATGAAGAGGACGGTGATCACGCCGACCCAGACCACGGAGATCACCCCGACGGCCCGGGACCAGCGGCCCAGGTGCCACGGGCCCCGCTCGAAGGAGTCGCCGCGGCGCAGCCGCAGCAGGGTCGGCACCACGTAGGCGATGTACAGGCCGATCACCGCGATCGAGGTCACCGCCGCGTAGGCCGTGACGTTGATCAGGTACGGCAGGCCCAGCAGCAGCGCGCCGCCCGTCGCCAGCCACACGGCGGCCACCGGGGTGCGGGTGCGGGGGCTGACGGTGTGCCAGAGCCGGGAGTACGGCAGGGCGCCGTCGCGGGAGAAGGCGTAGATCATGCGGCTGTTGGCGGTCACCGAGGCCATCCCGCAGAACAGCTGGGCGCCGACCACGACGAGCAGCAGCAGCTTGCCGGCGGTCGCACCCAGGGCGTCCAGCAGGATCTGCGCGGGCGGCGCGCCGGTCGGGGAGGCGAGCGCACCGTCGTAGGACTGGATGGCGAAGGTGAAGCCCAGCAGGAGGACGAAGCCCGCGATCCACGACGTCCAGATCGAGCGGACGATGCCGCGGGGGCCGGCGGTCGACGCGTCGTGCGTCTCCTCGGTCATGTGCGCGGAGGCGTCGTAGCCGGTGAAGGTGTACTGGGCCATGAGCAGCCCGAGCAGGACGACGTAGGCGCCGCTGCCCCAGCCGGTGTTGTTGACGAACTCGCCGAACACGAAGGACGCCGGCTGGTGGTGGTCGGGGACGAGGGCCAGCGCGCCGACGATCACCGCCACACCGAGCACGTGCCACCACACGCTGACGCTGTTGAGGGCGGCGACGATGCGCACGCCGAAGGTGTTGAGCAGGCCGTGCAGGACGAGGATCGCGGCGAAGAGCAGGATGGTGCGGCCGGGGGTGACCTCGAAGCCGAACTGCAGGTTCAGGTAGGCGCCGAGGAAGGACGCGGCGCCGAAGTCGATGCCGGCGGTGACTGCGACCTGCCCGAGGACGTTGAACCAGCCTGTGAACCAGGCCCAGGCGGCGGCCGAGCGCTCGGGGGCGAGCCGGTGCGCCCAGAAGTACAGGCCCGCCGAGGTCGGGTACGCCGAGCAGATCTCGGCCATGGACAGGCCGACGAACAGCGTCATCAGGCCGACGGCCACCCAGCCCCAGGTGATCACGGCGGGGCCGCCGGTGTTCATGCCGAAGAGGTACAGCGTCAGACAGCCGGACAGGACCGAGATGATCGTGAAGGACACCGCGTAGTTGGCGAACGCCGACATCCGGCGGGCGAGCGTCTGGCTGTAGCCGAGCTGGGCCAGCCGTTCCTCGTCGGACACCGGGCCCTCGGGGCCGTTGTTTGTCATGCCCCCAGCGATTCCCAAGCGGGGCCTGTGGCATGCGTCACACGCCGGGGAACCCTCCGGGAAGCCTGCTCCACGCGGGACCGGCGAGCCTTCACGCGGGACCGGCGAGCCCGCTTCAGGAGGAAACGGCGGCAGGACAGCGGAAAGGCCCGCACGACCGGAGTCGTACGGGCCTTCCCTTCAGAGCCGGATGTCAGCCGTTGCGCTTCCAGCGCGGCTTGTCCTCGCGGCGCCCGAAGGAGCCGCCACCGCGGTGGTCGTCACGACGGCCGTAGGGGCGCTCGTGGCCGCCGGTGCGGAAGCCCGGACGGTCGTCACGACGGTCGCGGTTGAACGGACGGTCGCTGCCGCGGTGCCCGCCGCGCTCGTCCCGGCGGAAACCGCCGCGGTCGTCACGCCGGTCGAAGGAACGGTTGCCGCGCTCGCGGTCGAACGGACGGCGCTCACCGTCACGGCGGAAGCCACCGCGGTCGTCACGGCGCTCACCGTCACGGCGCTCACCGTCACGACGCTCGCCGTCACGGCGGTCGAAGGAACGGCCGCCCCGGTCACGGTCGAACGGACGGCGCTCACCGTCACGGCGGAAACCGCCCCGGTCGTCACGGCGCTCGCCGTCACGGCGGTCGAAGCCACGCTCACGGTCCCGGCGGTCACCGCGGTCGAACGAACGGCGGTCGTCGCGGTCCTGCGAACGGCGGTCGTAACCCCGGCGCTCGTCACGGCGGTCGTCCCGGCGGAAGCCACCACGGTCGCCACGGTCACCGCGGTCGTCGCGGCGCTCCCGGCGCTCGTACGACGACGCGGCCGGCGTGCGCTCCTCGCGCTCGGCCCGGTCCACGTCCTGCGCACCCGGCTGCTCCGGCACCGACACCTCGGCCACGGCCTGCGCCGCAGCGGCCTCGATGGCGGCGGCCGGGTCCTCGCCCCGCTCGCGCGCCACCCGGGCGACCAGGCGGTCGGCCTCCTCGCGCAGCTCGGCGGCGCGGCGCTGGGCGCGCTCCAGCTCCTTGGTGAGCTGGGCGACCTCGCGCTCGGCCTGCGTGGCGGCGTTACCCGCGGACTCGGCCTGGACCTCGGTCATCGACCGGGCGCCGGTGATCTCGGCGACCTCCGGGTCGAAGGCGTCGCCGCCCTGGATGATGTGGCGCGCGGCGTCCACGCCGGCGTCCTCCATCAGACGGAAGATCTGGCGGCGCTGGTGCGGCAGGGACAGGGAGACGACCGTGCCGGTACGGCCCGCACGCGCGGTACGGCCCGCACGGTGCAGGTAGTCCTTGTGGTCGCCGGCCGGGTCGACGTTCAGCACCAGGTCGATGCCGTCGACGTGGATGCCGCGGGCGGCGACGTCGGTGGCGACCAGGACGTTGACGTAGCCGTCCTTGAAGTCGGCCAGGGTGCGGGTACGGGCGCCCTGGGTCATGCCGCCGTGCAGCGCGTCGGCCTTCACGCCGGCGTCGCGCAGCTGCTCGGCGACGCGGTCGGCGCCGAGCTGGGTGCGCACGAAGATGATGGTGCGGCCCTTGCGGGAGGCGATCGCGGCGGTGACCGGCGCCTTGTCCTTGGGCTTCACGATCAGGATGTGGTGCGACATGGTCGTCACCGCGCCCTGGGCGGCGTCCACCTCGTGCAGGACCGGCTCGCTCAGGTAGCGGTCGACGAGGGTCTTGATCTCGTTCTCCATCGTGGCGGAGAACAGCATCCGCTGGCCGCCGGCCGGGACCTGGTCGAGCAGCTCGGTCACCTCGGGCAGGAAGCCCAGGTCCGACATCTGGTCGGCCTCGTCGAGGACGGCGATCTCCACGTCCTCCAGCGAGCAGGCGCCGCGGTTGATGATGTCGCGCAGCCGGCCCGGGGTGGCGACCAGGATGTCGACGCCCTTCTCCAGGGCGTAGATCTGGTTGCCCATGGAGGTGCCGCCGCAGACGACCTTCATGCGCAGGCCGACGACGTCGCCGTAGGGCTGCAGGGCGTCCGCGACCTGCATGGCCAGCTCACGGGTCGGGGTGAGGATGACCGCGCGGGGGCGCTTCTTCTCGGTGCGGCCGCCGGCGAGGCGGGCCAGGGTCGGCAGACCGAAGGAGAGGGTCTTGCCGGAGCCGGTGCGGCCCCGGCCGAGGATGTCCTTGCCGGCCAGGGCGTCCGGGATGGTCGCGGCCTGGATCGGGAAGGGGGTGGTCACGCCGTTCTGCGCGAGCTTGCGCACGACGCCCTCGGGCAGACCGAGGTCGGCGAAAGTGATCTCGGGGGTGGTGTCCTGCGGGGCGTCCTGGGAGACGTTCTCCTCGGACACGACGGCGTGATCAGTACTGGCGATGGACATGCGAATGCGAAACCTTCCGGAGTCTCGTCGGCACGCGCCCGTCAACTCCGTGAATCGCACACGACCGCCTCAATGCGGTCCGCCACGGCAAGGGAGAGTACGCGCCACACGGCGCGCTTCTGCTGTGGCGCCGGGCAAATGGGATCAAACGATCTACCACCATACGCACCCCGGCCCCCTCAAGGCAAACCGAGTGGTGGAAACGAGCCGCGGGTCACACCGGCGCTCCCGCCGCGGGCGCCGGCTCCCGCTGCATCAGCTGCGGCCCGGTCTCCTCGTGCGCGGAGGAGGAGGGCTGCGGGGTGGGCGGCTCGGAGGTGGCGGGCGGGGGCGGCGGCTCCTGCGTGGGCGTGGGGTCCGCGGTGGTCTGCGTGGGGTCCGGCTGCGCCGGGGTGGGCGTGGAGTCCGGCGGGCGGGGCGGGCGCGGCGCCGCCGAGGGTCCGGCGCTCGCCCCGCCCGCCGGGGCGGCACTGGACGCGCCCGAGGCGCCCGCACTCGGCCCGCTCGTGGCGTCCTTGCCGCCCTTGGCGTCACCGTGCCCGTGCCCGTGGGCGTCCCGCCCGCTGCCGCCCACGCCGCCGCCGGACACGGCGGCGCCCCCGTCGGGTCCCGCGCCGCCGCTCGGGCCCGCCGAGTGCGAGGGCCTCGCCTGGCCTCCGTCCTCGTCGCCCACGCTCATGCAGCCGGCGGCCGCGGCCACGGCGATGACCGCGGCGGCCAGGCGGACGGGTACGTACAAGGCGCGCACGGGCAGCCACCTCCGGGGTGTGGGCGAGTCACCGTGCCCAACTCCCGCCGCCCGCAAGAGGACACGCCCGGCCCGCGGCGAGCCGGGCGAGGGATCACCCGTAGCCGAGGGCGTGCAGGCGGGCGTCGTCGATGCCGAAGTGGTGCGCGATCTCGTGGACGACGGTGACCTCCGTCTCGGCGACCACGTCCTCCCGCGTCTCGCACATCCGCAGGGTCGGCCCCCGGTAGACGGTGATGCGGTCCGGCAGCACGCCCGCGTACCACTCCCCGCGGTCGGTCAACGGGGTGCCCTCGTACAGCCCGAGCAGCTCGGGATCGTCCGCCGGCGGCTCGTCCTCGACGAACACCGCGACGTTGTCCATCAGCCGCGTCAACTCCGGCGGGATCCGGTCGAGCGCCTCGGCGACCAGTTCCTCGAACTCCTCGCGCGTCATCTCCAGCACACCGCCATTGTCCGGTACGACACCGCCGTACGACCGTCACGAGCGGCCGCATATCCGCGGGCGCACCTGGGCATACGGCACCAATGCCCCGCGTCCCCGCCGCCTGGAACCGGAAGAAGAACAACGCCCGCCTCCTCACCGACCGGCCCCGCCCCTGGCTCCGCGCCGCGGGACTGGTCACGGTCGTGCTGCTCGGCGCCTGGCTGGGGCTGCTGGCCGTCGGTGACGTCCGGGTGCCGGTCGGCCCCATGGACACCACCATGACGCTGCGCCCGTCCCTGAGCGGCGGCACGAAGATCAACGTCTCGCCGCTCGGCGCGCTCCACCTGGACAGCCATGTCGCCCCGGTCCGCCTGGACGTCAACGTCGACCAGCTCGACCCGGAGCGCGCCCAGGCCCTGGTCGACCACCCCGAGCGCATCTCCGGCCTCCAGGACGAGGTGGCCCGGGACGTCGAACACGGCACGCTCGACCTCGCGGTGCGCTCCTGCGTGGCCGTCGTCGCCGGCGCCACGGCCCTGGGCCTCGCGGTCTACCGCCGCCCCCGCCGGGCCCTGACCGCGGGCGGGCTGGCCCTCGCCCTCCTGGCCGCCTCCGGGGTGACGGCGTTCGCGACGTGGAACCCGAAGTCCGTCCTGGAGCCGAAGTTCTCGGGCCTGCTCTCCTCCGCGCCGTCGCTGGTCGGCAACGCGCGCAACATCGTCACGGAATTCGACGTCTACCAGAAGGAGTTGGCCCGCCTCGTGACGAACGTGACCAAGCTCTACGACGTCACGTCCACGCTCCCCGCCTACCAGCCGGACCCGACGACGATCCGCGTGCTGCACGTCTCCGACATCCACCTCAACCCGGCGAGCTGGAAGATCATCGGCTCCCTGGTCGAGCAGTACAAGGTGAACGTGATCGTCGACTCCGGCGACACCATGGACCACGGCACGGCGGCCGAGAACGGCTTCCTCGACCCGATCCCGGACCTGGGCGCGCCGTACGTGTGGGTGCGCGGCAACCACGACTCGGCGGTGACCCAGCGCTATCTGGAGCGCATGAAGAACGTGCACGTCCTGGACGGCGGCCGGGCCGTGACCGTCGCCGGACTGCGCTTCGCCGGCATCGGCGACCCGCAGTACACCCCCGACCGCTCGGTCGAGCCCGGCGGCGACGCGGCCGAGGAACTCGCCGGCGCCCGGCTCGCCTCCGCCCTGCGCGACCAGAAGGCCCAGGGCACCCCGGTCGACATCGCGATCGCCCACGAACCGGTCGCGGCGCGCCAGACCGACGGGGAGGTGCCGCTGGTGCTGGCCGGCCACATTCACCACGAGGCCACGGAGCTGCTGCCGTACGGCACCCGGCTGCGCGTCGAGGGCTCCACGGGCGGCAGCGGTCTGCGCGCCGTGGAGGGCAGGCATCCCGACCCGATCGAGGCGTCGATCCTCTACCTGGACCGCGACACGCACCGCCTGCAGGCCTGGGACGAGATCGAACTGGGCGGCCTGGGCCTGACCACGGCGGAGGTGAGCCGCCACCTGCCCAAGGACAACCAGCCCGGCGCGACCGGCACGCCGTCGCCCGGCTCCCCCTCCCCCCGCTGAAACCGTTTTGGCGTTACTCCCCGCCATCCCATATGCTTCTCACGTCCCCGACGCGCTGAGAAGCGCCCAGGCGGGCCGATAGCCCTCATCGTCTAGCGGCCTAGGACGCCGCCCTTTCAAGGCGGTAGCACGGGTTCGAATCCCGTTGGGGGCACGCAGTATCGTGTGCGACACTGTCCTAGGCGTCAGCCGAAGACAAGCGCAGACACCACTTGGTCCTGTGGAGCAGTTTGGAGTGCTCGCCACCCTGTCAAGGTGGAGGCCGCGGGTTCAAATCCCGTCAGGACCGCTGAGGTTTCACGTGAAACCTCATGGCTGGGTAGCTCAGTTGGTACGAGCGATCGCCTGAAAAGCGATAGGTCGCCGGTTCGACCCCGGCCCCAGCCACCGCAGCCCTGCCAAGGGCACCACACCCCCTCCGGATCTCCGGAGGGGGTGTTCTCGTTGTGCTCAGCGGGTCTCGGTGTAGCCCGCGACCAGGGTGGAGCGCAGCGGGCAGGTCACCGAGGACTTCTTGCCGAGGGCGACCCACGGGCCGTGCACGGTGACCAGGCGGGAGTGGATGAAGGGACCGGTGCCGTGGTCCTGGTCGCAGACCGCCTTGGCGCGGTGCTGGCTGGCCTTCTTCGTGCCCACGCTGGTGATGACGTAGCAGTGCGACGTCACCTTCTTGCGCGGGATGGACGTCGCCGTCTTGTCGCACTGGTAGAAGTGGGCGGCCGCGGCCTGGGCCTGGCCGGCGCCGAGGCCCGTGAACGCGAGTGCGGCGACGGCCGGCAGCACCGCCAGGGCGGCAGCGCGCTTCCACTGGGTGAACGTGCTCATGTGTACTCCCCGATTCAGCCGCTCGGGCGTCCCGCACGGTCGGTGCGGGCAGGCGAGAGCGGTCCCCGTTGGGTGATGGATGGTCGAAGCCCCAGGGGGGAACGTGCGGGAAGGAGCCGTGCGCGGTCCGGTGGCCTGCGTCATCACGGTCCCCGCGTCCCCCGTGGAGCGGTCGCGATCAACATAAAGCTCCGGTCACCACATGATCAACTTTTGGCCACGTGACCCTGTCCACACACCGGCCGGTGCTGGTCGTACGGCCGGGAGCGGCAGCGGGAGCAAATCGTTCGCCAGTCTTTTGGGCGAGGTGAGATCCTGGATCGCGTATGTCTACGCACCCTGCCCCCGCTCTCGGCGCCCTCGCGCCCCGCCTGACCGAGCTGTCCCTGCGCGACGCGCACCGCCTCGGGCGCAGGCTCGAAGGCGCGCGCAAGATCCGCAAGCCGGAGGCCCGCGCCGCCGTCCTCGCCGAGATCGAGGCCGAGGTCGCCCGGGCCGAGGAGCGGATGGCCGCGCGGCGCACCCGTGTGCCCGCCGTGACCTACCCCGAGCAGCTGCCGGTCAGCCAGAAGAAGGACGACATCGCGGCCGCCATCCGCGATCACCAGGTCGTCATCGTGGCCGGTGAGACCGGCTCCGGAAAGACCACGCAGATCCCGAAGATCTGTCTGGAGCTGGGCCGGGGCGTGCGCGGCATGATCGGGCACACCCAGCCCCGGCGGATCGCCGCCCGCACCGTCGCCGAGCGCGTGGCGGACGAGCTGAAGACGCCGCTGGGGGAGGCCGTCGGCTGGAAGGTCCGCTTCACCGACCAGGTGAACCCGGACGCCACCTTCATCAAGCTGATGACGGACGGCATCCTGCTCGCCGAGATCCAGACCGACCGCGAGCTGCGCGCCTACGACACGATCATCATCGACGAGGCGCACGAGCGGTCCCTGAACATCGACTTCCTGCTCGGGTACCTGGCGCAGCTGCTGCCCCGGCGGCCGGACCTCAAGGTCGTCATCACGTCGGCCACCATCGACCCCGAGCGGTTCTCCCGGCACTTCGGCGACGCCCCGATCATCGAGGTCAGCGGCCGCACGTATCCGGTGGAGGTGCGCTACCGGCCCCTGCTGGAGGAGGACGGCGACGACGCCGACCGCGACCAGATCACCGCGATCACCGACGCCGTCGAGGAACTGATGGCGGAGGGGCCCGGCGACATCCTGGTCTTCCTCTCCGGTGAGCGCGAGATCCGGGACACCGCGGACGCGCTGGAGAAGAAGAAGTTCCGGTTCACGGAGATCCTGCCGCTGTACGCCCGGCTCTCGCACGCCGAGCAGCACCGCGTCTTCCAGCAGCACACCGGGCGCAGGATCGTTCTGGCGACCAACGTCGCCGAGACCTCGCTCACCGTCCCCGGCATCAAGTACGTCATCGACCCCGGTTTCGCCCGGATCAGCCGCTACAGCCACCGCACCAAGGTGCAGCGGCTGCCGATCGAGCCGATCTCGCAGGCCAGCGCCAACCAGCGCAAGGGCCGCTGCGGCCGTACCTCGGACGGCATCTGCATCCGGCTGTACAGCGAGGAGGACTTCCTCGCCCGTCCGGAGTTCACGGACGCGGAGATCCTGCGCACCAACCTGGCCTCCGTCATCCTGCAGATGACCGCCGCCGGCCTCGGCGACATCGAGAAGTTCCCCTTCATCGACCCGCCGGACCACCGCAACATCCGCGACGGCGTCCAGCTGCTGCAGGAGCTGCACGCCCTGGACCCGGCCCAGAAGGACCCGCGCAAGCGCCTGACGGACACCGGCCGCAAGCTCGCCCAGCTGCCCGTCGACCCGCGCCTGGCCCGGATGGTGCTGGAGGCCGACAAGAACGGCTGCGTCCGCGAGGTCATGGTCATAGCGGCGGCGCTGTCCATCCAGGACCCCCGTGAGCGCCCCGCCGACAAGCAGGCCCAGGCCGACCAGCAGCACGCCCGTTTCAAGGACGAGACCAGCGACTTCCTCGCCTACCTCAACCTGTGGCGGTACCTGCGCGAGCAGCAGAAGGAGCGGGGCTCCAGCTCGTTCCGCCGGATGTGCAAGCAGGAGTACCTGAACTTCCTGCGCATCCGCGAATGGCAGGACATCTACACCCAGCTGCGCACGGTCGCCAAGCAGATGGGCATCCACGTCAACGAGGACGATGCCCCCGCCGACCGCATCCACGTCTCCCTGCTCGCCGGCCTGCTGTCCCACGTCGGGATGAAGGACGTCAAGGACGGCAACAAGAACGAGTACCTGGGCGTCCGCAACGCCAAGTTCGCGATCTTCCCGGGCTCGGCGCTGTTCAAGAAGCAGCCGCGCTTCCTGATGTCCGCGGAGCTCGTCGAGACCTCCCGCCTGTGGGCCCGGGTCAACGCCAAGATCGAGCCGGAGTGGGTCGAGCCGCTCGCCGGGCACCTGATCAAGCGGACGTACAGCGAACCGCACTGGGAGAAGGACCAGGCCGCGGTGATGGCGTACGAGAAGGTCACGCTGTACGGCGTGCCGATCGTCGCCCAGCGCAAGGTGAACTACGGGCGGATCGACCCCGAGGTCAGCCGCGAGCTGTTCATCCGCAACGCGCTGGTGGAGGGCGACTGGCGCACCCACCACAAGTTCTTCTCCGACAACCGGCGGCTGCTGAGCGAGGTCGAGGAGCTGGAGCACCGGGCGCGGCGCCGCGACATCGTCGTGGACGACGAGACGCTGTTCGACTTCTACGACCAGCGGGTGCCCGAACACGTGGTGTCCGGCGCGCACTTCGACTCCTGGTGGAAGCGCAAGCGGCAGGAGCAGCCGGACTTCCTGGACTTCGAGCGGGAGATGCTGATCCGGGAGTCGGCGGAGGCGGTCACCAAGGCCGACTATCCGGACTCCTGGCGCCAGGGCCCGCTGAAGTTCCGGGTGACGTACCAGTTCGAGCCGGGCGCGGACGCGGACGGCGTGACCGTCCACATCCCGCTGCAGGTCCTCAACCAGGTCACCGACGAGGGCTTCGACTGGCAGATCCCGGGTCTGCGGGAGGAGCTGGTCACCGAGCTGATCCGCTCCCTGCCCAAGCCGATCCGCCGCAACTACGTGCCCGCGCCGAACTACGCGAAGGCGTTCCTGGAGAAGGCCACGCCTCTTCAGGAGCCGCTGACCGCGACCATGGCGCGTGAGCTGAAGCGCATGGTCGGTGTCCCCTTCGAGGAGGAGGACTTCGACTGGGCGAAGGTCCCCGACCACCTGAAGATCACGTTCCGGATCGTCGACGAGCGGCGACGCAAGCTCGCCGAGGACAAGGACCTCGAGGCGCTGAAGCTCAGGCTCAAGCCGAAGGCCCGCAAGGCGCTGTCGCAGGCGGCGGCCGCGACCGCGTCCCGGCAGGGCGGCGAGTCCCTGGAGCGCAAGGGGCTGACCGACTGGACGATCGGCACGCTCACCCGGGTCTTCGAGACCCGCCGCGCCGGGCAGCCGGTGAAGGCCTATCCGGCGCTGGTCGACGACGGCGACACGGTCTCCGTGCGCCTCTTCGACACGGAGGTGGAGCAGGCGGAGGCGATGTGGAAGGGCACCCGCCGGCTGATCCTGCGCAACATCCCGGTCAACCCGGCGAAGTTCGCATCCGAAAAGCTGACGAACGCCCAGAAGCTCGCGCTGTCCGCGAATCCGCACGGGTCGATCCAGGCGCTGTTCGACGACTGCGCGACGGCCGCGGCGGACCGGCTCATCGCGGACTTCGGCGGGCCGGCGTGGGACGAGGAGTCCTACCGGAAGCTGTACGACAAGGTGCGCGCGGAGATCGTGGACACGACCGTGCGCACGGTCGGGCAGGTCCAGCAGGTGCTGGCCGCCTGGCAGGCGTGCGAGCGCCGCCTGAAGGCCGTGAGCAGCCCGGCGCTGCTGGCGAACCTGCGGGACGTGCGGGCGCAGCTGGACGCCCTGGTGAAGCCCGGCTTCGTCACGGAGACGGGGCTGCGGCGGCTGCCGGATCTGATGCGGTATCTGATCGCGGCCGACCGGCGGCTGCAGCAGATGGCCACGAACGTGCAGCGGGACACCACGCGCATGGAGAAGGTCCGGGAGATGCAGGACGAGTACGCGTGGCTGCTGGAGCAGTTGCCGAAGGGCCGGCCGGTCCCGCAGCAGGTGCGCGACATCCGCTGGATGATCGAGGAGCTGCGGGTGAGCTACTTCGCCCACGCGCTGGGCACGGCGTACCCGGTCTCGGACAAGCGGATCGTGAAGGCGATCGACGCGGCCGTACCGTAGTCGGCCGGACGCGGAGGGTGAGTTCGACCAGCGGGCTCACCCTCCTGTACAGTCCTTCTCGCAGCGCAAGCACGGCAAGCGCCGCGAAACCTGGTCCTGTGGAGCAGTTTGGAGTGCTCGCCACCCTGTCAAGGTGGAGGCCGCGGGTTCAAATCCCGTCAGGACCGCAGCAAGAAGGGCCCGTCCAGTACCGGACGGGCCCTTCGCCGTTCCACCGCAGTGCTGAAGGCCCGTCCAGTTCCGGACGGGCCTTCAGCGTTTTCCGCTACGTCCAGTCGGGCGGGCCCCTCGACACCCGTGGCGCCGTGGCGGCCGTCAGGGCTCGTCCGGGCGCGGGCAGGCGCTTTCTCGCCGCCCCATGGCGTTCAGGCGCCTGTGGCGTCGTCAGGGGCTCGACATGCGGCGCCCTTGGCGCCCCGCAAGCCCCCCGCAGGGGCCCCGTGGCCTTGACGGCGTCACATTCCGCCAGTACCCCAGAAAGACGGGCCCGTTCCCCTCGGGGCTGACGGAGGTGGCGTATGGCGGCATCGGCCAGGCATGAGACGCGGGCGCTGCTCCGGGCGCATCTGTCGGCCGCTTCGTCGTACCGGCACGCGACCCGCCACTGCGCGGTCTGCCACCAGCTGCTGCGGCTGGCGCTGGCCTCCGCTCCGGCGAGCCCGCAGCCGGCGAGCCCACCGCCGGCCCGCCAGGCCGCCGAGGAGGAGCGGCCCGAGGAGACGTGAGCCGCGGCCGCATGCCCAACACCCGTACGCCCGGCGGAAACTGGAGCGCGAGGTTCCATTAGCGCACGCCGGCACCGGGCTACAAGGATCCAGGCGTGTGACGGGAGTCACCGCATGAGTTTTCGGAGCCCGGGTTCTTACCCCACTCCTACAACGCCTCAATTTAATATGTGCAATTGCACCTGCGTCAGACCCGTTCCGCAGGCTCCCACCAGACTCCGACAAGGCCGCGCACAGAGCCCCGCCAGGACGCCCACAACCCGCACAGCGCGCACAAAAAAGATCGCGCTGGACCCGGCGGAGTCCAGCGCGATCGACGACGCACCCTTGCGTTCCGTGTGGGCGTGGGGCCTGTTGGGGCAGTCCCCGCGTCGCTTGGAGCTGTGGTTCCGGGCTTCCCGACAGGTTGGGGGACCTGGCGTTTCGCCCGTTATTCAGTTGTTCAGGCCTCGCTGCGCTGCTGCGGGATGCCCGCGAGCAGAGCGCGGACCTCGGCCTCGCGGTAGCGGCGGTGCCCGCCGAGCGTACGGATCGACGTGAGCTTGCCGGCCTTCGCCCAGCGCGTGACCGTCTTCGGGTCGACGCGGAACATGGTGGCGACCTCAGCCGGGGTCAGCAGCGGCTCGGCATCAGGGGTGCGAGCGGTCATGAGCGGCCTCCTCGGGAGAACCGAACCTTCTCGGTTCTTTCCTCTAAATTCTGCACCTTGACCCGCGTTGCCCGAAATGGCGGACGCGAGTCGAGTCGGTTATAGGACGAACGGCTTGTCCTCGGCACTACAACTACACCATCTGTCCAGCCGCGTCGGCCAAACCGATGGAATTGCCCTCCCAGGTGTTCATCAGCGACGGAAGCCGATGGACCATGCCATAGCGGACAGTCACGCCACTGTGACGATCAGTCACAGGGCGATCAGGAGTCACCAGACCCCCCAAAGCGTGCAATGCTGAGATTCCGCCCACAGTGGAGCACAGTTGGGCAGAAGGAGCCCTCCCCGGACTCCTTGTCCTATTTTGGCACGAGGGCGGGTAAGGGGCGCAAGGGGCGTGTACGTGCGGTCTGTCACGCTTGACACAAACGCCCGGATCCGGGACCTACGTCCCGTCAACTCGCGTAGCAGGCAGTACGCCGGGCGCGCTCGACCGTACGCCGACGACGGCCGTCACGGCCGTGACGGAGATCACGTCACCCGAACGTCTGTCGGAACCGTTATCCGCGGACCTGCCGGACCGTCAGTTCGCCGACCGCAGGTCCCGCACCGACCGCCAGCGCTCCACCAGCCGCCCGTAGGCCGCACCGGCCGCCGCTCCGTCCCCGCGGCGCAGCGCGGCGATGCCCTCGGCCACGTCCGCCGCCGAGTGGTCGTCCTCCAGGGCCCCCGCGGGCAGGGCGTGCACCAGGCCGCCGTAGTCCAGCTCCACCAGGGAGCGCGGGTGGAACTCCTCCAGCCAGCGCCCCACGTCCACCACGCCCTCGACCAGCGGCCCCTCGTCCACGGTGTCCTTCAGGGTGCGCAGCGCCCGCGCCACCCGGCGCCGGGCCTGCACCATGGGGGTGCGGTAGCGCAGTACGGGGGCCAGGTCGGCGGAGCCCTTGTCGTACTCCCGCTCCTCGTCGGAGACCAGCACGAACCAGTTCAGCGGCACCTGCCAGGTCGCGGTGCGGATCCACGGCCGGGCGTCGGGGTTGCGCTCGCGCCAACGCTCGTAGTCCTGGACGGCCTGCCGGCGCACCACCTCGGGCAGGACGGCGTCCAGGACCGGCCGGGGCAGTTCCTCGTCCAGGCCGGCCAGCGCCTGCCAGCCGCGCAGCCGGGTCCGCCAGGGGCACACGCACACCACGCCGTCGACCTCCAGCACGAAGGCGTCGTCGCTCTCGTGCACCGGCACGGCGATGGGCGGCGTGGGCAGCAGGTCGGCCAGGGAGCGGCGCAGCTCGTCCTGGTAGGAGGGGCGCCCGGGGCGGCGGGCGTAGCGCGTCCAGTGGCCGCGCTCCGGCTCGGGGAAGGCGGCCAGCGGCTCGTACACGCGCAGATACGCCGCGTACGGGACGGTCACCGAGGACACCTTGGGCACGCCTGCTCCCTCCCCCGCGGGCCGGGCGGGAAACCTTGCGGGCCCGCGTCCACACCCTGCGGGAAATCCATGCAAATCGTCGCACGGCCGCGCACGCGCGTACGCGGGCGTACTCCCTGAGAAGGTGATCTGCGGCACTGCGCGGTCGGCGGGCGGGCACAGGCTCTACTCTCATGCCAATGGGGCCCCGCCACCCGCACGGGCGCCCCTTCTCCACTCGCCGCAACTTACTCAGGAGTCACCACCGTGACCGACGTAACCGGCGCACCTGTTGGTGTCCTGCACACCCTGTTCCACTCGGACCAGGGGGGTCATGAGCAGGTCGTGCTCTGCCAGGACCGCGCCAGCGGCCTGAAGGCCGTCATCGCCATCCACTCCACCGCGCTGGGCCCCGCCCTCGGCGGCACCCGCTTCTACCCGTACGCCACGGAGGAGGAGGCCGTCGCCGACGCCCTCAACCTCGCGCGCGGGATGTCGTACAAGAACGCCATGGCCGGTCTCGACCACGGTGGCGGCAAGGCCGTGATCATCGGCGACCCGGAGCGGGACAAGACCGAGGAGCTGCTGCTCGCCTACGGTCGCATGGTCGCCTCGCTCGGCGGCCGGTACGTCACCGCCTGCGACGTCGGCACCTATGTGGCCGACATGGACGTCGTGGCCCGCGAGTGCCGCTGGACCACCGGCCGCTCCCCGGAGAACGGCGGCGCGGGCGACTCCTCCGTGCTCACCGCCTTCGGTGTCTACCAGGGCATGCGCGCCTCCGCCCAGCACCTGTGGGGCGACCCGTCGCTGCGCGGCCGCAAGGTCGGCATCGCCGGCGTCGGCAAGGTCGGCCACCACCTGGTGGAGCACCTGCGGGCCGAGGGCGCCGAGGTCGTGATCACGGACGTGCGCGAGGACGCCGTGCGCCGGATCCTCGACCGGCACCCCGAGGGCGTGAGCGCGGTCGCCGACACGGAGGCGCTGATCCGCACCGAGGGCCTGGACATCTACGCCCCGTGCGCGCTCGGTGGCGCGCTGAACGACGCCAGCGTGCCGGTGCTGACCGCGAAGGTGGTCTGCGGTGCCGCGAACAACCAGCTCGCCCACCCGGGCGTGGAGAAGGATCTCGCCGACCGCGGGATCCTCTACGCCCCGGACTACGTGGTGAACGCGGGCGGCGTCATCCAGGTCGCCGACGAGCTGCACGGCTTCGACTTCGACCGGTGCAAGGCGAAGGCGTCGAAGATCTTCGACACCACGCTGGCCATATTCGCACGTGCGAAGGAAGACGGCATTCCGCCGGCCGCGGCGGCCGACCGGATCGCCGAGCAGCGGATGGCCGAGGCGGCCGCGGCCAAGCGCGGACGCTGACGTTCCGCATAGCCGTGCGCACCTGCTGCACACGTGTTCGTGCGGTACCTGCCGGTGGAGACTTCGAGAGAACTCTCACTTCCACCGGCGGGTCGTCCTCGGATAAGTGGTTAAAATCGCCATTGACCAGCGAGGACAGGGCGCCTCGGTGGTCCTGTGCACACGCGCGTGCTGCGGGCGACGTACCGTATGGGCGCGGGCTCAGGTACCGTGGAAGCCCTACGGACCGGCCTCTCTGCGGAGAGTCCGTTCCGGATCATGAACGCGTGTCAGACTCTGGGGCCGTCGAGCCCCGTCGTTGAGGGGGTCGAGCCATGGGGCGCGGCCGGGCCAAGGCCAAGCAGACGAAGGTCGCCCGCCAGCTGAAGTACAACAGCGGTGGGACGGACCTCGCACGCCTGGCCGAGGAGCTGGGCGCATCGACGTCGAACCAGTCGCCGAACGGCGACCGCTTCGAGGACGATGAGCACGACGACGACCTGTACTCCCGGTACGCCGACCTCTACGAGGACGACGACGAGGAGGACGAGGACGGCAGGTCCTCACAACACCGTCGCGGCGCGTAACGCCGCGCGGCTCTCGCGCCTCACCCGGTCCGGGGCCCTTCGGCACCGGACCGGGTTTCGTGCTGCCGTCACTGATTCCCGCCCCGCACGGGCCCCCGCGCACGTCGAGCGCGCAGGAGCCCGGGGGGCCGGATCTCACGACGCGTAGTCGCCGACCAGTTCCGCGCCGCTCGTGTGGGCGCCCCGCTCGGTGATCTCGCCGGCGACCCACGCCTCCACGTCGCGGTCGGCCAGTGTGGCCAGGGCCACGTCCACCGACTCCTGCGGCACGATCGCCATCATGCCGACGCCCATGTTCAGCGTCTTCTCCAGCTCCAGCCGCTCCACGTTCCCGGTGCGGCCGACGAGGTCGAAGATCGGGTCCGGCGTCCAGGTGGAGCGGTCGACCACGGCGTGCAGCGCGTCCGGGATCACCCGGGCGAGGTTCGCGGCGAGGCCGCCGCCGGTGATGTGGCTGAAGGCGTGCACCTCCGCGGTCCGCATCAGCGCCAGGCAGTCCAGCGAGTAGATCTTGGTCGGCTCCAGCAGCTCCTCGCCGAGCGTGCGGCCGAGCTCCTCGACGTGCGCGTCCAGGGCCAGCCCGGCCTGGTTCAGCAGCACGTGCCGCACCAGCGAGTACCCGTTGGAGTGAAGGCCGGAGGACGCCATGGCGATGACCGCGTCCCCCGTGCGGATGCGGTCCGCGCCGAGCAGCCGGTCGGCCTCCACGACGCCCGTGCCGGCGCCCGCGACGTCGAAGTCGTCCGCACCCAGCAGACCCGGGTGTTCGGCCGTCTCGCCGCCCACCAGGGCGCAGCCGGCCAGCACGCAGCCCTCCGCGATGCCCTTGACGATCGCGGCGACCCGCTCGGGGTGGACCTTGCCGACGCAGATGTAGTCGGTCATGAACAGCGGCTCGGCACCGCACACCACGATGTCGTCCATGACCATGGCGACCAGGTCGTGGCCGATCGTGTCGTAGACACCCAGCTGACGGGCGATGTCGACCTTCGTGCCCACGCCGTCGGTGGCGGAGGCCAGCAGGGGCCGCTCGTAGCGCTTGAGGGCGGAGGCGTCGAAGAGGCCGGCGAACCCGCCGAGGCCGCCGAGGACCTCGGGGCGCTGCGTCTTCTTCACCCACTCCTTCATCAGTTCGACGGCGCGGTCGCCCGCTTCGATGTCGACGCCGGCAGCCGCGTAGGAGGCACCAGTTGCTTCAGACATGGTGAGGAGAACTTTCGTGTCGTACGGCAGGTGATGCGGCGCCCTACGGGCGGCGGATGGCGTCGGCGGCGGCCGTGGCGGCGGGGCCGGCGGCCAGCTCGGTCTCCAGCAGCTGCTTGCCGAGCAGCTCCGGGTCGGGCAGCTCCATCGGGTACTCGCCGTCGAAGCAGGCGCGGCACAGGTTCGGCTTGGCGATGGTGGTCGCCTCGATCATGCCGTCGATGGAGATGTAGGCCAGCGAGTCGGCGCCGAGCGAGGTGCCGATCTCGTCGATGGTCATGCCGTTGGCGATGAGCTCCGCGCGCGTGGCGAAGTCGATGCCGAAGAAGCACGGCCACTTCACGGGCGGCGAGGAGATCCGGATGTGGACCTCGGCGGCGCCCGCCTCGCGCAGCATGCGCACCAGGGCGCGCTGGGTGTTGCCGCGGACGATCGAGTCGTCGACGACCACCAGGCGCTTGCCCTTGATGACTTCCTTGAGCGGATTCAGCTTCAGGCGGATACCGAGCTGGCGGATGGTCTGCGAGGGCTGGATGAAGGTCCGGCCCACGTAGGCGTTCTTCACCAGGCCGGCGCCGAACGGGATGCCGGAGGCCTCCGCGTAGCCGATGGCGGCCGGGGTGCCGGATTCCGGCGTCGCTATCACCAGGTCGGCCTCGACGGGGGCCTCCTTGGCGAGGCGGCGGCCCATCTCGACCCGGGAGAGGTAGACGTTGCGGCCGGCGATGTCGGTGTCCGGGCGGGCCAGGTACACGTATTCGAAGACACAGCCCTTGGGCTTTGCTTCCGCGAACCTGGAGGTGCGCAGGCCGTTCTCGTCGATCGCGACGAACTCGCCCGGCTCTATCTCCCGTACGAAGCTCGCGCCGCAGATGTCCAGGGCGGCGCTCTCGGAGGCCACCACCCAGCCGCGCTCCAGACGGCCGAGGACCAGCGGGCGGATGCCCTGCGGGTCACGGCCGGCGTAGAGGGTGTGCTCGTCCATGAAGACGAGGCTGAAGGCGCCCTGCACCTTCGGGAGGACGACGTGCGCGGCCTCCTCGATGGTCAGCGGCTTGCCGTCCTCGTCGACCTGGGCGGCCAGCAGGGCCGTCAGCAGGTCGGTGTCGTTGGTCGCCGCGACCCGGGTGGAGCGGCTGTTGTTCTCGGTGGGCAGCTCGGCGACCATCTCCGCGAGCTGCGCGGTGTTCACCAGGTTGCCGTTGTGGCCGAGCGCGATGGAGCCGTGCCCGGTGGCGCGGAACGTCGGCTGGGCGTTCTCCCACACGGAGGCGCCGGTGGTCGAGTAGCGGGCGTGTCCGACCGCGATGTGACCCTGGAGCGAACCGAGCGAGGTCTCGTCGAAGACCTGGGACACAAGGCCCATGTCCTTGAAGACGAGGATCTGGGAGCCGTTGCTGACCGCGATTCCCGCGGATTCCTGACCCCGGTGCTGGAGGGCGTAGAGCCCGAAGTACGTGAGCTTTGCGACCTCTTCACCGGGAGCCCAGACGCCGAAGACGCCGCAAGCGTCCTGGGGGCCTTTTTCGCCGGGAAGCAGATCGTGATTGAGTCGACCGTCACCACGTGGCACGTCCCCGAGTGTAGGCGAGATCGACCACTGGTCCGAATTGGGGACACCGGGCCCGGAAGAATCACTTCTGCGGGACGGCCCGGATGATCGTTCCGTTTGCGCAGGTCAACGTGAGGGTTCCGTGCTCGATGCGGTACTTGAGCGTGCTGTTGAAGACGCCGAGCAGGGTTCGCTCGGTGCGCATGAGTGAGGCGTCGCACATCATTCGGGTCGTGGTCGGCGACCCCAGGGTGATACGCCCGTCGCGCACGGTGGCGGTGGCGCTGAAGTGGTTGCAGCCGAGACGGCCGCCGGCCTTGCCCCGCGCGGCGTCGAAGCTCAGGTGTGCGGTACTGCCGGGGTGCTCGGTGCGGCCGTTGTCGCTGATGCTCGCGATGCGCCAGTCGGTGCCGGTGACGGAGGGTTCGGGGCGCACCGAGCCGCTGCCCGGGTCCTGCCCCGCCTGTTCGCTTCCGCAGGCCGCCGCCAGCGGGACGAGCACGGCGGCGGCCAGGAGGGTCGTGCGCTGCGTGTGCCGGTCCATACCGCTGGGACGGGACGGGCGAGCGGGCGGTTCCCTCCCGGGGGCATTCCCGCTGGGGTCATCCGGGGTCACTCCCGCGAGGGTCACTCCCGCGAGGGTCACTCCCGCGAGGGTCATTCCCGCAGGGGTCAGGTCAGCAGCGGCAGCAGGCCGCTCAGGTCCGCCCGCTCCCCGCTCGCGCTGACCTTGGCGTCGGCGACGGCGTCCTTCCACTCCAGCCGCCCGGTCGCCAGCCGGATCCAGGTCAGCGGGTCGGTCTCGACGACGTTCGGCGGGGTGCCGCGGGTGTGCCGGGGGCCCTCCACGCACTGCACGACCGCGTACGGCGGGATCCGCACCTCCGTGGCACCGCCGGGCGCCTTCGCGGCGAGGGTGTCGGCGAGCAGCCGGGTGCAGGCGGCCAGGGCCTGCCGGTCCAGGGGGACGTCCAGGCCGGGCACGGCCGCGTTCAGATCGTCGGTGTGGACGACGAGTTCGAGGGCGCGCGTGACCAGGAAGTCGGTGAGCGTGATGCCGCCGGCCCGGATGTCCAGGACACGGGAGGCGCCGGCCGCGTCGAGGCGCTCGGCCAGCTCCTGCTCGGTGCGCGCGAAGAGGGCGTCCAGGTCGGGCTGGGCGGCCGCCAGCTGCCGGGTTCCGGTGGCGATGGCCTCCGCGAAGGGGGCGGTCGCCGACGCGTAGTCGAGCAGCGCGAGGTCCGCCGTCGCCGGTTCCTCCCGCTCCAGGGCACGGCTGACGGCGGCGACCGTCATCGTCAGGTGCGCGGCCAGGTCCCGCACCGTCCACTCCCCGAGCCGCGTGGGCAGCGCGAGCTGTTCGGGGGTGAGGGCGGCGACCGCCTGCCGTACGTGCCCGAACTGGGCGTGGACGGCGGTGCGGATCTTGGCGGGGTCGTAGGTCCTGGTGCGCTTCTTCGCCGTGGGCATGGCGGCGAGCCTATGCCCTGACGGCGGGTGCGCTCAGGCGGGTTTCCGACCGGGTCCGCGCGGCACCGGGACATGCGACGGGGGTCGCCCGGCACCGGGACATGCGACGCCGGTCCGCGCACCACCGGGACATGCCACGCGGGTCCGCGCGGCGCGCCGAAGGCCCCGCCCGGCGGGCAGCGGGCGGGGCCTTCGGCGTCGTACGGCCGGCGTTACTTCAGCAGCGCCGGGATCGTCTCCTCGTGGGCCGTGCGCAGCTCCTCCAGGGACAGCTCGAACTCGCCCTGGAGCTCGATCGTGTCGCCGTCCACGACACCGATGCGGGTGGCCGGCAGACCTCGGGCACCGCACATGTCGTTGAAGCGGACCTCCTCCGAGCGCGGCACCGCGACGATCGCGCGGCCCGCCGACTCGGAGAAGAGGAAGGTGAACGCGTCCAGACCGTCCGGGACGATCAGACGGGCGCCCTTGTTGCCGAGCAGCGCCGACTCGACCACGGCCTGGATCAGGCCGCCGTCGGACAGGTCGTGCGCGGAGTCGATCATGCCGTCGCGGGAGGCGGCGATCAGGATCTCGGCGAGCAGGCGCTCGCGCTCCAGGTCGACCTGCGGGGGCAGACCGCCGAGGTGGTCGTGGACGACCTGCGACCAGGCCGAACCGCCGAACTCCTCACGGGTGTCGCCGAGCAGGTAGAGGAGCTGGCCCTCCTCCTGGAAGGCGACCGGCGTGCGGCGGGCCACGTCGTCGATCACGCCGAGGACCGCCACGACCGGGGTCGGGTGGATGGCGGCCTCGCCGGTCTGGTTGTACAGCGAGACGTTGCCGCCGGTCACCGGGGTGCCGAGCTGCTGGCAGCCGTCCGCCAGACCGCGCACGGCCTCCGCGAACTGCCACATGACCGCCGGGTCCTCGGGCGAGCCGAAGTTCAGGCAGTCGGAGACGGCGAGCGGCTTGGCACCCGTCGTCGCGACGTTGCGGTAGGCCTCGGCGAGGGCCAGCTGCGCGCCCGTGTACGGGTCGAGCTTGGCGTAGCGGCCGTTGCCGTCGGTGGCGATGGCCACGCCGAGGCCGGTCTCCTCGTCGATGCGGATCATGCCGGAGTCCTCGGGCTGGGCGAGGACGGTGTTGCCCTGCACGAAGTGGTCGTACTGCGAGGTGATCCACTTCTTGGAGGCCTGGTTCGGGGAGGCCACCAGCTTCAGGACCTGGTCCTTCAGCTCGTCCGAAGTCGCCGGGCGGGGCAGCTTGTTCGCGTCGTCGGCCTGCAACTCGTCCTGCCAGGACGGGCGGGCGTAGGGGCGCTCGTAGACCGGGCCGTCGTGCGCGACCGTGCGCGGGTCGACGTCGACGATCTTCTCGCCGTGCCAGAAGATCTCCAGACGGTCGCCGTCCGTCACCTCACCGATGACGGTGGCGATGACGTCCCACTTCTCGCAGATCTCCAGGAAGCGCTCGACCTTGTCGGGCTCGACGACCGCGCACATGCGCTCCTGCGACTCGCTCATGAGGATCTCCTCGGGCGAGAGCGTGGAGTCGCGCAGGGGGACGTCGTCCAGGGTGACGCGCATGCCGCCGGAGCCGTTGGACGCCAGCTCGGACGTGGCACAGGACAGGCCCGCCGCGCCGAGGTCCTGGATGCCGACGACCAGCTTCTCCTTGAAGGCCTCCAGGGTGCACTCGATGAGGAGCTTCTCCTGGAAGGGGTCGCCG
The DNA here is from genome assembly GCF_043082085.1 of Streptomyces sp. NPDC014801. Lineage (NCBI taxonomy): Bacteria > Bacillati > Actinomycetota > Actinomycetes > Kitasatosporales > Streptomycetaceae > Streptomyces > Streptomyces sp. NPDC014801. The sequence continues at coordinate 197,786 of NZ_JBIBXG010000015.1, read as the reverse complement.
ACCTGGACGGCGGGACGCTTGGAGGGCTTGGCGTCGTCGAAGGTCTCGGAGGCCAGGATGGAGGCGCCGCCGATGCCGTCGCCGCCGGTGCGGGCGCCGTACAGGATGACCTGGTTGCCGGCGCCGGACGCCTTGGCGAGGTGGATGTCCTCGTGCCGCATCACACCGATGGCACCGGCGTTGACCAGCGGGTTGCCCTGGTAGCAGGCGTCGAAGACGACCTCGCCGCCGATGTTGGGCAGGCCCAGGCAGTTGCCGTAGCCGCCGATGCCGGCGACCACGCCGGGCAGGACGCGCTTGGTGTCGGGGTGGTCGGCGGCGCCGAAGCGCAGCGGGTCGACCACGGCCACCGGGCGGGCGCCCATGGCGATGATGTCGCGGACGATGCCGCCGACGCCGGTCGCGGCGCCCTGGTAGGGCTCCACGTACGACGGGTGGTTGTGCGACTCGACCTTGAAGGTGACCGCGTAGCCCTGGCCGACGTCGACGACACCGGCGTTCTCGCCGATGCCGACCAGCATCGCGTCGTTCTCGGGGGCCTTCTCGCCGAACTGGCGGAGGTGGACCTTGGAGGACTTGTAGGAGCAGTGCTCGGACCACATGACCGAGTACATGGCGAGCTCGGCACCGGTGGGCCGGCGGCCGAGGATCTCGACCACGCGCTCGTACTCGTCCTTCTTCAGGCCCAGTTCGGCCCAGGGCAGCTCGACGTCGGGGGTCGCGGCCGCGTGCTCGACCGTGTCCAGAGGCGTCCGGCTCATGCGTTGACCAGCTTCTTGAGGATCGAGGTGAAGAACGGGAGACCGTCGGTGCGGCCGGTGCCGATGAGGGGCTCCGTGGCGTGCTCCGGGTGCGGCATGAGGCCCACGACGTTGCCGGCCTCGTTGGTGATGCCGGCGATGTCGTTGAGCGAGCCGTTCGGGTTCACGTCCAGGTAGCGGAACGCGACCCGGCCCTCGGCCTCCAGCTCGTCCAGCGTGTACTGGTCGGCCACGTAGCGGCCGTCCATGTTCTTCAGCGGGATGTGGATCTCCTGGCCCTGCTCGTAGTCCACGGTCCAGGCCGTGTCCGCGTTCTCCACCCGCAGCTTCTGGTCACGGCAGATGAAGTGCAGGTGGTCGTTGCCGAGCATGCCGCCGGGCAGCAGGTGGGCCTCGGTGAGGATCTGGAAGCCGTTGCAGATGCCGAGGACCGGCATACCGGCCTTCGCCTGCTCGATGACGGTCTCCATCACCGGCGAGAAGCGGGAGATGGCCCCGGCGCGCAGATAGTCGCCGTAGGAGAAACCGCCGGGCAGCACCACGGCGTCGACCTGGTGGAGGTCCTTGTCCTTGTGCCACAGGGCGACGGGTTCGGCGCCCGCGAGGCGGATCGCGCGCTGCGTGTCCCGGTCGTCGAGAGAGCCCGGGAAAGTGACGACGCCGATACGAGCGGTCACTTCGCGGCCTCCGCGACTTCCTCGACCTTGACGGTGAAGTCCTCGATCACGGTGTTGGCGAGGAAGGACTCCGCAAGATCGTGAATGCGGGCGAGGGCGGCCTCGTCGACCGGACCCTCAACTTCCAGTTCGAATCGCTTTCCCTGACGGACGTCCGAGATCCCGTCGAAACCCAGGCGCGGCAGCGCACGCTGGACCGCCTGGCCCTGGGGGTCGAGGATCTCCGGCTTGAGCATGACGTCGACTACGACGCGTGCCACTGGCACTCCCGGTGTGTGGTGCTGAGCAGGTTCCTTCAGACTACCCGCACAAAATTTCTACGCGGGTAGAGTTGTAGGAAACTACGTGACGCCCATCACGATCGGGTATCAGGCCGGTACGCTCGCGAAAAGTTCTGGGAAAGATCCCCGATCGGCCCGCGATACCTATTGCACCGGGACACGCGGGGCGATTTAGTCGGGCTTCACTTTCCAATGGCGCGCACTGTACAAATGAAATGCCGATAACCGATACTCGGCACGTCATCGCTGATGAGCTGTATCAAGGTGCCGCAGAAGGGACCGATATTCGTGGCGCAGAAGGTCGTGGTCACGCTCTTTGACGACATGGACGGCTCGGAAGCGGCGGAAACGGTCGTCTTCGGGCTCGACGGCAAGTCGTACGAGATCGACCTGAACGAAACCAACGCCAAGAAACTGCGCAAGGCGCTCGCGCCCTACGTGGAGGCCGGCCGCAAGCGCTCGCGGTCCGGCAAGGCCTACCAGCAGACCGAGGTCGCCCCCGATCCGGCGGCCGTACGGGCCTGGGCCCAGGCCAACAAGATGGACGTCCCGGCCCGCGGCCGGATCCCGAAGAAGGTGTACGAGGCGTTCGCGGCCGCCCGCTGAGCCCCCGCCGGACCCCCTTCCGACGCCCGGTCAGCCGCCCCTGCCGCAAGCCGACTTGCGCTGCACCCCTCCCGGTCGGCTAAAGTCTGAGCACGCCGCGGGGCGAAGCCGAAAGGCCCAGCTCACACCGGCAATGCGGGTGTAGTTCAGTAGTAGAACATCCCCCTTCCAGGGGGAAGGCGCAGTGTGCGATTCCTGTCACCCGCTCTGCATCGCCGTCAGAACCACTCCTGTGGATCAGGTAGGCTGGTGCACGCACCGATCGGTGGGAGCCGGTCGGCCGCAATGCGGACGTAGCTCAGTTGGTAGAGCGCAACCTTGCCAAGGTTGAGGTCGCGAGTTCGAGCCTCGTCGTCCGCTCGGGAATGAAGGCCCCGGTCCTGAGGACCGGGGCCTTCGTCGTATGTCCGCGCCCCGCGTTTTCCCTCCGCGCGCCTTCTGACATTTGTCATGAGCAGTGATGACAGCGCGCACTGCCGGACGATTCGCCGCGCCGGGACGCTGGCCTCATGAACACCAGCGAACACGTGATTGAGGTCACCGACCTCCGGCGTGTCTACGGGGGCGGGTTCCAGGCGGTGCGCGGGATCACGTTTCACGTGAAACGCGGCGAGATCTTCGCGCTCCTCGGCACCAACGGCGCCGGCAAGACGTCCACCGTGGAACTGCTGGAGGGGCTCGCCCGCCCCTCCGGCGGCCGGGTGCGCGTCCTTGGCCACGATCCGTACACCGAGCGCGCCGCCGTACGCCCCCGCACGGGCGTGATGCTGCAGGAGGGCGGCTTCCCGTCCGAGCTGACCGTCACCGAGACGGCGCGCATGTGGGCGGGGTGCGTGAGCGGGGCCCGCCCCGTGGACGAGGCACTGGCGCTGGTCGGGCTGGCCGGCAAGACCGCCGTACGGGTCAAGCAGCTCTCCGGCGGCGAACGGCGCCGGCTGGACCTGGCGCTGGCCCTGCTCGGGCGCCCCGAGGTGCTGTTCCTGGACGAGCCGACGACCGGACTGGACGCCGAGGGCCGCCGCGACACCTGGGAGCTGGTGCGGGCCCTGCGCGACGAAGGCACCACCGTGCTGCTGACCACGCACTACCTGGAAGAGGCCGAGGACCTCGCCGACCGGCTCGCGATCCTGCACGAAGGACGCATCGCCGCCGCCGGCACCCCCGCCGAGGTCACCGCCGCGCAGCCGTCCCGGATCACCTTCGAACTGCCCGAGGGACACCACCTCGGCGACCTGCCCCCGCTGCCCGCGCTCGGGGTGTGCGCACACGAGGTGGACGGCCGCGTCGTACGGCTGCGCACCCACACCCTGCAGCGCACCGCCACCGCCCTGCTGGTGTGGGCCGAGCGGGAAGGGCTGGAGCTCGGCCGGCTGGACGTGCGGTCGGCGTCGCTGGAGGAGGCGTTCCTGGGGATCGCCCGGGAGGCCGCCGCAGCGGCACATGGGGGCGGGAGTGGAGCGAGGACCGAGGAGTACGCGGCATGAGCACCCTGACGACCTCCCCCGCGGGCCGGATGGCGGCACTCGCCCGCGCCGAGCTGACCCTGCTCGCCCGCAGCAAGAGCGTGCTCGTCACGGCCGTGCTGGTGCCGCTGGTGATGCCCTTCACCATGCGCTCGACGGTCAAGGAGATGGACCTCGCAAGCGCCGGCCTCGACATCGGGCTGGTGGTGCTGCCCGCCTCGATCGGCTTCTCCCTGCTGTTCGCCGTCTACGGCGCGCTGGTCGGCGTCCTCGCCGCCCGCCGGGAGGAACTCGTGCTCAAGCGGCTGCGCACCGGCGAGCTGCGGGACGGCGAGATCCTCGCCGGTGCCTCGCTGCCCGCCGTCGCGACCGGGCTGGTGCAGTCGGTGGTCCTCGTGGCCGCCTGCACGGCCGTGCTCCACGTGGCCGCGCCCGAGGCCCCCCAGTGGGCCGTCCTCGGGGTGCTGACCCGGCTGGTGCTGTGCGCCGCGCTGGCCGCGCTCACCGCGAGCTTCTCGCGGACCGTGGAGAGCGCGCAGGTCACCTCGCTGCCGTTCATCCTGGTCTCCATGGTCGGCTCCGGGCTGATGGTCCCGACGGAGCTGTTCCCGGACCGGGTGGCCGCGGTGTGCGGCCTGCTGCCGCTCAGCCCGGTCGTCACGCTGGTGCGCGGCGGCTGGAGCGGCACCCTGTCGACCGGTGACGCCGTGCAGGCCCTGGTGACCGCCCTGGCCTGGATCGTCACCGCGGTGTTTGCTGTACGGCGATGGTTCCGGTGGGAGCCGCGGCGCTGACCGGGCCGCGCGAGGAACAGGGGAGGACGCGGTGTTGGGCCGGATACGGGGGTGGCAGCGGCGCCACTGGCGGGAGCGGAGCAAGGCCGAGCGGGTCGAACTGCAGAGCGTGATCACCTGGGGCCTGAGCATCTGGGCGTTCAGCGGCACCTGGCTGGTCCTCCCCCTCGCGGGCGACCTGCGCCACGACACCCTGCCCGTGCTGCTGGGCGTCCTGCTGCTCCTGGTGGGCGTCCTGCAGTGCCTCTGGGCCAATCTGCTGACCCGGCCGGCGCTCGACCACTTCCTGGGGCGCGCCCCGCTGGCCCCGCGGCGGCTCGTGTTCCCGGCGGTGCTGCTCGGACTGGGGGTCGCCCTCGTCCTGGCCCTGCGGCTGACCTCCGGCATCGAGCCGTTCAGCGGCCGGCTCCTGCTCGGCGCGATCCTGACCGCGTTCGGGTTCGTGTACGCCCTGGTCGTGCCGCCCCGGCCCTATCTGGTGCGGGGCACCCTGACCGGAGCGGCCTGCATGGCGCTGTTCGCCGTCACCGGCTCCACCGCCGTCGAGGTGGTGTGGATCGGCTGCGTGGTCGCCTTCTGCCTGCTCTTCTCGCTGGCCGCGTGCCGCTGCGGCGCCTGGACGCTGTCGGTGCTGTGGGAGGCCGAGCGGGCCCGGGAGATCGAGGCGCGGCTCGCCGTCGCGGAGGAACGGCTGCGGTTCGGGCGGGACCTGCACGACGTGATGGGGCGCAACCTCGCGGTGATCGCGCTCAAGAGCGAGCTGGCGGTGCAGCTGGCGCGGCGGGGACGGCCGGAGGCCGTGGAGCAGATGATCGAGGTGCAGCGCATCGCGCAGGAGTCGCAGCGCGAGGTGCGGGAGGTCGTGCGCGGTTACCGGGAGGCCGACCTGGGTGTGGAACTCGCCGGGGCGCAGGGTGTGTTGACGGCGGCCGGGATCGCCTGCGAGGTGACCGGGGAAGTCGGTGCGTTGCCGGCCGGGGTGCAGTCGGCGCTCGGCTGGGTGGTGCGCGAGGCGACGACGAACGTGCTGCGGCACGGGGACGCCGCGCGGTGCGCGGTGGACGTGGAGGTGTCTCAGGGGCGTGTGGTGCTGACGGTGGAGAACGACGGGGCGACCGCCGTCCGCGAGGTCGGCGGCGGGGGTTCGGGCCTCGCCGGGCTGCGGGAGCGGCTCGCGGACGTCGACGGGACGCTGACGGCGGGACCGGTCGAGGGCGGGGTGTTCCGGGTGGTGGCACGGGTGCCGCTGGGGGCGGGAGCGGGGCAGGGCGTCGGCTCGGCGTCGCCGCGGAAGGCCGGCTCGGCGTCGCCGCGGGAGGCCGGCTCGGCGTCGCCGGTGTCCGGCCCGGGGTCTGCGCGGGAGTCCGGCTCGGCGTCGCCGGTGGCCGCCTCGGCCGAGGAGGCCGTGGCGTGAGCGTGCGGGTGCTGCTCGCGGACGACGAGCACCTCATCCGGGGTGCGCTGGCCGCGCTGCTCGCGCTGGAGGACGACCTCCTCGTGGTCGCGGAGGCGGCGAGCGGACCGGAGGCCCTGGCGATGGCACGGGCCCACGCACCCGACGTGGCGGTCCTGGATCTGCAGATGCCGGGCGCCGACGGTGTGAAGGTCGCCACATCCCTGCGGGCCGAACTGCCCGCCTGCCGGGTGCTGATCGTCACCAGTCACGGCCGGCCCGGACACCTGAAGCGGGCGCTCGCCGCGGGCGTGCGCGGCTTCGTGCCGAAGACCGTCAGCGCGCAGCGGCTCGCCGAGATCATCCGTACCGTGCACGCCGGAAACCGTTACGTGGATCCGGAGTTGGCCGCCGACGCGATCTCCGCCGGGGACTCGCCGCTGACCGCCCGGGAGGCCGAGGTGCTCGAACTCGCCGCCGACGGCGCGCCCGTCGCGGAGATCGCGGAGCGGGCCGCGCTGTCGCCCGGAACCGTGCGGAACTACCTCTCCTCGGCCGTCACGAAACTCGGTGCGGAGAACCGGCATGCGGCAGTGCGTCTCGCACGCGAGCGAGGTTGGGTATAGTTGCTCTCGCGCCACGGCGCAACGCGGACGTAGCTCAGTTGGTAGAGCGCAACCTTGCCAAGGTTGAGGTCGCGAGTTCGAGCCTCGTCGTCCGCTCGGGAATGAGACCCCGGTCCCTCTGGGACCGGGGTCTTTTCGTGTCCCCGTGGCGTGCGGGGAGCTTTTCCCGCCCCCGTCGCGCAGGCGGTCTTTCGTGTCCCCTTACGCCGACGCCCCCGGCTCGCACCGGGGGCGGGGGGCGGGAGGAACCGCGGGCGTCAGCTCCAGCGCACGCCCGTCAGGCGCTCGTACGCCTCGACGTACTTGGCGCGGGTGGCCTCGACCACCTGCTCCGGCAGCTCCGGCGGCGGCTGCTCGCTCGTGCGGTCCCAGCCGGACTCGGCCGAGGTCAGCCAGTCGCGCACGAACTGCTTGTCGTACGACGGCTGGGTCCGGCCCGGCTGCCACTGGTCGGCCGGCCAGAAGCGGGAGGAGTCCGGGGTCAGCACCTCGTCGGCGATGACCAGCTGCTCGCCCTCGAAGCCGAACTCGAACTTGGTGTCCGCGAGGATGATCCCGCGGTCGCGGGCGATGTCCCGGGCGCGGCCGTAGACGGCGAGGGTGGCCTGGCGCAGCTGGGCGGCGGTGTCGGCGCCGACCTGGCGGGCGACCTCCTCGTAGGAGACGTTCTCGTCGTGCTCGCCGACCTCGGCCTTGGTGGCCGGGGTGAAGATCGGGGCGGGCAGTTCGGAACCGTCGACCAGGCCCTCGGGCAGGGCGAGGCCGCAGACCGTGCGGGAGTCGTTGTACTCCAGCAGGCCCGAGCCGGTGAGGTAGCCACGGGCCACGCACTCCACGGGGACCATCTTCAGCGACTTGCAGATCAGGGTGCGGCCGCGCCAGTCCGCGGGGGCGCCCTCGGGCAGCTCCGTGCTCAGCACATGGTTGGGCACCAGGTCGGCGAGCTGGTCGAACCACCACAGCGAGAGCTGCGTGAGGATGCGGCCCTTGTCGGGGATCTCCGTGGGCAGCACCCAGTCGTAGGCGGACATGCGGTCACTGGCGACCATCACGAGGTCGCCCGCCTCGTTCTGGTACAGCTCGCGCACCTTGCCGGTGTGCAAGTGCACCAGGCCCGGCACCTGAAGCGGCTCGGGCTTTTCTACGAATCCGGACACGGTTCCTCCCCGTGGTTGAAACAGAGGGGGGCCCGCAGGGCTCGCATAGGGCGGTGGTGGGAGACGGGCGGGCCAATGGCTCGATTGTCCCGTATGAGGGGCGTGCCTAGGACGTCGGGTCGGAAGGGGGCGTTCAGTCCCGTTTGCAGATGCGGTCCAGCAGGTTCGCCGTGGCGCGCTGGATGCGGGGGTCGACGTGGCCCGGGCGGTCCAGGGCCGGAGACCAGGCGAAGGTGCCGGAGGCGAACACCCACGCGCCGGACGGTGCCCGGTACAGGGACGTCTCCTGGTGGCGCAGGGCGCCCTCGGTGTCCCGGTACGGGGAGTGGGCGAGCAGGACGCGTTCCTCGTGCTCGGGCAGGGGCGCGCGCGGGAAGTAACGGTCGGCCTCGCCCGCGACCAGGCCGTCGAGTGCGTCGCCCTCCTGCGCGCCGGTCGCCTCCCACAGCCAGTGGCCGGCGTTGCGGACGATCAGCGGGTGCGGCTCGGGGACCCGGCCGGCGTACTGGATGCCGACCAGCTGCTGCTCGGGACGGTCGATTTCGCGCCAGAGGACGGGCTTGCCGGGGCCCTTGCGTTTACGGCAGGTCAGCAGCCGGTCGGGGACGCCGGAGGGCGAGGGGCCGAGCTCGACCTGCCAGTACATGGTGTTGGCGGACAGGAACACCAGGGACGTGCCGTGGTCGCGGGCCTGCTCGGCGGCCCGGCGCATGGGCACGGACCAGTACTCGTCGTGGCCGGGGAAGACCAGGCCCCGGTAGCGCGCCGGGTCGATGCGGCCGGCGTGCAGGTCGCGGGCGTCGGCGTAGGCGAGGTCGTAGCCGTAGCGCTCGGCCCAGCGGATGACGTCGTAGGCGTGGCCGACGTGCAGCGGCAGGCCCGCGCCGGCGTAGGGGCGGTCGAAGGAGACCGTGGTCGCCGCGTCGGCCTCGCCGAGCAGCCGGCCCTCCTCGTCCCACGCGTGGTACAGGCTCGCGCCGGTGCGGCCGTCCTCCGGATAGAGGTTGTACGCCTGCCAGGTCACGTCGGGCAGGATCAGCAGCAGGTCGGCGGGGCGGTCGTCGCGCACGGTGAAGGGGATGTGGGACCGGTAGCGGCCGTCGCCGGTGGTGAGCACCGCGACGTAGGCGCCGACGCTCCAGTAGGAGGGGATCTGCAGCCGCCAGGACAGCCACCAGTGGTGGCAGGAGACCGTGCGGTCGGCGGCGAGCGGGGGCGGCTGGACGATGCCGGACAGCCGGGGGCTGGTGGTGATCTTGGCGGCGCCGTCACCGCCGTAGTGGCCGATGCGGTAGACGTCGACGGAGAACTCCTGGGGCGGGTCGACCGTCACATGGAAGTCGACGGCCTCGCCCGGGGCGACCGCGCCGGTGGAGACGAACCCCTTGATCTGCCGGTGCACGTCGTCGGCGGAGCGCAGGCCGTGCCGCTCGGCGCGCGGGGAGGGGACGCGGGCGGTGCCCTTGCGGGTGCTCTGCGCCGGGACCGTGTCGACGTACCAGGGGACGACCTGGCCGGTGTCGTCGAAGTACGTCTCGCTGCCGCGCAGCCAGGGAACGGGGCCCTGGCCGAAGGGGTCCGTCACGGCGTGCGCCAGTGCTCCCGACTCCCAGCGGCGGATCTGGTCCGACCCCATGGTCGCTCCCCTCCCTCACGCCCCCGTACGCGCCCGACGTCCTTGCTCGTTCACCTGTCTTATGTCGCACGCGCTTGCCATGTGCGTGACCGGTCCCAGCACATCACATAACGCACGCATGCTGTCACTATTCGTTGTGAATTGGCCGAAAGTGGAATCCGCCGCTCCGAGGCGGGGTGGGGTGCGGAGGGGCCGGTCCCCGGGGACGGGGGCTTCGGCGGGGCCGGGTGCGGGCGGACGCCGGGGCCGTGGCGTTGGCCGGGAGCCGTTCCGGGGCCCTGCGGCTGCGCGGGTGAGCGCGGCCGGTCTGTCCCGCGGTGGCCGGAGCGCCGGGTGCCGTCAGACCAGCCGGAGGGGCTTTTCGGGCCGTATGCCGGTGGCGGTGAGCCACTCCCGCAGCGGGGAGGGGTCGCCGTCCTCTATCAGGCTCAGCACTCTGGGGGTCAGATCGGTGGCGCGTTCGCCGTTGATCACCAGGGTGGGGCCGTCGAGCCAGTCCAGGCCGGGCGCGGCACCGGCGGTGTCGATGGCGGCGCAGCACACGGTCGCCGTGACGTGGTCGGTGAGGATCTCGCGCGGGGTGCGCGGGGGCTGGAGCGGGAAGAGCGGCAGCGCCGCGTCGGCCCACAGGGCGGCCGGGGCGTGCTCGGCGGAGCCCGTGGGGGCGGGTGCGGCGGCCTCCTCGCCGGCCAGTTCCGCGCTCAGGCTCGCGGCGAGCGCCGCGCTGCGAGGGGACGTCAGATCGTCGCCGTCGCCGTCCGGACCGAGGGCGCCGTCGAGGGCCGAGGCGGGGGCGGTCGCAGGGGCGGGGGCGGGGGCGGTCGCGCCCGGGTCGTGCGCGGGGGCGGTGCGGCCGGGGGTGGGCCCGCCGGTGGGACTGAAGGCGCCGGGGTCGTGCGCGGGGGCGCGGGTGGCGGTCGCCGGTGCGGAGAGGTGGTCGAGGACGCGGGAGAGCGTCGGGCTCATGGGGTCGGGGCCGGCCGTGTCGGTGGCGGGGCGTACGCCCAGGGCGTCCAGGACCCGGTGCAGGCGGGCGGCGTCGGTGCGCCACTTGCGGTCGACGACCTCCTCCGGATACGCCTGCCAGTCCACCGGCGACCAGTCCGGGCCGGGTTCGGCGGGGCCGCCGTGGAAGAGGCGGGCGGCCAGCAGGGAGGCGGCCTCGTCGACCAGGCCGGGCTCCTCCAGCAGATCGCAGGCGGGACGCTCGCCGAGCCGGGAGGTGAAGCCCTCCGCCAGCCGGTCGCGCCGGGACAGTTCGGTGAGGGCGGCGACCACGCCGGCGTCCAGCCGGGCCGGCCAGCGGCCCATCCGCCAGGCGGGCAACGCGACCCGGGTGAGCAGACGGTCCCAGCCCGCGTACGCGAGGCCGACCTGCTCCTGGGCGACGATCCTGAGGCCGTAGTCCACGGTCTGGGCCCGCTCGGCGGCCGCCGCGGCGACCCCGCGCTCCATCTCCGCCGCGTGCCCCCGGCAGCTGCGCAGCAGCAGCCGGGCCACCCAGCCGACGCCCGCGCACACCGACTTCAGGAACAGACAGCGGCCCGGGGTGGCGGCCACGGCCACCGCCGCGTCCAGTCCGCGCACGAAGCGGCGGGCGGCGGCTATGTCCGGGTGCGCCGCGGGTCCCGTACCGGCGACGACCGGGGCGAGCAGGGCGCGCAGTTCGCCCACCCGCATCCACCACAGGAACGGCGACCCTATGACCAGCACCGTGGCGGGAGCCCGCCGGTGGGCGTGGAGCCTGCCCTCGCCGGCCAGGTCGTCCTTGCCCGCGGGGCGGGTCGCGGACGGGGCGGGCGGGCCGTGCGGCGGGTGGGTGCGCTCCTCCAGCCAGCTGTCGCAGTCCGGGGTGAGCGCCACGGCCGACGGGGCCGGGACGTCCAGGCGGTCGGCGAGGTCGCGCACCAGCCGGTACAGGTCCGGGGCGGCCTCCTCGGCGAGCGGGACCGTAGGGCTGACGGCCGGGCGGGCGCGGGCCACGACCAGGCCGATGCCGACGGCGGCGAGGAGCACGAGCAGCGCCGGCACGCCGACCACCCAGCGGGCGACGTCCCAGCCCGGGCCCACGAGGTGCCCGGTGGAGCCGCCGGCCAGGAGGATCACCGCGAGCGCCGCGGGAAGCAGGGCCACCGCCGTGGCCCGGCTGCGGATCCGCAGCACGGCCAGGGCCCGGGCCCGCGCGGCCCGCGCTCCCGCTTCCACACCCATGCCGGTCACGAGCCGACCTCACCCCCTGCCTGTCGCCGTGGCTTCCTGGACTTGCTCACTCCCCCACTGTGGCACCCGCCACTGACATCGCAATGCCGGTGGGCCAAGTGCCGGAACACGTGTGCCGCACCCTAGTTGGGGGCCCGCCCCACGTCAGCAGGAAATCGGATTGGTCACTCGATGGAATGGCTTTGGTCAGAGCTGGGTGACGGACAGCAAGGATCAGGCCCCGGATTCCGTGGAGGAGTCCGGGGCCTGAACATGCCTGGTGAAGCGCGCCCTACGCCTGCGCGGCCGCCTTCGCCGCGATGTCCGTGCGGTGCTGCGAGCCGTCAAGCCGGATCCGCCCGACGGCCGTGTACGCCCGCTCGCGGGCCTCGTCGAGGTCCTTGCCCGTGGCGGTGACCGACAGCACCCGGCCGCCGGCGCTCACGACCTGCTCGCCCTCGCGCCGGGTGCCGGCGTGGAGCACGTACGCGTGCGGAGCGTCCTGCGCGGCGACCTCGTCGAGGCCGGTGATCGGGTCACCGGTGCGCGGGGTGCCGGGGTAGTTGTGGGAGGCGACGACCACGGTGACCGCGGCGTCCTCGCTCCAGCGCAGCGGCTCCAGGTCGGCGAGCGTGCCGGTGGCGGCGGCCATCAGCAGCCCGGCGAGCGGCGTGCGCAGCCGGGCCAGGACCACCTGGGTCTCGGGGTCGCCGAAACGGGCGTTGAACTCGATGACCCGCACACCGCGGCTGGTGATGGCCAGACCCGCGTACAGCAGCCCGGAGAAGGGAGTGCCGCGGCGGCGCATCTCGTCGACGGTCGGCTGCAGGACCGTCTCCAGCACCTCGTCGACCAGCTTGGGGTCGGCCCAGGGCAGCGGGGAGTACGCGCCCATGCCGCCGGTGTTCGGGCCCTCGTCGCCGTCCAGCGCGCGCTTGAAGTCCTGGGCGGGCTGGAGCGGGACGACCGTCTCGCCGTCGGTGACGGCGAAGAGGGAGACCTCGGGGCCGTCGAGGTACTCCTCGATGACCACGCGCTCGCAGGCGGCGGCGTGCTGGATGGCGGTCTGCAGGTCGTCGGTGACGACGACGCCCTTGCCGGCGGCCAGCCCGTCGTCCTTGACGACGTAGGGGGCGCCGAAGGCGTCGAGGGCCTCGGCGACCTCGTCGGCGGTCGTGCAGACGTAGGACCGCGCGGTGGGGACGCCGGCGGCGGCCATCACGTCCTTGGCGAAGGCCTTGGAGCCCTCGATCTGCGCGGCCTCGCCGGACGGGCCGAAGACCGGGATGCCGGCGGCGCGCACGGCGTCGGCGACGCCCGCGACCAGCGGCGCCTCCGGGCCGACGACCACCAGGTCGGCGCCCAGCTCACCGGCCAGCGCGGCCACGGCGGCGCCGTCCAGGGCGTCCACCTGGCGCAGCTCGGCGACCTCGGCGATGCCGGCGTTGCCGGGAGCGCAGTGCAGCGCGGTCACGGCGGGGTCGAGGGACAGGGAGCGGCACAGGGCGTGTTCGCGGGCGCCGCTGCCGATGACGAGGACCTTCACGGGGTCAGCCTAACCGGAGGCGGCGCCGTGCCCTTGTGCGGGTTTCCGAGGGCCAACGGCGCCGCGCTTCGTAGTTTTCTCCGAGCACAGGGGCCTGAGCTGGGCGCTCGGCACCTCCCGGGCGGGCGCCCGGCACGTCACTCGTTGGTGAACTCCTCCACGACCGTCGCTCCCAGCTCCTTGACGATCAGTTCGTAGCCGGACAGGGCCGACTCGTTCAGGTCGGGGTCGTCGTCCTCCGGGATGTCGTCCTCGAGGGCGACCGGCGGCGGTTCCGGCGCCAGGGACGTGGGTGCCGGGGCGGGGGCGGGCACGGACGCCTGCGGCGGTGAGGCCGGCCCGGACGGCGGGGCGGCGGGCTGCGCGGGCGCCGGGCGCTGTACGGCCGTGGCACCGCCACCCGTGCCGTAGCCGCCGGCGCCACCGCCGCCGAAGCCGGAGGAGCCGCCGCCGTACCCGCCGGTGGGGCCGCCGCCGTACCCGCCGGTGGGGCCGCCGCCGAAGCCGCCGGGGCCGCCGGGCGACGGCGGGGCGGAGCCGCCGGACGGGTCGACGACGGCCTCGATCTTCCAGTGGACGTTGAACTGCTCGGCCAGCGCCTGCCGCAGCACGTCCTCGCTGCCGCTGCCGGCGAAGTTGTCCCGGGCGCCGGCGTTGACGAAGCCGAGCTGCAGGGTGGTGCCGTCGAAGCCGGTGACCTGGGCGTTCTGGCTGAGCAGGATCCAGGTGAAGCGCCGGCGGTTCTTCACGGCCTCCAGGATGTTCGGCCACAGCCCGCGCGGGTCGAGCCCACCGGGGGCGGGAGCCGGGGCGGCGGGCGCGGGTGACGCGGCCGGGGGTGCGGCGGGGGCCGAGGGAGCAGGGGTGGCAGGGGTACGACCGGCACCGGCCGCGGGGCCGGAGCCGCCGGGGCCCTGACCGCCGGGCCCGGGAGCCGTGGCGGGGCGTGCGCCGCCGCCCGCCGGGGTGGCCGTGGGCCAGCCGCCGGGCCGACGGCCCCCGCCGGCCGGGGCGGCGGTGGGCCAGGCGCCGGGGGCGGGCGCGGAAGCGGAAGGTGCGGCGGCGTCCGGGGCGGCGGGCGCGGCCGGGCCGGCGGGCGTCTGCGGAGCGGCGGCCGCAGGCGCCTGCGGGGCCAACGCGGGGCTCTCGGCGGGCGCGGCGGGGGAGCCGTACGGGGCCGGACCGCCGGCGGGGCCGCCCACGGCGTCGGGGCGAGCGCCGGCCGGCTGCCCGGACGCCCCCGTGGACGCGGCCGCCGGGGCGGGAGCGGGCACACCGGCGCCGGGCTCCGCACCGGGACCGGCACCCGGCACACCACCGGGGGCACCCACGGTCCCGGCGCCCGGCGCTCCGCCCCCCGCGGCCCGCACCGCGGCGCGGGCAGCCGCCGGGCCTGCGCCCGGCGGGACGGGCGCACCGGAGGCCGCCGGGCCACCGTGCACGGGACCGCCGTGGGCCTCGGGCCCGGGGACGTATCCCATGGCGGGCATGCCGGCGCCGGCCGAGAAGTTCACGCCGCGCTCGATGCGGTCGAGGCGGGCCATCACGGAACGCTCGTCGCCGTAGGCGGCCGGGAGCAGGACGCGGGCGCAGATCAGCTCGAGCTGGAGACGGGGCGAGGTCGCGCCGCGCATCTCGGTCAGGCCCTCGTTGACCAGGTCGGCGGCGCGGCTGAGCTCGGCGGCGCCGAAGGAACGCGCCTGCGCCTGCATCCGCTCGATGACGTCGGCCGGGGCGTCGATCAGCCCCTTCTCGGCGGCGTCGGGGACGGCGGCGAGGATCACGAGGTCGCGCAGCCGCTCCAGCAGGTCGGCGACGAAGCGGCGCGGGTCGTTGCCGCCCTCGATGACGCGGTCCACGACCTCGAAGGCGGCGGAGCCGTCACCGGAGGCGAAGGCCTCGACGACGGAGTCGAGCAGCGAGCCGTCGGTGTACCCGAGGAGGGCGGTGGCCATGGCGTACGTCACACCGTCCTCGCCGGCACCGGCGAGGAGCTGGTCCATGACGGACATCGAGTCACGCACCGAGCCGGCGCCGGCCCGCACGACCAGCGGCAGGACGCCGTCCTCGACGGGGATCTGCTCCTTCTGGCACACCTCGCCGAGGTACTCGCGCAGCGTGCCCGGGGGCACCAGCCGGAAGGGGTAGTGGTGGGTACGCGACCGGATGGTCCCGATGACCTTCTCGGGCTCGGTCGTGGCGAAGATGAACTTCAGATGCTCCGGCGGCTCCTCGACGACCTTGAGCAGCGCGTTGAAGCCGGCCGACGTGACCATGTGGGCCTCGTCGATGATGTAGATCTTGTACCGGCTGCGGGCGGGCCCGAAGAACGCCTTCTCTCGCAGGTCACGGGCGTCGTCCACACCACCGTGGGAAGCGGCGTCGATCTCGATGACGTCGATGGAACCGGGGCCGTTGCGGGCGAGGTCGCGGCAGGACTGGCACTCGCCGCACGGGGTCGGCGTGGGACCTTGCTCACAGTTCAGGCAGCGGGCGAGGATCCGGGCGCTGGTCGTCTTGCCGCACCCGCGCGGCCCGCTGAACAGGTACGCGTGATTGACCCGGTTGTTCCGCAGCGCCTGCTGCAGCGGGTCGGTGACATGCTCCTGCCCGATGACCTCGGCGAAGGACTCCGGGCGATAGCGGCGGTACAGCGCGAGAGACGACACGCTTACGAGGTTATAGGCGTCCACTGACAATCCGGACGGCCGGAAAGAGGCGACGAGGGAGACCCGCGGCACACCCGGCGCCGGGCCCGCGGACCACGCGCCCGCGCCTTCCGCGTCGTCACCGTGGCAGAGGCAGTGGCGCCGTGCCGTCGACACCGCCGGGACCTGGTCCGCACCGGGCGACCGCGCCCGGGAACGCAAGCGCCCCCCACGCACCCGCCAGAGCCGACCTACCCTTGCTGCCTTCCGGCCCTGGGGGAGTTCAGTCAGATAGCGCCGCGTGAGGGGCTGCGCACAGCGTACCCGATGCGGGCCTGGGGGAACGAGTTCGCGAGCACTCCCCTCGGTCATGTAATGTTTCCGGCGGAGGATTCGCCTAGAGGCCTAGGGCGCACGCTTGGAAAGCGTGTTGGGGGCAACCCCTCACGAGTTCGAATCTCGTATCCTCCGCCAGCCCAGAGGGCCGGACCGCGAAAGCGGCCCGGCCCTCTGGCGTTTGCCCGGGAGGCGCTGCGGTCGTGAGCCGCCGCGCTCACGCCCGGCTCTGCGGGGCGATCTCTTCGATCAGATGGCGGATGCGGGTCTCGATGGCGTCGCGGATCGGGCGGACCGCTGCCACGCCTCGGCCGGCCGGGTCGGGCAGGTCCCAGTCGAGGTAGCGCTTGCCGGGGTAGACGGGGCATGCGTCGCCGCAGCCCATCGTGATCACGACGTCGGACGCCTGGACCGCCTCCGACGTGAGCACCTTCGGGACCTCCGCCGAGATGTCGATGCCCCGCTCCGCCATGGCTTCGACGACGGCCGGGTTCACGGTGCCGGCGGGGGCGGAGCCGGCGGAGCGGACGTCGACGCGGTCGGCTGCGAGGTGGGCGAGGAAGGCGGCCGCCATCTGCGAACGGCCGGCGTTGTGGACGCAGACGAACAGGACGGACGGGCGCGCGAGGGGGGTGTTCACGGGGTCGGGTCCGCCTTCCGCGCCGGGGTGAGGAACGTGGCGAGCCGGGTCAGGGTGGCAGGGAGGGCCCAGTAGTAGACCCAGGTGCCCCGGCGTTCGCAGTCGATCAGGCCCGCCTGCCTCAGCAGTTTGAGGTGGTGCGAGATCGTCGGCTGGGAGAGTTCGAAGGCCGGGGTCAGGTCGCATACGCAGACCTCGCCGCCGGCCCGTGAGGCGATCAGCGACAGCAGACGCAGGCGCACGGGGTCGCCCAGCGCCTTGAAGATCTTCGCCAGCTCGGCCGCCTGGTCCTCGTCCAGGGGGGCGGTCGCCAGCCCAGGACAGCAGGCCGCGGACCGATCGTCCTGCCCGAGCACCACCAGTTCTTGCTTTGACATCCTTCTATGTTGACGTTCATCGATACAAGGCGCAAGCTCTGTATCGATGAACGTCAATGCAAGCAGAGGGGAGTCGTGTCATGTCCCGTGTTCAGCTCGCCTTGCGCGTCAGCGACCTGGAAGCGTCGATCGCCTTCTACGCGAAGCTGTTCGGCGCCGAACCGGCCAAGCGGCGCGCGGGCTACGCCAACTTCGCTCTCGCCGAGCCCCCGCTCAAGCTCGTGCTGATCGAGGGCCGGCCCGGCGAGGAGACCCGTCTGGACCACCTCGGCGTCGAGGTCGACTCCACCGTGCAGGTCCACGCCGCCACCACCCGGCTCAAGGACGCCGGCCTCGCGACCTTCGAGGAGAACGACACGTCCTGCTGTTACGCCCTCCAGGACAAGGTGTGGGTCCACGGGCCCGGCAAGGAGCCCTGGGAGGTCTACGTGGTCAAGGCCGACGCCGGCACGCTCGGCAAGAGCGCCGACCCCGACGGCGCCGGGGACGGCTGCTGCACCGGACAGGCCGGCCAGGAGGCCCCGGCAGCGACCGGATGCTCCTGCGGGGCGTGATCCGCGAGAGCGGGGAAATCCGCGGGAGCGGGGGAGAGGGAGAGGGAGGCGACGCGGGGCCCGGCGTCAGGTCACGCCGGGCTCTTCATCCAGGCCTTCACGCGGGCCCAGCGGCCCGCCTTCGCCCGGCTCGCCTTCGCCCGGCTCGGCGGCGGGACCGTCGCGGTCTCCGGCTCCCCCGCGTCCGTACGCGCGCGTGCCGGCGTGTCGCAGGTGCAGCGCTCCTGGGCCGGTACGCCGTGGAGCACCTCCTCCACGTGCCGGCCGCAGCCCTCGTAGGTCACTTTCCGACATGAGCGGCAGACCGCACGTCGACACATGTGTTTTCGCCTCCATCAGCGCCTTTGTTGACGACCAGTAATATCAACAGTTTCGTCACAGACGAATTCACGTTTCCACCACAACAAAGCCCGAATGCCCACCGTCTCCACGAACAACTGACGTACGGGGAGGGGAAATCGGGCCACAGGAGCGCGTCACGCCCCGCGCGCCCCCGTCGTACGCCGCGATCTTTCCGTCATACCAGACAAACGGCGTGAGTCGCTCGCTACCTTCCTCACTCTGCGCTGTCAAGCAGTTACGGGCAGATTCCCCGATCAGGTTGCCGTCGGCATCGAATCAGTGGTTCCATCGCGCCCGGCCGAGAAATGGAGGCGATGTTCCGCTTCGTGACACGCCGTCACCGCGCTTTTCTCGAAACCGTCGGCCCGCGCGGCGAAGGCACACAACCGAGAGCGGCAACCACCCACACCGAACGGGTGGTGCGCGCCGGTCGGAAGGGAGCGACGTGGGTTGCTCGCACGCCGTGGGATGCCCCCTTTTTCCCCTGCTCAGGGCGAGCTTGCAAGGCTGGCGCGACTACTACTGCGACAGCGACGATCACTGGCGCGACTGTGCCCGCTACCAGGTGTCCCTCACCGGTGAGCGGGTGCCGATCAGTCTGCTGCCCAACGGGGCCCGCGCACGGCACCTCGAGGACGCGGCCGGAGACACGGGCCGGTCCGGTGCCGCCCCCGGTCCCGTACAGGGGCCTGGCACCGCCGGGGTTCCCCGCGGTCCTCACGGCCCTGACAGCTCGTCACCACACCACCACCCGTGGGCCGCACAGGATCCCTCGTGGTCGCAGCCGGCACCGGCCGCGCCGCAGGATCCCTCGTGGTCCCGGCCGTCGCCCGCCACGCCGCAGGACCCCACCTGGTCCCACACCGCACCCGCGGCACCACAGGACCCCAGTTGGTCCCAGCACGCGCCCGCCCGGCCACCGGGGCCGTCCGGTCCGGTGACCGCTGCGTCGGGGAGTGTGCCGCCGTTCGGGCCGGCGTCCGCGCCGATCCCGGTGTCGCCGCACCGGCCCTCGCCGTCCCCGCACCTTCCCGGGCCCGAGGACCGCCCGTCCCGGCGCGCGCGGCGGGAGTCCGGGGCCAAGCGCGGCTGGTGGGCCCGTTTCACCGACTGGATGGGAGGCCCCGCATGAGTGGCTACTGGCCCTGGTGGGCCGGCGCTGCCGGACTCGCTCTGATCACCATCAACTACGCCCTCACCACGGACCGCTCCTTCGGGGTGTCGTCCGCGTGGGACCGCGTGCTGCATTGGCGCCGGGAGCGCCGCCTCGAGCAGATGGACGAGGAGTTCACCGACGAGCGGGCGCTGGCCGAGGCCCTGGCGGCGGCCACGGCGGAGCACTTCGGCACCGCCCCCGGCGGTCCCGCCGCACCGCCGGCGCCGTCGGCGTCGTACGGGATGGCGCAGACGGCCGAGCCGGACAGCGAGCCGGCCACGGGCGAGGCCGCCCCGGGCCCGGCCCCGCTGGTCACCCAGGCGGCGCTGCTGGTGTCGATCTTCATCGGCGGGCTGATCGCCGCGGTCACCTCCGGACGGTTCCACCTCCGCCTCGACATGGGTCCGGGGTTCCGGGACGTGGTCACCGGCGATCCGGTCACCATGCTGATCCTGCTGTTCGTCGGCGGCGTGCTGGTCGGCTTCGGCACGCGGCTGGCGGGGGGCTGCAGTTCGGGACACGGACTCAACGGGTGCGGCCGGCTGCGCCCGGTCAGCCTGGTCGCGACCGCCGTGTTCTTCGGTACCGCCGTCGCGGTGTCGTTCCTGCTGTGGAAGGTGATCTGATGCGTACGCGCGGCGCGATCCTGATGGCCAACATCCTCACCGGACTGGCCCTCGGCTTCACCGTCTCCAACATCGGCTTCGGCGACTACGCCGAACTGAACCGCATGTTCACCTTCCAGGACCTGCGCATGCTGCTGTCCTTCGCGGGTGCCGTGGTGATCATCGTGTGCGCGTTCGCCCTGCTGCGGGTCCGCCGCACGCCGGGGCGCATCCACGCCGGTGTGATCCCCGGAGCGGTGCTGTTCGGCACGGGCTGGGCGATCTCCGGCGGCTGCCCGGCCATCCCGATCGTCCAGGTGGCCGGCGGATACCTGCCCGCCCTGGTCACCATCGTCGGCGTCACCGTCGGCATCCGCCTGTGCCGCTGGGCCAACGCCCGCTACTTCCACCTCGACCGGGGCTCCTGCGGTCTGTGACCGAGGATGGGCGGCATGTACGCGACGATCAGCTGGCGTTGCCACGTTCATGCCGCCGACCGCCGCAAGGCGGAGCGCGTGGCCGGCCGGATGAGGGAGCGGCTGGGACTGCCCCTCGACGTGGAGGAGTACGAGCGGTACGCGCGCTTCCCCGAGCTCGCCGTGATGCGGCTGACCACGCCACTGGGCCACGACGACGCGCAGGCCGCGCTGTTCGCCGCCCTGGAGTGCGCGTGGCGGCTCGCGACGCCGTGGAGTGTCAGCGCGCTCGGCCCGCCCGGACGCCGTGAGTTCAACGGTGTCGCGGCCGGTACGGTCGGCGCGCGTTTCTTCGTGCCGGGCGTCGAGTGGATGGAGTTCACGCTCATAGGCGACGGCGCCTGAAGGCACAAGCGATCGGCACGGCCTCGGGCGTGCCGGACGTCAGGGCAGCAGGCGGCGTTCCTTCGCGATCGACACCGCTCCTGCTCGCGTGTCGACGCCGAGTTTTTCGTAGATGCGGCGCAGGTGTGTCTTGACCGTGGCCTCGCTGATGTGGAGGGCGCGGGCGATGTCGCGGTTGCCGAGGCCTCGCGAGAGGTGGGTGAGGATGTCCCGCTCGCGGGGGGTGAGCGTGGGGGCCGGATTGCGCAGGTGGGCCATGACGCGGCCGGCGACCGGGGCGGAGAGCGTGGTGCGGCCCTGGGCGGCGGAATGGATCGCGGCGAAGAGTTCGTCGGGGCGTTCGGCCTTGAGCAGGTAGCCGGTGGCACCGGCCTCGATCGCGCGGGTGATGTCGGCGTCCGTGTCGTAGGTGGTGAGGACCAGGACGTACGGGGCGGGCTGCTGCGCCGTCAGACGGCGGGTGGTCTCCACGCCGTCGATGCCCTCGCCCAGCTGGAGGTCCATCAGGACGACGTCGGGGCGCAGCTTGCGGGCCAGCGCGATGGCCTCCTCGCCGCTGCCGGCCTCGCCGGTCACCTCGATGTCCGGCGCGCTGCCGAGCAGGGCGAGCAGCCCGGCGCGGACCACGGCGTGGTCGTCGCAGACCAGGACTCGGACGGGCGTGCTCATGCGGGCGGCTCCAGGGGGATCGCGGCCGACAGCACCGTGCCCTCGCCCGGTGCCGACTCGATGGTGAGGGTGCCGCCCAGCTGGCGCAGCCGGGCGCGGATCGCGGGCAGGCCGTGCCCGCGGACGGAACCGGCCGGCCGCCGCGCGGACGCCGCCGCGTCGAAGCCGCGGCCGTCGTCGGCGACGTCCAGGACGATCTGGTCGTCCAGGCAGGTCAGGGTGAGCGTGGCGGTGGCCGCGCCGGCGTGCTCGCGGACGTTGGCGAGCGCGCCCTGCGCGATGCGCAGCAGGGCCGACTCGACCAGGGCCGGCAGCGGCTGGGCCGGGGTGCCCTCCGCGTGGATGCGGACGTCCAGGCCGTCCGTGCTCGCCCGCTCGGCGACCACCCGCAGCGCCGTCAGCAGCCCGCCGCCTCCGGCGAGGTCGGCCGGGGCGAGGTCGTGAACGAACCGGCGGGCCTCGGCCAGGTCGCGTTCGGCGATGGCGGCGGCTGTACGGACGTGGGAGCGGGCGGTGTCCCGGTCGGTGTCCCACAGCCGGTCGGCGGCCTGGAGCAGCATCCGCTGGCTGGACAGCCCCTGGGCGAGGGTGTCGTGGATCTCCCTGGCCAGGCGCTCGCGTTCGGCGAGGGTGCCCTCGCGGCGCTCGGTGGCGGCCAGTTCGCGCCGGGTGCGGATCAGGTCGTCGATGAGGGCGCGCTGGCGGCGGGCCTGGCGCTGCATGACGACGAACACGGCGGTGGCGATCGCGGCCACGGCCGGCGGGGCGAGCAGCACGTTGGGGTCGGCCCAGCCCGCGAGCTGGAGCTGGGCGGCTACGGCGAGCGCGGTGAGGGCGGTGACCAGGATGATCGCCGCGCGGGGCGGGAGGGTGCGCAGGCCGGTGTAGAAGAGCGGCACCGCGCACCAGGCGAAGCTCGGGGCGAGCGTCACCAGCACGGCCCAGGCCGCGACGACGGCGGTCAGCCAGGCGAGCCGGCGTGCGGTGAGGTGGGCGCCGAGGGTCGGGCCGAGGACGTAGAGGACGGCGAGGGAGAGGGACAGGGCCAGGACCCAGGGGGTGTGGGGCTCGCCGGGGTGGCGCAGGAGGAAGCGGGTGAGGGAGGCGCCGAGCAGGACGAAGAAGGCCGTGTGCATGATCACGGTGAGGGTGCGGGTGTCGTCGTCCGCGGGTGGGGTGGGCGCGGGTGGGGTGGACGCGGGGGTCGCCTCCATGGCCTGCTCCTCCCCTACGGCGCTGAACTGGGCGAACTTCATTCTCGCGCGGGGGTGTGGGGCGGGGGGTCATCCAAACGGTTGACGTTGCGGTGCCTTGCGGTGCGCTTGTGCCCGGGGGTGCGTTGAACGCCGTGGGGTGCTCGTGCCCAGGGGTGTGCGGCACCGGGGGTGTGGTGAACGCCGGTGTTTGCGCAGCCCGGCGTTGCGAGGCGCCCGGCGCCGGGGTGACCGCCGTGGGGTGCGCAGCCCGGCGTTGCGGGGTGCCGCTGCGCCCACCCGTGCCGCCCCAGCGGCACGACTGCCCGCAGCTACGTGGGGTGGGTGCCCGCCCTGCGGCACGACTGCCCGCAGCTACGGCGGATCGGATGCCCGCAGCTATGCGGCGTTGGCGCTGCCCCTGCGGCACGACTGCCCGTAGCTGGGACAGGTAGCGGCGACGGCCTGTAGTCGCCGGCGGCGGGGAGGGGGCGTGGTGGGGGGTGTCCGCCCGCAGCGGACGGCATTGCCTTTCGTCAGCTGCTTGAGAGACGTAGGGCCGTACCGAGGACGGACACCCCCCGCCGCGGCCCCGACTCACCCACCCACCGGACGCGCTACATCAGCCCCCACCGGACCCGCGCGGGCCGCCGCAGGCATTCAGGGGCGCGGGGAACTGCGCGACAAGCCACGACGAAACCCGCACCCGGCAACACACCGCACCCACCCCCCGCCGTCGCTCACCGCGCTATCTCGACCCCGCGGGTCTCGCTGACCTGGTCCGTTTCCGACACCCGTACCGTCACCTTCATCGTCCACCGCCCCGGCAGCGGCAGCGTCACGCGGTCGGACGCCCAGTAGCCGCCCCGGTCCGCGACCCGGGCGTCGATCGGGCCCACCCCCTGCGCGGGCAGCGTGAACGAGATCCGCAGTTCGGGCACGGCCGCCAGGCCCCCGTCGGCCCCGTAGACCACCGCCTGCACCGAACTGTCCCCGACCCGACCGGGCTCCAGCGTGACCTGCACCTTCCCCTGGCGCCCGGGCCCGCCGAGGTCGAACGGCACGTCGGTGACCGACGCCCCCGGCAGCCCCGGCACGGCAAGCGGCTGCCGCTCGGCCGCCTCCGCGGCGGCCCGCCCGGGGACGGTTCCCGCGAGCACCGTCGAGATCAGCAGGACCAGCGCCCCGAGGGCCGCCTCCGCGTACACGGCCCGCCGCAACCGCCGCCCGGCCACGGACGCCTGCCCTGCCGCAACACCAGCCGCCTCCGCGACCACCCGCTCCCCCGCGTCCGCGTCCGCCCCCGCATCGCACCCCGCATCCGACCCGGCCCCGGACGACCCCCCACCCGCCCTCGCCCCCACCCGCTCCCGATCCCGCACCACCCCGGTCGCCACCGGCACCCGCAGCCCCCGCACCGCCCGCCGCGCGCCCCCCGCCCCCGCCAGCAGCAGCGCCACCACCGTCAGCTTGACCAGCAGCAGCCGGCCGTACGCCGTACCGGTGAGCGCGTCGAGGGAGCCGAGGCCGCGCCACGCCTGGTAGACGCCGGTGGCCACGAGGACGGCGACGCAGCCGAGGGCGATCCGTGAGAAGCGGTGGAGCACGGCGACGGGCACCTCACGCGTGCACAGCAGCGCCACGAGCCCGCCCAGCCACACCCCCGTCGCCAGCAGATGCAGAACGGCGGAGACGACCGCGACCGGCACCTGGATCCCGGCGACGGCGTGGTCGGCGAGAGCCCAGGTCAGCGCCAGGGCGACGGCCACAACGCCCCCGCTCACGCGCGCGCCCCGCCCCCACGTCCGCCGCCGCAGCAGCACCCCGGCCGCCCCCAGCAGCACCAGCCGGGCCACCAGGGCGAGCCCCGGAGGGCTGGTCAGCGTGCGTGCGGCCCCGGACGGGTCGAACGCGCCGGACAGCCCGGTACCGGCCTCGTAGGGAGCACGCAGGAGCAGCAGGACGGCGGTGGCGGCGGCCAGCGTTCCCCAGCCGGCGTTCACCGGGGTGCGCGCCGCTCCCGGCCACAGCGCCCGGAACACCCCGCCGCCGATGAGCAGCGCGGCGCCCAGGTAGGCGGCGTACCGCGCGAGGTCGTACAGGCTCCCGGTGGCCGGGTCCTCGTCCGTACCGGTGTCGAGGGCGGCCGGGGCGGGCGTCGGTGCGCCGACGGAGAAGGTGAAGGCGCCGGAGACGGGGTGGCTGTCGGCGGAGACCACCCGCCAGGCCACGGTGTAGGTGCCCCGGCCGAGCCCGCCCGGCAGCGGAAGGCGGACGGTGTCGGACCGGCCGGGGGCGTGCCCGGCCTCACCGGTGCGCAGCCGGTGGTTGCCGGGATCGAAGACGCGGAAGGAGCCGTCGAGCAGGCCGACGGACTCGGTGAAGGTGAGCGTGAGGTGGTCCGGGGCGGTCTTCACGACGGACCCGTCGGCCGGGTCGGTGGTGCGCAGGGCGGCGTGCGCGGAGGCGGACCCCGCGCCGCCGAGGAGGAGCAGGGTCAGCACCACGCCCAGCATGACCGCCCGCCCGAGCCGCCGCCCTCCACGCACCACGCCGCCCGCTCCCTCCCGCCGGACCTGCCGGGCCACTCCTCGGGATCAGTACGGCCCCGGCCACCGGATCACTCAACGGCGCGAACCACGAAGTACGACGGCGGCGCGGACCCCGACCGCAGGCCCCCCCCCGCCACGCGGGCCGCACCGCACCGCCCCCTCACCCCCGCAGCGCCACCTCCCTCCGCAGGAAGGCCAGTTGCGCCCGCTTCTCCGGCAGGTACACGTCCGGCAGGTCCACCTCGGGCAGGACGACCTCGGGTCCGCGCTCGAAGCCGAGCCGTTCGAACCGGGCGATCGCCTTGACGTTGCGCACGTCGGGGTCGACGACGATCCGGCGCCGGTCCAGGGCGTGCAGTACGTACGCCGTCATCGCCGCCACCAGCCGTGCGGTCCAGCCGGGCCGCCGGCCCGCGTCGCCGGCGGGGGCGAGGAGCAGGTGGACGCCGATGTCGCCGGGCTGGACGGGGTAGCACTCGCCGACCCGGTCGGCGCCGGGTTCGTAGGTCTGCAGGAGGGCGGCCGGGTCGCCGTCCTTGACGACGAGGAAGGCGTGGTGGGTGTCGAGGCCGGCCATGTGCGCGTAGATCTCCGCGACCTGATCGACGGTCAGTCCGCGCATGCCCCAGAACGCGGCCCGTTCCTCGCTGACCCAGCGGTGGACCACCTCGGCGTCGGCGCGGGGGTCGAGGGGCAGGATGCGGACGGTGCCGAAGCCGTCGGTCCGCTGCTCGTGCACGGCCTCGCGGTGCGGGACGTCAGACATCGCTCTCCTTCGTGAGCCGGTCCCAGTCGGTGACGACGGGGACGAGGTCCCCCTTGAGCCACAAGGGGAGTTGGTCGCGGTGGTGGGGGGAGCCGGGGGTGCCGTCCGCGCCGAAGGGCACCACCCACAGGCTGTGGTCGCGCCGGGCGAGGTCCCAGACGTAGCGGGCGGCGGGGCCGCGCGCGGCGCGGTCGGTGACCCCGGGGACGGCGGAGGTGCACAGCACGCAGTCGTGGTCTCCGGACAGGCCGGGTTCGCCGTCCGTGGCGTACGGCAGCGCGCGCCAGGGTGCGAGGCGGTGGGTGTCGCCCCAGGTGCCGGCCGGGGGTGCGGCGGCGACCTCCTCCAGGGCGGCGCGGACCAGGGCGGGGCGGTCGACGCCGTACAGCTCCTCGGTGCGCAGCAGGTGTTCCAGGGCGAAGCCGATGCGCGGGGTGAGGGCCAGCCAGGGCTGGAAGACGTCCGGGTAGGCGGGCGGGGAGGCGAGGGCGGCGAACGCCTCGTGCGCGGCGAGGCGCCGTACGAGCGCGGTGCGCACGGCCGCGTACAGCGCCGCGTCCCGGCTGCCGGCGTCCATGCGGCGGTCCCAGCGCAGCAGCCGCGCGCGCAGCGCCTCGGCGTTCGGGCCGAGCCCGTCGAGTGCGGCGAGGTGGTCGAGCAGGGCGGCCGCGGAGGCGAGGTGGGTGTCTCGGTGGACGGCGGGCATGTCGGCGGCGGACCACCGGCGGCGTGCGGCCAGCAGGTCGCGGATGCGGTCGGCGCGGTGCGGCGGGGCGAACTCGGTGCCGAGGGCGGCGGCAAGCCCGCGCTGGTTGGCCATGACGGCGACGCCGTCGACGAGACCGGCGCGGGGCGGCTCGTGCCACCCGGTCCACTCGTACCCGGGCTCCCAGGCGGGCACCAGCCCGGTGCGGTTGGCGGCCGCCCGCACGGGCACGCGTCCGGCGACCCGGTGCAGCAGGCCGCCCTCGGTGTCGGCGGCCTGGACGACGTTGACGGGTTCGGCCCAGGCGTCCAGGGCCCGGTCGACGTCGGCGACGCGGCGGGCGCGCAGCAGGGGCAGGAGGGCACTGAACCCGAGGTCGTGGGTGACCCGTGGCGGGTGGCGCAGGCTGAGCGCGAGGGGTGTCCCGTCGTCGAGCCCCTCCGGTCCGCCGGCGACGACGGGTCCGCGCGCGGTCTCGATGATCTCGACCTCGACCGGGTCCTCGCCGGCCACCTCGACGTGCTCGGTGTGCCGGCCGGCGCGGTGCCAGCGTCCGTCGGGTCCGAGGGCCTCGACGCCGGCGCCGGTGCGGCGCAGGCGTTCCCGGTACAGGTCCTGGTAGTCGGCCATGGCGTTGGTGATGGCCCAGGCGACGGTGCCGGCGTGGCCGAAGTGGGCGATGCCGGGGACGCCCGGCACGGCGAGGCCGACGACGTCGAACTCGTCGCAGGCGAGCCGGATCTGCTGGTAGACGCCGGGGTCCTCGATGAACCGGTGGGGGTCGCCGGCGAGGAGCGCCCGCCCGGTGGTGGTGCGCTCGCCGGCGACCAGCCAGCCGTTGCTGCCGGCGGTGGCGGGCCCGTCGGCGGCGAACAGCCCGACGGCCTCGGGGCCGAGCCGCCGGGCCGCCTCCTCCCGCCACAGCTTGGCGGGGAAGCCGGCGAAGAGGATGTGTGCGGACAGCCACACGGCGAGCGGGGTCCACGGCTCCCAGCGGCCGGGCGCCAGGCCGGCGCGCCGGAACTCGGCGGTGGGGCGCAGTCCCTCGTTGACGCCGTCGACGTACGCGCGCACCCAGTCGGCGGTCTCGGCGTCCCGTTCGCGCAGCGCGTCGAAGCAGCGGCGGGCGGTGTCGGCGAGGCGTGCGCGGCGGGCGAAGCGGTCCCAGTCGAGCGCGCCGGCGCCGAGGAAGGCGGCCGAGGTGCCCTGGGCGCGGTGGCGTTCGACTTCCAGCTGCCAGGCGCGGTCGCGGGCGGTGACCAGGCCCTGGGCGTGGGCGAGCGCCCGGACGCCGGGGGCGCGCAGGTGCGGGATGCCCCAGGCGTCCCGGTGGATCTCGCTCGTCACCCTGTGACCCCTCTCGGCTCGATCAACATTAGGTTAGGCTCACCTAACACTTTGCGTGCGGGGATCGTACGCGAACCGTGAAGGAGCGGCATGGGGCAGGGTCACGGCTGGCAGGGCACGGTGCTGAAACTGCTGCGGGCGAGGGACTTCACCTGCACGGTGACGGCGGCCGAGGACGTCACGGACACGTACCGGCGGCTCCGCCTCACCGACGGGGGCATGCTCGCGGCGACCGGAGTCCACCCGACCATGTGGGTGCGCCTGTGGTTCGACAACGGGGGCAAGCCGCACCAGCGGGCGTACACGCTGGTCGACCCGGACCCGCAGGCCGGCACCTTCGGCCTGGAGTTCGCGCTGCACGAGGGGTGCGCGAGCGACTGGGCGCGGGCGGCCGCGCCGGGCGACACGGTGGAGGCCACCGTCCACGGCACCGGCTTCGACGCGCCCGCCCCGCCGCCGTCCCGCCTCGTCGCGATCGGCGACCCCGCGTCGCTGCCGGCGATCAACTCCCTCCTGGCCGCGTTCCCGCAGACACCGGCGACGGTGTTCTTCGAGGGGGCACTGACCGGGCTTCCGTTCGGCGCCCGGCGGGGGGACGGCGGTTCCCCTCACAGGGACGTGCGGGAGATACCCCGGGTGGACGGCGGGGCGCTGCTGGCGGAGCGCGTGCGGGCCGAACTCCCCGCGCTGCTCGACGAGGACGTCTTCGTGTGGATCGCCTGCGAAGCGGCGACGACGCGGGCGCTGTCCGCGTACGTCCGCAAGGAGCTGGCGGTGCCCAGGCAGCGGGTGCACGCGCTGGGGTACTGGCGCTGAGCGTGCCCGCGCCCGTGCCCGGCGACAAGGCGACCGGTCTCCGGCCACGCGCCCGGCGACAAGGCGACCGGTCTCCGGCCACGCGCCCGGCCTCGCGCCACCTCGCCACCCCGGACCCCCGCCCGGCGGCTTCGCGCCCCGCGCCCGGCGCCCCCGCAACCCGCGCCCGGCGGCTTCGCGCCCCGCGCCCGGCGCCCCCGCACCCCCGTCCCGCGGCCACGCGCCCCCGTCCCCGCCGGCCGGCACCCCTCGGCGCGCACGGCGCACGTGGGCGCGGGATGATCGGAGGCATGGACGTCGTCACCCTGCATCTCGCCCAGGACGCCGAGGCCGACGCACTGCTCGGCCGGTCGCCGCTCGCCGCGCTGGTGGGGATGCTGCTGGACCAGCAGATCCCGATGGAGTGGGCGTTCAAGGGCCCCCGCACCATCGCGGACCGTCTCGGCGCCGACGACCTCGACGCCCACGACATCGCCGCCACCGACCCGGACGCCTTCGCCGCCGTGCTCTCCGAGAAGCCGGCCGTGCACCGCTACCCCGGCTCGATGGCCAAGCGCATCCAGCAGCTCTGCCAGTACCTCGTCGACCACTACGACGGCAACGCCGAGCTCGTCTGGAAGGGCGTCGACGACGGCCGCGAACTGCTGCGCCGCCTCCAGGAACTCCCCGGCTTCGGCCGGCAGAAGGCACAGATCTTCCTGGCCCTGCTGGGCAAGCAGTTCGGCGTACGCCCCGAGGGCTGGCGCGAGGCCGCCGGCGCGTACGGCGAGTCGCAGTGCTTCCGGTCGGTCGCCGACATCACCGGCCCGGAGTCGCTGGCCAAGGTGCGCGCCCACAAGCAGGAGATGAAGGCCGCCGCCAAGGCCGCCAAGGCGAACGCCAAGAACTGACGGCCGGGCCGTGGCCGTAGTCCGTGCGGGCGGTTCTCGCCCGGGCGGCGCAGGCCGGACCCCCTTCCCCGGGGAGATCTCTCCCCGAGATGAACGGCACCGCACGAGTCCCCACCCGCCCTCACCCCCGGCCGCACGGCCGGGTGGCCTGGCTGCGGGTGCTCGTGCTGCTGCTCGCCCTGCTCGTCCCCGGCGAGGCCTGCGCGGTCGCGGCCCTGCCCGCCTCCGTGCCCGCCGCCGCGGCGACCGCCGAGCACGACGTCACCGACACCGCCGTACGACTGCCCGGGCAGGGCGCGCAGCGGGCGGCGGTACCGCCGCGCCCGGCGCGCGTGCCCGGCGCCCCGGTGCCGCAGCGGCCCGGCGGCGCCGGTGAACAGGCGGCCTCCCCGGCGCCGTACACCGCTCTGTGCGCCCTGCGCTCCGTGGTGCTCCGCTGCTGACCGACCCGGCTTCCGCCCCACCGGTCCGTCCGTCAGTCAGTCAGCGCACACCGTCACACGCAAGGAGCACAGCCATGCCCACGGACCCCTACGCGGTCCTGCGCGCCCTGGTGCGTGCCGAGGCCGCGCGCAGCGCGCCGAAGCAGGACACCGCGCGGACACCGCGCCCGCAGCAGCCCCCGGCGCAGGAGAAGAGGGACCGCTGACGCACCCGGCGGGGGTGGCTACCGCCTCCGCCGGGCCGTGCCGAAGAGGGAGCGGGTGATCTCGCGGCCGAGCTGGGTGCCGACGGACCGGGCCAGCGACTTGAACATCCCGCTGCCCACCACCTGTTCCAGCACCGACGACTCCTCCGCGCCGGCCTCCCGCCGGTCCTCCCGCCGGTCCCGCGCACCGGTCTTCCGCCGAGTCCGCTCGCCGCCGTCCTCGTCGCGGCCGCGCTCGCCGGCTTCTCTTTCGCCGTCCCGCTCGCGGGTGGCCTCCGACGGCTGCTGCGACGCCGCCTCCGTCAGCTTCTCGTAGGCCGACTCGCGGTCCACAGCCTGTGCATAGCGCCCGTACAGCGGCGACGACGTCACCGCCCGGTCCAGCGCGGCCGTCTCGAAGGGGGCCATCAGCGACTGGGGCGCCCGCAGCCGTGTCGCCGCGACCGGCGTGGGCGCGCCCTTCTCGCTCAGGACGGTCACCACGGCCTCGCCGGTGCCCAGCCCGGTGAGCAGTTCCTCCAGGTCGTAGGCGGATTCCGGGAAGGTCTGCACGGTCGCCTTCAGCGCCTTGTGGTCCTCGGGGGTGAAGGCCCGCAGGGCGTGCTGGACGCGGTTGCCGAGCTGGGCGAGGACGTCGGACGGTACGTCCTTCGGGGTCTGCGTCACGAAGAAGACGCCGACTCCTTTCGAGCGAATCAGCCGCACCGTCTGCGTGATCGACTCCAGGAACGCCTTCGAGGCGTCGTGGAACAGCAGATGCGCCTCGTCGAAGAAGAACACCAGCTTCGGCCGGTCCGCGTCCCCGAGCTCCGGCAGGTCGTGGAAGAGATCGGCGAGCAGCCACATCAGGAAGGTGGAGAACAGCTGCGGCTTGTCCTGTACGGCGGGCAGCTCCAGCACGGAGACGACGCCCCGCCCGTCGGCGGCCGTCCGCAGCAGCTCGGCGGTGTCGAACTCGGGCTCCCCGAAGAAGTCCGCCATCCCCTGCGCCTCGAACGCGGTCAGGGAACGCAGGATCACCCCGGCGGTGGCCGTGGACAGCCCGCCGAGGTTCCTCAGCTCCGCCTTGCCCTCGTCGGAGGTCAGGAAGGCGACGACCGCGCGCAGGTCCTTGAGGTCGACCAGCTCCAGGCCCTTGGTGTCGGCGTAGTGGAAGATCAGGCCGAGGGACTGCTCCTGGGTCTGGTTCAGCCGGAGCACCTTCGACAGCAGCACCGGGCCGAAGCTGGTGACGGTGGCCCGTACCGGGATGCCGTGGCCCTGGCCGCCGAGCGCGTAGAACTCCGCGGGGAAGCCCGTCGCCGTCCACTGCTGGCGGACCTCGGCGGCGCGGGAGCGGACCTTGTCGCCGGCCAGGCCGGGCGCGGCGATGCCGGACAGGTCGCCCTTGATGTCGGCGAGGAAGACGGGCACGCCCTGCGCGGAGAGCTGTTCGGCGATCAGCTGCAGCGTCTTGGTCTTGCCGGTGCCGGTCGCCCCGGCGACCAGGCCGTGCCGGTTGAGCACGGACAGCGGGATGCGCACCGGCGCGTCGGGCCGGCAGGCGCCGTCCCACAGCAGGGCGCCGAGGTCGAGCGCGGGCCCGGTGAACGCGTAACCGGCGGCGATCCTCGCGACCTCGGCGGAGGTGTCCGAAGGGGTGTTCCCGTGGTCCGCGCGGGCCTCGTCGCTGGTGCTCATCGGCCGACCCCTCGTTTCCTTTTCGCCCCGCTATGCAACATCTTTTCCAGCGTCGCACTCCGTCTCCATGGCTGCGCCCGGAACGCCAGGACCGGTAGGCTTTCCGTGTGATCTTCAAGCGCATCGGAAACGGCCGGCCGTACCCCGACCACGGCCGGGAAAGCACCCGGCAGTGGGCGGACGTCGCGCCGCGCCCGGTCCGCCTCGATCAGCTGGTGACCACCAAGCAGCAGCTCGACCTGGAGACCCTGCTCGCCGAGGACTCGACGTTCTACGGCGACCTCTTCGCGCACGTCGTGAAGTGGCAGGGCGACCTGTACCTGGAGGACGGTCTGCACCGCGCGGTCCGGGCCGCGCTCCAGCAGCGCCAAGTGCTGCACGCGCGCGTCCTCGAACTGGACTGACGCGGGTCCGGGGACCGGGCCGGCTCAGGTCCTGCGACCGGACCGACTCCGGTCGGGCGACGGGGCTGACGCGGCTCCGGTCACCTGAGCGGCAGGCGCCCGCGTGGGGCATCGGCCCGGCGGACGGGCCTCGTCCGGTTACGGTTTGGCCCTTTCGGGTTCTCTGGGCGGGATCGAATGATCATCTAGTAGGAATCACCGCCCGGGCGCACTACGCTGCGCCCATGAGCATGCTGACTCCCCCCGGCATGGGCGGTAAGTACCGGATCACGGGGGACAAGTACCCGCGCATGCGCCCGCCCCGCCGCCGCGGCCGGCTCGTGTTCCTCACCGTCGCCTGCGTCGCCGTGCTCGGGCTGATCGGCTGGGGCACCCTGCAGCTCATCGACGTCTTCACCGGGGGCGGCAAGAAGGCCACCGCGGCCGCCGGCAAAGCGGACTGCGGGCCGAAGGCGAGCGCCTCGCCCGGCACCCTCTCCGCGCTGCCGGCACCCGCGCAGATCACCGTCAACGTGTTCAACGCGACGCCCCGCAGCGGACTCGCCAAGCAGACCGCCGACGAACTGAAGAAGCGCGGCTTCCGCATCGGCGCCGTGGGCAACGCGACGAAGGCCTACGACAAGAAGGTCGCCGGCACCGCCGTGCTGCTCGGCCCGGCGTCCTCCCTCAACAGCTCGCTCCCGGTGCTGGCCACGCAGCTCACCGGCGCCGAGCGCCGCA
This sequence comes from Streptomyces sp. NPDC014801, assembly GCF_043082085.1. Lineage (NCBI taxonomy): Bacteria > Bacillati > Actinomycetota > Actinomycetes > Kitasatosporales > Streptomycetaceae > Streptomyces > Streptomyces sp. NPDC014801. The sequence goes on along the minus strand of NZ_JBIBXG010000015.1, from coordinate 164,776 downwards.
CGGACGTCGCCCGCAAGGGTCCCGAGGTCGACCTGATCCTCGGCAACGCCTTCAAGTCCCTGGACCCGAAGCCGGCCGCCGACCAGGCCCTGACCAAGCTGACCCACCCGGCGCCGGCGACGGCGAAGAAGGGCTGCTGACGCCTCCGGCGGCCGTCGGGCGAGCGACGGGCACGCCGCCGGGAAGCCGCCCGCGCCACCGCACCGGGGCATCGCTCCCGACGGAAAGCCGCCTGCGGCCCGGGGTGCCCCGGCCGCAGGTGGCCTGGGTGGCCGGGGGCGTCCCCCTTGTTCCTACTCCGCCGCCCCGTACAGGCGGTCGCCCGCGTCGCCGAGGCCCGGGATGATGTAGCCGTGTTCGTTGAGGTGGTCGTCGACCGCGGCCGTGACCACCGTGACCGGGGTGCCGGCCAGCTCGCGCTCCATGACCTCGACGCCCTCGGGCGCCGCCAGCAGCACGACGGCCGTCACGTCGTCCGCGCCGCGCTCGATCAGCTCACGGATCGCGGCGACCAGCGTGCCGCCCGTGGCCAGCATCGGGTCCAGGACGTAGACCTGGCGGCCGGAGAGGTCCTCCGGCATGCGGGTGGCGTAGGTCGAGGCCTGCAGCGTCTCCTCGTTGCGGATCATGCCGAGGAAGCCGACCTCGGCCGTCGGCAGCAGCCGCATCATGCCGTCGAGCATGCCGAGACCGGCGCGCAGGATCGGCACCACCAGCGGACGCGGCCGCGCCAGCTTGACGCCGGTGGTCCGGGCCACGGGGGTCTGGATGTCGACCGCCTCGGTGCGCACGTCCCGGGTCGCCTCGTAGGCGAGCAGGGTGACCAGCTCGTCGGCGAGCCGACGGAAGGTCGGGGAGTCGGTGCGCTGGTCGCGCAGCGTGGTGAGCTTGTGGGCGACCAAGGGGTGGTCGACGACATGGAGACGCATGTCCACAACAGTAACCGGGCGCGTCACCCCCGGCGTCCGCACGCTGCGTGAGCCTTTGCGGATCGTTTTCTTCCGTCTGCTGGCATCGGACCGCCCGGCCGGGGGAAGGTGGTGGGGACGGACCGGGGGTGGTGTTCCCATGGCTGACCTGTCTGATCGCGAGATGTCCGGCCGCGCGTCCTCGGAGGAGCGCGACCCGCTGGAGCGGGCCTCCCCCGAGAGCGACGCCGAGCGGCGGCGCCGGCGCGCCCAGTTCCTGCGCGAACTGACCGAGGCGCGCGAGCTGCGCGCCCGGGTGCAGCCCCGCCGCGCCAAGGCGGCCCGGCTGCGCCACGCGATGCGCATGCGCACCTTCCGCTGGTGACGCCGCGCGAGGACGGTCCACGGAAGGACCGGCGGGCCGTACGAGCGAGACACGGCGGCCCGGATGCACGGAAAACCGCTGACCGGACGCGGAAGTGACCGCGGACCGGGCGCGGAGGAAACCGCGGCCGGACACGCTGAGAACCGCGGACCGGACACGGAGACAACCGCGGCCGGACACGCTGAGAACCGCGGACCGGATGCGGCGGGATGCGGGGGCCGGACGCGGGAAGATCCGCGGGCCGTACGGGCGTTGCCCGGGGTGGGCGTGCGGGGGACGTGGGGAATCCCGCGTACGATCCGCAGATGGCGGCAACGAGTGTGCTGGTGAGTCCCGAGGGACATGCCCGTGGACCCACGTGCAAAACTGCCGGACACAGGGAGCCGAAGACGTCCCCTGAACGCCTTGTTTCTGCCACGATTCCGAGTGGGTGGGGCTCGGAGCCCGAGCTTCTCCCCGTCCGTAACCTCCGCCGGGGGGACCCCCGACCGGCACACCTATGACCAGTGGGAGAGTCACGGTGTACTTCGCCGCACTGCTCGCGCGCACCGAAGACGGGTGGGAAGCGAGCGACACAGAGCTCGACGATGTGGAGACCCTGTCGGATCTGGCCGACCTGGCCCGGGAAGCCGCTCCCGACGAGGACACGGTGCTCGTCCTGATCGAGCAGGAGGACGCCTGGTTCGGCGTCGTCCGGGTGGACGGCGAGGAGGACCCGCGGGTGTTCGTCTCGAACGCCGCCGTCGCCTCCCGCAGCTCCTACGGCGAGCTGCTGCTCACCGACGAACTGCTGGGCCGGGAGCCGGGTGACGACCCCGACCTGGACGCGCTCGACCTGGACGGCACCGAGGACGGCGAACCCGAGGACGACGGGGACACCGCCGAGGCCGGCGGCGCCGACGCGCTGCCCAACGGCCCGGTGGGCGACTCCGCCCTCCTGGACGACCTGGGCGTCAGCGGCAAGGAGCTGCTGGCCCTGGACGGCGACGCGCTGACGGAGATCGCCGACGCCCTGGGCGCCTCGGAAATGCTGGAGGCCGTGCGCTGACCGTCCCGAACGACACCGCGCCGACCCCGGACCCGGTCCGCGACCGCTGGCGGGCCCCGATGCGGCTCGCCCTGGCTCAGGCGGAGCGGGCCGCCCGAGGCGGCGACGTCCCCGTCGGGGCGCTGGTGCTGGCGCCCGACGGCACGAGCGTGCTCGCGACCGGGCACAACGAGCGCGAGGTCACCGGCGACCCGACCGGGCACGCGGAGATCCTCGCGATCCGGCGCGCCGCCGAGCGGCTCGGCGAGTGGCGGCTGACCGGCTGCACGCTCGTCGTGACGCTGGAGCCGTGCACGATGTGCGCGGGCGCGATCGTCCAGTCCCGGGTGGACCGCGTGGTCTACGGCGCCCGGGACGACAAGGCGGGCGCGGCCGGCTCGCTGTGGGACGTGATCCGCGACCGGCGGCTCAACCACCGGCCCGAGGTGATCGAGGGCGTGCTCGCGGCCGAGTGCGCGCAGCAGCTCACGGACTTCTTCCGCGGGCGCTGAACGGGCCCCGGATATCGATTTCGGCGCACGGGCCCCCGTGCTGTAAGGTCTCCCTCGGTAGCGTGTCCGAGCGGCCGAAGGAGCTCGCCTCGAAAGCGAGTGTGGCGCAAGTCACCGAGGGTTCAAATCCCTCCGCTACCGCTGACAACACCCCCTGACCGCGGGAACGCGGGCCAGGGGGTGTTCTGCGTCATGACGTCCCGTAGCCGTCGCGCGTCCGCGACCGTGGGCATGATCACCTTCGCGGCAAAGGGTCTCACCGCGTGGGCCGTTGGTCCTCAAATAGGACCGGTCGTTACACTCACGGCCGGCAACAGGGGACCCACGAGGCACATCGGTGACAGGGAGGCCGCGATGGCGGTGAACGCGAAGAAGATCGCCGTCTATGCGCTCGTGGTCTTCGTGCTGTACGTGATCATCACGGACCCGGCCAAGGCCGCGGACTACGTGCAGATAGGGTTCGAGGGCATATCGGACGCCGCCAAGGCCATCGGTGACTTCATGACGTGGGTCGCCCATGGCGGCAAGGGCTGACCCCCGGGAGTACCCCATGATCCGCCACCTGGTTCTCTTCAAGCTCAACGAGGGTGTCGAGCGCGACGACCCGCGGGTCGTGAAGGGCGTCGAGGCCTTCGAGGCGCTCGACGGCAAGATCGACGAGATCCGCTTCTGGGAGCTCGGCTGGAACCTCAGCGACCGGCCCATCGCGTACGACTTCGCGATCAACTCGGGCTTCGAGGACGCCGAGGCGCTGCGCCGGTACGTCGAGCACCCCGAGCACCAGGCGGGCGTGGCCCTGTGGCGGGAGTTCGCCACGTGGGTGATCGCCGACTACGCGTACTGAGCCGCCCGGCGCGCGTGCCGACAGCCCCGCACCCTCACGGGTGTGGGGTTTTTGTTGTTTTCTGCACCATCTCTTACCCCAACACGTAGATATGCGGTGCTTGCACACAGTGGACATGTCTTGTGATGCTATGACCGCTTTTGACGGATGAGTTGACGGATGCGTGACGGATGAAGAGGTGGAGTTGACCGTGCCGGCCAGTACTGCGCCTCAAGCACCGCCCCAGGGCGCCGCCCCCCGCCGTAGCAGGGGCGCCGACACCCGGGCGCTCACCCAGGTGCTCTTCGCGCAGCTGAAGGAGCTCACGCCGGGCACGCCGGAGCACAACCGGGTGCGGGGGGCGCTCATCGAGGCCAACCTCCCGCTCGTGCGCTACGCCGCCGCGCGCTTCCGCTCCCGCAACGAGCCGATGGAGGACGTCGTCCAGGTCGGCACCATCGGGCTGATCAACGCCATCGACCGCTTCGACCCGGACCGGGGCGTGCAGTTCCCGACCTTCGCGATGCCCACGGTCGTCGGGGAGATCAAGCGGTACTTCCGCGACAACGTCCGCACCGTCCACGTGCCCCGCCGACTGCACGAGCTCTGGGTGCAGGTCAACAGCGCCACCGAGGACCTGACCACCGCCTTCGGGCGCACCCCCTCCACCGCCGAGATCGCCGAGCGGCTGCGGATCAGCGAGGAGGAGGTGCTGTCCTGCATCGAGGCCGGGCGGTCGTACCACGCGACCTCGCTGGAGGCCGCGCAGGAGGGCGACGGGCTGCCGGGCCTGCTCGACCGGCTCGGCTACGAGGACCCGGCCCTGGACGGCGTCGAGCACCGGGACCTGGTGCGCCACCTGCTGGTCCAGCTGCCGGAGCGCGAGCAGCGCATCCTGCTGCTGCGGTACTACAGCAACCTCACCCAGTCCCAGATCAGCGCCGAGCTCGGCGTCTCCCAGATGCACGTCTCCCGCCTGCTGGCCCGCAGCTTCCAGCGCCTCCGCTCAGCCAACAAGATCGACGCGTAACCGCTCCGCGGGGGGGGGTGCGCTTGGGGGACGTAGAGCGTCAGGGCGTGGTGCGGGGGCGCGGGGGTGCCATAAGGCGAGGGGTGGGTGAGCACCTGCGCAGCCCTGGCCACCCCGATCCCGCCTAGTCCCCCGAGCGCCCCGGCCTCTACACGCGGCCGCCCGCCTCTCCCGCCCTCGCAAGCGCAGGAGGTCGGTCCGCCCGGCCCCCTGCGCGGCGGAGGCGCGCGGTCCGCGGGGCCGGGGTGTCGTAGCGAGGTGCGCTGGAGCGGGGCGGGAGTGCGTGAGGTCGGGGGAGGGGCGCGGGTGGGGGTTCGGGGCGGGGTGGGGGTGGGTGGGGCACCCGTTTGTGCTACCGGCGCACAACCGAATGCGGGTGCGGATCTTCACCGTGGCGAGCGAATCGCTCATCAGCGCAGATGGCGGTGTTTTCGGGCCGAAAGGCCGTCAGACCCCCTGTTTCCAGGGGCGATTCGCGTCTCGCATGTCGACATGTCACTACAGCGTGTTGCCGACATGTGACATTCTGCGGGAAGCGCGTTTGCCGTGGCTCCGGCTCCGGTATTCAGGTGAAGGCTGCGTTCCTCGCGTGGAGCGTCCGCCGTGACCGTCCCGCGACCCAAAGGGGGTGGCATGTCCGCAGACCAGGGCAGCTCGAAGGTGCTCACGCTCACCAAGGGCGAGACAGCGCCGGAGACGCTCGACGTTCTCGATGACGCCTCGGCCCTCGAGGCCGTGCCGGCCCCCGCCCTGCCGACGGAGCCCGCCGCGGCCCTGCCGGTCTCCGGGGACATCGACACCCGCACGCTGTCCCGTTCCCTGTTCCTGCGGCTCGCCGCCCTCGACGAGAACAGCCCCGAGCGCGCCTACGTCCGGGACACCCTGATCGAGCTCAACCTCCCCCTCGTGCGTTACGCGGCCGCCCGCTTCCGCTCGCGCAACGAGCCGATGGAGGACATCGTCCAGGTCGGCACCATCGGCCTGATCAAGGCGATCGACCGGTTCGACTGCGAACGCGGCGTGGAGTTCCCGACGTTCGCGATGCCGACCGTCGTCGGGGAGATCAAGCGCTTCTTCCGGGACACCTCGTGGTCGGTGCGCGTCCCGCGCCGCCTGCAGGAGCTGCGCCTGGCGCTGACGAAGGCCAGCGACGAGCTCTCCCAGAAGCTCGACCGCTCGCCGACCGTCGCCGAACTCGCCGCCGTCCTGGGCGTGTCGGAGGAGGACGTCGTCGACGGCCTCGCGGTCGGCAACGCCTACACGGCCTCCTCGCTGGACTCCCCGGCCCCCGAGGACGACGGCGGCGAGGGCTCGCTCGCCGACCGGCTCGGCTACGAGGACACGGCCCTGGAGGGCGTGGAGTACCGCGAGTCCCTCAAGCCGCTGCTGGCCAAGCTCCCGCCCCGCGAGCGGCGGATCATCATGCTTCGCTTCTTCGCCAACATGACCCAGTCACAGATCGGCGAGGAGGTCGGCATCTCCCAGATGCACGTCTCCCGCCTCCTCACCCGCACCCTGGCCCAGCTCCGGGACGGGCTCATCTCCGACTGAGGTCGCACACCTCTGACGCAGCGTCAATCCCCGCCGCCCATATACGGCGTGACGCTGCGGCCGACGTCGACACGTGGCCGTCGAGGCGCCCTGACCGGCGCGTCGGCGGCCGTCGTCGTCCAGGCGCGGAGGGACGGTCGCACGCCGGCAAACCGCCGTCGCCGTACGCCGGCTACCCGCCGTCGGCGAGGCCGCCGGCGGCGGTCCCGCCTCAGGCGCCCCACCGGCCCGACCGGCGTCTCGCCTTCCGCACCAGCGCGCCCCGGCGGCGTTCCCCGCCTGCGTCCGCGCCCGCGCGCTACGTCTGCGCCCGCGCCCTACGCCCGCGCGTTCTTACGACAGCGCGAGCCAGGCCACCGCCGCGACGACCACCACGGCGGCGATCACGCCGACGATCAGGCCGATGCGCGGGCCGGAGGACACGGCGGCGGCCCGCTGCTGCTGCCGTCCCTGGGGAGCCTCGTCGACGAACGCGCGGAACATCTGGGTGCTGCCGGCGGGGTCGTAGTTGCCCTGGGGGCCCTGGGTGTTAGCCATGGCCCGAGACACTAGCGAATCCCCCGGTGCGGCCCAAGTGCGGGGCGCCCCACCGCCGTACCCCCCGGCGGACGGTCCGGCGCCCCACCGCCGCAGCCCCCGCGGACGCGGTCACGTCGGCGACCTCCTCGTACCCCGGCCCGCCCCCGCGTCCGCCCCCACCGCTCCCCACCTGCTCGTTTACTTCCGCAATACTTGCCTTTGCCAAGTTTTTGTCCGGGACCCCACCTGTTTATTTGCCTGCGGCAACCAACCAGTCCTATGGTTGCCCTAAGCAACGAACACGGGAGGCGTGATGGCCGCAAAGGCGCAGTACGAGGAGCTGATCCGTCAGTTCAGCGCCTTCGGCGCCGTCAAAAGGGAGCTCGGCAGGATCCTGCCGTCCGACTGCCCGAGTGGCTCGGCCGCCGTACTGACCCTGCTCGGCCGGTACGGGGACATGCGCATGAGCAAGCTCGCGGAGCTGCTCGCCGTCGACATGTCCGTCACCAGCCGCCACGTCGCGCACGTCGCCGAGCGCGGCTGGATCGAGCGCTCCCCCGACCCCGCGGACAAGCGCTCGCGCATCGTGCGGCTCACCGAGGAGGGGAACCGCAAGCTCGACGACATGTCCCGGGCCACCACCCAGCTGCTGGCCGAGCGGCTCGGCGACTGGAGCGACGACGAGGTCGCCCAGCTCACCCGCCTGATGCAGCGCCTGCGGGCCAGCTTCGACGACTGCCGGGCGCCGCTGAGGCCGCCCGCACCGCCGCCCGTGCTCGAGACGACCACCCGTACACCCGCAAGCACGTAAGTAAAGGAAGCCCATGGCAACGACCACACCAGCCGGTGTGCGGGCTCACGCCAAGCACGGGGGAGGCGCCCCCGGCGGCCATGCTCCGATGACGCACCGGCAGATCATGGAGGCGCTCTCCGGGCTGCTGCTCGGCATGTTCGCCGCCATCCTGTCCTCGACCATCGTCTCCAACGCGCTGCCCGAGATCATCACCGACCTCGGCGGCGGTCAGAGCGCGTACACCTGGGTCGTGACCGCCTCGCTGCTGGCGATGACGGCCACCACTCCCCTGTGGGGCAAGCTCGCCGACCTGGTCAGCAAGAAGGCCCTGGTCCAGATAGCGCTCGTGGTCTACATCGCGGGTTCGGTCGTCGCCGGTCTGGCGCAGAACCCCGGCATGCTGATCACCGCGCGTGCCGTGCAGGGCATCGGCGCCGGCGGTCTGTCCGCCCTGGCGCAGATCATCATGGCCGCGATGATCTCCCCGCGTGAGCGCGGCCGCTACTCGGGCTACCTGGGCGCGACCTTCGCCGTCGCCACCGTCGGCGGTCCGCTCATCGGCGGTGTCATCACCGACACCGACTGGCTGGGCTGGCGCTGGTGCCTGTACGTCGGTGTGCCGTTCGCGCTGATCGCCCTGGTGGTGCTGCAGAAGACGCTGCACCTGCCGGAGACCAAGCGCAAGGTCAAGGTCGACTGGGCCGGCGCCTTCTTCATCACCGCCGCCGTCTGCCTGCTGCTGATCTGGGTCACCTTCGCCGACGACAAGTACGACTGGCTGTCCTGGCAGACCGGTGTCATGGTCGGTGGCGCGGTGGTGCTGACGCTGCTGTTCGTCTTCACCGAGACCAAGGCCAGCGAGCCGATCATCCCGCTGCGCCTGTTCAAGAACCGCACGATCACGCTGGCCTCGATCGCCTCGCTGTTCGTCGGTATCGCGATGTTCGCGGGCACCGTCTTCTTCAGCCAGTACTTCCAGCTGGCCCGGGACAAGTCCCCGACGATGTCCGGCGTCATGACCATCCCGATGATCGGCGGCCTGTTCGTGTCGTCCACGGTCTCCGGCCAGGTCATCACCCGCACCGGCAAGTGGAAGGCCTGGCTGGTCTCCGGCGGTGTGCTGCTGACCGCGGGCCTGGGCCTGCTGGGCACCATGCGCTACGACACCCCGTACTGGCACCTGGCGATCTTCATGGCGCTGATGGGTCTCGGCGTCGGCATGATGATGCAGAACCTCGTGCTGTCCACGCAGAACCAGGTGGCCCCGCGCGACCTCGGCTCCGCGTCCTCCACGGTCACCTTCTTCCGCTCCCTCGGCGGTGCGGTCGGCGTCTCCGTGCTGGGCTCGGTGATGACCACCCGGATCAGCCACTACGCCAAGGACACCATCGGGCAGCTCAGCCCGAAGGAGCAGATGGCCGCGGCCAAGGCCGCCGGCGGCAGCACGCTGCCCGACATGGACGCGCTGCCCGGCCCGATCCGCAACTGGCTGGAAGGCGCCTACGGGCACGGCATCGGCGACATCTTCCTGTACGTCGCGCCGATCGCGTTCCTCGCCTTCCTCGTGACCCTGTTCATCAAGGAGGTCCCGCTGCGCACCAGTGGTGCCCTGGCGCAGGCCGCCGAGGCGAACGCCGAGGCCGCGGCCCCCGCCGCCGCCCCCGTCGTCGCCGAGGGTGCCGCCACCCCGGCCGAGCCGGCCCAGGACAAGGCCCCCAGCTGGGCGAAGGCCGCCTCGGACACCGAGGCCGCGTCCGGCGCGGACGCCGCGGCGGACGGTACGCGGCAGCTCGCCGCCGTGGCCACCATCGAGCGGGACGAGCCGGCCGCCTCCGGCGGCATCCCGGTCCGCGGCTTCGTCCGCGGCGCGGAGAGCGCGCCCGTCCCGCAGGCCGCCGTCACGCTGATCTCGCTGGCCGGCCGGCAGCTCGGCCGCTCGGTGGCGCAGGCCGACGGCTCCTACGCGGTCCACGCGCCGGGTGCCGGGTCCTACGTCCTGATCGCCTCCGCGGACGGTTTCCAGCCGCAGGCGTCCACGATCGTCGTCGGCGACGAGCCGGTCGCGTACGACATCCTGCTGTCCGGCACCAGCGGTCTGACCGGTGTGGTGCGGGCCGCCGAGTCGGCGCTGCCGGTCAAGGACGCGATGGTCGTCGTCACCGATGTGCGCGGTGACCTGCTGGCCAGTGCCGCCACCGGTGAGCAGGGCGAGTTCTCCTTCGCGGAGCTGGTCCCCGGCACCGTCACCATCGCGGTCAACGCCGCCGGCTACCGGCCGCGCGCGCTGCCCGTCGAGGTCGGCGGCACCGGCGTGACCCGCATCGAGGTCGACCTGGAGACCGGCGCCCAGGTCCAGGGCGTCGTGAAGGCCCCGCACGGCCCGCTGGCCGACGCCCGGGTGACCCTGGTCGACGCTGCCGGCAACGTCGTCGGCACCGCGACCACCGGGACGGACGGGGCGTACGCCTTCACCGACCTGGACAGCGGCGAGTACACCGTCATCGCGACGGGCTACCCGCCGGTGGCGACCGCGCTGACCGTCAACGGCACCGGCGTGGACGACCACGACATCGAGCTCGCCCACCCCGGCGAGTAATCCGGCCCCGGCCCGCGGCGGGCGAGCGCGCTCTGAGACCCAGATGCCGCGCCCCGCCGCGGGCCGGACCCTTACGACCGATTTGCACAGCTTCGCAGGGAGAAGAAACGGGATGGGACTGACCGCGAGGATCCGCACCCGGGACGGATGGGCCGTGTCGCACGCGGTCGTCACGGTGACCGACATGACCGGCACGCAGGTGCTGCGCGCCGAGGCCGACACGGAGGGCGCCGTCCGCGACGAGACCGCGCTGGCCCCCGGGGCGTACACCGTCATCGTCACCGCCGTCGGCTACGCGCCGGCCGCCTCCAGCGCGATCGTCACCGCGAGCGGGCGCGCCGAGGTCGGCACGGTGACGCTGGCCCGGCAGGGCGGCACGGAACTGCCGCCGCCCGGGCCGTGGACGATCGACCCGGTCCACTCCTCCGTGGGCGCGATCGCCCAGCACCTGGGCATCTCCAGCGTGCGCGGCCGGTTCACGGACTTCTCCGGCGCCATCGAGATCGCCCCGGACGACGTCACCAAGTCCCGGGTCGAGGCGGTCATCCAGGCCGCGTCCATCGACACCGGCAACAAGATGCGCGACGACCACCTGCGCTCGCCGGACTTCCTGGACGTCGCCGCGTACCCCGAGATCACCTACCGGTCCACGGGCCTCACCGCCGCCGGGCCGGACCGGTGGACCGTCCACGGCGAGCTGGGCATGCACGGCGTGCTGCGGCCCGTCGACCTCGACCTCGCCTACCTGGGCTCGGGCGCCGACCCGTGGGGCGGCACGCGGGCCGCGTTCCGCGCCACGACGGAACTGCACCGCGAGGACTTCGCGATGAACTACAACCAGGTCCTCCAGGCCGGCATCGCCGCGATCGGCACGACCCTGAAGGTCGAGCTGGACATCCAGGCGGTCCAGGGCGACACGCTGCCGCAGGCGTAGGCACGCCAGGGTCAGGCAGACGGGGTGCCCGCGGCCTAGGCTGCGGGCATGGCACCGAATATCGCGACCAACACCCGTGTGTCCCTCGACGAGCTGCTGGACTTCGTACGGCCCCGCCACCGCGCTCTGCTGCTGACCCGGCGCGGTGACGGAAGCCCTCAGGCGTCCCCCCTGACCTGCGGGGTGGACGACTCCGGGCGGATCGTGGTCTCCACGTACCCGGAGCGCGCCAAGACCCGCAACGCCAAGCGCGATCCGCGGGTCGGCGTGATCGTGCTGAGCGACGACTGGAACGGGCCCTGGGTGCAGATCGACGGCACCGCCGAGGTGATCGACGCACCCGAGTCCGTGGAGCCGCTCGTGGAGTACTACCGCAACATCGCCGGCGAGCACCCCGACTGGGACGAGTACCGGCAGGCCATGCTCAAGCAGGGCAAGTCCATCATCCGGATCACGCCGGAGCGGTGGGGTCCGATCGCCACGGGCGGCTTCCCGGCACGGCTGGCCGAGCAGGACGGCTGAGACTCAGCCGCGCTGCACCATGGCCTCGATGCCCGCGATGAGCAGGTCGAGGGCGTAGGCGAAGTCCCGCTCCATCATCTCCTCGACCGTGTCGCCGCCGCGGGCTTCCATGATCTCCTTGGACTCCTGGAGGACCTCGGCGAAGGCGGCGGACTCGCTCACCTCGGCGACCGACTGCCGGAAGTACTCGTCGCGGGACATCCCGAGGGCCGCGCTGCGCGTGTTGAAGTGGCCCTCCAGGGTGCCGTAGCCGTACACGAACTGGAAGACCGCCGCGATCACGCTGGTGAGCCGGTGGACCGGCAGGCCCGTGCGGCGCACGACCTGCTGGACCACGCGGGAGAACGCCAGGTTGTTCGGACCGATGTTGAGGTAGCGGCCGATCAGCGGCGAGATCCAGGGGTGCCGCACCAGCACCGCACGGTACTGCGCGGCCAGTTCCCGCAGTTGCTCACGCCAGTCGACGCCGGCGTCCGCCGGATCGGGCAGCTCCATCTCGCCGTACGCCGCGTCGAGGGCGAGTTCGAGCAGGTCGTCCTTGGTGTCGACGTACCAGTAGACGGACATCGCCGTCACGTTCAGCTCGGCGGCCAGCCGGCGCATGGAGAACTTCGCCAGCCCCTCGGCGTCCAGCAGCCGCACACTGACCTCGGTGATCCGCTCCCGGTCGAGCCCGGAAGGCTGCCCGCCGCCCCGCCCGCGGCGCGCCTTGCCGTCCAGCCAGACGCTGGTCCGGGCGGCTGTCCTGGCCTCCTGGCCTGCCTTCGCCATGGCGCACCTTCCTCGCTTCCGTCACCGATCAAGATGCTAGGCGGCGACCGCGTCCGATTCCGTCCTCGCATCTTCCCGCTGTGCGCGGTGCAGCAACACCGCGGCCAGAACGCCGCCGAGCACGACCGCGCTCGCGCCGACGAGTTGGCTGGTCCGCAACCCCGAGGAGAAGGCGTCCAGCACGTTCCGGCGTTCGCCCTCGCCGTGCGCCACGGCCGGCGCGGCCGGCAGTGAGGAGGCGGCCACCGGGATCAGGGCCGCGAACCGCGCGTTCAGTACGGCGCCCAGCACGGCGACGCCGAGGCCGTGGTGACCTTGGGACGAGGACTTGTTGTACACCGTAGAGGAGCCCCCCTATACGGTGTACAACACGTTTTCCGTCAGCCGCTCGCCTTCTGCGTGAGGTCGTAGAAGGTGGCCGAGCCGACCGTCACCTTCTTGAAGGTGCTCTCCACCCAGGAGGTGATCTGGGACGACGTGCCGCTGCCGCCCATGCCCCCGCCGCCCATACCGCCGCCGGCGATGAAGTAGTGGATCTTCCCCTCCTCTACGTACTGCTTGAACTGGGCGAGCGTCGGCGACGGGTCGGTTCCGTTGAAGCCGCCGATCGCCATCACCGGGTCGCCGGTGGCGAGCTGGTAGCCGGCCGCGTTCTGGGAGCCGATGGACGCGGCGACCCAGGTGTACCGGGAGGCGTCCGTCTCCAGCAGCTTCTTGGCCGCCGCGGAGACGGTCGCGCCGTTCAGCAGGCCACCGGGCCCGCCTCCCGTTCCGCCCTCGCCGCCCGTACGGCCACCGGGGAAGCCGTTGCCGTTCTGCCCGCCGGGGATCTGGCCCTGGCCCTGCCGGCCCTGCTGCCCCTGACCGCCGCCGGGCATCGCGCCGCCGGGGAAGCCGTTGCCCTGCCCCGGCTGACCCTGGCCCTGCTGGCCCTGCTGCCCCTGCCCCTGTCCGCCGGGCATCGCGCCGCCCGGGAAGCCGCCGCGCATGCCGCCGCCCGGGAAGCCACCGCGGCCGCCCATCATGCTCGCGCCCGCCGGGCCCGCCGTCGGGATGGAGCCGGTGTGCGCGGAGTTCACCGTGCTCAGCGTGTACGCCGTCGGACCGGCCAGCGCGGCCAGCACGCTGACGGCCGCCGCGGCCCTGGCGAGCCGGCGGGTGATCCGGCCCGCGAAGATCAGGCCGAGCGCGCCGGTCAGACCGCCGACCAGGACGAGCCACTTCAGCCAGGGCAGGTAGGCGGGGGTGCGGTTGAGGAGCACGTACCCCCACACCGCCGCCGCCACGGCCGCCGCCGCGAGCGCGAGCGACGCCCAGGTCTGCCGGCGCCGCTCCCACAGCAGCCCGGCGCCCATGCCGGTCACGGCCGCGAGGTAGGGGGCGAGCGCCACCGTGTAGTACTGGTGGAAGATGCCCGCCATGTAGCTGAAGACGACCGCCGTCGTCACCAGGGACCCGCCCCACACCAGCAGCGCGCCCCGCATCACGGACGTGCGACGGGCCCCGCGCGTCGCCCACAGCGCGGCGAGCAGCAGGATCAGCGCCGCCGGCAGCAGCCAGGAGATCTGGCCGCCGACCTCGGAGTTGAACATCCGGTCCCAGCCGGTGGCGCCCCACATGCCGCCGCCGTTGCCGCCGCCCGGGCCGCCGCCCCCGCCGACGCTGCCGGTCTCGTCGCCGTTGAGGCGGCCGAGCCCGTTGTAGCCGAAGGTCAGCTCCAGGAAGCTGTTGTTCTGCGAGCCGCCGATGTAGGGGCGCGAGGACGCCGGCCACAGCTCGACGATCGCCACCCACCAGCCGCCGGCGACGACCAACGCGACGGTCGCGAGCACGAGTTGACCGAGCCGCCGACGCAGCCGCACCGGGCCGCACACCGCGTACACGAGCGCCAGCGGCGGCAGGATCAGGAAGGCCTGCAACGTCTTGGCGAGGAACGCGAAACCGATCGCGACGCCCGCCCACACCAGCCACCTGGTCCGGCCGTCCTCCAGCGCGCGCACCACCAGGTAGCAGGCGGTCGCCATGAGCAGGGCCAGCATCGCGTCGGGGTTGTTGAAGCGGAACATCAGCGCCGCGACCGGGGTGAGCGCGAGCACCGCGCCCGCGATCAGGCCGGCCACCGGGCCGGAGCGACGCCGTACCGCCGCGTACACGACGGCGACCGTCGCCACGCCCATCAGCACCTCGGGGACGAGGATCGCCCAGGAGTTCAGGCCGAAGAGCCGCACCGACAGCTCCATCGGCCACAGGGAGGCCGGGGGCTTGTCGACGGTGATGGCGTCGGCCGCGTCCAGGGAGCCGAAGAAGAAGGCCTTCCAGCTCTTGCTGCCGGCCTGGACGGCCGCCGAGTAGAAGGAGTTGGCCCACCCGGAGGCGCTCAGGTCGTAGAGGTACAGCAGGCCGGTCGCCAGCAGCAGACCGAGGAACGCGGGGCGCGCCCAGCGCGGGTCGGCGGGCCGGGGACCGTCGTCGTCGGCCGCGGGGGGCGTGGCGCCGGGCTCGCCGTGCGCGGCGGAGGCCGCGGGGGCCGAGGAGGGGGGAGCGGAGGTGGGGGGAGCGGTCGGGGGCGGGCCCCAGGTGGCCACGTCGTCAGAGCTGTGGGTGGTCATCGGTGGTCCCTCGGGTCGGTGTCGTACGGACGCACGGGCTGCAGCTGCGACGTGGCGTCCGGCCGGGTGGTGTCCGCGGTGTCACCGGCGCGGACGGGCGTGGTCTCCCGCTCCGGGAACACCCAGGCGCGGAAGAGCAGGAACCGCAGCACGGTCGCCGCGAGGTTGGCGGCGATCAGCACGGCGAGTTCCGTGGAGTGCGCGGGCCGCGCGGTGGCTGCCCCGAGCGCGGCGAGCGAGCCGCTGGTCAGGGCCAGGCCGATGCCGAACACGACGAGTCCCTGCGCCTGGTGCCGTACGGCCCCGCCGCGCCCGCGCACCCCGAAGGTGAGGCGGCGGTTGGCGGCCGTGTTGGCGACCGCGGAGACCAGCAGGGCGCACGCGTTGGCGAGCTGCGAGCCGGTGACCGTGCGGAAGCCGCTGTAGAGCAGCAGGTAGAACAGCGTGGACAGGCCGCCGACCACGCAGAACCCGACGAGCTGGCGGGCCAGCCCCTTCGGTACGTCCTCGATCTCCCGGTCGCGCGGGTCGTCGCCGAAGGGCCGGGCGAGCCGGTCCAGCGGGAGTGAGCCGGTGGCGAGCGCCCTGCCCACCCGCCACACGCCCTTGAGGTCGTCGGTCGCGGTCCGGACGATGTGCACGGTCGAGTCGGGGTCGTCGACCCAGTCGACCGGCACCTCGTGGATGCGCAGCCCCGCGCGCTCGGCGAGCACCAGCATCTCGGTGTCGAAGAACCAGCCGGTGTCCTCCACCAGCGGCAGCAGCACCCGGGCCACGTCGTTGCGGATCGCCTTGAAGCCGCACTGGGCGTCGGAGAAGCGGGCCTGGAGGGATCCGCGCAGGATGAGGTTGTAGGCGCGGCTGATGAACTCCCGCTTGGGGCCGCGCACGACGCGTGAGGCGCGGCTGAGCCGGGAGCCGATCGCCAGGTCGGAGTGGCCGGAGATCAGCGGCGCCACCAGCGGCAGCAGCGCGTTCAGGTCGGTGGACAGGTCGACGTCCATGTAGGCGAGGACGGGGGCGTCCGAGGCGGACCAGACGGCCCGCAGGGCGCGCCCGCGGCCCTTGAGCTCCAGCCGGTGGACCCGCACCTGCTCGATGCGCTGCTCCAGCCGCGCCGCCACCAGGGGGGTGGCGTCGGTGGACGCGTTGTCCGCGATGGTGATGCGGAAGGCGTACGGGAAGGTCCGGGTGAGGTGCTCGTGCAGTCGCTCGACGCACGGGCGGAGGTCCTTCTCCTCGTTGTAGACGGGGATCACTACGTCCAGGACAGGCGTTCCGGCGGACACGGCCGGGAGGTGCTCCCGCGCCGGCAGGGTGCCGGGAGAAGAGTCGGTTCGCATGCGAACGACTGTTGTCAGGCGCCCTGTTGCACCCGTGTGGTGGCGCTGTGCCGTACCTGTGAGTCCGGTCCCGGCTGCGGGAGCGCGGGGGCGAGCGCGGGCAGGTGCACGGTGAACACGGTCCGGCCGGGGGCGCTGTCGACGGTCACGGCGCCGCCGTGCGCGCTCGCGACGGCCTGCACGATGGCGAGGCCGAGCCCGGTGGAGCCGGTGGCGCGGGAGCGGGCGGAGTCGCCGCGGGCGAACCGTTCGAAGACGTGCGGCAGCAGGTCCGGGGGGACGCCCGGCCCGTCGTCCTCGATGTCGACGCACAGCCAGGGCCCGCCGGTGCGCACGCGCGCGGTGACGGTCGTACCGGGCGGGGTGTGGGTGCGGGCGTTGGCCAGCAGGTTGACCAGGACCTGCTGGAGCCGGGCGGGGTCGGCGAGGACGAGGGCGGGTTCGTCGGGCAGCTGCAGCCGCCACACGTGCGCGGGTCCGGCGGCGCGCGCGTCGCTGACGGTGTCGACGACGAGCGGCACGAGGTCGGTGTGCTCGAAGCTCAGCGGCCGGCCGGCGTCGAGGCGGGCCAGCAGCAGCAGGTCCTCCACGAGCAGGGTCATCCGCCCGGCCTCGGACTCGATACGCCCGAGGGCGTGCCGGGTGTCGGGGCCGACCTGCTCGCGGCCGCGCCGGGTCAGTTCGGCGTAGCCGCGGATGGAGGCGAGCGGGGTGCGCAGCTCGTGGCTGGCGTCGGCGACGAACTGCCGCACCCGTGTCTCGCTGCGCTGGCGGGCGTGCAGGGCGCCGTGCACGTGGTCGAGCATGCGGTTGAGGGCGGCGCCGACCTGGCCGACCTCGGTGTGCGGGTCGCACTCGGACTCCGGGACCCGCTCGGAGAGGTTCACCTCGCCGGAGTGCAGGGGCAGTTCGGAGACCCGGGTGGCGGTCGCGGCGACCCTGCGCAGCGGGCGGGTGGCGACCCCGACGAGCACGGACCCGGCGATCCCGGCGGCGACGAGACCGGCGGCGGTGACGCTCACCTCGACCAGGACCAGGGTGTCGACGGTTCCGGTGACGTCGGCGGTGGGCAGGGCCACGTAGTACGCCTCGGTGCGGTCGAAGCTCTGGATGTACTGCGCCCGGTAGTCGCCGAGGCCGGGCAGGTCGACGGAGTGGGCGCGGCCGTCCTGGGGGACGGCGGCGAGCGCGGCCTTCTGCGCGGTGTTCAGCGCGACGGCGTTCATGTCCTTGAAGGCGCCGTTGCTGTCGTTCGTCCGCTCCCCCACGGCGGCGCTGGTGACGGTGGCGCCGGTGACGGAGGCGGCGACGGTCCCCGACTGGATCGGCCCCTGGGTGACGAGCTTGGCGATCCGCTCACTCGCCGGGACGAGCGTCTGCGGCGGGTCGTCCGGCCGGTCGGGCAAATGGCCGCCCGCCGCCCGCATGGCGATGTCCCTGACCTTGCCGTCGAGCTGGTCGACGAGGTGCTGGCGCAGGGCGAGGGTGGTGACCGTGCCGATCACCGTGCACACCACCGCGATCAGCGTCAGCGACGCGACGACGAGCCGCGTCCGCAGCGTGCGCGGCTGTCGCCCCCGCCGTCGCGTCCGCGGCCGTCGTCGTCCGCTCATGACGCCGCGGGCTTGATCAGGTAGCCGGCGCCGCGGCGGGTGTGGATCATCGGCTCGCGTCCGGCGTCGATCTTCCGGCGCAGGTAGGAGATGTACAGCTCGACGACGTTGGCCTGCCCGCCGAAGTCGTAGGACCACACCCGGTCGAGGATCTGCGCCTTGCTGAGCACGCGCCGCGGGTTGCGCATCAGGAAGCGCAGCAGCTCGAACTCGGTGGCGGTGAGGTGGATGTTGTCCCCGCCGCGGGACACCTCGTGACTGTCCTCGTCCAGCATGAGGTCGCCGACGACGAGCACCGAGTCCGAGCGCCGGTCGGCGGCGCCGGAGCGGCGGATGAGTCCGCGCAGCCGGGCGACGACCTCCTCCAGGCTGAACGGCTTGGTGACGTAGTCGTCGCCGCCCGCGGTGAGCCCGGCGATCCGGTCCTCGACGGCGTCCTTCGCGGTGAGGAAGAGGACGGGCACGTCCGGCAGCTCGCGACGCAGCCGCCCGAGGACGGACAGCCCGTCCATGTCGGGCAGCATCATGTCGAGCACGACGGCGTCGGGCCGGAAGTCCCGCGCGGTGCGCAGGGCGCCCTGCCCGTCCCCCGCGGTGCGGATCTGCCAGCCCTCGTAGCGCAGCGCCATCGACAGCAGCTCGGTGATCGACAGCTCGTCGTCCACCACAAGCACCCGGACGGGGCTCCCGTCCGGCCTCAGCAGTTCGGTGCGCCCCTGGGGCGAGGTCGTGGTCATGGTGACACCTTGTCCGCGACCTCTGAGAGGAGGCTTTCGCCTGTCTGTGATTTCCCTGAGAAACACACAGGGGGCTCTCAGGGAACCGGTGGGGCTCCCTGGCTGAGGTGGCGCTCCCGGGCTGCGGTGGCGCTCCCAGGATCAGGCGCGGCTCCCGGGCTCAGGCAGGGCTCCCAGGCTCAGGGGGGCTCTCAGGCTCAGGTGGGGCTCTCAGGCTCAGGTGGGGCTCCCGGCTCAGGTGGTGCCGGTCCGGCGGAAGCTGTGGCTCTGCTCGACGCGGGCGATGTGCACGGAGTACCGGTCGTACCACTGCCGGCGCCCGCGTTCCTTCGCGGCGCGGTGCTCGGCGTGACGGCGCCACTGCTCGATCCCGGCGAGGTCGCGGAAGTAGGCGACGGTGACGGCCGGCCCGCCGGGGGTGCGGGCGGAGTCCTCGCCGAGGTAGCCGGGTATCTCCTGGACCAACTCACCCAGGCGGGTGGCGGTTTCGGCGTATCCGGACTCGTCGGGGGTGCGCAGGGACGTGAAGACGGCGACGTAGTAGGGGGGTTCGTGGGCGGGGACAGGGGTGATCGGCTGATCGCTCATGGCGTCCACGGTGACCGGTGCCCCGGCCGGTGGGCCAGGGCCCTTGCCGAAAGGGATCCGTGCGGGATCCAAGTCTTTACCCGGGGTCAGAACAGCTCGTCCTGTGCGTGGGCGGCGGGCCGGGCGAGGAGCCGTACGGGGAACGCGGGCCGGTCGCCGGCGGCGGGCACCAGATCCCAGCCGGTCATCAGCCGGGTGTCGAGCACGACGACGGTGCCGTCGCCCGTGAGCAGGTGCAGGTCCGGCCCGGCCACGGCGACGAGGCGCCCGCCGACGGCGCCCCCGGCGGCCAGCTCGGTGATCTCCCCGGCGGCGGCGGGAGCGGTGTCCAGCCCGAAGAGGCGGACGTGGTCGACGGGCCGCAGCGGCTCGGGTGTGAGCGACTCGGGCCACCCGGGCAGGGCGAGGGCCCGGGCGTGCAGGGCGGCGATCTCGGCGGCCCGCTCCTCCTCGCTCGCGGGCAGCGCGGCCCGCACGGCACGCTTCTCGGCGTACGGGATGCGGTCGGGCACTCCGAACGCCGCCCGCAGCGTCTCCTCGGCCCGCCGCGCCGCCATCAGCGGCCCGGTACCGAGCGGGGTGAAGCACACCGCGCCCTGCTCCAGCAGCCGGGCGGAGCCCCGCTCGACGGCGGTGATCCCCACCTTGACCAGGCCGGGCCCGAACCAGGCCAGGTAGACCCGGTAGGGCCGGGGGTCGTCGGCCAGGGTGTCCGCGGCCACGGAGTGCGCCCGGTCCAGTCGCGCGCACTCACCGCACCGCGCGCCGGTAGTGCGCGCGGGCACCGGCCGCCGCGCCGGGCAGGGGTTCCCGCGCGCCCCCACGCACGTCCGCGCGCCCCCCTCCTCCACCCCGAAGGCCACCGTCCTGCCCGGGGTCAGCGCGCTGCGCCGGCCCCCGTCCCAGATCAGCGCCGGGCCGTCGGCCGCCCACCGCATCCCCGCGCATCGCCACTGCTGTGCCATCCCTGCCGAGGGTAGGGGCAGCCACTGACAGGACCGCCCCAGCCGAAGGCCGAAAGGTTTCCCCTGCTCGGGCGGAGGGGACCCGCCTCTGGCAGACCGTCGTCCGAGACACGGCGTCCCGGTCGCTTCCGCCGCAGGGACGCGGGCTGTGAGGCAAGATCGGTGCAACCAGGTGGTGAGCACGCCCGCGGGAGGTGACGGCGGTGGCGGTGACCGGTGACGCCTTCGGGGGCGACGACTACGAAGGGGAGACCGACGCCAAGCGCGCCCGTATCGCCCGCGAGCTCATCACCGGCGTGCGCGGTCTGCCGCCCGCGGAGGTGCCGGAAGCGCTGTGCCAGGCCTGCGTGGGGCTGCTGCCCTGGGCCTCCGGCCTGTCGGTGTCCGTCTTCGGCCAGGACCCGGACACGGGGGTCGTGCTGTTCGCCAGCGACACCGTGGCGACCCGGATCGCGGAGATCCAGTACACCCTCGGCGAAGGCCCCTGCGCGGAAGCTGTCCGGCTGCGCGCCCCGGTGTTCGCGCCGGACCTCACCCGCGATCCCGACACCCGGCGCTGGCCGCTGTTCTGCGACCAGGCGGCCAAGGCGGGCGCCCAGGCCGTCTTCTCGGTGCCGCTAACGGTCGCGAGCACCCCGCTCGGCACGCTCGATCTGTACCGGCGGGAGGCGGGATCGCCGAGCGACGGCCAGGTGGGGACGGCGCTGCTGGTCGCCGACGCGGTCACCTTGGCCGTGATCGCGCTGGACCACGCTTCTTCTGGGGCCAATGGCGTCGTAACGTGGCTACAGGGGGCGGAAGCGGACCGTGAGGAGGTTCACCAGGCGACCGGGATGATCATGGTGCAGCTCGGCGTCGGGGTGGAGGAAGCCGTGCTTTTGCTGCGGGCCCGGGCCTTCGCACAGGGCCGCACCACGACCGAGATCGCACGGGCGGTCATCGCCCGCACCCTCGACATCCGCCATGACTGAGCACAGCCCACAACCGAGCCCGCCCGGGAGGCGAGCATGAACCGCGAGCGAGAGCTGGCGCAGGCTTTCGTCGACCTGGCGGACACGTATGCGGCCGAGTTCGATCCCCTGCGTCTGTTCGACCGCCTGGTCCACACGTGCCAGGCGCTGCTGGACGTGGGTGCGGCGGCGGTCATGATGGCGGACGCCCGGGGCACCCTGACGACGATGGCAGCGACCGAGGAGGAGGCCGCGTTCATCGAGCTCCTCCAGATGCAGACGGGCCGCGGCCCGTGCATGGAGTGCTTCCGCACCGGCACGTCGCGGGACATCCCCGACATCACCACGGAGACGGACCGCTGGCCCGAACTCGTGGACGCGATGATCGAGAGCGGCTACTGGTCGCTGCACACCGTTCCGGTACGGCTGCACGAGCGGCCGCTCGGCGCGCTGACCCTGCTCAAGCACCACGTCGGCGCGCTCCCCGAGGACGACGCGCTCCTCGCGCAGGCGCTGGCCGACTCCGCCGCGCTGTCCCTGATGCACTGGTCGACCGAGCCGACCCGCGCCGACGACGTCATCACGCGCGTGCAGAGCGCCCTCGTCGCCAAGGCCACCCTGGAGATCGCCAAGGGCATGCTCGCCGCCTACGCCGACATCTCCATCGCCGAGGCCGGCCGCCGTCTGAGCGACCACGCGGCCCACCACCGCGTCAGCCTCGCCGAGACGGCCCACGCCCTGGTGAAGCGGACGATGCAGCCGTCGGACATCACCCGCACCCCGGCAGGGGGCTGACCCCGGCGCCCCGCCGACCAGAGCCACCGGGCCCACCGGCCACCGGGCGTCGGCCGTCGGCCGTCGGCGGAAACGCCAGAGGCCCCGGATTTCTCCGGGGCCTCTGTTCTGTGTGCACTCGGCAGGATTCGAACCTGCAACCTTCTGATCCGTAGTCAGATGCTCTATCCGTTAAGCTACGAGTGCTTGTTCATTTGTTTCGCCCCCGCTTTCGTTCCTTTCGGCCCGCTCGCGGCGACAGGAAGAACATTACATGACTGCCGCCGACATGTGAAATCCGATTCCCGCACCCACTCTGACCTGCGGAAACGCGATGGTGCGCGATCGAGAGGGGGACGCGCGGCCCCCGCGCCCGCCGCGCCGCGGAACCACGAAACCGCCGAAGGCAAGGCCCGGGAACGACGAAGCCCCGGTCCTCGGGACCGGGGCTTCGGTGATCTGACGCGGAGGCGGAGGGATTTGAACCCTCGATGGGTGGTAAGACCCAAACCGCATTAGCAGTGCGGCGCCATAGACCGGACTAGGCGACGCCTCCAGCACAGCCGCCCGCGCGAGCGCGAGTGGTGCGTGCAGATGATGACACAGTCGAGCGTCGTGCCACCAATCGGCTCCCACGGTACTAGGCAGACAGGTCCCAGGGCAAAGCCCTTTCGGTGCGGCGCAACGTCCCGTCGCGGACCGCGTTAGGCAGGTCATGAGACACGTCATGCCCCAGGGCACGCCCCGCGCGCTGCGCCGCGTCCTCGTCCTCGCCGCCGTCTCCCTGGCCGCCGGCTCGCTGTCCGCTGCGCCCTCCGTGGCGTACGGGCACAGCGGCGCGGCCGCGGGCGGCCCGCTCGTGCCGCCGCCGGTCCGCGACGAGGACCGCGCCCCGAGCGGGGACCACCTCCTCGTCACCGTGCACGGCGCCGGGCCCGGCCGGGACGGGACCTACGAGGTGCGGTGCCACCCGGACGGCGGCAGCCACCCGGACGCGGCCGGCGCCTGCCGGGCCCTGGACCGCAACACCCGCTGGGGCCAGGAGACCTTCGCACCGGTCCCGCAGGACAGCATGTGCACCATGCAGTACGGCGGCCCGGCCACCGCCCATGTGACCGGCACCTGGGCCGGGCGTCCCGTCGACGCCCGCTTCGACCGCAGCGACGGCTGCGAGATCGGCCGCTGGGACCGTTTCGTGCCGCTGCTGCCCGACGTACGGGACTGACCTGCGCCCCGGCGGGCGTCCGCGCGGGGGCGCCCGGGCAACCGGATCGTCCGGCATCGCTACCGCAACGGCTGCCCGTAGACTCCCCCGCGTGACACGCCGCGGGCCGGTTGGCAAGATGGCCCGAGCGGTCGGCAAGGTGCGGTAACAGGGAGGAAGCGTCTCGTGAGCAGCAGGCCATCCCGAGGCGCTGCTCGCCTCGCAGCCATACTGGACGCGCTGCCCGACGCGTTGGTGCTGGTCAACGCCAACGGCACCGTCGTCAACGCCAACACCATCGCGCTCGAGGCCTTCGAGACGCCCGGCACCGCCCTCGTCGGGCGCGGGCTGCTCGACCTGCTGCCCGACTTCGACTCCAAGCTGATCCCGGGCTCCATGCGGCGGCCCGACCACATCGACCCGCGGGCCCGCACCAAGCCGACCCGGATGATCGCCCGGCGCACCGACGGCACCGAGTTCCCGGTCGAGGTCACCAGTGCGAACCTGGAGAACGGCCAGCAGGCGTACGACGGTTACGGCTACACCGGCGACGAACTGCTGATGCTCGTCGTCCGCGACCTGTCCGGGACCATCGACACCGAGGCGGAACTCGCGCGGTCGCAGCGGCAGACCGAGATGATCCTGCGGGCCGCCGCCGAGGGCGTCGTCGGCACCGACACCGACGGGCGGATCGTGCTCGTCAACCCGGCCGCCGCGCAGATCCTCGGCTACCGCGCCAGCGACCTCGGCGGCAAGGAGCTGCACGGCCTCGTCCTGCACTCGCGCGCCGACGGCACCCCCTTCCCGTACGACGAGTCGCCGCTCGCCGACACCCTGCGCTCCGGGCGCAAGCACCGGGTGCGCGGCCAGGTGCTGTGGTCCAAGGGCGGGGAGAAGGTCTCGGTCGACCTGACGACCGCGCCGGTGCGCGACGGCGACCAGCTCGTCGGCGCCGTCATGACGTTCACCGACCGGCGGCCCTACGAGGCGCTGGCCGAGGAGAAGGCGGCGCTGGAGAAGGCGCACGCCGAGGAGCTGGAGAAGCTCTCCGAGGAGCACGCCTCCGACCTGACCGCGCTGCGCCAGAGCCATGTCACGGAGCTGGAGGAGCTGCGCGAGAAGCACGCCGAGGAACTCGCCGCCGGCGAGGAGCGCTACGCCGCCCTCGGCGAACGCGAGAAGGACCGCTACGAGGCGCTGGCCGCCCGGCACGAGCAGCTGGTGACCCTGCTGGGCACCTCGCTGCGCGGGCCGCTGGAGGAACTGCGCCGTGAACTGGCCGCGCTCGCCGCGGACGACGCCGGGCAGTTGTGGCCCGAGGCCAACCAGGTCCTGCACCACCTGTCCGCCGGGTACTCGCGGATCACCACCCTCATCGACAACGTCCTCGGCTACCAGCGGCTCGACGCCGACGGCCGGCAGATCGCCCGCACCAAGGTGATGCTCGACGCCGTCGTCGCCGCCGGGGTCGACGGCGCCGTGGAGCTGATCGGGCCCGGCCGGGTGCAGTTCGCGGTCCACGCGCCGCCCATCGAGGCCGAGGTGGACGCACGGCTGCTGGCGACCGCGCTCGCGCATCTCGTCGCGGACGTCGCCGGCGTGGACGCCACCGGCAACGCGCCCGTGTCGACGGGCGGTTACCTGGACAACACCGTCGTCGTCGCGGCGGCGCAGCGCGGCGAGGTCGCGCGGATCGAGGTGCGCGGGCCGTACGCCGGGGGAGACCCGGTGCACGAGCCGATCGTGCGCGGGATCGTCCGCGCCCACGGCGGGGTGCTGCAGACGCACGAGGTGCCCGGCATGAGCGGCAGCGCCTACGTCCTCGAAGTCCCCCTCGGGGGCGGGGCGGGAGCCGTCACGGACACCCCGCAGGCCGCCGGGGCGGACGCCGCGGAAGGGGGCGCGTTCGAGGCGCCGGCCGACGGCGGGACCGCGGGCGGGCAGACCTCCGGCGGCGGCCGGCGGCGGGCCCGGCGCTCGTCGACCGACGCGTTCCTGGAGGCCGACGGACCCGAGGAGCCGTCCGGCTCCGGCGAGGCCTCCGGCGGTACGGGGCGGCGGCGCCGGCGTGCGGCCGCGCCCCAGGAGGAGGCGCCCGCCGAGCGGGCGGCCCTGGAGCCGGCCGGCGGTGGCACGGGCCGGCGGCGCCGCGCCGCGGCCCCGCAGCACGACACGGGCGCCCCGGCCGAGGGTGCCGTGGTGACGGCCGCCGAGCACGCCGCGGGCACCGCGGCCGCCGGGAGCGGTCTGGGCGGGACCGTACCGCCGCAGGGGGTGCCCGCCGGCGGGACCGTTCCGCCGCAGGGCATGCCCGAGCCGTCCGGCCGGCGGGCCCGGCGCGCCGTCGACGGCGGACAGAACGCGCTGCCGCCGGCGCTGCCCGCGGCCGGGACGGAAGCCGCGGAGGCGCAGCCGACGGGGCGCCGGCGCCGCGCCCTCGCCGCCGCGCAGGAACGCGCCGCCGCACAGGAGGCCGGGCCGCGTACCGTCTTCGCCCTTCCCCCCGCCGACGCCGACCGCCCGGCCGACGGCGGCCCCGACGCGCCGGACCAGGGGGCCGCGCAGGCCATGCCGGTGCCGGTGCCCGCGCCGGGCGTGCCCGCGGACGCCCTCATCGGTCACGAGCGGCACGACACCGCGCCGCACGACCCTTCCGGCGACCACACCCCGCCGCAGCCGCATCCCACCAACCCGCCGTCCGGGCGGCGCCGCCGCGCGGTGGCCCTGCCGCCGGAAGGTGCGGCGGGGACCGCCGAGGACGGGGCGGTGGCGGGTCCCGCTGCGGGACCGGACGGGGCTTCCGGGGCTGCCGGGGGTGCTTCACCCGGCGGCGCCGTGCCGGTTCCGGGCGCCGGACCGGGGGTGCCGGGTGCCGCTGGTGCCGCTGCGGCTCCTGGGGTTGCGGTGCCTGGTGCGCCGGTGCCCGCGCCTGGTGGGGCTCCCGTCGCCGGTGACGCTTCCGGCGCCGGGTCCGGTCCGGCCGGTGCGGGCGCTGCGGCGACCCCGGCGGGTCCTCCGTTCGCGGTGAACCCCACGGACCCCGCCGCCGTGCCTGCAGCGAACCCGGCGAACCCGGCGCTCCCCGGCCCGTTGGCCCCACAGTCCCCGGCCGTACCCGTCGTCCCGCCGCAGGGCACCGCGGGCGTGCCGGGCGTTCCGGACGCGGCCGGGCAGCCGCTGCCGGGTCAGGCGCCGGTGCAGGCCCCGCAGGCCCCGCAGACCCCGCAGGGTCAGCCGGCCGCCGGACCCGCCGCGCCCGGTGCGCAGCCCGTCCCGGGCGGGCCGGTCCCGGCCCCGTCGATGCCGAGCGGTCCCGCAGCCGCGCCCGGCGTCCCCGTTCCGCCGCAGGCCGGCGGCGCGCAGGGCGCGCCCGTCGCGCCGCACGCCGCCGTTCCGCAGCCCGGGACCGCGCAGCCGGACGTCGCGCAGGCGACCCCGCACGCGGCTGGTCCGCTGCCCGCGCAAGGCACCGGAGAGGCGGCGCCCCAGCCGGTTCCCGCACAGGGCGTGCCCCAGCCGGTTCCCGCACAGGGCGTGCCGCACCCGATGGCCGTGCCGGGCGCCGCGCAGGGGCTGCCGCACCCGGCGGGCGCGCCGGGCGCCGCCCAGCCGCTCCCCGCCGAGGCCGCCCCCGGCCAGGTCACCCCGCCGCAGGGCACCCCCGCCCCGCAGCAGTGGCCCGCCGGCGACGCCACGCCGGGCGCCGGAACCGCCGTACCCCCGCACGCGACCGGACCGAACCCGGCCGCGCCCCACGCGACGGGACCGCTGCCCCCGGCCGGGGCCGCACCGGTACCGCCGAACGCGGGCGCCCCCGTGCCGCCCGCGGCCCCCGCCGCCGTACCGCCGAACGCGACCGGTCCGCAGGCGACGGGACCGCTGCCCCCCGCCGGGGCGGCCCCGGCCGCGCCCGTCCCTCCGGCCGGCCCCACCGCCGTACCCCCCACCGGCACGGGCGCCGACGCGGCCGCCTCCGTGCCGGCGCCGGGGACGCCCGCGCCGCCGGCCGGCACCGCCGCGGCGGCCGCGCGGGCCGCGCAGCCGTTGCCCGCCGAGGCCGGCGGGCCGGTGGACCCGAACTCCACGCAGGGCCGGGCGATCAGCGTGCGCACGCTGGGGCAGGGCGTGCCGTTCACCCGCCAGGCCGCCCACGCGCAGTCCCCCGCACCCGCCCCCGCGCAGCAGCAGACACCGCGGCCCGCGTCGGCCACCCCGCCGCCGCACGCGCCCGGCGGCAGCGGGCGGCGCCGGAAACTGGGCACGCCGCCAGACCCCGCCACGCGCGCCGCCGACCAGACGGGCCGCCCGCACCCCACGGCCGAGCAGCCCGCGCCCGCCGGCCCTGGAGCGCCCCGGCCGGCGCAGCCGGCGCAGTCCTCGCCGCCGTCGCTCGCCGGGCAGTCCCGGCTGGTCCCGCCGGGCACCGAGGGCGCCGGGCGGTCGTACGCCATAGGGGCGCCGGACGAGAACGCCGCCGAGGGCCCGGAGCCGCTGGACGGTCCGGGCGGCGCGGTGGAGGTCGCCGACGCGCCCCCGCCGCGGCCGATGGACGACGAGCTGCCGCCGGAGCCGCTGGACAACCCGCGCCGGCTGCTGGTGTGGCCGGCCCCGGACGTGAGCACCCAGCAGGCGCTGAGCGACCGCGGCTACCGCCCGGTGATCGTGCACTCGCGGGAGGAGGTCGACGCGCAGATCGCGGCGTTCCCGGCCGCGCTGTTCGTGGACCCGCTGACCGGGCCGATCACCCGGACCGCGCTGCAGCAGCTGCGGCAGGCCGCCGTGGCCGCCGAGGTGCCGGTGATGGTGACGGCGGGCCTCGGGCAGGCCTCGCGCGAGGCGGCGTACGGCGCCGACCCGGCGGTCCTGCTGAAGGCGCTGGCGCCGCGGGACAGCGAGCAGCACCCGCCGCGGGTGATGCTCATCGAGGAGCACGCGGAGATCGCGCTGGCCCTGACGGCGACGCTGGAGCGGCGCGGGATGCAGGTCGCGCGGGCGGCGAGCGACGCGGACGCGGTGACGCTGGCGGGGCAGTTCCGGCCGAACCTGGTGGTGATGGACCTGATGCAGGTGCACCGCCGCAGGGCCGGGATCGTGGACTGGCTGCGGGCGAACGGGCAGCTCAACCGCACCCCGCTGGTCGTCTACACGGCCGCCGTGGACCCGGCCGACCTGCCGCGGCTGGCCTCGGGCGAGACGGTGCTGTTCCTGGCGGAACGCTCCACCAGCACGGAGGTCCAGAGCCGCATCGTCGACCTGCTGGCCCGCATCGGCACCAACTGACGCCGCCGGCGTCCCGCGGGCGCGGGGCTCGTGCCGACACGTCCCGCGGGCGCGGGACGCGTGCTCACGGCCTGATCATCCTGCGGGCCGCCTCCTTCAGGGAGGCGCGCAGGCGGGCCTGGTCCGGGGCCTCGGTGCCCACCAGGATGCGGCTCATCTGCGGCACGACGGTGACCCAGTTGGCCATGGCGACGAGCAGCAGGAGCAGGTCGGCGGGCGGGATCGCGTCGCTGATCACGCCGCGCCGCTGGCCGTCGCGCATCGCCTCGACCTTGCGGGCGTAGTGGGCCTGGCGCTCGGCCTCGTCGGGCAGCTCGGCGGTGCCGTACTCGATGCCCTCCCAGTAGAGCAGGCGCAGCAGTTCGGGGTGGGCGGCGTGGTAGTCCATGAGGCGGTCCAGCCAGCCCTCGATGTCGTCCGGGTCGACCGGGACGGCGGCGGCGAGGTCGACCATGCAGCGGCCGAGGACCTGCGAGAACAGCTCCGCCTTGTTGCCGTAGTAGGCGTAGATCAGCTGTTTGTTGGCCTTCGCCTCGCTCGCGATGCGGTCGATGCGGGCGCCCGCGATGCCGTGCCGGGCGAACTCGGCGACGGCTGCGTCGAAGATGCGGGCCTTGGTGGCCTCGGGGTCCCTTGCTGCCATGAGGCCAGGGTAGCCCCTGGAGTAACTAACTGTTTGGTTGCCAGGGAATCGAGTCGTCGTCCAGACTGTTCTCCCATCATCCAACCAACTCGTTAGTTACTAGAGTCGGCTCGAAGGAGTCCCTCCCCATGTCCTCGGCAACCGCCCCCTCCCGCCGCGCCACGGCACGCGGCGACGGCCCCCGGGCCACCTCCTCCGCGCTCTTCCTCACCCTCATCGCCGTCTGCTCGGCCGTCACCGCCGCGAACATCTACGTGGCCGCGCCGCTGCTGCCGCTGATCGCCCACGACTTCGGCTCCGCGCCCTCGGCCGTCGCCTGGATCGCCTCCGTCGCCCAGCTCGGCTACGCCGTCGGCCTGCTCTTCTTCGCCCCGCTCGGCGACACCGCCAACCGGCGCCGGCTGGTCACCGTGCTCACCCTCGTCACGACCGTGGCGCTGGCGGCCGGGGCCGCGGCGCCCGGGACCGGCGCGCTCGCCGCCGCGGTGTTCGTCGCCTCGGCGGCGACGGTCATCCCGCAGCTGCTGGTGCCGCTGGTCGCCGAGCGGGCGCCCGCCGCGCGCCGGGCCTTCCATGTCGCCGCGGTCATCGCCGGCCTGTTCACGGGCATCGTCGCCGCCCGCGTGGTCGGCGGCCTGGCCGGTCAGGCGTTCGGCTGGCGCTGGGTGTTCGCCGGGGCGGGCGTGCTGACGCTGGCCCTGGGCCTGGCCACCGCCCGGGTGCTGCCCACGGCGAAGCGGGGCGGCGGCGGTTTCCTCGCCGGGATCGCCGCGCTGCCGGGGCTGCTGCGCCGCTCGCCCGACCTGTGGCGGGCGTGCGTGCGGCAGGCGGGGATGTTCGGCGCGTGGAGCGCCCTGTGGACCTCGCTCGCGCTGCTGCTGACCGGCCCGTCCTACGGCCTGTCGACCGCCACGGCCGGCCTGTTCGGGCTGTTCGGCCTGGCCGCCACCGTGGTGGCCCCGCTGGCGGGCGGGCTGGTGGACCGGTTCGGCGCGGCCAAGGTGGTCCGCACGGCCTACCTGGTCGCGGCGGTGTCCGTGCCGCTGTTCTGGCTCGGCGGGCACGTCGTCGTCGCGCTCTTCGCCGCCGCGATCGCCATCCACGCCGCCCTGGTCGCCTCCCACGTCGCCAACCAGACACTGGCCCTGACCACCACGGCCACCCCCGCCACCGCCAACACCGCCTACGTGGTCAGCGGCTTCGCGGGCGGCGCCCTCGCCTCGGCCCTGGCGGGCCCGGCCTTCGCCCACGTCGGCTGGGGCGGGGTGTGCGCGGTGGCGGCCGCCTGGCTGCTCGTCGGCTGGGGCAGCACGGCGGTACGGCGGTGACGGCCGCCGACGACGGCAGTACGGCGGTGACGCCGCCCCCGGGTCCCGTCGGGGCGCGGGCGGGCGTCACCGCCGTACGCGATGAGCCGTAGGCAAAGGCCGTAGGCGAAGGGGCGCAGGCGAAGGCCGTCTGTCAGAGGCGGGTGACGTCCAGCTCGCCCTCCGCGTACTTGCGGCGGATCACCTTCTTGTCGAACTTGCCGACGCTCGTCTTCGGCACCGTCTCGACGATGGTCCAGCGCTCGGGGAGCTGCCAGCGGGCGATGTGGCCCTCGTCGGCGAGGAAGGCGCGCAGGGACTCGAAGTCGGCCGTCGCGCCCTCCTTCAGGACCACGGTGGCCAGCGGGCGCTCGCCCCACTTCTCGTCCGGCACGGCGACCACGGCGGCCTCGGCGACGTCCGGGTGGGACATCAGCGCGTTCTCCAGCTCGACCGAGGAGATCCACTCGCCGCCGGACTTGATGACGTCCTTGGCGCGGTCGGTGAGGGTGAGGAAGCCGTCGGGGGAGATGGTGCCGACGTCACCGGTCTTCAGCCAGCCGTCCTCGCTGAACTTGTCGGCGGGACGCAGCGGTTCGGCGTCCGGCCCGTTGTAGTAGGCGCCGGCGATCCACGGGCCGCGCACCTCCAGCTCGCCCGCCGACTCGCCGTCCCAGGGGAGGCGCTCGCCGCCGGGACCGGTCAGCCGGGCCTCGACGGAGGCGGGGAAGCGGCCCTGGGTGAGGCGGTAGCCGAACTCCTCCTCGGTGCCGACCGCGTGGGCCGGCGGGCGGGCCACCGTGCCGAGCGGCGAGGTCTCCGTCATGCCCCAGGCGTGGCAGACCCGCATGCCGAGCTGGTCGAAGGCCTCCATCAGGGAGGGCGGACAGGCCGAGCCGCCGATGGTGACCTGGTGCAGGGAGGAGACGTCGCGGGGCTTGGCGTGCAGTTCGGCGAGCAGGCCCTGCCAGATGGTCGGGACGGCGGCGGCGTGGGTCGGCTTCTCGCTCTCGATCATCTCGGCGAGCGGGGCCGGCTGCAGGAAGCGGTCCGGCATCAGCAGGTTCACGCCGGTCATGAAGGTGGCGTGCGGCAGGCCCCAGGCGTTCACATGGAACTGCGGCACCACGACCAGCGAGGTGTCCTGGTCGGTCAGGCCCATCGACTGGGCCATGTTCACCTGCATGGAGTGCAGGTAGATCGAACGGTGGCTGTAGACCACGCCCTTGGGGTCGCCGGTGGTGCCGGAGGTGTAGCACATGGCGGCGGCCTGCCGCTCGTCCAGCTCCGGCCAGTCGTACGCCGTCGGCTTCCCGGCGAGCAGCTCCTCGTACTCGTGGACCCGCGCGGCGGCGTCCGCGAGCAGCGAGCGGTCGCCCGGGCCGGAGACGACGATGTGCTCGACGGTCTTCAGCTGCGGCAGCAGCGGGGCCAGCAGGGGCAGCAGCGAGCCGTTGACCACGATGACCCTGTCCGCGGCGTGGCCGACGATCCAGGTCAGCTGCTCGGCGGGCAGGCGCAGGTTGAGCGTGTGCAGGATCGCGCCCATGGAGGGGATCGCGAAGTACGCCTCGACGTGCTCGGCGTTGTTCCACATGAGGGTCGCGACCCGGTCGTCCGCGCCCACCCCCAGGTCGTCGCGCAGGGCGTGCGCCAGCTGGGCGGCGCGGGCGCCGATCTCGGCGTAGGAGCGGCGCTGCGGTGCGCCCTCGCCGGTCCAGGTGGTCACCCGGGAGGTGCCGTGGACGGTCGACCCGTGGGTCAGGATCCTCGAGATCAGCAGCGGTACGTCCTGCATCGTGCTCTGCACGGCGTCCTCCCGGGCGACATT
Organism: Streptomyces sp. NPDC014801; assembly: GCF_043082085.1. Lineage (NCBI taxonomy): Bacteria > Bacillati > Actinomycetota > Actinomycetes > Kitasatosporales > Streptomycetaceae > Streptomyces > Streptomyces sp. NPDC014801. The sequence continues at coordinate 132,561 of NZ_JBIBXG010000015.1, read as the reverse complement.
GCCTACGCGGTGGTAACGGGTTGCGCTGATTCTGCGCACATACCACGCGGTATGTCACTAGGGAGCGGTGATCGATCAGTGCGCCGTGGGTCACGGAACGGGTGTGACGGGCGGCTCCCGGCCGCTCGCGGGGCCGTTCAGCGCGCCGGGGTCAGCTCCGGGTCCTCGCGCAGCTTGCCCAGGGCCCGGGAGACCGCCGACTTCACCGTACCGACGGACACCCCGAGCACCTCCGCCGTCTGCACCTCGCTCAGGTCCTCGTAGTACCGCAGCACGACCATCGCCCGCTGCCGCGCCGGCAGCTTCATGACCGCCCTCCACATCGCGTCGTGGAGCGCCTGACGCTCGGCCGGGTCGTCGGCGCCGGGCGCCGGGTCCGGCTCGGGCAGCTCGTCCGTGGCGAACTCGTCGACCTTGCGCTTGCGCCACTGCGAGGTGCGCGTGTTCACCAGCGCGCGCCGCACGTACCCGTCGAGCGCCCGGTGGTCCTCGATGCGCTCCCAGGCGACGTACGTCTTGGTGAGCGCGGTCTGCAGCAGGTCCTCCGCGTCGCACGGGTTCGCGGTGAGCGAGCGGGCGGTGCGCAGCAGCGCCGGCTGGCGGGCCCTGACGTACGCCGAGAAGGACGTGTACGGCGGCGTCCACGTCGCGGCCGTCGAAGCGCTGGTGCAGACGGGTGTGGTCATGGCTCCACGCTAGGAGCGGGGGGTGCCGCCGCGGATCGCCCGCAGGTCCCGAAGCAGAGTCCGCCTCAGGTTGTAGGGGTGGGGCTGACCCCACCTCCCACAGGTGGAGGACGGGGGGACACGCGTGCGGGACGAACCCTGACGACGCTCCCGCACCCACGGCCGGGACCAGGCCCGTTGCCGCCGTCCCGGTGCCCGCCGCCACCAGGGTCGGCGCGACGCCGCGCGCCCGTGACGACGGTACGCCGCACACGGCTGCGCGGCGGTGCCGGAGCACCGCCGCGCTGACCTTGTGAACCACCCTCGAAGCACACCTCGGACGGATACCGAGGGGGCCGGCACCTGCCGGGCCGGCCCCCTCAGCTCACCACCACAGCGGGGAGAAGCTGACGGCGACGTTCTCGTTGCCCTGGTTGACCGCCGTGAAGGCGGAGCCCTTCACCTGGGCGGTGTTGCTCTGGTTCGAGGCGCCGGCGCCGATCGCCTGCTGCTGTGTGGTCGAGGAGTTGCCGGTGTTGTGGCCGCCGACCCCGCTGCCGACGATGCCCTGGACGGCGTGGGTGACGGCCGCGCTCGATCCGTCGTCCGCGACGGCGCCGTTGTCGGCCGTCGCGACGCCGGCGAAGAGGGCGGCAGCCAGCGGGAGGGCGGAGACGGCGGCGAGAACGCGGGCGGTACGGATGCTTGCCATGTGAGTTCCTCCATCAGGACCCGTTCACGCGCCGGCCGGATCGGCCGGTCACGCGTCAAGTACGGCTTTTTCCGGGGCAGTTGGCCGTCCGCCCCTGGGGTTGTGCACGACGTCGCGAGTCCAGAGTTGCCCACCGAATCCCCGGCGAACCATCCCGGAAGCCGCGATTCGCCCCCAAGCGTGATGACAAGTCGATAAACCCCTTGCACCACCTTTCACCGGCTCTTCCTCCACAGGCCGGACACGTCGGACGACTCCCCTCCAAGCACCGCAAGAGGTGAACCGTTCCGGCACGGACGGGGCCCCGCGCACCCCGGTCCACCCCCCTCCGGCGTGTCGCGGGACGGCCCTCTACCGATCATCGAACACACGTACGAAAATAGAGTCATGGCCCCCACCGACCGGCAGGCCAGGACGCTGGCCCTCGCCCACGCGCTGTCAGCCGCCGAACGCGGACTGGCCGTCATCCCCCTGTCCCGGACGAAACTCCCGGCCCTGCGCTCCCCCCACCACGACGACCCCGTCGGCAGCCCGCCCTGCCACGGCGAGTGCGGCCGCCTCGGCCACGGCGTGTACGACGCCTCCACCGACCCCGGGCGCATCCGCGACCTCTTCGCCGCCGCACCCTGGGCCACGGGATACGGCATCGCCTGCGGACTGCCCCCGCACCACCTGATCGGCATCGACCTCGACACCAAGACCGGCACCGACTCCTCCGCCGCCCTGCGCGAGCTGGCCCTGCGCCACCTGTTCACGATCCCGCCGACGGTCGTCGTCCTGACCCCGTCCGGCGGCCGCCACCTCTGGCTCACCGGCCCGCCGGACACCGCCGTCCCCAACTCCGCGAGCCGGCTCGCGCCCGGCATCGACATCCGCGGCGCCGGCGGCTACCTGGTCGGCCCCGGCTCCCGCACCGCGCACGGCGAGTACACGGTCGCCCCCGGCAGCGCCCACCTCACACCGGCGCCCTGCCCGCCGGCCCTGTTGCGGCTGCTGCTGCCGCCCCCGCGCCCGGACCGCACGCCGCGCCGCCCGGCGGACGCGGACCCGGACACGCACGGCCAGGGCCTGATCCAGTTCGTCCTGTCCGCGCACGAGGGCCAGCGCAACACCCGCCTGTTCTGGGCCGCTTGCCGCGCCTACGAGAACGGCATCGGCCCCGCCCTGCTGCACCCCCTGCTCGACGCCGCCCTCGACACGGGCCTGACAGAACGAGAGGCCCGCGCAACGATCGCCTCCGCGGCCCGGCTGACGGGGTTCGGGTGAGCGAAAGGGGCGGGGCCGCACGACAGCTGGTCGGACTCCGCGACGCGAGGCGGGCTTCGGCGGCGCGGGGCGCGTTGCTGGCGCGGGGCGGGCGTCGGAGGCGCGGGGCGGGGGTCGATGGCGCGGGGCGGGGGTCGATGGCGCGGGGCGGGCGTCGGAGGCGCGGGGCGGGGGTCGCAGGCGCGGGTCGTGCGTCGGCGGCGCGGGCGGCCGTCGGAGACGCGGGCGCGCGTCCAAGACGCGGGCGCGCGTCCAAGGCGCGGGCGGGCGTCGGAGGCGCGGGGCGGGGGCGGGGGCGCGGGTTCGCTGCCGTGGGCGGGAGCCGGCCGCGCGGCCCGTCGGCTGCGCGTGGCCGCGCCCCGCGTCCGTGGCGGGGACGTGGGGCGCGGGCCGCGGGGCAGGGGTCGGGCGAGGCGGGCGGGGCTCAGTCCGTCCCGGCTGTCCCGGTCGTCCCGGTCGTCCCGAGGCGGCCGTTCAGCTCGGTGACGAGGTGGTAGCCGCCGGCGAGGTCGATGTCCGTCCTCTCGCGCAGCAGCCGGATGGCGTCGTCGCGCCGGCCGCAGCCGAGGAGGGCCGTCATCTCGTCGACCAGCCCGGCGTCGAGCCGCCCGAGGGCGTCGAGGGCCTGACCGTAAGTGGCGGGCAGGAGCTGCCCCTCCTTCAGCAGTTCCAGCGCCGCCGAGGCCGCCTCCAGCCCGAGGCCGGAGTCCTTGCGCAGCCGCCGCACGGCCTTGGCCGTACGCCCCTCGGCCGCGAGCGCCTCGGCCTCCCGCTGGGCGCTCTCCTCGACGGGCGTGATCAGCGCGGTCGTCCGCGCCTTGCTACTCGTCATGGTGATCCCGTTCCCGTCAGCGGCAGTGCTTCTTGATCCCGTCGATCCCGAGGATCGCCGAGGCCAGCCCGCCGAGCGTGGCGCCGAGCTCGCTGATCTTCTCCTCGCCCTTGGCGACGCGGATGAGCAGGACGGCGGCCTCCTTCACGGAGCCGACCTTCTTGATGAAGGCCTTCAACTTCAGGATCTTCGCGACGGGGACCGCGCCCCCCGCGACGGCGGCCGTGATCGCGGCCACGCACTTGGTGGTCTGCCACCAGCCGAACGCGGCCACGCCGCCCTTGCCCGCCGGCAGCTGCGCGGCGAGGTACGCCTGCACGGCGGCGTCCCCCTGGGCCACCACACGGTCCGGCATCTCCTCGACGACCTTGAGCGCGGCCAGGAGCTGCTGCCCGTCGGCCGTGTCCAGCTCCGCCCCGGCGTTCGCGACCGCGGCGGCGACGGCGCCCGGCCGCCCCGCGTCACCGCCGTCGGCCGCCTGAGCCGCCTGGCACAGCCCGGTGCTCAGGATGGCGGCGGCGGTCAGCGCGGCGGTGGCGGCGGTCAGTCTCGTGATCCTCACGGATGTTCCCCTCGTGATACGTGGCCCGGCTGGTCAAGTCCGGGCCGGACGCGGCGTCCTCGCTGGTCGGGCGAGCCGCGCCATAAATGATCATGGAGGGAACGAGTGGGTGTATCAACGGATTTGAGTGACTTCTGAGGTGGTGCGGCGGAGAGCCGTTCCAGGACAGAGACCGGGCGGGCGGAGACGGGTCCGGGAACGACGAGAACCTCTGACCGTCTCGCCGGTCAGAGGCTCTCTCGCTGCGGTGGGTGTGGGATTTGAACCCACGGTGGCTTGCGCCACGACGGTTTTCAAGACCGTTCCCTTAGGCCGCTCGGGCAACCCACCCCGCGCCGTCGGGGTTCGGCGGCGCGGGACAAGAGTATCGGGTCGGCCGGGGTGGGGGCGGGTCAGCTGTCGCCGACGCGGGAGCCCAGGGTCAGTTCCACCGTGTGAGGCTTGCCGTCGCGCTCGTAGGTGATCGTCACCTTGTCGCCGGGCTTGTGGGTCCAGATCTCGCCGATCAGGGTGGGCCCGGAGTCGATCACCCGGTCGTCCAGCTTGGTGATCACGTCGCCCGGCTTCAGGCCGGCCTTGGCGGCGGGGCCGCCCGGTTCCACGGAGGCGGAGCCGCCCGAGCCCTGCGGCGTGATCGTCGCGCCGTTGGAGGAGTCCTCCAGGGACACCGACGCGCCGATCTTGGCGTACACCGGCTTGCCCGTCTTGATCAGCTGCTGGGCGACGTACTTCGCCTGGTTGACCGGGATCGCGAAGCCCAGGCCGATCGAGCCGGACTGCCCCGAACCGCCGAGCCCGCCGCTGCCGGTGGACTGGATCGCGGAGTTGATGCCGATGACGTTGCCGTGCGCGTCCAGCAGCGGGCCGCCGGAGTTGCCCGGGTTGATCGAGGCGTCCGTCTGCAGGGCGCTCATGTACGACGCCTGGCTGCCGGAGCCGTCGCTGGAGGCCACCGGGCGGTTCTTGGCGCTGATGATGCCGGTCGTCACCGTGTTGGACAGACCGAAGGGCGCGCCGATCGCGATCGTCGAGTCGCCGACCGCGACCTGGTCGGAGTCGCCGAGGGGGAGCGGCTTGAGATCCGACGGGGCGTTCTTGAGCTTGATGACGGCGACGTCGTAGCCCTGCGCGTGGCCCACCACCTCGGCGTCGTACTTCTTGCCGTCGGGGAAGGTCGCCGTCAGCTTGCCGCCGTTCACGGCGTCGGCCACCACGTGGTTGTTGGTGACGATGTGACCCTGGGTGTCGAAGACGAAGCCGGTGCCGGTGCCGCCCTCGCCGTTGGTGGACTCGGCCTCGATGGTGACCGTGCTCGGCAGCGCCCTGGCGGCCACGGCCGCGACCGTGCCGGGGTCGCGCTTGACGGCGCCGCCGCTGGTGGCCGCGGAGACCGTCGTGGAGCCGCTGCTGTCGTTGTCCTTGGCCAGGGTGTAGCCGATGCCGCCGCCCAGGCCGCCGACGACCAGCGCGGCCACCAGGATCGCGGCGAGGAGCCCGCCCCGGCCGGACTTCTGCTTCGGCGCGGGCTGCGCCGGGTACGGCGTGCCCCAGCCGTGTCCGGCCCCGGCACCGGCCCCGCTGTCGCCGCCGCCGGCGTACGCCGGGGTGACGGGGGGCGGGGGCGGCCAGCCGGCCTCCGGCGCGGAACCGGTCATACCGCCCTGAGGGACGGCACCGCCCTGCGGTGCGGCACCCATCGGGCCCGCGGGCTGCGACGCCGGGACCCCGGGCTGCGGCGCCGGGACCCCGGGCTGCGGCGCCGGCGCTCCCCCCTGCGGGGCCGCACCCGGCTCGCCGTACTGCTGCGCTCCGCCCTGCGGGGCCGCGCCCGCGTCGCCGTACTGCTGCGCGGCACCGGTGGGACCGGCCGGGGACTGCCCGCCGGCCTGCGGTGCGTCACCGGCCGGGGCGGGCGGCTGCGCGGAGGCTGCGGGAGAGTCCACCGGCACGGGAGGTGCAGACGGGGCCGGGGGGACCTCAGTGCCCTCGTTCTCGGTGCTCACAGCTCTTCTCCTCGATCCACGGCTGTCGTTGTCGGTCACGGGTGACGGTCAGGGTCCGGACGCAGTCACGGCGCAGGTGCATGTGCATTTGTATGCGGTCAGCTTTTCCCACGAGCCGTCAGGGGGCCATAAGCGGTGCCTGTGGGTTCCCGACAACCCTTTGACCACCCTTTATATAGGACCTGTCGGACTAACGGCGCGTATCGCCGAACCCGTTCCCGTCCCTTCCCCGCCCCCGCGGTCCCCCGCCTACCCCTTCCCGGTGGCACCATGACGCGGTGACCCACGCACGACCGCATCCCATCCAAGTCGTCGCCCACCGCGGGGCCTCCGAGGACGCACCGGAGCACACCCTCGCCGCCTACCGCAAGGCCATCGAGGACGGCGCGGACGCGCTGGAGTGCGACGTCCGGCTGACCGCGGACGGGCACCTCGTCTGCGTGCACGACCGCCGCGTCAACCGTACGTCCAACGGCCGCGGCGCGGTCTCCGCCCTGGAGCTCGCCGACCTGGCCGCGCTGGACTTCGGCTCCTGGAAGACCCGCGACGCCTGGCGCGGCCGGGACGAGGAGCCGGACTGGGAGTTCCGGCCGGAGGACCGCGAGGCGACCTCGGTGCTGACCCTGGAGCGGCTGCTGGAGCTGGTGGCCGACGCCGGACGCCCGGTGGAGCTGGCCATCGAGACCAAGCACCCCACCCGCTGGGCCGGCCAGGTGGAAGAGCGGCTGCTGCACCTGCTCAAGCGGTTCGGCCTGGACGCCCCGGCCTCGCCCGAGGAGTCCCGGATCCGGGTGATGAGCTTCAGCGCGCGTTCCCTGCACCGTGTGCACGCCGCCTCGCCGACGCTGCCGACCGTCTATCTGATGCAGTTCGTCTCGCCCCGGCTGCGCGACGGGCGGCTGCCGGCGGGCGTGCGGATCGCGGGTCCCGCGGTGCGGATCGTGCGCAACCATCCGGCGTACGTGGAGCGGCTGAAGCGGGCCGGGCACCAGGTGCACGTGTGGACGGTGAACGAGCCCGAGGACGTGGACCTGTGCACCCGCCTCGGCGTCGACGCCATCATCACCAACCGGCCCCGCGCGGTGCTCCGGCGACTGGGGCGGTGACCGGCCACCGCCCCGCGCACCCGGCGGGCACCCCGGGCGACGGTCACATCTGTCACATGGGCCACACAGGTCTCTTGACCCTCACCCGCTTGCTGTCCCATCCTCGCCTATCGGCCACACCGTAGAAATCCAGCCACGCCATTACGGGGAGTGCTCCGGCGCGTTCGCTGCGTGTTCGACCGTGGTGAATGCGACCACGGGGGCTGATTGGCCGGTTTCCGGTACAGGCCAATGGGGCAAACACACCGTGGCGTGGGGCGAAGGAGGTCTCGGGGGTGGCGTTGGTGGTGGCACAGGAGGTGCCCACGTCGTCGAGCATGGCCGTACCCCATGGCCCTGCGGGCGTGGGGAAGGCGAGACACCGCATGCGTGACCAGTTGCGCAGCAGCGGTGTGGCCGAAACGGTCATCGACGATGCCGTACTGATCCTTTCGGAGCTCTTGAGCAACGCGTGCAAACACGGCCGCCCGCTGGGCGACGCCCTCGCCGGGGACGGCGACGTGCGCGCCGCGTGGCGGGTGGACCCGGGCGGCCGGCTGGTCGTCGAGGTGACCGACGGCGGCGGCCCGACCCGCCCCGCCCCGGCGACCCCCTCGGTGACCGCGCACGGCGGCCGGGGCCTGAACATCATCACCGCGCTCGCCGACGACTGGGGCGTCCGGGACGACGCGCGCGGCGAGGTCACGGTGTGGGTCGTCGTCCACGACGACGTGTTCGACCCGGACGCCGGGCACCGCCGCGAGGACTTCGCCACGCGCGTGGCCGCCCCGCCGGTCGCGGCGATGGCCGACCTCGACTTCGCGGACGCCTTCGACGACCTGCCCTGACGGCCTCGACGACCCGTCCTGAGGCCCGCGGCACCCCTCCCGGCCCCGTCGCCCGCGCGGCGTTGTCCACAGCCCCGCGCCGGTCAGGGCGACAACGGCTAGGCTCGCGCCGTACCAGACGAGCCGTATCCGGGAGACACCCACCATGGCCAAGAAGCGACCCCAGGCGAAGGCCGCGCGCCCTCAGCTGAGCGACGAGGAGATCCCGGTCGTCGGCGCCCGTGAACCCTGCCCCTGCGGCAGCGGCCGGCGCTACAAGGCCTGTCACGGCCGGGCCGCCGCCCAGGCGGTGACCGAGCTGGTGCAGCGCCCGTTCGAAGGGCTGCCTGGCGAGTGCGACTGGGTGGCGCTGCGCGAACTGGTCCCGGCGGCCACCGCCGAGCTGCCCCTGAAGGACGGCCTGCCCGAGGGCGTCCCGTCGGTCACGCTGGCGACCGTGCTGCCGATGGCCTGGCCGGCGCTGCGCCGCGACGACGGCACGGTGATGCTCGGCCTGCAGAACGACACGGCCTCCGGTGACATCAGCCGCGACCTGGCCGACACGCTGCTGCGCGCCCTTGAGGCGGAGCCCGGCAACCCGGTGCAGGGCCGCCGCGCCCCGGCCGACGGCCCCCGGCTGCAGGACCTGCTCGATCCGGAGGGCGCCTTCGAGCCGGTGGTGCACAGCGGCTTCGAGTTCTGGGTGCCGGACGCGGAGAACGCCACGGCGGAGGTCGCCGCCTCCCTGGAGCGGGCGAACGCCGCGGCGATCCCGACCGTGCGGCTGACCGGCGTGGACGCGGCCTACTGGTGCGAGACGCCGGAGAAGAACCACCTGCGCTGGGTCATGCCGCATCCGGAGGAGCGGCTTCTGGACGCGCTCGCCCGGCTGCACGCGGCGGGCCGTTCGAGCCTCGGCGAGGGCACCCGGCTGGTCGGTTCCTTCCGCGCCCACGGTCTGACGGTGCCGGTCTGGGACCTGCCGACGTCGGTCACCGCGCAGGACGTGGAAAAGCCGGCCGCCGAGTTCGCGGAGCGGCTGGCCGAGGCGCTGGCGGTGCAGGAGCCGCTGACGGCCCAGGAACGCCGGGCCCGTGGCGGCCTCACCAACCGTCAGGTCACGCTGAGTTGAGGTTCGCGCCCCGCCGGCGGGTGAGGGGGGCGTGACCTCCGCTTCCGCCGGCGTGGGGCGCTCGACCGGCGTCTCCTCGGGGTCGTCCGGTCGTGTTCGGTTGACTCCCCACCCCTCGGCCGGGGTGAGGCCCGTCACAGCGTGCGGGCGCGGCAGGCCACCCCGGATGTCCGATTGGCCCGGTCAGGGCCTGTTCGCGGCCTGTTCGCCGATGTCCGAATACACAACGAAAACAAGAGATCGAATTTGCTTGGAGCCGATCTCTTGTTACCGTCTCAGTAGCCCGGTTGCTGGTGCATCCCCCGTCGCCAGCAACCGGGTCTTTCCATGCGCGACGCCGTGCACCGTCCGGCGTCCCCGCTCTCAACTCCCCGTGTCCTGCGGCGAGTTGCTCGCGGTCCGCAGCAGCAGCGAACCACCGCCCCCCGCCCGTGCGAACTCCGCGACCGCCGTGTAGGCGTCCGGCGTCCCACGGGAGGGCTCGCGGGGCGTCTCGCAGGTCCCCGGCTCGTCCTCGGCGCCCAGCGCACAGCGCAGCTGCACCGTGCGCCCGCCCGGCCCCATCAGACTCAGCACCGTCTCCAGCGCCCGCCCGGTGGTGTTGCGGTAGTAGGTGCGCGCCCAGGTCTGCGCCCCCTGCGTGATCACACAGGTCTGCGCCTCGATGCCGTCGGGCGAGGTGACTTCGGGGCCGCAGCGGGTGGCGGTGGCCAGGCCGATGCCCAGCAGCAGGGACGAACGGCCGGTTCGGGCGGGCGACGGCTCGGGAGCGGCGGAGCCGGCCCGGGTGGCCTTCTCGTCGTCGTAGGTGGCGCCGGCGTACGACGGCGACCGCACGACCGAGTGCTCCGCGTCGCCCACACCGCCCGCGGACGCCACGGCCAGCGGCAGGGCGACCGCGCACACCACGACGCCCGCGAGGGCAGCAAGGCGGAGGTTCATGAAAGGGACGATAACGACGCGAAGGGGCGCGGGGATCCGGTCGGGCCCGACACCCTTACAACTCGGGCGCGCTCACACCCGTACGAGTGAGGGCGTCGACCACCGCGTCCACCACGGCCTCCACGTCGGGCACCCAGGGGGTGGCCGAGCCGGGCAGCGGGGCGCGTTCCCAGCGGACGGGGCCGCCGCCGGTCCCGGAGGGGGGCAGGGCGATGTAGCCGCCCTCGCCGTGGAAGCGCAGTGAGCCGGGCACGAAGTCCTTGGCGTACAGCAGGTCGCCCAACTGCTCCATGGAGTAGGGGCGGACGAGGATCGACCAGCGGGTGTCGGAGGCGATCACCGGGCCGAGGCGCAGGCCCTCGCGGTCGAGCGCGGCGAGGGCGCGGGCGGCGGCCGGCGCGGGCAGGCTGACCGCGCAGGGCGCCGTGCCGCCGGTGGCGAGGATGATCGGGGCCGCCGGACGGTTGGTCCACCACCAGCGGACCATGCGCTCGTCGGTGGTGGCGGCGAGCAGGCCGGGGTCGAAGGGGTGGGCGCCGGGCACCGTGCACTCGGGGTCGGGGCAGGCGCAGCGGGAGCGCCCCTCGGGGTCGGCCGCCACACCGGGCAGCACGGGCCACCGCCATCGGGTGGCGAAGGTCAGGGCCGCGTCGATCACCTCAGGCCTGCCGTTCCTCCGCCGGGACAGGCGGGACAGAAGCCTGCGTCGCCTTCCGAGGATCTCGCGCATCAGCGCTCGTTCCTTTCCGTTGCACGCCTGGCAACACCGAGGACCACATCACACCATGTGTCGATCTCTGCACTGTGCGTACCTGCTGGCGCATCACACCCCGGCCTGACGCGCGGGGAACCCCTCTGGGTCGAGCTCGGGCGGCTTGCGTGCAACCGCCGACGTCCATACCGCGTTCGGCACAAGCATGGGCGTGGCGTGGGGTGGCGAAGTATGGCGTTTGCCGTTCCGCGTCTTTCGCTTCGCCTCCGCCACGGGAGGATGGGGCTGGGTCGTCGGTGGCTAAGACGCCCGGTCCGGACACCAGGTTCCGGGTGGCCCCCACCACCCCGGCCCATACCGAGTACGTACCCATCACGACCGCTGTGACGCTCCGTGGAGCGAGCCCAGTCGACCGCAATCACCCGATACCTGAGGCAGTTTTCAGCCAACTTCGCTCTTGCGCAAGGGGTTACCGCGAGGAGCCCCGCACAGCGCTTGAACACCACGGACACCAGGAATACCGGCAGGACAATGCTGGACATCCCCTCACGAGTGCGTGTACATGTGGAGACACTGCTAGCGGCGCAGAAGACATGGGGGTTTGCGATGCTTTTCAGCAGTACGCACCGGTCGGAAAGCCGGTTGCCATGAACGCCCCTCATCCTCAGAAAGTGGCCGGAATCGATTCAACGGTTCCGGCGCCCGCGCACACTGCCGCGCCCGCGCACGCCGCTTCGGGCACCGCACCGGTGCCACCCCCGCACGCCCCCGGCGCCCTGCTCCAGGACCGGCTCGCCGGCTGGGTCTCCGACCTGACGACCCTGCACGAACTCACCGAGCGCCTTGCCGCCACCGGCACCCTGGACGACGCCCTGCGCGAACTCCTGCGCGCCGGAGCCGCCCTGGTGGGCGCCCGGCGCGGACTGGTCGCCCTCGAACCGGCCGACAAACACGGCCCCGACACCACCATCGGTCTCGGGCTCGGCCGCGCCGATCTGGGCCACATCGAGACCGTGCCGCGCAGCGCCACCTCCCTCGGCCGCATCCTCGACGGACTGCCCGGCGGCGAGCGCGAGATCGCCGAGCCCGACCTGTTCGCCGAGGACGGCCTCGACCCCCGCCACCGCGAGGTCGCCGCCCGCCTCGGCTACGCCGCCAGCTACGCCCTCCCCCTGTCCACCGAGGCCGCCGGCCTGCTCGGCGCCGCCGTCTGGCTCTACGACGAGCCGGCCGAACCCGGCGAGCGCATGCGCCACCTGATCGGCCTGTACGCCCGCTACGCCGCCGAACACCTCGCCCGCCTGCTGGAGCTGGAGCGCACGCGCGCGTGCATGGCGACCATCTCCGAGGAACTGCTGCCCTCCCGGCTCCCCCGCGTCGCCGGTGTGCAGCTCGCCGCCCGGCACCGCACCGGACCGCGCGGCGGCGGCGACTGGTACGACGCGCTGCCGCTGCCGGACGCCGCCCTGGGCCTCGCCGTCGGCGCGGTCACCGGCTCCGGGCCCAGCGCGGTCGCCGCGATGGGCCGGCTGCGGGCCTCCCTGCGGGCGTACGCCGTGATGGAGGGCGAGGACCCGGTCGCCGTCCTGTCCGACCTGGAGCTGCTGCTGCGGCTCACCGAGCCGGCCCGCTCGGCCACCGCGCTGTTCGCCTACTGCGAGCCCGCCCTGCGCAAGATCACCCTGGCCGGTGCCGGGCACTGCCCGCCGCTGCTGGTCGGTCACCGGCGCACCGAGTTCGTCGAGACGTCCGTCTCCGCGCCGCTCGGCATGCTCGCCTGCTGGGAGGCGCCCAGCGTGGAGCTGCAGGCGGAACCCGGCGAGACGGTGCTGCTCTACACCGACGGCCTGCTGCACCGCACCGGCGACCCCGCCGACCGGGCCTTCGCCCGGCTGCACGCGGCGGCCGCCGGGGTGCCGCGCGCGCTGCGGCACGACCCGGACGCGCTCGTGGACCACGTGCTGCGCACGGTGCTGCCGGACGGGCGGGACACGGTCGACTCCGAGGAGGACGTCGTCCTGCTGGCGGCACGGTTCGAGTAGGCGGCGCGCGCTCCGGCCGGTCACCTCGTGTAATGGGTCATAGTGCTCCGGGCCCCCTTCCGTACGACCGTACGATGGGGGTGGTCCAGTGCCGTACCCAAGGAGGATGACCGTGGCGGAGGAGCTTCCGGCGACCCCGGAGACTGCCGAGGACGAGCCGATCAAGCAGCGCAAGAACGGCCTCTACCCGGGCGTCTCCGACGAGCTGGCCGAGAACATGAAGTCCGGCTGGGCCGACACCGAGCTGCACGACCTGCAGCCGATCGCCCAGGCCGCCGAGACCGCCGCGCGCCGCGCGAAGCTGTCCGCCCGCTTCCCCGGCGAGCGCCTGGTGATCCCCGCGGGCAACCTGAAGGTCCGTTCCAACGACACGGACTACCCCTTCCGCGCGTCCGTCGAGTACGCCTACCTCACCGGCAACCAGACCGAGGACGGCGTCCTGGTCCTGGAGCCGCGCGGCGAGGGCCACGAGGCCACGCTCTACCTGCTGCCGCGCTCCGACCGCGAGAACGGCGAGTTCTGGCTCTCCGGCCAGGGCGAGCTGTGGGTCGGCCGCCGCCACTCCCTCACCGAGTCCGAGAAGCTGTACGGCATCCCGGCCGCCGACGTGCGCGAGCTGGCCGACGCGCTGCGCGAGGCCACCGGCCCGGTGCGCGTCGTCCGCGGACACGACGCCGGCATCGAGGAGGCGCTCACCGACAAGGTCACCGCCGAGCGCGACGAGGAGCTGCGGGTCTTCCTCTCCGAGATGCGCCTGGTCAAGGACGACTTCGAGATCGGCGAGCTGCAGAAGGCCGTCGACTCCACCGCGCGCGGCTTCGAGGACGTGGTGAAGGTCCTCGACAAGGCCGAGGCCACCTCCGAGCGCTACATCGAGGGCACCTTCTTCCTGCGCGCCCGCGTCGAGGGCAACGACGTCGGCTACGGCACCATCGCCGCCTCCGGCCCGCACGCCTGCACCCTGCACTGGGTCCGCAACGACGGCCCGGTCCGCTCCGGCGACCTGCTCCTGCTGGACGCGGGCGTGGAGACGCACACGTACTACACCGCCGACGTCACGCGCACGCTGCCGGTCAACGGCCGCTTCTCGGAGATCCAGAAGAAGATCTACGACGCCGTGTACGACGCCCAGGAGGCCGGTATCGCGGCGGTGAAGCCGGGCGCGAAGTACCGCGACTTCCACGACGCCGCGCAGCGCGTCCTCACCGAGCGGCTGGTCGAGTGGGGCCTGGTCGAGGGCCCGGTGGAGCGGGTGCTGGAGCTGGGTCTGCAGCGCCGCTGGACGCTGCACGGCACCGGCCACATGCTCGGCATGGACGTCCACGACTGCGCCGCCGCGCGCACCGAGACCTATGTCGACGGCACGCTGGAGCCGGGCATGGTGCTCACCGTCGAGCCGGGCCTGTACTTCCAGGCCGACGACCTGACGGTGCCGGAGGAGTACCGCGGCATCGGCGTGCGCATCGAGGACGACATCCTGGTCACCGAGGACGGCAACCGGAACCTGTCGGCCGCGCTGCCGCGCCGCTCGGACGAGGTGGAGTCCTGGATGGCGGCCCTCAAGGGCTGACGTCCCGCGCCGGCCCGCACGGGCCGGCGCCGCGTGTGCTGTGAGGCAAGGGCGTGCCGCCGGGGTCAGACGGCCACCAGCGGCGCGTCCTTGCGCCATTTCAGGATCTTGTCGAAGCTCACCACCGCGCCGCCGCGCCCCGGCTTGGTGCCGATGTGGACGTGGTCGGCGAGCTCGCGGATGAGGAACAGGCCCCGGCCGTGCTCGGCGTCGTCGTGCGCGGGGCGCGAGGAGTCGGCGCCGGTGATGCCGGGACCGGCGTCGGCGACCTCGATGCGGCACAGCTCCCCGTCGAGGTAGGCGGTGACCCGGTAGGCCTCCGAGGAGGCGTCCCGGCCGCGGGTCCCGCCGTGCTCCACGGCGTTGGCGCAGGCCTCGCTGAGGGCGACGGACAGGTCGTAGGAGATGTCGGGGTCGACGCCCGCGGTCTCCATCGTGCCGAGCAGCAGGCGGCGGGCCAGGGGGACGCTCGCAGCTTCGCGCCGCAAATGGAGTGACCACCAGATGCTCATGCTCCAGCCTCCTGGCCGCGGCTCGACATACCGATACGTATTGCCGCCACCACCCGGATGTAAGCCCGGAATTGACGTGATGCCGCCCATATGGGGGATGCGCGGTGGGCGGCAATCGGTGTATGTGGGGGCCGAGTGCGCATACCGCATCTTGCGGACCTGCCGTATGGCGGCGGTAAGGGCAGTGCGATGATGGGCGCGCCATGACTGCCCCCCACCCGCGCACAGCGCGTGCCGGACGCGACGTCCGGCTTCTGCGGGCCGCGGTGTTCGCCGCGGTCTGCGTCGTGCTGGCCGCGGGCGGGCACGCGCTCGCCTCCTGCGCCACCGTCCCGCTGTGGACGCTGGGCGCGGGTTTCCTGGGGGCCCTGCTCGTCGCGGTGCCGCTGGCCGGCCGGGAACGCTCCCTGCCGGGGATCGCCGCGCTGCTCGCGGGCGGACAGACCCTCCTGCACACGCTGTTCGGGCTGAGCCAGCACGCGGCCGGCACGACGGGCACCACCGGCACGGCGGCCGACGCCTCGCTGGTGGCGCAGGCGGCGCGGCTGGTGTGCGGGGCCGGAGCGGCTCCGCTCAGTCC
The DNA here is from genome assembly GCF_043082085.1 of Streptomyces sp. NPDC014801. Classification (NCBI taxonomy): domain Bacteria; kingdom Bacillati; phylum Actinomycetota; class Actinomycetes; order Kitasatosporales; family Streptomycetaceae; genus Streptomyces; species Streptomyces sp. NPDC014801. The sequence goes on along the minus strand of NZ_JBIBXG010000015.1, from coordinate 117,119 downwards.
CGTGCAGGCCCAGCGGATCCTGGCGACCGCGCGCGTGCAGGGCACGCCGGCGCATCACCCGGCGGACGCCCTGTCCACGGTCGCCGGCTCCCCCGCGGCCCTGTTGCCGTCGCTGCCGATGCTGCTCGGCCACCTGCTCGCGGCGCTCGCCGCGGGCTGGCTGCTGCGCCGGGGCGACAGCGCCCTGCTGCGGATCATGGACCTGGCCGCGCTGTCGGCGCACGAGGTCGCGGAAGGGGCGCTCGTGCGTGCCCTGCGCGGGGCGCTCGCGCTGGTGCGCGCCCTGCTCGCCGGGCTGCCGACCGTGCCCCGCACGGGCCCGCGCCCGCCGCGCACCGCGCTGCTCGCACCCCCCGCCCCGCACACCACCGCGCTCCAGCACACGGTGATCCGCCGCGGCCCGCCGGCCGTCGCCGCACTCTCCCTCGCCGCCTAGCGCGACGCGACCGCCACTCCACGAGACCACGAGAGGCTGCCGTACGTCGTGCGGCGCAGCACGCACGCGTGCGCGTGCGTATCCCTCTTCAACACCGGCCGGTTCTCCGTCTTCCGCCGGACTCACTCGAAGTGGAGTGCACCTTCCATGAAGGTTTCCCGTGTTGCCGTCCCCGCCGTCCTCGCCGTGGCCGGTCTGACCGTCCTGTCGACGCCCGCCTTCGCGCACGTGTCCGTGCAGCCCGAGGGCAGCGCCGCCAAGGGCGGGTACGCCGTCGTCGACTTCAAGGTGCCCAACGAGCGCGACAATGCCTCGACGACCAAGGTCGAGGTCACCCTGCCCGCCGACCACCCGCTGGCGTCGGTCGCGCCGCAGGCCCTCCCGGGCTGGAAGATCGAGGTCACCAAGTCGAAGCTGGCCAAGCCGCTGACGGTGCACGGCGAGAAGATCGGCGAGGCGGTCACCAAGGTCACCTGGACCGCCGACGGCGAGGGCATCAAGCCGGGCTACTTCCAGAAGTTCCCGCTCTCCGTCGGCCAGCTGCCCGAGGACACGGACAAGCTCGTCTTCAAGGCGATCCAGACGTACTCCAACAAGGAGGTCGTCCGCTGGATCGAGGTCCCGCAGGACGGCCAGGCCGAGCCCGAGAACCCCGCCCCGGTCCTGCAGCTGTCGGCCGCCTCCGACGACGACCACCACGGCACCTCCGGCGCCTCCGACGCGTCCGACACCACCGCCTCCGGGGACGAGGGCTCGGACGCCGAGAAGACCGCCGCCGCCACGACGGCCTCCGACGGCCACGACACCGACACCACCGCCCGGGTGCTCGGCATCGTGGGCATCGTCGTCGGCGCGGCGGGTGTGGCGTACGGCGTGTTCGCCGGCCGCCGGCGCACCGCCGCCTGATCAACCCCGTCCGTGGCGCGTGCGGGAGCCGTACCCGCGGCCCCGCGCGCGCCCGGCGCTCTACCTTTGGGATCCCTCTGCATGCGCACCAAGATCTTCGCGGCGGCCGCCCTGCTCGCCGCCTCCGCCCTCACCCTCACCGCCTGCGGCAGCGGCGGTGACGGCGGCAGCCCCGTCTCCGTCGTCTCCGAGGAGTCCGGTTCGGCCAAGGCCGGCACCGTCCTCGACAAGCCGTTCGAGAAGCCCGACCTGGTGCTGACCGACACCCACGGCAAGAAGTACGACCTCCGCAAGGAGACCGCGGGCCGGCCCACCCTGATCTACTTCGGCTACACGCACTGCCCGGACGTGTGCCCGCTGACGATGAACAACATCGCCGTCGCCAAGAAGCAGCTGCCCCGGGCCGAGCAGGACCGGCTGCGGGTCGTGTTCGTCACCACCGACCCGGGCCGGGACACCCCGGCCGAGCTGGGCAAGTGGCTGAACGGCATCGACAGCCAGTTCGTCGGCCTGACCGGCGACTTCGCCACCATCCAGGCCGGCGCCCGCACCCTCGGCATCTCCATCGAGCCGACCACGAAGGACAAGAACGGCAAGCTCGTCTCGGTGCACGGCACGCAGGTCTTCGCCTTCTCCCCGAAGACCGACCGCGGCTACCTGTACTACGGCGAGGACACCACCGTCGACGACTACATCAAGGACCTCCCCAAGATCGTCAAGGGGGAGAACCCGTGAGGGGCCGCGCCAAGGGTGCCGCCGTGGCCGCCGGCGCCCTGACCGGTGCCCTGCTGCTGACCGGCTGCGGCTCGTCCGGCTCCGGTTCCGGTTCCGGCTCGGGCAGTGGCGCGGACTCGGGCTCGGGCAGCGGTTCCGGGCGGGCCGCGCTGTCCGTCGCCTCCGCGTACATGCCGCAGCCCGTCTCCGACATGGCGGCCGGCTTCCTGACCATCGCCAACGCCGGCGGTGCCAAGGACGAGCTGACCTCCGTCACCAGCGACATAGCGGGCTCCGTCACGGTCCACCAGACCCAGGGCGGGGCGATGCGGGAGGTGGCCGCCCTCCCCGTGCCGGCACACGGCCGGGTCGTCTTCCGCAGCGGCGGCAACCACCTGATGTTCGAGCAGCTCAAGCGCAGGCCGAAGCAGGGCGAGAACGTGACCGTCACGCTCCACTTCGCCCGGTCCGGCACCCTCGAGGTGCGGATGCCGGTGAAGGCCGCGACCTACCACCCGGCGACCGGACACTGAGGGAGCAGTCACCGTGACCCAGACCACCGCCCCCCGCGTGCGGACCCTGGTGCTGCTGTTCGTGGCCGCGCTCGGCGCGCTGCTCGCCGGCGCCGCGCCCGCCTCCGCGCACGCCGCGCTGACCGGCAGCGACCCCCAGCAGGGGGTGGTGGTCAAGCAGGCACCCGCCCGGGTCTCGCTCACCTTCTCCGAGAAGGTCGCCCTCAACGACGACTCGCTGCGCGTCCTCGACCCCCAGGGCAAGCGCGTCGACGACGGCAAGCCCTCCGAGGTCAGCGGCACCACCTACGCCGTGGCGCTGCACAGCGGGCTGCCCGACGGCACCTACACCGTCACCTACCAGGTCGTCTCGGCCGACAGCCACCCGGTCGCCGGCGCCTACACCTTCTCCGTCGGCGCCCCCTCCAAGACCGCCGTCTCCGTCGGCGGGCAGGAGGCCGGAGGCGGCGTCGTCGGCACGCTCTACGGCCTCGGCCGGTACGTGTCGTACGCCGGATTCATCGTTCTGACCGGCGGGGCCGCCTTCGTGCTGGCCTGCTGGCGGCGCGGCACCGGGGTGCGGGCCGTGCAGCGGCTCGTGGTCTCCGGCTGGGTCGCCCTGACCGCGGCCACCCTCGCGCTGCTGCTCCTGCGCGGCGCGTACACCACCTCCGGCAAGGCCGGCGACATCCTCGACCTGGACCTGCTCGGACAGGTCCTGCAGACCAAGTCCGGCGCCGCCCTGGTCTCCCGGCTGCTGCTGCTCGCCGCGGCGGCCCTGTTCGTCGCCGTCCTCTTCGGCGCCTACGACAAGCGCGAGGACGAGGAGAAGCGGGACCTGACGTTCGGGCTGGCGCTCGGCGGCACCGTCGTGGCCGCGGGGCTCGCGGCGAGCTGGGCGATGGCCGAGCACGCCTCCGTCGGCCTCCAGGCCGGCCTCGCGATGCCCGTCGACGTGATCCACCTGCTCGCCGTCGCCGCCTGGCTCGGCGGGCTCGCCGCGCTGCTCGTCGCCCTGTATTTCGCGCCCGCCGAGACCCCGGTCGAGACCGCCGCCGTGCGCCGCTTCTCCACCGTCGCCTTCGGCAGCGTCCTCGCCCTCGTCGCCACCGGCGTGTACCAGTCCTGGCGGCAGCTCGGCTCCTGGTCGGCCTTCACCGACACCGGCTACGGGCAGCTGCTGCTGGTGAAGATCGGGCTCGTGGTGGTGCTCGTCGGGCTCGCGTCGATCTCCCGCAGGTGGACGGCCCGGCTCACCGACCCCGTGGTCAAGCAGACCCGGAAGAAGGAGCGGGAGCGGGTCACCGCGCCCGCGGGCGACGATCAGCGGGCCGCCGAGCTGGCCCGGCAGCGCGCCGCCATGGACGCCGCCCGCCGCAAGCAGCAGCGGGACGCGGACCCCCACCGGTTCGGGCTGCGCCGCGCCGTCCTCGCCGAGGCCGCCGTCGCCATCGTCCTGCTCGCGGTGACCACCGCGCTCACCTCCACCGAGCCCGGCCGGACCGAGGAGGCCGCCCGGGCCGCCACCTCGTCGTCCCCGGCGTCCTCCGCCTCGTCCTCGACCGCCGGGCCGGGGGCCGTCACGCTGGACATCCCCTTCGACACCGGCGGCAAGGACGGCAAGGGCGTCGTCAGCATCGACCTCGACCCGGCGGGCGTCGGCGCCAACGAGATGCACGTCTACGTCACCCACCCCGACGGCCGTGCCTTCGACGTGCCCGAGCTGAAGATCGCCCTCACCCTCGCCGCCAAGGACGTCGGGCCGCTGCCCGTCGTACCGGACCACATCACCACCGGACACTGGTCGGCGGACGGAGTGCAGATCCCGATGGCCGGCGACTGGCAGGTCGCCGTGACCGTACGGACCTCCGACATCGACCAGGTGACCGTCTCCAAGAACGCGCAGATCGGCTGAACGCACCATGCCCGACCAGTCCCCCCTCCCCGCGCAGACGCCCGGCGTCTCCCGCCGCCGGCTGCTCGGCACCGCCGGTGCCACCGGGCTCGTCCTCGGCACGGCCGGCGCGGCGGCGGGCTACGCGGCCGCGCCCGCCCAGGCCACCCCGCTGACCTCGCTCGGCGCCGAGCGCGCGATGTTTCACGGGAAACATCAGCCCGGCATCACCGACGGCCTCCAGGCCCGGGGCCATCTCGCCGCCTTCGACCTGGCCCCGGGCGCGGGCCGCAAGGAGGCCGCCGCCCTGCTGCGCCGCTGGTCGGCGACCGCGGAACGGCTCATGGCGGGTGAGCCCGCCGCGCACGGGGACACCGACGTCGCCCGGGACGCCGGGCCCTCGGCACTGACGATCACCTTCGGCTTCGGGCACAGCTTCTTCGGCCGCACAGGGTTGGAGAAGCAGCGCCCGGCCGCCCTCGACCCGCTGCCCTCCTTCTCCTCCGACCAGCTCGACAAGGCCCGCAGCGACGGCGACCTGTGGGTGCAGATCGGCGCCAACGACGCGCTGGTCGCCTTCCACGCCCTGCGCGCCGTCCAGAAGGACGCCGGCACCGCGGCCCGGCTGCGCTGGCAGATGAACGGCTTCAACCGCAGCCCCGGGGCCACCTCCCACCCCATGACCGCCCGCAACCTCATGGGCCAGGTCGACGGCACCCGCAACCCCAAGCCGGCCGACCCCGACTTCGACCAGCGCGTGTTCGTGCCGGCGGACGGACAGCCCGCTTGGATGGCGCACGGCTCCTACGTCGTCGTCCGCCGCATCCGCATGCTCCTCGACGACTGGGAGAAGCTGCCGCTGAAGGACCAGGAGGCGGTCATCGGGCGCCGCAAGTCCGACGGGGCGCCGCTGTCGGGCGGCACCGAGACCACCGAGATGGACCTGGAGAAGACCGACGCCAACGGCGAGTACGTCGTCCCGGTCAACGCCCACGCCCGCATCACCCGGCCCGACCGCAACGGCGGGGCGGCGATGCTGCGGCGCCCGTTCTCCTACCACGACGGCTTCGACGCCGACGGGACGCCGGACGCGGGACTGCTGTTCATCTGCTGGCAGGCCGACCCGCTGCGCGGCTTCGTGCCCGTGCAGCGCAAGCTCGACCGGGGCGACGCGCTGTCACGCTTCATCCGGCACGAGTCCAGCGGGCTGTTCGCCGTGCCGGGCGGCGCGGCGAAGGGCGAGTACGTGGGGCAGCGGCTGCTGGAGGGGTGAGCGGGCGGCGGACGGGCGGCTGGGGCGGGGCGGGGTGGCCGGGCCAGGCGACGGCCGGGCAGCTGGGGCGGGGCGGGGTGGCCGGGCCAGGCGGCGGTCGGCGGGCCGGGTGAGTTGCCGTGGGAGCCGGGGGCCGCGTTGCACAGGCTGACGCGCTGTGCAGGGTCTTCCTCGTTCAAACCACCCGGTCGAGTGGCTGTGGTGAGACGCCTGAGCCCGGGCGGCCCGCGGCCATTAGGGTGAGACCATGCCAGCGAGCTATGCGTATCTCGGCCCCGAGGGCACCTTCACCGAAGTCGCCCTGCGCACGCTTCCGGAAGCGGCCACCCGGGAGCTGATCCCGTACGTGTCGGTGCAGTCGGCGCTGGACGCGGTGCGGGCCGGCGAGGCCGAGGCGGCGTTCGTGCCGATCGAGAACTCGGTCGAGGGCGGCATCACCACCACCCTGGACGAGCTGGTCGCCGGCGCCCCGCTGATGATCTACCGCGAGGTGCTGCTGTCGATCACCTTCGCGCTGCTGGTCCGGCCCGGCACGAAGCTCGCCGACATCAAGACGGTCTCCGCCCACCCCGCGGCCCAGTCCCAGGTGCGCAACTGGCTGCGCACGAACCTGCCCGACGTCGACTGGGAGTCGGCCGCCTCCAACGCGGACGCCGCCCGCCTGGTCCAGGAAGGCCGGTACGACGCCGCCTTCGCCGGTGAGTTCGCCGCCGCCCGCTACGGACTGGAGGCGCTGGAGACCGGTATCCACGACTTCCCGGAGACCGCGCAGACCCGGTTCGTCCTGGTCGGCCGTCCGGCCCGGCCCGCCGCCCCGACCGGTGCCGACAAGACCTCCGTCGTGCTCTGGCAGCGCGACGACCACCCCGGCGGGCTGCGCGACCTGCTGGGCGAGTTCGCCACCCGCGGGATCAACCTGATGCTGCTCCAGTCCCGGCCGACCGGTGCCGGCATCGGGAACTACTGCTTCTGCATCGACGCCGAGGGCCACATCTCCGACCGGCGGATGGCCGAGGCCCTGACGGGGCTGAAGCGGATCTGTCTGCAGGTGCGCTACCTCGGCTCCTATCCGCGGGCCGATGTCACGCCCGGAGACGTGCGGCCGACGCTGCCGGGGACCTCGGACGAGGAGTTCGTGGCGGCGGCGGACTGGGTGGCGCGCTGCCAGGACGGGCGGTTCTAGGACGGGCGGTTCCAGGACGGCGGGGTGAGAGGACGACGGTCGAGGGCCCCGCAGGGTTCCGGCCAGTCCTACCTGCATATCTTCGTTATCCACAGAAGTTATCCACAGGTGGGCTTCTCGACCTGGGGACAAGTCGACAGGGAAGCACCACTCAGTCGACAAATCGCCCTGGAGGGCCCACAAGCGCCCAGAGGCGCACGGGTCACACTTCGTCCACCTGTTTCCTTTGAACAATCCTTTGGAGCGAACACTTTCCACTCGAAAGTGCGGCTAAAAGGGAGGTGCACCGGGAATCCTGAGGTCCGCTTACCGTCGCGGAGTGATCAATTCCGAAGTCCACAGATCTTTCTCACACCCTGTGGATAACTTTTCCGGGGCTGTGGATCCCTGTGGACGGGACGGGCCTCAAGTGCCGCCGTCCACAAGCGATTCGAGCCAGCCGACACCCGGTTCGGACACTCGGCGCAATTGACCCATAACTATCCGTAAGCGACTATTCGGCGCGCCAGGGAATAGTGAGTCGTGAGCCGTCACCGGGCACCGGTAGCCTTGACCGCGTGATTGACCTTCGCCTGCTTCGTGAGGACCCCGACCGTGTGCGCGCCTCTCAGCGCGCCCGTGGAGAGGACGTCGCGCTCGTCGACGCTCTCCTGTCTGCCGACGAGCGGCGCAGGTCCTCCGGCGTCCGCTTCGACGAGCTGCGCAACGAGCAGAAGTCGCTCGGCAAGCTGATCCCCAAGGCGTCCGCCGACGAGAAGGCCGACCTGCTCAAGCGGGCCGAACAGCTCAAGGCCGACGTCAAGGCCGCCGAGGCCGAGCGCGACGCCGCCGACGCCGAGACCCAGGAGCTGCTGCTCAAGCTCGGCAACCTCGTCCACCCCGACGTCCCCGTGGGCGGCGAGGAGGACTTCGTCACCCTGGAGACGCACGGCACCATCCGGGACTTCGCCGCCGAGGGCTTCGAGCCCAAGGACCACCTGGAGCTCGGCCAGCTGCTCGGCGCCATCGACGTCGAGCGTGGCGCCAAGGTCTCCGGCTCCCGCTTCTACTTCCTCACCGGCGTCGGCGCCCTGCTGGAGCTGGCGCTGGTCAACGCCGCGCTGGCCCAGGCCACGGCGGCCGGCTTCACGCCGATGCTCACCCCGGCGCTGGTGCGCCCGCAGTCCATGGCCGGCACCGGCTTCCTCGGCCAGGCCGCGCAGGACGTCTACCACCTCGACAAGGACGACCTGTACCTGGTCGGCACGTCCGAGGTGCCGCTCGCGGCGTACCACATGGACGAGATCATCGACGCCGACCAGCTGCCGCTGCGCTACGCCGGCTTCTCGCCGTGCTTCCGCCGCGAGGCCGGCTCGCACGGCAAGGACACCCGCGGCATCTTCCGCGTCCACCAGTTCGACAAGGTGGAGATGTTCTCCTACGTCACCCCCGAGGAGTCGCAGGCGGAGCACCAGCGGCTGCTGGAGTGGGAGAAGCAGTGGCTGACCTCGCTGGAACTGCCGTTCCGGGTGATCGACGTCGCCTCCGCCGACCTCGGCGCCTCCGCCTCCCGCAAGTTCGACTGCGAGGCGTGGATCCCGACCCAGGGCAAGTACCGCGAGCTGACCTCCACCTCGGACTGCACCGAGTTCCAGTCGCGCCGGCTGTCCATCCGCGTCCGCGAGGACAAGAAGGTGCGCCCGCTGGCCACGCTCAACGGCACGCTGTGCGCCGTACCGCGCACCATCGTGGCGATCCTGGAGAACCACCAGCAGGCCGACGGCTCCGTCCGTGTGCCCGAGGTGCTGCGGCCCTACCTGGGCGGCCGTGAGGTGCTGGAGCCGGTCGCCAAGTGACCGGCTTCCCCTACCGGCTGATCGCGACCGACCTCGACGGGACGCTGCTGCGTTCGGACGACTCGGTCTCGCAGCGCACCCGTGACGCGCTCGCCGCGGCCACCGCGGCGGGCGCGGCCCACATCGTCGTCACGGGCCGGGCGGTGCCGTGGACCCGGCACATCCTCGACGACCTCGGCTACCGCGGCCTCGCCGTGTGCGGCCAGGGCGCGCAGGTGTACGACGCCGGGGAGCACCGCCTGCTGACCACGGTCACCCTGGACCGGCAGCTGGCCGGAGTGGCGCTGGCCAAGATCGAGGCCGAGGTCGGGCCGCTGTACCTGGCGGCCAGCCGTGACGGCCTGGACGGCGAGGTGCTCGTCGGGCCCGGTTACGCGCTGACCGGCAAGCTGCCCGCGACGCCGTTCTCGGACGCCTCCGATCTGTGGAGCGCCCCGCTGAACAAGATCTACATCCAGCATCCCGAGCTGTCCGACGACGAGCTGGCCGAGGCGGCCCGGCGGGCCGCGGGCGGGTTCGTCACGGTCGCGATGGCCGGCCAGGGCATCGTGGAGCTGCTGCCCCTCGGTCTGTCGAAGGCCACGGGGCTGTCGCTGGCGGCCCGCCGGCTGAAGATGAAGGCCGCCGACACGATCGCCTTCGGCGACATGCCCAACGATGTGCCGATGTTCGCCTGGGCGGCGCGGGGGGTGGCCATGGCCAACGCCCATGAGGAGCTGAAGGCGGTCGCCGACGAGGTGACGTCCTCCCACGACGAGGACGGGATCGCGGTCGTGCTGGAGCGGTTGCTGGGCTGACGGGGGCGCGCCGCGAGGGTTGCGGTGCGCTGCCGGGCCCGGGAAGGCGCGTGGCCGGTCGCGCAGCTCGCCGCGCCCCGGGGGTCGCAGTCGTCGTCCGCTGTGACCCCCCGTCGAGGCCGGCTGTGGCTACTCCTCGCCTGCCAGCGTGAGCGCCCGCAGCTTCTGGCCGGCGTACCAGGTGGCCAGCACGGTGACCGCGATCAGCAGCACCGTGGCCGTCGTGAGCCCGACGTCGGAGGTGACCAGGTCGCCGCCGGCGACCTTGTGGGCCACGGCCAGGGACCACTGCTGGATGCTCAGCGTCCGGGCGCCGGGGACGAGGGAGCCGAACAGCGCCTCCCAGACCAGGGCGTAGACCAGGCCGAAGACCACCGCGTGCCGGGACACCGTGCCGAGCAGCAGGAACACGGCGGCGTAGGCGATGGAGGAGACCAGCGCCGCGACCGTGTAGGCGACGGCGATCTGCTGGCCGTTGCCGTTGAGGATCAGCCCCGCGATCAGGGTGGGCACGGCGGAGAACACCATGGTCACCGCGATCGCCACGATCAGCTTGGTGAGGATGATCGTGGGGCGCTTGACCGGCTTGGACAGCAGGTACACCACCGAGCCGTCGTCGATCTCGGGCCCGATCGCGCCGGTGCCGGCGATGACGCCGATGATCGGCACCATCGTGGCCAGCGCGAACCCGCCGAGGACGTCGGAGGCGGTCTGGTCGTCGGCCCCGGTGAGCGCGCGCACCGCGACCGAGATGACGATCAGCAGCAGCGGCAGCGCGCCGAGGATGAGGGCGCGGCGCCGGCCGAGCAGCGCCCGGTAGGTGAGCCGGGCGACAGTGGGGTCGTACATCATGGGCCTCCTACGCCGCGACCAGGTACGAGAACACGGACTCGAGGGACTCGTCGGACGGCGAGACGGTCAGCAGCCGGATGCCGTGCGCCTTGGCGACGCGCGGCAGGAGGGCCGTGAAGCGGGCGAAGTCGACGGCCTGGATGCGCAGCGCGCCCTCGGCGTGGTCGACCTCGATGCCGGAGGTGGACGGGTCGGAGATCAGCGCGGCCGCGAGGGCGCGGTCGTCGCTGGAGCGCACCAGGTAGCGGTGCGGCCGGTCGGTCATCAGGCGGCGGATCCGGCGGAAGTCGCCGCTGGCCGCGTGGCGCCCGGCGACGATCACCTCGATGTGCCAGGCGAGCTGCTCGACCTCTTCGAGGATGTGGGAGGAGAACAGCACCGTGCGGCCCTCGTCGCCCATGCGCCTGAGCAGCTCCATCAGCTGCATGCGCTGGCGCGGGTCCATGCCGTTGAACGGCTCGTCCAGCAACAGCAGCGAGGGGTCGTGCACGAGGGCGCTGGCCATCTTCACCCGCTGCCGCATGCCCTTGGAGTAGGTGGCGATCCGGCGGTCCTGGGCGTACTCCATCTCGACGGTGGCAAGAGCTCGTTGGGCCTCCTTGTCGCCGAGGCCGTGGAGTTCGGCGTTGGCGACGACGAACTCGCGGCCGGTGAGGAAGTCGTACATCGCCTCGCGCTCGGGGACGATGCCGATGTGCCGGTAGATCCGCTCGTTGCGCCATACCGGCTGCCCGTCGAGGGTGACCGTGCCGGTGGAGGGGGCGAGGAAGCCGCCCATCATGTTGATGAGGGTGGACTTCCCGGCGCCGTTGGGGCCGAGCAGGCCGGTCACGCCGGGCCCGATGGTCATGGTGATGTCGTTGACGGCGACCACGTTGCCGAACCAGCGGGAGACGTGGTCGATGGACAGAGTGCTCATGGGCGCAGCCCATTCCTTGGAAGGGTGGTGGCGGGCGACGGGGAAAGGGACCTCATGGGCGCAGCCCATTCCTTGGAAGGGTGGTGGAGGGCGACGGGTGGGCGGTCACAGGCCCACCTTCTTGTAGCGGCGCAGCAGCAGGCCGTAGCTCGCGGCGATCAGACCGAGGGTGACGAGGACGTAGACGGCGCCCTGCGCGTCGCTCGGGCCGTCGCCGCCGGGGAAGGCGGAGGTCGCGCCGAGGAACGCGGACTGCACGCCGTCGATCAGGGTGGTCGGCGAGAACAGGCCCAGCCAGGCGATCGCCCCGGTGCTGTCCTGGGCGTAGGCGATGCCCTGGACGACGGAGACGGCGCCGTAGGAGATGGTCAGGACGGCGATGACGGCCGCGATGCCGAAGCCGCGGCGGGGTGTGACCGACGCGACGACCAGGCCGATCCCGGCGAAGAGCAGCGACAGCAGTGCCACGGAGACGAGTCCTTGTCCGAATCCCTTGGTCTGGTCGGCGAAGTCGAGCTTGGCCAGCAGCGCGCCGACGTACAGCACGAGCAGCGGGGTGGCCGTGAGCAGGAACAGCGCCGAGGCGAGCGCCGCGAACTTCGCGCGCACGTAGTCGGCGGTCTCGATGGGCCGCGAGAAGTACAGCGGGACGGTCTTGAAGCGCAGGTCGCGGGAGACCGACTGGGGTGCCTGCGAGGCGACGTACAGGCTGATGACGGCCTGCATGATGATCGCGTAGCGGGTGTAGTCGACGGGCAGGTCCTTGGCCTTGGTGGCGACGGCCACCGCGACCATGATGGCGGCCGGCACGCACATCACCACGAACAGCAGCATCGGCAGCACCTTGGACTTGGCCGAGCGGCCGAGGCCGTAGGCGCCCCGCAGGGACTGCGCGTACAGCGAGCGACGGGCGTAGGCCCGGCCGAGCCGGGGGCCGTCGTAGCTGCGGTAGCCGATGTCGTGGATACGGGTCTGGTCTCCCGGGCCGGTGGCCAGGGGCTGCTCAACCGCCATGGACGGCCGCCTCCTTGCGCTGCTCGTCGCCGCCGGTGAACACGTCCGAGATGTGGTGCCGGCGCTGTTCCATGCGCACCAGGCCCAGGCCGAGGTCGGCGACGACGTCCCGGACCAGGTCGTAGGTCTCCTCGCCCTGTGCGGTGAGGAGCAGGGTGTGGCCGGCGCCGGGCAGGCCGCTGCCGTCGTCGTGGGTGCTCACCCCGCGCGCGTGCAGCGCCTCGCGCACGGCACGGGTGCCGTCGGGGTGCTCGTCGGTGTCGGTGACCTCGATGGCGAGGGTGGTGGTGGTCTGCGTGAAGTCCGTGGTGGAGCTGGAGCGCAGCAGCTTGCCGCCGTCGATGACGACGACGTGGTCGCAGGTGCGTTCCAGTTCGCCCAGCAGGTGGGAGGTGACGAGGACCGAGATGCCGAAGTCGGTGTGGACGCGGCGGATCAGGCCGAGCATCTCGTCGCGGCCGACGGGGTCGAGGCCGTTGGTCGGTTCGTCGAGGAAGACCAGCTGCGGGTCGTGGACCAGCGCCTGGGCGAGCTTCACGCGCTGCTTCATGCCGGTGGAGTAGCCGCCGATGGGGCGGTAGCGCTCCTCGTACAGGCCGACGTGGCGCAGGGTGTCCGCGGTGCGTTCGCGTGCGGCGGCGGGCGGCAGGCCGGACATGCGGGCCATGTGCACGACGAACTCGGTGGCCGAGACGTCGGGCGGCAGGCAGTCGTGCTCCGGCATGTAGCCCACGCGTTCGCGGATGGCGGCGCCCTTGGTGGCGACGTCGAGGCCGAGCACCTCGGCGCGGCCCTCCGTGGCGGGGGACAGACCCAGCAGGATCTTGATCAAGGTGGACTTGCCGGCGCCGTTGGCCCCGACGAGTCCGGTCACACCGGGTCCGATGTCCACGGACAGCCGGTCGAGCGCGGTCACCCTCGGGAACCGCTTGCTCAGGCTTTCGGTCGCGATCACAGTCACGCCACAGACAGTAGTGACACGCGCCACGGCCGTCGTCAGACCGCAGAGCCGTCTCGGCATCACCCTGCAGTCGTACGGGCCCGTAGGGGATGTGGTGCCTGAGAGCTACGGACGGGTTCTCCACGCCCGCGCATCCCTCCGCACGTGTCCCCGCGCGTCCCTCCGCGCGTGTCCCCGCGGATCGCCCTTGATCCCGCCTATTGACTCCGCGTCTAACAAGTGCCAGATTCGCTGATGTCACGTTACGGGCACGTAGCGCAGTCGACGAGGAGCGCTGGAGGCGTTGGCATGACGACGGCAGTGACCCGCGAGATCTCCGCTGAGCTGCGAGGATTCCGGCGGGTGCAGCGCCTGGCCTACGAGTGCGCCGAGGCGGTGGCGGCCCGGTTGCGACCCGGAGTGACCGAGCGCGAGGCGGCGCGCATGCAGCGCGAGTGGCTGTCCGAGCGGGGCGTGCGCGACTGGTTCCACATGCCGTTCGCCTGGTTCGGCGACCGCACGGCGTTCGTGGACTTCCATGTGCCGCTGCAGTTCTTCCCCACCCAGCGCCGCCTGGAGCCCGGGATGCCGTTCATCCTGGACATGGCCCCGGTCTTCGAGGGGTACACCGCCGACATCGGCTACTCGGGGTCGCTCGGCCCGAACCTCGTGCAGGACAAGCTCATGGCGGACCTGGAGGCGCACCGCGAGCTGATCCTGCGCGAGGTGCGCGAGCGGCGCTCGCTGCGGGAGATCTACGAGGACGTGGACCGGCTCATGGTGCGCCAGGGCTACGCAAACCGCCACCGCGCCTACCCGTTCGGGGTGATCGCGCACAAGGTGGACCGGGTGCGGGAACGCCGTTTCGCCCCGCGCCTGTTCGGGTTCGGCACCCAGTCGCTCAAGGGCCTGCTGAGCGACGCGGTGCACGGTCACCGGGAGGGCTGGTCACCGCTGTGGTCGCCCTACCGCTTCTCCGACCACCCGCCGCAGCCGGGCCTGTGGGCGGTCGAACCCCACCTCGGTTTCCGGGGTACGGGCGCGAAGTTCGAGGAGATCCTGGTCGTCACCGACTCGGCGGATCCCGCGGAGAGCGCCTTCTGGCTGGACGACGATCTGCCGCACGTGCGGCGCTGGGCGGAGGACAAGTGACCATCGAGGGTGCTCGCGAGCGCCGGGTGCGCACCGGCGGGGTGGACCTGTGCGTGGCGGAACTGGGCGATCCGGCCCGGCCGACGGTGATCCTGGTGCACGGCTACCCGGACAGCAAGGAGGTCTGGTCCGAGGTCGCCGCCCGGCTGGCCGGCCGCTTCCACGTCGTGCTGTACGACGTCCGCGGCCACGGCGGCTCCACCGCGCCGAAGCCGCTGCGCGGCGGCTTCACCCTGGAGAAGCTGACGGACGACTTCCTCGCGGTCGCGGACGCGGTGAGCCCGGACCGGCCGGTGCACCTCGTGGGCCACGACTGGGGCTCGGTGCAGTCGTGGGAGTTCGTCACGGTCAAGCGCACCGAGGGGCGCATCGCGTCCTTCACCTCCATGTCGGGGCCGTCCCTGGACCACTTCGGCCACTGGATCAACCGGCGGCTCAAGCACCCCACCCCCCGGCGGGTCGGCCAGCTCCTCGGCCAGGGCGCCAAGTCGTGGTACGTCTACCTGCTGCACACGCCGAAACTGCCCGAACTGGCCTGGCGCGGACCGCTCGGCAAGGCCTGGCCCGGTATCCTGCGACGCGTCGAGCGCACCCCGGACGGCGCCTACCCGACGTCGTCGCTGCCCACCGACGCGGCGCACGGCGCGTGGCTGTACCGCGACAACGTCCGCGCCCGGCTGCGCAGGCCCCGCCAGGACGCGTACGCGCACGCGCCCGTGCAGCTCATCACGCCCGTGCAGGACGCGTTCCTGTCCGAGCGCCTCTACGACGAACTGGAGCTGTGGGTTCCGCAGTTGACGCGCCGCACGCTGCCCGCGCGACACTGGATACCGCGGACGCGTCCCGACCAACTGGCGTCGTGGATCGAGGAGTTCGTCTCCTCTGTCGAGGACGGCCGGCGCCGGGTACCCGCGTCGGGGCGGCACGCCGACCGGTTCGGCGGACAGCTCGTCCTGGTCACCGGCGCGGGCAGCGGCATCGGCCGGGCCACGGCGTACGCGTTCGCGGAGGCCGGCGCGCGGGTGATCGCCGTCGACCGGGACGCTGAGGCGGCTGCCCGGACCGCGGAGATGTCCCGGCTGATCGGCGCACCGGACGCCTGGGCGGAGGCAGTTGACGTCTCCGACGAGATGGCCATGGAGAAACTCGCGGACAAGGTGCTCACCGAGTACGGCGTGGTGGACGTGCTGGTGAACAACGCCGGAATCGGCCTGTCCGGCAGCTTCTTCGACACCACCACGGACGACTGGCGCAAGGTGCTCGACGTCAACTTGTGGGGCGTCATTCATGGTTGCCGCCTTTTCGGACGGCACATGACCGAGCGCGGGCAGGGCGGCCACATCGTCAACGTCGCGTCCGCGGCCGCCTACCAGCCGTCCCGGGCGCTGCCGGCCTACAGCACGTCCAAGGCGGCGGTGCTGATGCTCAGCGAGTGCCTGCGCGCCGAACTCGCGGGCCAGGACATCGGGGTGAGCGCGATCTGCCCGGGCTTCGTCAACACCGCCATCACGTCCACGGCGCACTTCGCCGGCGTGGACGCGGAGGAGGAGCGGCGCCGCCAGAAGCGGACCGCGCGTCTGTACGGCGCGCGAAACTACCCGCCGGAGAAGGTGGCTGACGCCGTGTTGGATGCGGTGGTGAGGAACGCGGCGGTGGTGCCGGTGACGCCGGAGGCACGGCTGTTCCGGGCCATGTCCCGCTTCACTCCCGGGGCGTTGCGAGCGCTGGCACGGATCGAGCCGCCGGTCTCCTGACAACTATGCTGGCGCGCAAGCACACATGACCAACTCATGGGGTCTCAAAGACGGTTGTCCACAGGATCCTCAAATGGCCTGTGGATAACCCGAGTTCGCTGTGGATCAAACCTCCCCGCGAAAAAAACTTCGTGATCCACGTCTCTCGCGTCATCATGACGACATGAACGAAAACGACATGGACGACAGACGCGTCGTGAAGGTGTCGAAGTACCTGTCGAAGCACCTGCGCCACCAGCCGGAGAGGATCGGACTGGAGCTGGACGAGGGCGGCTGGGTGGAGATCGACGCGCTGCTGACCGCGGCGGCCGGGCACGGCTTCCCGATCACGCGAGACGAGCTGGAGCACGTCGTCGCCGTCAACGACAAGAAGCGCTTCGCGATCGAGGGCGGCCGGATCCGCGCCAGCCAGGGACACAGCGTCGAGGTGGACCTGGGGCTGCCGGCCGCGACCCCGCCGCCGTACCTCTATCACGGCACCGTGGCGCGGAACCTGGACGCGATCCGCGCCGAGGGGCTGCGGCCCATGAACCGCCACGACGTGCACCTCTCGGCCGACCGGGAGACCGCCACCCGCGTCGGGGCGCGCCGCGGCCGGCCCGTCGTCCTGGCCGTCGACGCCGGTGCCATGCACCGCGACGGACACGTCTTCCACGTCAGCGCCAACGGGGTGTGGCTGACCCGCGCCGTCCCCCCGCGCTACCTGCGCTTTCCTCAGCCGCGCTGAACCGTCGGCCCCTTCCCCGCGTCCTAAGAGGTATGGACCACTTGCCGACCACCGAGGCCGCCGTCGCCGCCCTGCGCGAGCTCGCCGGGGAGTATGCGCGTGAGATCGACGTCAGCCACGCCATCGGCGCCGATCAGACCTCCCGCCGCACCGCCGCGGGTGTGGGCGTCGCGACCGACCCCGACGGCACCCTCCCGCACGAGGCCTATGTCGAGTTCGGCGGCCTGCCTCAGGTGAGCGTCCGGCTCTTCCCCGAGGATGACGCGCTGATCGAGGTCGAAGGCGTCGAGTTCCCCGACCTCGACCGCGACGAGGTGCCGGCGTTCCTGCGGTCCGTCTTCGGCGGCCTCGCCCATGTACGGGCGCGCCGCTTCCCTCCCGGCTACTTCCTGATCGTGCCGCTGCCCGGCGACCGCACCCACCGGGAGTACGTCTCGCCCGGCCTGCTCACTCCGTGGCTGGGCAGCCGCGTGCGGTGACCGTTTCACGTGAAACGTCTGATCGTTTCACGTGAAACAGGGGCGTGCGCCTACGCTCGGGGGCATGAGTCTGCGTCTGAGCACCGTGATCCTCCCCTACCGCCGCTGGAACGAGGGCGGCCGTGCGGCCTGGACGCGCGCCGAGCAGCTCGGTTTCCACACCGCCTACACCTATGACCACCTGTCCTGGCGCAGCTTTCGCGACGGTCCCTGGTTCGGCGCGATCCCGACCCTGACCGCCGCCGCCTCGGTCACCGACCGGATGCGCCTCGGCACCCTGGTGACCTCCCCGAACTTCCGGCACCCGGTGACCCTCGCCAAGGAGCTGATCTCCCTGGACGACATCTCCGGCGGCCGGATCACCCTGGGCATCGGCGCGGGCGGAAACGGCTTCGACGCCACGACCCTGCTGCCGAGCGGCCAGGAGCCGTGGACGCCGCGCGAGCGGGCCGACCGCTTCGCCGAGTTCGTGCCGCTGCTGGACCGTCTGCTGACCGAGGACGCCGTCAGCCACGACGGCACGTTCTACTCGGCGTACGAGGCACGCAACATCCCCGGCTGTGTGCAGCGTCCCCGGCTGCCCTTCGCGGTCGCCGCGACCGGCCCGCGCGGCCTCAAGCTCGCCGCCCGCCATGGTCAGGCCTGGGTGACCACCGGTGACCCGAAGCTGTACGAGAACGGCACGCCCGAGCAGTCGGTCCAGGCGCTGCGCGGCCAGCTGCAGAAGCTGTCCGAGGCGTGCGAGGCCATCGGGCGGGACGTGACCGGGATGGACAAGATCCTGCTCACCGGTTTCACCCCGGACCGCAGCCGGCCGCTGGAGTCCGTCGACGCCTTCGTGGACTTCGCCGGACGCCACCGCGAGCTGGGCTTCACCGAGATCGTCCTGCACTGGCCGATCCCCGACTCGGACTTCGCGGCCGACCAGGAGGTCTTCGAGGAGATCGCCGTGAAGGGGCTCGCGCAGCTGGGGTGACCGCGGCGGCTGGGGTGACCTCGGCGGCTGGGGTGACCGCGGCGGGTACGGGTGACCGGCGGAACAGTCCGGTGGCGGGCATGGCGGCAGCGGGTGCGGGTGACCGCCGGGACCGTCGGCGGCCGGGCGTGCGGCACGCAGGGTAATCCCTCAGATGCCCTCAGATGTGCACAGTGCCGCACGGTCGTGCGGGCATATGCGGGACAATGGGCCGGTGACCTCAGCGACCCGACAGCCCGAGACCCCGGCCTCCGCTCTCCCGCCGCGGCTGATCGCCACCGATCTGGACGGCACCCTTCTGCGCGACGACAAATCGGTGTCCCCCCGTACCGTCGCCGCCCTCGCGGCCGCCGAGGAGGCGGGCATCGAGGTCTTCTTCGTCACCGGCCGCCCGGCCCGCTGGATGGACGTCGTCAGCGACCACGTCCACGGCCACGGCCTGGCGATCTGCGGCAACGGCGCCGCCGTGGTCGACCTGCACGGCGGGCCGGGCGCCCACCGGTTCGTCAAGGTGCGCGAGCTGGCGCGGGAGAACGCGCTGGACGCCGTACGGCTGCTGCGGGACGCGGCACCGGGCACCGTGTACGCCATCGAGCAGACCTACGGCTTCAACCAGGAGCCGGACTACCCGAAGCTGCACATGGAGGTCCCCGACGTCCTCCTGTCCGCCGAGGAGCTGCTGGGCCCCGACGGTCCGCTGCCCGACGAACCGGTGCTGAAGATCCTCGCCTACCACCCCTCGCTCGACCCGGACGCCTTCCTCACCCTCGGCCGCCTCGCGCTCGGCGAGCGCGCCAACGTCACCCGGTCCAGCCCCAGCGCCCTGCTGGAGATCAGCGGGCCCGGTGTCTCCAAGGCCAGCACCCTCGCCCTGTGCTGCGCCGAGCGCGGCATCTCCCACGAGGAGGTCGTCGCCTTCGGGGACATGCCCAACGACGTCGAGATGCTCACCTGGGCGGGCCGCTCGTACGCCATGGGCAACGCCCACCCCGACGTCATCGCGGCGGCCTCGGGACGCACGGTCGCCAACAACGACGACGGCGTGGCAGTCGTGATCGAGCAACTGCTCGCGGAACGCGGGTAACCGAAGGGCTGCGGATCCCGGAGGCTGCCGGGCAGCGCTGGTCGCCCGGGGGTGGCGCACTCCGCGGGGCGTCAGCCCACCGGCACCCCGCGTTCCGCGAGCCACGGCACCGGGTCCAGCGCGGAGCCCATGTCGGGCGTGATCCGCACCTCGAAGTGCAGATGAGGGCCGGTGGAGTTGCCGGACGTGCCGGACTGGCCGATCCACTGCCCCGCCAGCACCTGCTGCCCCGGGTCGACGGCCACGGCGGCCAGGTGCGCGTACTGCGTGTAGTAGCCGCCGGGGTGCTGAAGCACGATCTCGATGCCGAAGGCGCCCCCGCAGGACACCCGCACCACCCGGCCCGCGCCCGCCGCCCGCACCGGCGTCCCGATCGGCACCGCGAAGTCCTGACCCGTGTGCCGGTGCGCCCAGTGCGAGCCGTCGCTGCCGAAGCCCGCGGACAGCTGGTAGCTCTCCACCGGCGCGACCCACGCGCGTGTGCCGTCCAGCGGCGGCTGCTCCAGCCGGACGGCACCGCGGCAGCTGCCCGCCGCGACCGACGCGTCGGCCTGGCCCTGCAGCCGGGAGCGCGCGTCCTCCAGCTTCGCCTCGATGCTCTTCTTCAGCACGGCGAGCTCGGCGGTGCGCTTCTCCAGCGCCTGCCAGGCGGACGCCGTCCTCGCCTCGTCGGCGACCAGCCGGGCCTCGGCCCGCCGACTGCGGTCGATCGCGCGGCCCACGGCCGACTGGGCGGTGGCCAGCACATGCTGACCGCGCATCAGCTGGTCGGGGCTGTCCGCCATGAGCAGCCGCGCGGCCATGGGCAGCCCGCCGCCGGTGCGGTACTGGGCCCGCGCGATCCGCCCCAGGTCCTCGTGGAGCGCGCCGAGCCGCCGCCGCTGACCGTCGAGCAGTCCCTCGGCCCGTACGGCGCGCACCCGCTGCGCGTCGGCCTCGCGCCGGCCCTGCTCGTAGCGCTGGGTCGCCACGGCGGCGTCCTGGTACAGGCGGGCGACCTCGGTGCCGACCCCACCGCCGGCGTCGTCACCGCCGTCACCGCCGTCGCCGCCGTCGGGCGAAGGGCCCGCCGCGAGGGCCGCCAGCGCGCAGCACAGGACCGCGGCGATCAGCGGGCGGCGGCGAAGTGAACGCATGCCGGCGATCGTCGCGCGGCGGGCGGACGCGAGCCCACCCGAGTCGTACGACTGGGGGAGCGGATTACTGCGACCGGGTCACCCGACGGGGGTTGACGGCCCGTCACGAGCGGCCCGGTGTCAGCGGGCGCCGACGAGCACCTCCGCGTCCGCCTCGCGCCGCGCCATCCGGCGGAAGGGTCCCTCCTCGGCGGCCAGCCGCGGGTAGGGGCCGCGCTGCACCACGCGGCCCTCGCCCAGCACGATCACCTCGTCGACGGCCTCCAGACCGGCGAGGCGGTGCGTGACGAGCACGGTGGTGCGGCCCTCGGTGGCGGCCAGCAGGTCGGCGGTGAGGGCGTCGGCGGTCGGCAGGTCCAGGTGCTCGGCGGGCTCGTCCAGGACGAGGACGGGGAAGTCCGCGAGCAGGGCCCGGGCCAGCGCGAGCCGCTGCCGCTGCCCGCCCGACAGCCGGGCGCCGTGCTCGCCGATCAGCGTGTCCAGCCCGTCGGGCAGGCTGTCCGCCCAGGTCAGTAGCCGGGCCCGGGCCAGCGCCTCACGCAGCTCGGCCTCGGTCGCGTCCTTCTTCGCCAGCAGCAGGTTCTCGCGCACCGAGCTGTCGAAGAGGTGGGCGTCCTGGGCGCACAGGCCCACGAAGCGGCGTACGGCGTCGCCGTCGAGCGCGCGGGCGTCCGCACCGGCCAGCGTGTACGACCCCGCCGACGGGTCCAGGAACCGCAGCAGCACCTGCGCGAGGGTCGTCTTGCCCGACCCGGACGGGCCGACCACGGCGATCCGGTGCCCCGGCCGCAGGGTGAGATCGATCCCGGCGAGCGCGTCCCGGTCCTGGCCCGGGTAGCGGGCCGTCAGACCCGAGACGACGACGGGGAACGGGGTGGCGGGGGCCGTGAGCGGCCGCTCCGGCTCCCGCACCGGCGCGGGGGAGTCCAGGACGTCGTACACGCGCCCGGCGCTCTCGCGCACCCGCTGCCGGTAGCGCACCGCGAGCGGCAGCGAGGTCACGGCCTCGAACGCGGCCAGCGGGGTCAGGACGACGACGGCCATCGCGACCCCGCTCAGCCGTCCGGCCGCGACCGCCTGGGCGCCGACCAGGGCGGAGGCGGCGACCGTCAGCCCCGACAGCAGCGCGGTGAGCCCGTCGCCGAGGGCGGTGGCACCGGCCGCTCGGGCGGCGATCCGGGTGAGGGTCACGTCGGCCCGCGCGGCCGCGGCGGTACGGGCGGGCAGCGCTCCGGCGACGGTGAGTTCCGCGGTCCCGGTGAGCAGGTCGGTGACCCGGGTCGCCAGTTCACCGCGGGCGGGCGCCAGCCGGCGTTCGGCGTGGCGGGCCACCGCACCGGTGAGCAGCGGCACGCCCGCGCCGGCCGCCAGCAGGCCGGCGGCGAGCACCGCGCCCGCCTCGGGCAGCAGCCAGGCGGCGAAACCGACCGAGGCGGCCGACACGAGCACGGCCGCCCCGGCGGGCAGCAGCCAGCGCAGCCAGTAGTCCTGGAGGGCGTCGACGTCCCCGACGAGCCGGGCGAGCAGGTCACCGCGGCGGTGGGCGCGCAGCCCGGCGGGAGCGAGCCGCTCCAGCCGCCGGTAGACCGCGACCCGGGTGTCGGCGAGCATGCGCAGCACGGCGTCGTGCGACACCAGCCGCTCGGCGTAGCGGAAGACCGCGCGGCCGATGCCGAAGGCCCGGGTCGCCGTCACCGCCACCATCAGATAGAGCACGGGCGGCTGCTGGGAGGCCCGGGAGATCAGCCAACCGGAGGTGGCCATCAGGCCGACGGCGCTGCCCAGCGCCAGGCTGCCGAGCAGCAGGGCGAGCAGCAGCCGGCCGCGCCGGGCGCCGGACATGGCGCGGACGCGGGCGAGCACGCTGCCGCCGCGGGCGGTGCCGTCTGCGGCGGCATCCGCGGTTTCGGCGGTGGCCCGCGCGACCTCGATGGGCCGGGGGCCGCTCGTGGGGCCGTTCGTCCCGGGCGCGGCCGGTGTGGCGTCGTCCGCTCGCGCGTCACGGTCCGCGGCCTCCAGCCGCACGACGCGGTCGGCGACCTCCAGCAGCGCGGGCCGGTGCACGACGAGCAGGACCGTGCGGCCCACGGCGAGGCGGCGCACGGCCGCGACGACCTCCGCCTCGGTCCGTCCGTCCAGGGCGGCCGTCGGCTCGTCCAGCAGCAGCACGGGACGGTCGGCGAGGAACGCGCGGGCCAGCGCGAGCCGCTGCCGCTGCCCGGCGGACAGCCCGGCCCCGTCCTCGCCGAGCAGGGTGCCGAGTCCGTCCGGCAGCGCGTCCACGAAGTCCGCCCCCGCGTCGGCGAGTGCCTGCCGTACGGCGGTGTCGTCGGCGTCCGGCCGGGCCAGGCGCACGTTGTCGGCGATGGTCCCGGCGAACAGTTGCGGCCGCTGCGGCACCCAGGCGATCCGCGACCGCCACTGCTGAAGGTCCACGTCCGTGAGGTCCGCTCCCCCGATCCGCACCCGCCCGGCGGTCGGTGTCACGAAGCCGAGCACCACCGCGAGCAGCGTGGACTTGCCCGCCCCGCTGGGCCCCACCAGGGCGACGGTCTCCCCCTCTTCCACGCTGAACGACACGTCGGTCACCGCGTCCGCCGAGCGGCCGGGGTAGCGCACGCGCACGCCGTCGAAGGCGAGGGCGCCGGCGGGCACGGGCCGGGTGCCCGACTGCGGCAGCGGGGTCTCCAGGACGGCGAAGATCTCCTCCGCCGCCGCCAGTCCCTCCGCGGCGGCGTGGTACTGGGCGCCCACCTGCCGCAGCGGCAGATACGCCTCCGGGGCGAGGACGAGGACGACCAGGCCGTCGTAGAGCGTCATCTCGCCGTGGACGAGCCGCATGCCGATCGTCACCGCGACCAGGGCGACGGACAGCGTGGACAGCAGCTCCAGCGCGAAGGACGACAGGAAGGCGATCCGCAGGGTCCGCATCGTCGCCTGGCGGTACTCGCCGGTGATCCGCCGGATCGACTCGGCCTGCGCCTTGGCCCGGCCGAAGACCTTCAGCGTGGGCAGCCCGGCGACGACATCGAGGAAGTGCCCGGACAGCCGGGACAGCAGCCGCCACTGACGGTCCATCCGGGACTGGGTCGCCCAGCCGATCAGCATCATGAAGACGGGGATGAGGGGGAGCGTGGCGACGATGATGGCCGCCGACACCCAGTCCTCGGTGACGATCCGCGCCAGGACCGCCACCGGAACCGCCACCGCGAGACCGAGCTGCGGCAGATAGCGCGAGAAGTAGTCGTCGAGCGCGTCGATGCCGCGCGTGGCGAGCGTGACCAGCGATCCGGTCCGCTGCCCTGCCAGCCAGCCGGGGCCGAGCCGGGCGGCCTGCTCCAGCAGCCGGCCGCGCAACTCCGACTTCACCGCCGCGCTCGCCCGGTGGGCGGCGAGCTCGGTGAGCCAGGCGACCAGGGCGCGGCCGGCGGCGACGGCCACCAACAGCAGCAGGGGGGTGCGCAGGCCGGACACGGACAGGCCGTGCTGGAACGCGCCGACGACCGTCTCGGCGATGAGCATCGCCTGGGCGATGACCAGCACCGCCCCCAGGGCGCCCAGGCCGACCACCGCCAGCAGGAAGCGGCGGGTGGCCCGGGCGTACCGGAGCAGACGCGGATCGATTGGTTTCACGTGAAACACACCTCAGTGCGCGAGGGGAGACCTCAGTGCGCGGGCTCGGCGATGTGCTGGGTGCCGATCCGCTTGCGGAAGACCCAGTAGGTCCAGCCCTGGTAGAGCATCACCACGGGCGTGGCGATCGCCGCGCACCAGGTCATGATCTTCAGGGTGTAGGGGCTCGACGAGGCGTTGGTGACCGTCAGGCTCCAGTCCGGGTTCAGCGTGGACGGCATGACGTTCGGGAACAGCGTCAGGAACAGCATGGCCACGGCGGCCACGATGGTGACGCCGGACAGGGCGAACGACCAGCCCTCGCGCCCGGCCTGGTTGGCCACGAGCGCCGCGAGCAGGGCGACGACGGCGACCACCAGAGCGACCAGGCTCGCACCGTCACCCCGGTCCAGCTGCGTCCAGCCCAGGAAGACCAGCGCGAGGACGGCGGTGGCGAGACCGACCTTGAGGGCCAGCTTCCGCGCCCGCTCCCGGATGTCCCCGACGGTCTTCAGCGCGGTGAACACCGTCCCGTGGAAGGTGAACAGCGTCAGCGTGACCAGGCCGCCGAGCAGGGCGTAGGGGTTGAGCAGGTCGCCGAGGTTCCCGGCGTACTCCAGGTTCCGGTCGATCTTCACGCCGTGCACGATGTTGCCGAACGCCACGCCCCACAGGAACGCGGGGATCAGCGAGCACCAGAAGATCGCCCTCTCCCAGTTGCGCTGCCACTGCTCCTCGGGCCGCTTCGCGCGGTACTCGAAGGCGACACCGCGCACGATCAGGCAGACCAGGATGACCAGCAGCGGCAGGTAGAAGCCGGAGAACAGGGTGGCGTACCACTCGGGGAAGGCGGCGAAGGTCGCGCCGCCCGCCGACAGCAGCCACACCTCGTTGCCGTCCCAGACCGGGCCGATGGTGTTGATCAGCACCCGCTTCTCGGCCCGGTCGCGGGCCAGCAGCCTGGTGAGGACACCCACTCCGAAGTCGAAGCCCTCCAGGAAGAAGTAGCCGGTCCACAGGACGGCGATCAGGACGAACCAGACGTCGTGCAGTTCCATGTCTGTGCAGCTCCCTCGGCCTAGTACGAGAAGGCCATCGGCTTGTCGGCGTCCCGGGAGTCGCCGCCGATCTTCGTGGGCGGGTTCAGGTCGTCCTCGGACAGCTCGGGCGGGCCGGCCTTGACGTACTTGGCGAGCAGCTTCACCTCGACGACGGCGAGGATCGCGTACAGCGTGGTGAAGACGGCCATCGACGTGATGACCTCGCCCTGGGAGACGCCGGGGGAGACCGCGTCACGGGTCTGCAGGACGCCGTAGACGACCCACGGCTGGCGGCCCATCTCGGTGAAGATCCAGCCCCAGGAGTTGGCGATCAGCGGGAAGGCCAGGGTCCAGACGGCGATGCGCCAGAACCAGACGGTGAGCTTCGGGCTGAGCGCCTTGTTCTTGAACAGCACCAGGTGCGGCACCTCGTCCTCGCCGACCCTCAGATGCTGCGGCAGCAGGAACTTCTTGCGGGTCAGCCACAGGCCGGCGATGCCGAGGGCGAAGGACGTCATGCCGAAGCCGATCATCCAGCGGAAGCCCCAGAAAGTGACGGGGATGTTGGGCCGGTAGTCGCCGGGCCCGAACTTCTGCTGCTCGGCCTTGTTGACGTCGTTGATGCCGGGGACGTACGAGGTGAAGTCGTCGTTGGCCAGGAAGGACAGCAGGCCGGGGATCTCGATGGCGACCGAGTTGTGGCCCTTCTCGACGTCGCCGTAGGCGAAGACGGAGAACGGGGCGGGCCTCTGGCCGTCCCACAGGGCCTCGGCGGCGGCCATCTTCATCGGCTGCTGCTTGAACATGACCTTGCCGAGGGTGTCGCCGCTGACCGCGGTGAGCAGGCCGGCGATGACCACGGTGATCAGGCCGAGCCGCAGCGAGGTCTTCATCTCGCGGATGTGCTTCTTGCGGGCCAGGTGGAAGGCGGCGATGCCGACCATGAAGGCGCCGCCGGTGAGGAAGGCCGCGGACAGGGTGTGGAAGGCCTGGCTGAGCGCGGTGTTCTGGGTCAGCACGGCCCAGAAGTCGGTCAGCTCGGCGCGGCCCTTGGCCTTGTTGATCCGGTAGCCGACCGGGTGCTGCATCCAGGAGTTCGCGGCGAGGATGAAGTACGCCGACAGGATCGTGCCGATCGAGACCATCCAGATGCAGGCCAGGTGGATCTTCTTCGGCAGCTTGTCCCAGCCGAAGATCCACAGCCCGATGAAGGTCGACTCGAAGAAGAAGGCGATCAGGGCCTCGAAGGCGAGGGGCGCCCCGAAGATGTCGCCGACGAAGCGGGAGTAGTCCGACCAGTTCATGCCGAACTGGAACTCCTGCACGATGCCGGTGACGACACCCATCGCGATGTTGATCAGGAAGAGCTTGCCCCAGAACTTGGTCGCCCTGAGGTACTTCTCCTTCTCCGTGCGCACCCAGGCGGTCTGCAACCCGGCCGTGAGCGCGGCGAGAGAGATCGTCAGCGGGACGAACAGGAAGTGGTAGACGGTGGTGATGCCGAACTGCCAGCGCGCCAGTGTCTCCGGCGCCAAAGCCAGGTCCACGTCGTCAGTCTCCTTACCTCGCCGTGGTACGGCAGCCGTTTGCCCCTGTTTGTCACACACAACGCGGGAGCAACCGGGACACGCTTGTGAATGCATTCACATTCACAAGCCATTATGACGCACCGATTTTCGACGTTCGAAGGGGGGTCCCCCCTTGACCGCCACGGCAGACTCTTGGCAGCGACTTCAACGTTGTGTTGAATTGCGCGCCATGCAGACGCACTCCACTACGGACAGCACACACGACGTCACGACGACGCGGATCCGGATCTCCTGGCCCGCGGGACACCTCACCGCGACCCTCGACGACACCGCGACCACCCAGGCCCTCGCCAAGGCCCTGCCCCTGGTCTCCGTCGCCCGCACCTGGGGCGAGGAGGTCTACTTCGACACCGGGGTCTCGGTTTCACGTGAAACCACGGCCCGGCAGGTCGTCGAGCCGGGCACCGTGGCCTTCTGGACGGACGGCGACGCGCTCGCCCTCCCCTACGGGCCGACGCCCATCTCCCAGGGCGACGAATGCCGCCTGGCCAGCCCCTGCAATGTGATGGGACGCCTGGACGGGGACGCTCGCGCCCTGGCCACCGTGCGCGACGGCGACCCCGTCCGCGTGGAACTGATCGAGGACTGACCCGGTCCACCGGACCGCCGGACTGACCCAGCCCACCGGCTGACCAGCCGCCGGCCCGACCCGGTCCACCGGCTGAACCGGTCACCGGACCGATCCGGTCCACCGGGTCACCAGTCACCGGACCGATCCAGCCCTCGACCACGGGCAGCTCACCCAGGCCGCGGCCGCACCCGCGGCGCCACCCGTGATCTGCCGACGGAGCCTGACGGCTCCCTGCGTGCGGAGCCCTACAGCTCCTTGCGGAAGTTCTCCGCCACCTTCACGAAGATGTCGTTGGCCTCGGTCTCCCCGACCGTCACCCGGACCCCCTCGCCGGCGAACGGACGCACGACCACACCGGCCTGCTCGCATGCCTCCGCGAACGCGAGCGTGCGCTCACCCAGCCGCAGCCACACGAAGTTGGCCTGCGTCTCGGGCACCGTCCAGCCCTGCGCCCGCAGCGCGTCGACCACGCGCGTGCGCTCACACACCAGCGAGCCGACGCGGCCCAGCAGCTCGTCCTCCGCCTGCAGCGAGGCGATCGCGGCCTCCTGCGCCAGCTGGCTCACCCCGAACGGCACCGCCGTCTTGCGCAGCGCCGCCGCCACCGGCTCATGGGCGATCGCGAAGCCGACCCGCAGCCCGGCGAGGCCGTACGCCTTGGAGAAGGTCCGCAGCACGCACACGTTGGGCCGCTCCCGGTACAGCTCGACGCCGTCCGGCACCTCGGGGTCGCGGATGAACTCCCGGTAGGCCTCGTCCAGCACCACCAGCACATCACCGGGCACCCGGTCGAGGAAGCGCTCCAGCTCGGCCCGGCGCACCACCGTGCCCGTCGGGTTGTTCGGGTTGCAGACGAAGATCAGCCGGGTACGGTCGGTGATCGCGTCCGCCATCGCGTCGAGGTCGTGGACATCGCCCTCGGTCAGCGGCACCTGCACCGAGCGCGCCCCGCTGATCTGGGTGATGATCGGGTACGCCTCGAAGGAGCGCCAGGCGTAGATCACCTCGTCGCCCGGACCGGAGGTCGCCTGCACCAGCTGCTGGGCGACGCCGACCGAGCCGGTGCCGGTCGCGAGGTGGGAGAGCGGGACGCCGAAGCGCTCGGACAGCTCGTTCATCAGGCCTGTGCAGGCCATGTCCGGGTAGCGGTTGAACTCCCCGGCGGCGGCGGTCACGCGCTCCATCACGCCCGGCAGCGGCGGATAGGGGTTCTCGTTGGAGGACAGCTTGTAGGCCACCGGGCCACCTGCCGCGGCGGGCTTGCCCGGCTTGTAGGTGGGGATACCCTCCAGCTCGGCGCGCAGCTTCGGGCTCGTCTCGCTCACCGCAGTCCTCCTCGCGACCACCGGCGGCCCGTCACTGCCGCCGGCTTCCAATACTGCTCACCTTATGAGGATTGGGCCGCGCTGCGTACCGGTCTGCAGCGACCTCCTGAGCGGCGGCCGCGGCGGCGGCACCTCCCCTGCGCGCCGGCATCCCGGGCATCGTCGGATGAAGGCAGACGAAGCGCACGGCGAAGGCGTACAGCGCGGGGGGCGCGCCGTACATATATCTACGCGCCGGTGGCTCGCGCCGTGGCGCGCATCCCTCGTCAAGGTGAGTTGAGACCTCTTCGAAACATCGGGGGCGCGCCAGGCCTATCCACCCCCACGCATCGCGTCCTGGCAGCAAAACGCGCAACTACCTTGCATTCCCAGGCAGTTGACCCTTCGCGACCATGCAGAAACGTGCCTGTCAACGCGTGCATATGCGCCCGCCCTACCCCACGGCATGAGCCCTACTATCACCTCGCCATGACAGCAGCAGGGAAGCACCAGGTGAGCCGCGCGGAAACCTCACGCCGAGGCAGCCGGCCGGGCCGGGCGGGCATCAGGGACGTTGCCGCCGCCGCCGGAGTCTCCATCACGACCGTCTCCGACGCCCTCAACGGCAAGGGCCGGCTCCCGGACGCGACCCGGCGGCACGTCCGCGAGGTCGCCGACCGGCTGGGCTACCGCCCCTCGGCCGCGGCCCGCACCCTCCGTACCGGCAAGTCGGGTCTCATCGGTCTGACCGTGACCACGTACGGGGATGAACCTTTCACCTTCACCGAGTTCGCGTACTTCGCCGAGATGGCGCGCGCCGCCACCTCGGCCGCGCTCGCCCGCGGCTACGCCCTGGTCATCCTGCCCGCGACCTCCCGCCACGACGTGTGGTCCAACGTCGCCCTGGACGGCACGGTCGTCATCGACCCCTCCGACCAGGACCCGGTCGTCACCGAGCTGGTCCGGCAGGGTTTACCGGTGGTCTCCGACGGCCGCCCGGCCGGTTCCCTGCCGGTGACCGCCTGGGTCGACAACGACCACGAGGCCGCCGTCCTCAACATCCTCGACCACCTCGCCGACGCCGGCGCCCGCCGTATCGGACTGCTCACCGGCACCTCGACCGACACGTACACCCACCTGTCGACCACCGCCTATCTGCGCTGGTGCGAGCGGGTCGGACAGGACCCGGTCTACGAGGCCTACCCCGCCCACGACCCGTGCGCCGGCGCCGTCGCCGCCGACCGTCTGCTCGCCCGGCCGGACCGCCCCGACGCCGTCTACGGCCTGTTCGATCCCAACGGCACCGATCTACTCGCCGCCGCCCGCCGCTACGGGCTGCGCGTACCGGAGGACCTGCTTCTGGTCTGCTGCAGCGAGTCCACCGTGTACGCCAGCACCGAGCCGCCCATCACGACGCTGTCGCTCAAGCCCCGCCGCATCGGCACGGCCGTCGTCCAGCTGCTCATCGACGCCATCGAGGGCGTGGAGTCCGACCAGCCCGTCGAACAGGTGATACCGACCGAGCTGATCATCCGTACCTCTTCCCAGCGACGTCCGCAGCGCAGGACGGTCTCCCCGCCGCGGGCGCCGGAGCGGGACGGATAGGACCGGCGGCGACGCCGCCTGCCCGCGGTGGGAGGTGCGACGGCTCCCGTTGTCACGTCCGGACGAGGCGGCTCGCACTCCGGGGCTTGAGGCGGCACGCACCCCGGGGCCGAGGCGGCTCGCGCCATGGCCGCCGACAGGGATGAGAGGGCTCCCCGGGCGCAGGGGCCAGGAACCGGGGGCGGCGGTTCACCTTCGGCGGTGACGAGGCCCCCGGCGACGACGGACCGTCCGAGGGCGAGGCGATGCCCCGACCGGCGCCGCCGGGACCGCGACCGCGGGGCGACCAGGTGGGGAAAGCCCTTCCCAAACGGGGCGAAAGCCGCGGTGAACAGGAGTCTTGCTCCGATTCACCACCCCTGGGTCATCACACGGCACGATCCGCATTCCTATGATGGGCCCACGACACCGCGGGCCGCTGCGACCAGGCAGTCCGAAGCGGTGCAGATGCGGCGCGATGGTGGAGGGGTCGATGACTCAGGGGGCCGGTCAGGGACCCGAGGTGGAGCGGACGGCGACGCTGCGCGACTTCCGGGTGCCCGCGTACGTCCATGAGACCGGTCCGTTCGCCCACAGCGCCCAGCCCGGCGAACCCGTCGTGCCCGTCGCGCCCGCCGGCGAGGACCCGCTGGAGGTGCCCGAGGGCTACACGCCCACCGAGCGCGACCTGCCCGTCATCAACCGCGGCGACACCGTGCAGGTGGCCGTCGACCCGGCGGCCGCCCCCGCACCCGCCCCGGCGCAGCCCGCGCCCGGCCCCGGCCCCCTCTTCGTGGTGGGCGACGTGCACGGCTACCTCGACGAGCTGATCGCCGCGCTGCAGGACAAGGGGCTGATCGACGCGGCGGGCCACTGGTGCGCCGGCACCGCGCGACTGTGGTTCCTCGGCGACTTCACCGACCGCGGACCCGACGGCATCGGCGTCATCGACCTGGTGATGCGGCTGTCCGCGGAGGCCGCGGCGGCCGGCGGTTACTGCAAGGCGCTCATGGGCAACCACGAGCTGCTGCTGCTCGGCGCGAAGCGGTTCGGCGACACCCCCGTCAACTCCGGTGCGGGCACCGCCACCTTCCAGGCGGCCTGGCTGCTCAACGGCGGCCAGAAGACCGACATGGACCGCCTCCAGGACCACCACCTGCAGTGGATGGCCCGCCTGGACGCCGTCGAGGAGGTCGACGGCTATCTGCTCGTGCACTCCGACACCACCGCCTACCTCGACTACGGCGACTCGATCGAGGCCGTCAACGACACCGTCCGCGAGACGCTGACCCGCAACGACGCGGACGAGTGCTGGGATCTGTTCCGCAAGTTCACCAAGCGCTTCTCCTTCCGCGACGAAGGCGGCGCCGACGCCGTCCGCTCCCTGCTCGATACGTACGGCGGCACCCGCATCGTTCACGGTCACAGCCCGATTCCCTACCTGCTCGGCGAGGTCGGCTCCGAGGACGGCGAGGACGGCACCGGTCCCGTCGTCGAGGGCCCGCACGTCTACGCCGACGGGCTCGCCATCGCGATGGACGGCGGCGTGACGATGGCCGGAAAGCTGCTGGTCCAGCAACTGCCGCTGGGTGGCTGAGGGTTCGAGCGCACCGGTCCGCCGCGCGTTCGGCCCCGCCGGGCACCGCGCGGCCCGGCAGCCCTCAACGCGCCGGGGCCACCGGCAATTTGTGCAAACCCCCTGTCACCGCGAGCGGTCGCCGCTCTACCATCGGCTTATCCGTAGCAGGCTCCCCTCCGTTTCTGCCCGACGGCTCGTCGTCATGCGAGCCCCAAGCCCTACGGAGCATCGGGGGATGCACATGAACAGCGTTCCGCAGCACCTGCTGAGCGAGGACCGCCAGGCGTACGAGCGGATCCTCGATGAGGCGCTGCGCTCCGCACCACACCGCCCGGAGCTGTCCGCCGCCGGTCAGCGGCTCAGCATCGAACAGCTGCGCAGTATGGCGCTGGGCGCCACCGCACTCATCACCGCCTCGGCCGCCACCGAGTACCAGCACTACGTCAAGGTCCGCGAGGAACTGCGCCATCCGGCCCCGGCCGCCTCGGCCACCGGCCGCACCTCGGGTCCCGGGGAACCCGACAGCTCCTCTATCGGGCTCGCGGCCACCATGGGGGAGATGGCCGAGAGCACCGGCGCGGGCGCCGTCGCCGTCGTCGCCGTCCTCGCCCCCGTCCTCGCGGGCACCGCCGCCGCGATCTTCCTGCTCGTCGGGTACGTCCTGAAGATGCTCGACCCGCAGCCCGCCTTTGCCGGGACGATGGTGACCGCCGGCTGGGTCTTCGCCGCCCTCACGGCGGCCGCGATCCTTGTCGCCACCGTCGGCCTGCTGCTCACCGCCTTGCGCAACCGTGCCCCGGCCGAGCCCGGCGGCTACGGCGAACTGCCCGAGGAACTGGCCCAGGCCCGGGACGCCTGGCACGAGGCCCTGCTGGAACGCGGCATCATCCCCTTTCTGCGCGACGCCCTCTCCGAGCCCGGTACGACGACGCCGTACCCGGTGTCCCCGTCGGTGCCGACCAGCCGTATCCCGCGCCTGGGGTACGACCGGCCGGGGTTCACCAGTCCCGACGACGGCCCCACCGCCGGCCCGCGCCCGAGCTTCTCCAGTCCGGACTACACCAGCCCGGACTTCGGAGGCCCGGAACACCAGCCGGAATGAACCCGGGCGGGCCGTGCTTCCCGCGCGGTGCGCCCGCACGGGAAGCACCTGCGCCCGTGGGGAGCACCGCCCGCCCGCTGGTGGTGTGCGCGTGCGTCAGTCGGCGATCGGCAGGTAGACGCGGTTGCCCGCCGCCGCGAACTCCTTCGACTTCTGCGCCATGCCCTCCTCGATCTCGGCCTGGCTGCCGCCGTGCTCACGGCGGATGTCCTGCGAGATCTTCATCGAGCAGAACTTCGGTCCGCACATCGAGCAGAAGTGGGCCGTCTTGGCCGGTTCCGCCGGCAGGGTCTCGTCGTGGAACTCCCGTGCCGTGTCCGGGTCCAGCGCGAGGTTGAACTGGTCCTCCCACCGGAACTCGAACCGGGCGTCGGACAGGGCGTCGTCCCACTCCTGCGCGCCCGGGTGCCCCTTGGCGAGGTCGGCCGCGTGCGCGGCGATCTTGTAGGTGATCACACCGGTCTTGACGTCGTCCCGGTTGGGCAGGCCCAGGTGCTCCTTGGGCGTGACGTAGCAGAGCATCGCCGTGCCCCACCAGGCGATCATCGCGGCGCCGATGCCGGAGGTGATGTGGTCGTACGCCGGAGCGATGTCCGTGGTCAGCGGGCCGAGCGTATAGAACGGAGCTTCATCGCAGATCTCCTGCTGAAGGTCGATGTTCTCCTTGATCTTGTGCATCGGGACGTGGCCCGGGCCCTCGATCATGGTCTGTACGTGGAAACGCTTGGCGATCGTGTTGAGTTCCCCGAGGGTCCTCAACTCCGCGAACTGCGCCTCGTCGTTGGCGTCCGCGATGGAGCCGGGCCTGAGGCCGTCGCCGAGGGAGTACGTCACGTCGTACGCGGCGAGGATCTCGCAGAGCTCCTCGAAGTTCTCGTAGAGGAACGACTCCTTGTGGTGGGCGAGGCACCACGCGGCCATGATGGAGCCTCCGCGCGAGACGATGCCCGTCTTGCGGTTGGCGGTGAGCGGCACATACGCCAGGCGTACGCCCGCGTGGACCGTCATGTAGTCCACGCCCTGCTCGGCCTGCTCGATGACCGTGTCCTTGTAGATCTCCCAGGTCAGTTCCTCGGCCTTGCCGTCGACCTTCTCCAGCGCCTGGTACAGCGGCACCGTGCCGATGGGCACCGGGGAGTTGCGCAGCACCCACTCGCGGGTGGTGTGGATGTTGCGTCCGGTGGACAGGTCCATGACCGTGTCGGCGCCCCAGCGGGTCGCCCAGGTCATCTTCTCGACCTCCTCCTCGATGGAGGAGGTCACCGCGGAGTTGCCGATGTTGGCGTTGACCTTCACCAGGAACCGCTTGCCGATGATCATCGGCTCGATCTCCGGGTGGTTGACGTTGGCCGGCAGCACCGCCCGGCCCGCCGCGATCTCCTCGCGGACCACCTCGGGCGAGACGTTCTCCCGGATGGCCACGTACTCCATCTCCGGGGTGATCTCGCCCCGGCGGGCGTACGCGAGCTGCGTGACCGCCTGGCCGTCACGGCCGCGACGGGGCTGGCGCGGCCGCCCGGGGAAGACCGCGTCGAGGTTGCGCAGACCGCCCCGCGGCGAGGTGTGCTTGATCCCGTCGTCCTCGGGACGGACGGGACGGCCCGCGTACTCCTCGGTGTCGCCGCGGGCGATGATCCAGTTCTCCCGCAGCGGCGCCAGGCCCCTGCGGACGTCGGTGTCGACGAGCGGATCGGTGTACGGGCCGGACGTGTCGTACAGCGTGACCGACTTCCCGTTGGTGAGGTGCACCTGACGGACCGGCACCCGCAGGTCGGGGCGTGAACCCTCGACGTATGCCTTGTGCCAGCCGATGGACTTCCCGGCCTCCTGAGCGGTCTCGCTCTGAACGGAGGCAGGCGTGCGTGCGTCCTTGTTGGTCATCAGACCTACTCCCTACGCCGGCATTACCCGGTAACAGGTTCGGCGGTCGACGCAGCGGTCACCGTCGGCCGACGTTTCGGCGTGGGACGTCATGTTCCACGTGAAACATCGCGCAGACGGAGGTCAGCGCCCTCTCAGCCCGGTGCTCCGAGCTCCCGCGTGTGCAAAGGTGTCTCCACGCTAGCGTCCCTTCGGGCGCGGTGAACAGAGGGCCCCTGTCGTTCTTGCGATGATCGGGCGGTGACCACGACACCCCCGCCCCCGTATCCGCCGTCCGAACCGCCGCGCGGCCAGGGCTCCAGAGGCCCCGGCCACCAGGCCGAAGAGGGGTACTTCCCGGCCGCCGACTACGGCCGGGAGCACGGGCACGGGGACGAGCACGGGCACGGGTACGGACAAGGGTCCGGCCACGGTGACGGGCACGGACCGGGCCACGGCACTTCCAGCCACGGACACGAGCCTGGCCATTCCGGCCACGGACACGGGCCCGGGCATTCCGGCCACGGACACGGGCCCGGGCATTCCGGCCACGGACACGGGCCCGGGCATTCCGGCCACGGACACGGGCCCGGGCACTCGCACAGTCACAGTCACGGGCCCGCCGCTCCCGTCTCCCGGCATCTGCGCAAGGTCATCGCGGCGATCCTGATCCCCTTCGCCGCGGCGGTCGTCGTCGGTCTCTGCGTGCTGTGGCCCGGCGGCGCCCCGGGCCACGCGCGCACCGGCGTCGGTTTCGACCGCCAGACCCAGCAGGCCACGGTCACCCGGCTGGTGGAGGTGAGCTGCGCGTCTGTCAACGCCTCCGGCACCGCCCCGACCGGGGACGCCTCCACCGCGGAGGGCTCCTCCGGCCGGCAACAGGCCGCCGGCACCTGCAAGAAGGCGACCGTCCGGGTCGACACCGGCAAGGACAAGGGCCGTACGTTCACCGAGATCGTGCAGCCGGACCAGACGCGGCAGCTGCACCAGGGCGAGCAGGTGGTGGTCGCCTACGAGCCGTCGGCCCCGAAGGACCTGCAGTACTCGGTCACGGACGTCAACCGGCGCTTCCCGATGGCCCTGCTGGCCGGCATCTTCGCGCTCGCCGTCGTGGTCGTGGGGCGGTTGCGCGGGGTGATGGCGCTCGTCGCGCTGGCCATCAGCTTCCTGGTGCTGAACCTCTTCATCCTGCCCGCGATCCTGCAGGGCTCGAACCCGCTGGTCGTCGCCGTCGTCGGGTCCAGCGCCATCATGCTCATCGCCCTGTACCTGTGCCACGGGCTGTCGGCCCGTACCTCGGTGGCGGTCCTCGGCACCCTGATCTCGCTGCTGCTGATCGGCGTCCTCGGCTCGCTGTTCATCGGCTGGGCCGCGCTGACCGGCAACACGGACGACAGCACCGGTCTCATCCACGGCCTGTACCCGTCGATCGACATGAGCGGTCTGCTGCTGGCCGGCGTCATCATCGGCTCCCTCGGTGTGCTCGACGACGTGACGGTCACCCAGACCTCCGCCGTCTGGGAGCTGCACGAGGCCAACCCGTCGATGGGCTGGCGCGGGCTGTACCGCGCGGGCATCCGCATCGGACGCGACCACATCGCGTCCGTCGTCAACACCCTGGTCCTGGCCTACGCGGGTGCCGCGCTGCCGCTGCTGCTGCTGTTCTCCATCGCGCAGAGCAGCGTGGGCACGGTCGCCAACAGTGAGCTGGTCGCGGAGGAGATCGTGCGCACGCTGGTGGGCTCCATCGGCCTGGTCGCCTCGGTGCCGGTCACCACGGCGCTGGCCGCACTGGTGGTCTCCGCCGACCGTCCGGGGACGGCGCCGGGCAGCCGGGGCGCCGGCAGCCGCGCGGGCCACGGCGGCAGCAGCGCCACGGGCCCGGCCACCGGTTCCGGCACGGCCACCGGTTCGATTCCGGCGCCCGCGAGCCGGGGCGGCCGGGGCCGACGCCGCAAGCGCTGAGCCACCGGACGGCACCGTGCCGTACCGCAAGCTCCTGGCCGCCGTGCCCTACCGCAAACTCCTGGCCGCCGTGCCCTACCGCAAACTCCTGGCCGCGCGGCAGGCGTCCTGCCCGTACCGCCGACTCCCGCGCCGTACCGCGGCGCAGAAGCGTTTCTGCAGTCCCCACCCCGCGGCGAACCGTTACGCCACCTCGGTGACGCGTCAGCCCGCGCTCTGCTCCTCCGCGAGGATGCGGTCCAGGGCCTCGTCCAGATGCGCGTCGAAGTCGGCGAGCGCGCCCTCCTGACCGAGCGGCACCAGCTTGTCGGTGCGGTCCAGGAACGCCACGAGCGGCGCGGCCGACGCGCGGAACAGGGCCTGGTCGCCGCCGACCTGGAGCCGGATCAGGACCTCGCCGAGCGTGTCGGCTTCGACCGGCGCGATGCGGACGTCCCCCTCCCCGCACGGCCGCCCGACCCCGTCCAGCAGCAGCTCCCGGCCGAACGCCCAGGTCACCGGGGCGTCTCCGGGCAGATGGAAGGTCAGCCGCACGGCATAGGGATCGCCGGTTTCGTAGCGCAGTTCCACCGGGATGCGGAACGAGAGCTCCTCGGACACGAGAAAGCTCATCATGACCTCTGCCTGCACTGCCTGCACGGACTCGCGCATTCGCCTACCCCGTCACTTGCCGTCGACTGGCCGGGAATGAACCCCTTGACACTGGTGGCATGTTGCTCGACGTGTACGCGAGATCACAAGGAGTGAGTTTTCAGATACTGATAGAGAGCGCCAGCGAGCCGAGCAGCCGTCCGATCTCGTCCTGCAGCCGGCGCGCCGCGGGCAGCAGCCGTTCGGCCTGGTGGACGGGAAGGGAGATGGCCATCGTCGCGGCCGTGGTGCCCACCGTGATGGGTACCGCCGCGCACACCGTGCCCAGGGCGTACTCCTGCCGCTCGATCACCGGCTCCATGCGCGGCAGGCGTTCCAGGCGGCGCAGGAGGGTGCGGTTGTCACACACGGTGTACGGGGTGATGGCCTGCGCCGGGTGGCGCGAGAGGTGGTCACGGCGGGCGTTGTCGTCCAGCTGGGAGAGCAGGCACTGCCCGATGGCGTGCGCGTGCGCGGTCTCGCGGAAGTCGGCCCACTCCTCGACCGCCGGGTTGCCGGGCGTGTCCGAGACGCACATGACCTCGATCTCGCCGTCGCGGTACATGGCGTAGTAGACGGGGACACCGATGGAATCGCGCCACTGCGCGAGGGTGTCCACCATCGTGCTGCGACGTTTCTGCTCCGCCCCGCTGCTGCCGAGCCGCTCGGCCGACTCGCCGAGGAAGAACAGGCCCTTCTCCCGGTGCAGATAGCCCTCGTGCACCAGGGTGCGCAGCAGGTGGTAGGCGGTGGGCAGGGCCAGCCCGGTCTCGCGGGCCAGTTGTTTGGCGGGGGCGCCGCAGGGGTGCTCGGTGACGGCTTCCAGCAGGCGCATCGCGCGCTGTACCGAGCTGATCAGAGTGGTCGCCGCCTGCTGTCCGGGGCCCTGTGTGGGGGCCGGCCGTTGCAGTGGGGGTGTGGTGGAGCGGTTCCGTGTGGGGGGTGCGTGCGGTTCCGCGGGGGCGGTGTCAACCGTGGCCAAGGGTCACTCCCGGAGCGCGAGGGGAGCCCGTGCGGGGAACACGGGTGCGGGGGTGTCCGTCATGCGCGGGGGGTCGGCCCCGCACCGGATTCCGGACTCTAACCGTCCGCCGCCCTCGGCAAAATGGCCGACCGGAAACTTCCCTCCCCCGAGGGAACACCCGATTCCCCTCGGTGCTCACCCTTCGCGGGCGGCCCGCGCCGGCCGGTGCCCTCGGCCGGCGCCGCTCACCAGTCGCTGCGTGAGGACGATCCCGCGGTGAACTTCCGCACGACGTAGATCAGTCCGCCGACCAGCGCCACGAAGACCAGCAGCTTGAAGAGCAGACCGATCACGAACCCGACGACGGACGCGATCACACCGCCGAACACGACGAGGGCGATGACCGGCACCGCGACCCACTTCACCCACCACGGCAGTCCCGCGAAAATCTCTCGCATCGCCTTCGCCCTTTCCGTTCCGGCCCGTTGACGGGTGCCGGGTTCTCCTGGATGTCCTG
Organism: Streptomyces sp. NPDC014801; assembly: GCF_043082085.1. Taxonomy (NCBI): domain Bacteria; kingdom Bacillati; phylum Actinomycetota; class Actinomycetes; order Kitasatosporales; family Streptomycetaceae; genus Streptomyces; species Streptomyces sp. NPDC014801. The sequence continues at coordinate 78,219 of NZ_JBIBXG010000015.1, read as the reverse complement.
CACCCGATGCTAGGGCCGTGGGGGGTGCCGGCGGGGGCCTCGCATCCCTTGTCCTCCCCTGACCGATCCCCTAGGGAACCCGGGGGCGGGCCTCAGCCTTCCGGCGGGGAGAACACCACCAGAACCCGCAGGTCCTCGCTGATGTGGTGGAACTTGTGGGCGACCCCGGCGGGCACGTACACCACGCTGCCGCGCGCCACCTCCGTGGTCTCCAGGCCGACGGTGAGGGAGGCGCGCCCGCTGACGACGAAGTACACCTCGTCCTGGTTGTGCGGCTTCTGCGGGTCGTGCTCGCCCGAGTTGAGGGCGTACAGCCCGACGGACATGTTCCGCTCGCGCAGGAACTGCAGATAGGCCCCTTCGTTGGCGGCGCGTTCCGCCTCCAGTTCGTCCAGCCGGAAAGCCTTCATCGCCCGGGTCCGCCCTCGCCTCTGCTCATGGCCGTGTCTGTCTGCCACGATCAGACACATGAAGAATTTCGTAGTCAAGACGATCGCCAACGCGGGAGCCCTGCTGGTCGCCGTATGGCTGCTTGACAAGATCACTCTGACCGGGGCGAGCACCGGCAAGAAGGCCGTCACGCTGATCGTCGTCGCCCTGATCTTCGGCCTGGTCAACTTCCTGGTCAAGCCGGTGGTGAAGGTCCTCACCTTCCCCCTGTACATCCTCACGCTCGGCCTGTTCACCCTGATCGTCAACGCGCTGATGCTGCTGCTGACCTCGTGGGTGAGCGGCAAGATAGACCTGAGCTTCCACGTCGAGGGGTTCTGGACGGCCGTCCTCGGCGGCCTGATCATCTCGATCGTGTCCTGGGCGCTGCACGTCGTCCTGCCCGACGAGGACTGAGGCCCGCATGACCTACCGCGTCTGCTTCGTCTGCACCGGCAACATCTGCCGCTCCCCGATGGCCGAATCCGTCTTCCGCGCCCGCGTCGAGGACGCGGACCTCGACGGTCTCGTCGAGGTCGAGAGCGCCGGGACGGGCGGCTGGCACGAGGGCGACGCCGCCGACCCGCGGACCGTCGCCGTCCTGCGGGAGGCCGGCTACGGCACCGCGCACACGGCACGGCAGTTCCAGCCGTCCTGGTTCGCGCGCCTCGACCTGGTGATCGCCCTGGACACCGGGCACCTGAAGGCGCTGCGCCGCCTCGCCCCCACCCGGCGGGACGAGGACAAGGTACGGCTCCTGCGCTCCTACGACCCCGCCGCGGGCGACGACCTCGACGTACCGGACCCTTACTACGGGGGCATGGACGGCTTCGAGGAATGCCTTGAGATGGTGGAGACGGCGAGCGAGGGTCTGCTCGCCGCGGTACGCGAGCAGCTGGGAGGACGGGCGGCATGAACGACGCGGGCGAGGGTCCGGGCGAGGGCACACGCGCGGTACGGGCGGGACTGCCCGAGCCGGTGAAGCACGAACCGACGCTGCCGGGGCCGGTCTTCGCGGCGCACTTCCATCTGCCCGGCGACCCCACCGGCCCCTACACCTACGGCCGCGACGAGAACCCCACCTGGACCCTGCTGGAGCGGGCCGTGGGCGAGCTGGAGGCGCCGGGCGCGGACGGCGTGGAGACGCTGGTGTTCGCCTCCGGGATGGCGGCGATCTCCGCGGTGCTGTTCTCCCAGCTGCGCGCCGGGGACGCGGTCGTGCTGCCGGACGACGGCTACCAGGCGCTGCCGCTGGTCCGCGCCCAGCTGGAGGCGTTCGGCGTCGAGGTGCGCACCGCCCCCACGGGCGGCGACGCCCAGCTGGAGGTGCTCGACGGCGCTCGGCTGCTGTGGATCGAGTCGCCGTCCAACCCGGGGCTCGACGTGTGCGACATCCGGAGGCTGGTCGAGGCGGCCCACGCGCGCGGCGCCCTCGTCGCCGTCGACAACACCCTGGCCACCCCGCTCGGGCAGCGGCCCCTGGAGCTGGGCGCCGACTTCGCGGTGGCCAGCGGGACCAAGCAGCTCACCGGGCACGGCGACATCCTGCTCGGCTACGTCGTCGGGCGCGCCGGCGAGCCCATGACCGCCGTGCGCCGCTGGCGCAAGATCGTGGGCGCCATCCCGGGTCCGATGGAGGCCTGGCTCGCGCACCGCTCCCTGGCCACGCTCCAGATGCGCGTCGACCGGCAGAGCGCCACGGCGCTGAAGGTGGCCGAGGCGCTGCGCGCGCATCCCGACGTGACGGGGCTGCGCTACCCGGGGCTGCCCGACGACCCCTCGCACAAGGTCGCCTCCCAGCAGATGCGGCGCTTCGGCTGCGTCGTCTCCTTCACGCTGCCCACGCGGGCGCGTGCCGACCGGTTCCTGGAGGCGCTGCGGCTGGTGGACGACGCCACGAGCTTCGGCGGTGTGCGGTCCACGGCCGAGCGGCGCGGCCGGTGGGGCGGTGACGCGGTGCCGGAGGGCTTCATCCGGATGTCGGTCGGTGCCGAGGACCCCGAGGACCTGGTGGCGGACGTGCTGCGGGCGCTGGAGGAGTCGGCGGACTGAGCCGCGCCCGGACATCTGCAGGAGGTCCGGCTACGCAAGACGGACGGTCCGAGCCTCCCCCCTCGTGGCTCGGACCGTCCGCGGTTCCGCGCGCGAAGAACCGTGCGAACCAGGCTAGTTGACTCTGTGTCAGTGTCCAATCACCGTAGCGACAGAGACCTATCGACATATTTATAGTGGGGCGCGCTGCCGGGGACCCCGAACAGACGGCGAGAGGGGGAGGGCACGCCATGGATCTGGCCTTGCTGCGCACCTTCGTCACCGTGCACCGCGCGGGTTCCTTCACGCGGGCCGCCGCGCTGCTCGGCCTGTCCCAGCCCGCCGTGACCTCGCAGATCCGGACCCTGGAGCGGCAGCTCGGCCGCCCTCTCTTCCTGCGTCAGGCCCGGGGCGTGACCCCGACGACCATCGGCGACGAGCTGGCGCACAAGGCGGCCCCGCATCTGGACGCCCTGGTGGAGATCGCCGAGACGGGACTGGACGAGGAGTCCTCCTTACGGAGTCTGCATCTGGCCGGGCCTCCCGAGTTCACCGCCGAGCGCGCCCTGCCGGCCCTGGCGGAGCTGACCGGCGAGGACGGACAGGGCCTGGCGCTGCGCGCGTCCTTCGGCACCGCCGAGGAAGCGCTCGACGGTCTGGCGGCCGGCCATCACGATCTCGCCATCACCACCGCCCGGCCGCGCGGCCCCCTGCTCACCGCGACCACGCTCTGCGACGAGGAACACGTCCTGATCGCGGCCCCCCACTGGGCCGAACGCCTCGGCCCGGACGCAGTGTGCCGCAAGGGCGCCTTGGCCCTGGAGGGCCTGCCCGTCGTCGAGGTCCACGAGTCGCTCCCCTTTGTCTCCCGCTACTGGGCCTCCGTCTTCGATGCCCGTCCCGCCACCTCCGGCGCGGTCATCGTTCCCGACCTGCGCGCGGTCCTCGCCTGTACGGCGACGGGGGCGGGGCTCGCCGTCCTGCCCCGGTACCTGTGTGCGAGCGCCCTGGACCGGGGGGAGGTCGTGGCGCTGCACCATCCGGCGGTGCCTCCGCTGCGGACCTACTTCCTGGTGGTGCGTACCGGCACCCTGGCCCTGCCGCATATAGCGCGGGCCCATGAGCGTCTCCAGCAGGCGGCCGTCGACTGGTCCTGAGGCTGTCCGGACGGGTCATGCGGGACGCGGCATGCAGCACGCGCCATGCGTCACCGTACGGCGCCGGTTGGTCACGGTTCGCCATGTTTCACGTGAAACCAGCGGGGATGTTTCATGCGGAACGCGCCGGGCCACATTTCTCCCATGACCGTCCGACCCGTGGTCAAGCGCACCGCCCGCGCCGTCCTTCTGGACGGTGACGATCTCATCCTGATCAAGCGCACGAAGCCCGGCGTGGATCCCTACTGGGTGACGCCCGGCGGCGGCGTCGAGCCGGAAGACCCGACCGTCGTGCACGCCCTGCACCGCGAGGTGTACGAGGAACTCGGAGCCAAGATCGCCGACGTGGTGCCGTGCTTCGTGGACACGGTGGAGCACATCGGCGAGGACGGTGGTGCCACCGGTGTGAAGGTGCAGCACTTCTTCGTCTGCCGTCTGGAGTCCATGGACCCCTCCCTCCGGCACGGCCCCGAGGTCGATGCGCCGGCCGGCGAGTACGAGATCGTCCGGGTGCCGTTCACCCGTGTGGGCATCGCCTCCGTGCACCTCGTTCCGCTGTCGTTGCGGCACTACCTCGACGGCAACATCGAAGGGGTCCGCGCGATGCACGCCCCGGACCTGGGCTGAGGAGACCTGGGCTCAGGAGACCCGCGCCGTCCGTTGATGAAGACATCCACGCCGCCTGTTGGCGAGGAGATCCACGCCTGCCGTTTCACGTGAAACATCGGCGGGCTGTCGCCGAGCTGTCTCCAGGACCACATCGGGCTGTCCACCGGACCACGACATGGCCAAAAGCGCGTACGTGTGCTGTGAAACAGGTGGACGGCAGGGCCCCCCGTCCGACAGCCTGACCTGCGTGCCGACTGTTTCCCTCGCCGCTCTGCCCATCCGTCGTCTGACCCTGCGCGACCTCGACGCCTGCGCGAACCTGTCCGAGAACCGTGGCTGGCCCCGGGAGGAACACAAGTGGGGATTCCTCCTCACCGCGGGCACGGGCTACGGCATCGACGATCCTGACGGCGGCCTCGTCAGCGCCTGCGTCGTCACCGAGTACGGAACACGGGAACGCCCCGCGCTCGCCGCCATCGGCATGGTGCTCGTCGCCGGACGCCACGCCCGTCAGGGAGTCGGGCGCCGAATGATGCGGCACGTCCTTGCGCAACAGGGCACCACCCCACTGACCCTGCACGCCACCCCGAACGGCCGGCCGCTCTACGAGGAGCTGGGCTTCAAGACGACGGGCCGGGCGGAGATGCTCCGCGGCCACCTCACGGCGGACGACGCAGAGGTGGCCGTGGCGACGCGGGCGGCGACGGCGGAAGATCTGCCGGCCATCCTCCGCCTCGACGAGGAGGTGTTCGGCGCCGATCGCACCCACATCGTGACCCGGCTGCCCGCCTTCGCCGACCAGTTGCGTGTCGCCGAGGAGGACGGCCGGATCATCGGTTACGCGGCCGCCTGGCCGAACATGGACACCCATGTGGTGGGCCCGCTGATCGCCCGGGACACCCGCACGGCGAAGGCGCTGATGGCCTCCCTCGCCGCCCACACCGACCGGCCCCTGCGCACCGACATCGACGTGCGCCACGAGGAGCTGCTGAGCTGGGCGAAGGAGCACGGGATGGCGTCCGTCGCGTTCAACGCCGTCATGACCCACGGCATCACCGAACTGCCGGGTGACTGGAGCCGGCGGTTCGCCCCGGTGACGGTGGCCGCGGGCTGACCTCCGCGCGCCCGGGAGGGCAGACGACAGCGCCGGTCCCGGGAAGGGACCGGCGCTGTGGCGTGGGGGCGACGCTGCAGGGCCGACGCGGCTGCCGTCAGGCCAGCGTGGCGACGGCCGCGGTGGCGAACGCGTGGTCCTGCTCCGGCGCACCGCCGCCGACTCCGATGGCACCGATCAGCCGACCGTCACGGTGGACGGGGACGCCGCCCGCGATGAACAGCAGCGGCCGGTCGAGCGCGGTGGGCAGGGTGTGGAAGAGGCCACCGGGCTGCACGGCGTCGACCAGGTCGGCGGTGGGGGTGTCGAGCTGGAGCGCGGTGTAGGCCTTGCGGGTGCTGGTCTCCCCCGAGATCAGTACGGCCCGGTCGTCCCGCCGGAAGGCGAGGAGGTGGCCGCCGGCGTCCAGGACGGTGACGCTCACGGTGACGCCCGCGGCCTCGGCGGCCTGGTGGGCGGCGGCGACGAGGGTCTCGGCGTCCTGGATGGCCAGGGGGGACACGGCGGTGGTGGTGCTCACGAGGTTCTCCTTGATGAGGGGTGGTGCGGTGGTGCGGGGGAGCCGCGCTCGCGTGCGCTGCTCCCGGGAACGGGTCAGTGGTGGACGGCGGTGCGCTGCTCGGCCGGCACCGAGGCGGCGATCACGGCGCTGGGACTGTCGGCCCGGCGCTCGAGGGCGGCCGAGAGCAGGGCGAGCAGCAGGGCGGCCGCGGCGAGGACGGCGCCGACCCAGTTCGGGGCGGTGTAGCCGAGCCCGGCCGAGATCACGAGTCCGCCGAGCCAGGCGGACAGGGCGTTGCCCAGGTTGAAGGCGCCGATGTTCACCGCCGAGGCCAGCGTGGGGGCTCCGTGGGCCTGGTCGAGGACGCGCTTCTGCAGCGGCGGGACGGTGGCGAAGCCGAGCGCGCCGATCAGGGCGATGGTGACGGCCGCGAGGATCTTGTGGTGCGCGGTGAGCGTGAAGAGGGCCAGCACCACGGCCAGGGCGCCCAGGGAGACGTACAGCATGGGCATCAGGGCGCGGTCGGCGAACCTGCCGCCGACGAGGTTGCCGCCGACCATGCCGAGACCGAACAGGACGAGCAGCCAGGTGACCGAGCCGTCGGCGAAGCCGGCGACGTGCGTCATCATCGGCGCGATGTAGGTGATGGCCGCGAAGACGCCGCCGAAGCCGAGGACGGTCATCGCCATCGCGAGCAGGACCTGGACGTTCTTGAAGGCGGCCAGCTCGTGGCGCAGGTGGACGCCCTCCGGCTTGGGCATCTCGGGGACGAGCTTGGCGATGCCGAGCAGGCCGACGACGCCGAGGACGGCGACGATGGCGAAGGTGACGCGCCAGCCGACGGTCTGACCGACGAGGGTGCCGAGCGGCACGCCGACGACATTGGCGACGGTCAGGCCGGTGAACATCATGGCGATGGCGCCGGCCTTCTTGTCGGGGGCGACCAGTTCGGCCGCGACGACCGAGCCGATGCCGAAGAAGGCGCCGTGGGCCAGTGAGGCGACGACACGGCCGAGGAACATGACCGCGAAGACGGGGGCGACGGCGGAGAGCAGATTGCCGGCGATGAACAGGGCCATCAGCAGCATCAGCATCCGCTTGCGGGGGATCTTGGTGCCGAGGACGGTCATCAGCGGCGCGCCGAACATGACGCCGAGCGCGTAGCCGGTGACCAGGAAGCCGGCCGTCGGGATGGAGACCCCGAAGTCGCCCGCGACCTCGGGCAGCAAGCCCATGATCACGAACTCGGTCGTTCCGATTCCGAAGGCCCCGATCGCGAGGGCCAGAAGCGCGAGAGGCATGGCGGGGGTACTACCTTCCCAGACGATTGCAGGTGCGCTTTGCGTGCGTCCACAATAGTTGCAGACGCGGGATACTTGCAAGCGCGCTCTATTGCGCCGCTGCCCTATCCTGGACAGCAGCCGCTCCGGGACGGGAGGAACACGCCGATGACAGCGACCGACCCCGCGCTCACCGCCCTCGCTCAGGGCTGGTGCGCGCTCTCTCTGCTGCACGGGAGGATCGAGGCGCACATCGAGCGCGCCCTGCAGACGCGGCACGAGCTCAGCGTGCGGGAGTACTCCCTGCTCGACGTGCTCAGCCGGCAGCACGACGGAGACGGCGGGCATCTGCAGATGAAGCAGGTCGCCGACGCCGTCGTCCTCAGTCAGAGCGCCACCACCCGGCTGGTCACCCGGCTCGAGGACCGGGGCCTGCTGGAGCGCTACCTGTGCCCCACCGACCGTCGTGGCATCTACACCAACGTCACGGAGGCCGGCCTGAAGCTCCTGGAGGAGGCCCGGCCCACCAACGACGCCGCGCTGCGCGAAGCGCTCGACGAGGCCGCGAAGAACCCGGAGCTCGCCCCGCTGGTACACGCCGTGGAGACCCTGAAGGCCCCGGTCGCCGCAGCGTAGGGTGCGGCCATGGGAGATCTTGAGATACGCCCCGCCGTCCCCGACGACGTCCCTGCCATCGTCGGCATGCTCGCGGACGACCCGCTGGGCGCACAGCGCGAATCGCCCGACGACCTCCAGCCGTACCTGACCGCGTTCGAGCGCATCACCACGGACCCGAACCAGCGCCTGGTCGTCGCCGTCCGCGAGGGCCGCGTCGTCGGCACCCTGCAGCTGACGATCATCCCCGGCCTCTCACGGCGCGGGGCCACCCGGTCGATCATCGAAGCGGTGCGCATCCATGCCGATGAGCGCGGCGGTGGCCTGGGCACGCGGTTCATCGAGTGGGCGGTGGAGGAATCCCGGCGCCTGGGCTGCCAACTGGTACAGCTGACCTCGGACAAGAGCCGGACGGATGCCCACCGGTTCTACGAACGGCTCGGGTTCGAGGCCTCGCACCTGGGCTTCAAGCTGTCGCTGTGACACAGGCGCCGTGACGCCACGAGGGGGCCTGTTTCACGTGAAACAGGCCCCCTCGTCCTGTGAGCGGGTCAGCCGACGCCCCGCCACCCCTGCGGATCGACACCGCCCGGCACCTCGGCGTTCCCGTCGTACGGCAGGCGCGTGAACACGAACGAGCCGAGGTCCAGGTGGTCGACGGAGCCGTCCGGGCGTCGCACGGCCCGCAGGACCTCCCCGGCGTAATAGCCCTCCAGCCCGGTCCAGGTGCCGTCACCGTTCGGGCGGAAGCGCGAGCGCCGGCCGGTGCCCGTGAGGGGTTCCAGCGACACCAGTCCGTCGGCCGTCAGCCGCAGCCCATAGCCCTGTGTCCCCCAGTACCAGGGCCCAGCCAGCTCCAGCACCGCCGGATCGGCCTCGCGCAGCGGGCGCCAGGGGTCCGGGAAACGCGGTTCGGCCTCCGCGACGATCCCCACCAGTTCCGCGGCCACGGTGGTCACCGCAGGCCCGGACGTGCAGTTGGCCAGGACGACGGCGGCGAGGTCGTCCTCCACGCTGAACACGAGACCGGCGAGGAAGCCGGGAAGCGACCCGGAGTGCCCGGCCAGCAGCCGCCCCTCGTGGTGCCGGACCTCCAGACCGAGCCCGTAGGCGTAGCCGCCGGCCACGTCCGCCGCCTCGGCGGGCGCCGCGGGCGTCCGCATCTCCCGCAGGGACGCCGCTTTGAGCACCCGGTCGTCACCCCGCGCGAGGAAGGCGGCGAAGCGCGCCAGGTCGCCCGTGGTGGACCACAGTTGGCCCGCGGGGGCCATCCGGCCGAGGTCCTCCGCCGGCTCGGGCAGCAGCACATCCGCCCAGGGATGCACCGCCCAGCCCCCGGCATGCGGCGTACTCGGGCGCACATCGGTGCGATGCAGGCCCAGGGGTTCGAGCACTTCGCGCCGCAGTACCTGCTCCCAGGGCTCGCCCCGCACCTCCTCGACCAGCGCCCCGAGCAGCGTGAACCCCGGATTGGAGTAGTGGAACCGCTGTCCGACCGGGTGCCGCAGCGGCTGCTCCCCCAGGACGTCGGCGAGTTCGGGGCGCAGCGACGCCGGGGTGCGCTCCCACCACGGAGCCGGTGACTCTGCCGCCAAACCCGCGGTGTGCGCGAGCAGGTCACGGATCGTCACCTCCCCCACGCCGGTCCCGGGCAGGTGCTTCTCCAGCGGGTCACCGAGGTCGAGCAGCCCCTCGTCCCGCAGCCGCAGCACCAGGACCGCCGTGAACGTCTTGGTGATCGAGCCGATCCGGTACTGCACGTTCTCGTCGGGCCCGTGGCCGTCGACCGACGTACGGGCACCGTGCCAGACCGTCCGCCCGTCGCGGACGACGGCCGCGACGAGCGAGGGGGCCCGTCCGTCCGCCTGGGCCACGGCGATCCGGTGCAGCAGGGCGCGCCGGGTGGCGGGCAGCAGCTCTTCGTGAGATGTCGTCATACGCCCCAGTCCACCTGCCCGGGCCGCCCGCGTCGACCGCATTTGGCCGCAGACGGCACGGTCCGCCGCAACGTCAGGTCTGGGCCATGTCCACGAAGCGCGAGTAGTGGCCCTGGAAGGCGACCGTGATGGTCGCCGTCGGGCCGTTACGGTGCTTGGCCACGATCAGGTCGGCCTCGCCCGCGCGCGGCGACTCCTTCTCGTAGGCGTCCTCGCGGTGCAGCAGGATGACCATGTCGGCGTCCTGCTCGATGGAGCCGGACTCACGCAGGTCCGAGACCATCGGCTTCTTGTCGGTGCGCTGCTCGGGGCCACGGTTGAGCTGCGACAGCGCGATGACGGGGATCTCCAGCTCCTTGGCCAGCAGCTTGAGGTTACGGGACATGTCCGACACCTCCTGCTGGCGGCTCTCGGCGCGCTTGGAGCCGCCGGACTGCATCAGCTGGAGGTAGTCGATGACGACGAGCCGGAGGTCGTTGCGCTGCTTGAGGCGGCGGCACTTGGCGCGGATCTCCATCATCGACAGGTTCGGGGAGTCGTCGATGTAGAGCGGTGCGGCGGAGACGTCCGGCATCCGGCGGGCCAGGCGCGTCCAGTCCTCGTCGGTCATCGTGCCGGAGCGCATGTGGTGCAGCGCGACACGGGCCTCCGCGGACAGCAGGCGCATCGCGATCTCGTTGCGCCCCATTTCGAGGGAGAAGATCACGCTCGGCAGGTTGTGCTTGATCGCCGCGGCGCGGGCGAAGTCCAGCGCGAGGGTGGACTTACCCATGGCGGGGCGGGCCGCGATGACGATCATCTGGCCGGGGTGCAGACCGTTGGTGAGCGAGTCGAAGTCGGTGAAGCCCGTGGGCACGCCCGTCATCTCACCGCTGCGCGAGCCGATCGCCTCGATCTCGTCGAGTGCGCCCTCCATGATGTCGCCGAGCGGGAGGTAGTCCTCGCTGGTGCGCTGCTCGGTGACGGCGTAGATCTCGGCCTGGGCGCGGTTGACGATCTCGTCGACGTCGTCGTCGGCCGCGTATCCCATCTGGGTGATGCGCGTGCCCGCCTCGACCAGACGGCGCAGGACCGCGCGCTCGTGCACGATCTCGGCGTAGTACTCGGCGTTGGCCGCCGTCGGCACGGTCTGGACGAGGGTGTGCAGATACGATGCGCCGCCGACCTTGTTGATCTCACCCCGCTTGGTGAGCTCGGCGGCGATGGTGATGGGGTCGGCCGGCTCGCCCCGGGCGTAGACGTCGAGGATCGCCTGGAAGATGGTCTCGTGGGCCGGCTTGTAGAAGTCGTGGCCCTTGAGGATCTCCACGACGTCCGCGATCGCGTCCTTGGACAGCAGCATGCCGCCGAGGACGGACTGCTCGGCCTCGAGGTCCTGGGGCGGGACGCGCTCGAACGTCGTGCCGCCGCCGTCCCACTCCCCGCTGTCCCGGCCGCGGTCGTGCTGCTCCTCGCGGACCCGGCCGCCGTCGCCGCGCCGACGGGAGGCGGGCAGACGATCACTGGGGCTGCTGTCGGCCCACGGGTCGTCCAAGGGCTCGGAAATGCTCACCGAGCCACCTCCTCCCGTCCGCCGAGCGGACCTCGCCGTGCCCCTCTTTTCTAGGGCACGGCACTGACAAACCGAGAGGCCCGACTCCGTTTGTGGTGCGCCGGTTTTGTGGCGGTTCTGCCACCGGCGGACGGAGCGGGCGCCGGACAACGGTAGGCCCCTCGGGGGCGTCAGCCAATCTGGTTATCCACAGGCCATGTGGACGACGGGCCCGATGCTGTGGAGAACCTTGCCAAACCTGTGCACGACCCGGTGGACAGCACTGTGAACAAGCTCGCTCCCTCTCCGCGAGGACGCCTGTGACCTGCGGTTTCACCGTCCACGGGCTGTGCAGAAGAAAAACTTCCCCAGTCGGCCCAAGATCGCTTCGAACACTGCGCGCGAATGTGCCCATCCCCGAGAGAAGTAAGGGTCAGTATCACATTGCATCTCTTACCTGTGGACGACTAGATTAGTGCACATGACACAGGCTCCCGCGACCCCCAGGGCCACCCGCCGCCGGCACGACCGAGAGATCGTCGCGCTGGCCGTTCCGGCCTTCGGCGCCCTCGTCGCCGAGCCCCTCTTCGTCATGGCCGACAGTGCCATCGTCGGCCACCTCGGCACGGCCCAGCTCGCCGGACTCGGTGTGGCCTCGGCCCTTCTCACCACGGCCGTGAGCGTCTTCGTCTTCCTCGCCTACGCGACCACGGCCGCCGTCGCCCGCCGCGTGGGCGCCGGTGACCTCCCGGCCGCCATCCGGCAGGGCATGGACGGCATCTGGCTCGCCGTCCTGATCGGCGCGGCCGTCATCGCCGCCGTCCTCCCCCTGGCACCGGCGATCGTCGACCTCTTCGGCGCGTCGTCCACCGCCGCACCGTACGCCACCACCTATCTGCGGATCTCCGCTCTCGGCATCCCGGCCATGCTGGTGGTGCTCGCCTCGACCGGTGTGCTGCGAGGACTGCAGGACACCAGGACACCGCTCTACGTCGCCGTCGCCGGTTTCATCGCCAACGCCGCCCTGAACGCGGTCCTCGTCTACGGGGCCGGCCTCGGTATCGCCGGATCCGCCTGGGGCACGGTCATCGCCCAGTGCGGCATGGCCGCCGTCTACCTCACGGTGGTCGTCCGCGGGGCCCGCCGGCACGGCGCCTCCCTGCGTCCCGATGTCACGGGCATCCGCGCCTCGGCGCAAGCCGGCGTCCCGCTGCTGGTGCGCACGCTTTCCCTGCGCGCCATCCTGATGATCGCCACCGCGGTGGCCGCACGCCTGGGCGACGCCGACATCGCCGCCCACCAGATCATCCTGTCCCTGTGGAGCCTGCTCGCCTTCGCCCTCGACGCCATCGCCATCGCGGGGCAGGCCATCATCGGCCGCTATCTCGGCGCGGGCGACACCGACGGTGCGCGCGCCGCCTGCCGGCGCATGGTCGAGTGGGGCATCGCGGTCGGTGTCGTGCTCGGGGCCCTGGTGGTGCTCACCCGGCCGCTTTTTCTGCCCCTGTTCACGAGCGACTCCTCGGTGACGGACACCGCGCTGCCCGCCCTGCTGATCGTGGCTCTCTCGCAGCCGATCTCCGGCATCGTCTTCGTCCTGGACGGCGTCCTGATGGGCGCCGGTGACGGCCCCTACCTCGCCGGGGCGATGCTGCTGACCCTGGCGGTCTTCACCCCGGTGGCCCTGCTGGTCCCGACGCTGGGCGGTGGGCTGACCGCCCTGTGGGCCGCGATGGCGCTGATGATGACCGTGCGCTTGCTGACCCTGTGGCTGCGCGCCCGCTCGGGCCGCTGGCTGGTGACGGGCGCGACCCGCTGACCCGGACGTCTCTCCGTTTCACGTGAAACAACGGCGACGCCACCAATTCTCGTTTCACGTGAAACACCCCGCCTCAGGGCATGCGAAAGGGGCCGCACCTCACGGGTGCGGCCCCTTTCACTGGCTCAAGCGAGCGCAGCGATCACGCGGTCAGGCCGCGATGACCTCGATGTTGACCTTGGCGGCAACCTCGGGGTGCAGACGCACGGACGTCTCGTGGGCGCCCAGGGTCTTGATCGGCGCGCCGAGCTCGATGCGACGCTTGTCCACGTCGGGACCGCCGGCGGCCTTGATCGCGGAGGCGATGTCGGCCGGGGTGACGGAACCGAACAGGCGGCCGGCGTCGCCGGAGCGGACGGCCAGACGGACCTTCACACCCTCGAGCTGGGCCTTGATCTGGTTGGCCTGCTCGATGGTCTGGATCTCGTGGATCTTGCGAGCACGACGGATCTGCTCGACGTCCTTCTCGCCACCCTTGGTCCAGCGGATAGCGAACTTCCGCGGGATCAGGTAGTTGCGAGCGTAACCGTCCTTGACGTCGACGACGTCGCCCGCGGCACCGAGGCCGGAGACCTCGTGGGTGAGGATGATCTTCATGAGTCGGTCACCCTTCCCTTAGCGCGCGGTGGACGTGTAGGGCAGCAGCGCCATCTCACGGCTGTTCTTGACGGCCGTGGCGACGTCACGCTGGTGCTGCGTGCAGTTGCCGGTCACGCGGCGGGCACGGATCTTGCCGCGGTCGGAAATGAACTTCCGCAGCATGTTCGTGTCCTTGTAGTCCACGTACGTGACCTTGTCCTTGCAGAAAGCGCAGACCTTCTTCTTAGGCTTGCGCACAGGCGGCTTCGCCATGGTGTTTCTCCTGTGTGATCAAGAAGTGTGGGTACGACCCACCCTCGACCGGGACCGGCCCGCAGGACCGGGCCGCACGGTCTAGAAGGGGGGCTCGTCCGAGTAGCCGCCACCGCCGCCGGAGCCGCCGCCCCAGCCGCCGCCACCCTGGTTGCCACCGGCGGGAGCGCCGGTCGCCCAGGGGTCGTCGGCCGGAGCGCCGCCACCCTGCTGGCCGCCGCCGGGGCCGCCGCCCCAGCCGCCGCCACCCTGGCCGCCACCGCCGCCGTAACCGCCCTGGCCACCGCGGGCACCGCCACCGGCGGTCTTGGTGACCTTGGCCGTGGCGTTGCGCAGGCTGGGGCCGACCTCGTCGACGTCCAGCTCGAAGACCGTGCGCTTGACGCCCTCGCGGTCCTCATAGGACCGCTGCTTCAGCCGGCCCTGCACGATGACGCGCATGCCTCGCTGGAGCGACTCGGCGACGTTCTCCGCCGCCTGACGCCAGACCGAGCAGGTCAGGAACAGGCTCTCGCCGTCCTTCCACTCGTTCGTCTGGCGGTCGAAGGTGCGGGGAGTGGACGCGACACGGAACTTCGCGACCGCCGCACCGGAGGGGGTGAAGCGCAGCTCGGGGTCGTCGACAAGATTGCCGATGACCGTGATGACGGTCTCGCCTGCCATGGGGGAACCTCTCGGCGGGTTTGCTGGCTGCTGGTGGTGCTGCTCGGAATCCCGAGATCAGCTGAGCGGGAGGCTCAGTGGGTCTCGGGGCGGAGGACCTTGGTCCGGAGGACCGACTCGTTCAGGTTCATCTGCCGGTCGAGCTCCTTGACGACCGCGGGCTCGGCCTGCAGGTCGATGACCGAGTAGATGCCCTCGGGCTTCTTCTTGATCTCGTACGCGAGACGACGACGGCCCCAGGTGTCGACCTTCTCGACCTTTCCGCCACCGTCACGGACGACAGAAAGGAAGTTCTCGATCAGCGGGGAGACAGAGCGCTCCTCGAGATCGGGGTCGAGGATGACCATCACCTCGTAGTGACGCATGTGGAACCCACCTCCTTTGGACTCAGCGGCCACGGTCGTTCCGTGGCAGGAGGGTTGTGATGCGTACGCAACGGTATCGGCCACCACTGACAATCGTCGGTCGGGCGGCACAATCGCCCTGGCCCGTCTCGAAGCGGCCTGGGCAGACACCGGTGCAGACGTTACAGACTACCTGCACACCCGCTTCCGGTTGAAATCCGGCCGGAGGGACAGACAATCTGTACACATCGGGTGTGTATGGCGCTACGATGCGCCGTCTTCCGCAGGAGGTGCCCTATGGCACAGGCATTGCGACCCAAGACCGCCTCCGGCCTGCTGGCCACGGACGGAAAGCCTCATCCCCTCCAGGACACGCTGCTCGTCGTCACCCTCGTCCTCGGCGTGCTGTCCTTCATCACCGCCCTGACCGCGGACAGCCTGCACCTGCTGAGCTCCTGGGCCGGCCTGGTGGGCCTCCTCTGCGGCGCCTTCGGCCAGTGGATCTCGGTGACGACCCGCGAGCGCTTCGGCATGGTCGTGGGCATGGGCGCGTCCGGCGTCGGCTTCTTCCTGGGGATGGCGAACGGCGGTCTGTTCGGCGGCCTCTTCTGACCCGACCCGACACCTCCCACCCTTCCGACCACGGGACTCACCCGGCCGCCGCGCGGCCGGGCGAGATCTGCCGTGCGCCCAGCAGGGGCGCTCCGTGGGCGCAGTAGGCTTCGGCACCAGAGCCGGAGCCCCTGACCCATGGGGACACACCAGCCCGAGGAGCGCCCCGAATGAGCCTGACCCTGAGGACCATCAGTCGCGAGCAGCATCTGGCCTTCATCCAGAGCCTGCCGTCGGCGAGTCACATGCAGGTCCCGGCCTGGGCGGACGTGAAGGCGGAGTGGCGCTCGGAGAACCTCGGCTGGTTCGACGACCGCACCGGCGAGCTGGTCGGCGCGGGGCTCGTGCTGTACCGGCAGCTGCCCAAGATCAAGCGCTACCTCGCGTATCTGCCCGAGGGCCCGGTCATCAACTGGTTCGCGCCGAATCTGCAGGACTGGATCGAGCCGATGCTCGCCCATCTGAAGCAGCAGGGCGCCTTCTCGGTGAAGATGGGCCCGCCGGTGGTGATCCGGCGCTGGAACGCCGAAACCATCAAGAAGGGCATCCAGGACCAGGACGTGAAGCGGCTGCGCGACCTGGAGGCCGACTTCATCGAGCCACGCGCCTTCGAGGTGGCCGACAAGCTGCGCCGCATGGGCTGGCAGCAGGGCGAGGACGGCGGCGCCGGCTTCGGCGACGTCCAGCCCCGGTACGTCTTCCAGGTGCCGCTGGCGAACCGCTCCCTGGAAGAGGTCCACAAGAACTTCAACCAGCTGTGGCGCCGCAACATCAAGAAGGCGGAGAAGGCCGGCGTGGAGGTCGTCCAGGGCGGCTACCACGACCTGGAGGAGTGGCAGCGGCTGTACGAGATCACGGCCGTGCGCGACCACTTCCGGCCGCGCCCGCTGTCGTACTTCCAGCGCATGTGGTCGGCCCTCAACAGCGAGGACCCCAACCGCATGCGGCTGTACTTCGCCCGCCACAACGGCGTGAACCTGGCGGCGGCCACCATGCTGATCGTGGGCGGGCACGTCTGGTACTCCTACGGCGCCTCCGACAACATCGGCCGTGAGGTGCGGCCTTCCAACGCCATGCAGTGGCGGATGCTGCGCGACGCCTACGCGCTCGGCGCGACCGTGTACGACCTGCGCGGCATCTCCGACTCGCTGGACGAGACCGACCACCTCTTCGGCCTCATCCAGTTCAAGGTCGGCACCGGCGGCCAGGCGGCCGAGTACCTCGGCGAGTGGGACTTCCCGCTGAACAAGCTCCTGCACAAGGCGCTCGACATCTACATGTCGCGTCGCTGACCTCCCCCGCGGTGCCTCGGCACCTCCGGCGCACCGCGACTCCTCCGATCCACGCGGACACACCGCAGCCACGAGAAAGGTTCCAGGTCCGGCCATGGCGCTCACGCTCTACGTCGACACCGCGCGCTGGCGGGCGCACCACAAGCACGTGCAGGAGCAGTTCCCGGGTCTGGTCCCGGTCTGCAAGGGCAACGGCTATGGCTTCGGCCACGAGCGGCTGGCCGAGGAGGCCACGCGGCTCGGGGCCGACATGCTCGCCGTCGGCACGACGTACGAGGCCGCCCGGATCAAGGACTTCTTCAGCGGCGACCTGCTGGTGCTGACCCCCTACCGGCGCGGCGAGGAGCCCGTGCCGCTGCCCGACCGGGTGGTGCGCTCGGTCTCGTCCATCGACGGCGTGTACGGCCTGGTCGGCGCACGGGTGGTCATCGAGGTGATGTCCTCGATGAAGCGGCACGGCATCAGCGAGCAGGACCTGCCGCAGCTGCACGCCGCCATAGAGAACGTCCGCCTGGAGGGCTTCGCCATCCATCTGCCGCTGGACCGCACCGACGGCTCGGACGCCGTCGAGGAGGTCATCGGCTGGATGGACCGGCTGCGGGCGGCCCGCCTGCCGCTGCACACGATGTTCGTCAGCCACCTCAAGGCCGAGGAACTGCAGCGTCTGCAGCAGCAGTTCCCGCAGACCCGGTTCCGCGCGCGGATCGGCACGCGGCTGTGGCTGGGCGACCACGAGGCCACCGAGTACCGCGGCGCGGTCCTGGACGTCACCCGGGTCGCCAAGGGCGACCGCTTCGGCTACCGGCAGCAGAAGGCCGCGTCCGACGGCTTCCTGGTGGTCGTGGCCGGGGGCACCTCGCACGGCGTGGGTCTGGAGGCCCCGAAGGCGATGCACGGCGTCATGCCCCGGGCCAAGGGCGTCGCCCGCGCCGGTCTCGCCACGGTGAACCGGAACCTTTCTCCGTTCGTCTGGGGCGGCAAGCAGCGCTGGTTCGCCGAGCCGCCGCACATGCAGGTGTCCATCCTGTTCGTGCCCGCCGACGCGCCGGAGCCGAAGGTCGGCGAGGAACTGGTGGCCCATCTGCGGCACACCACCACGCAGTTCGACCGGATCGTGGACCGCTGATCCGGCACCGCTGACACCGAAGGCCGTACACGGAAGGACCCGTGTACGGCCTTTGTCGTACGGCACACGAGGGCCGTTCGCTCAGAGCGAACCCCCGGCCGGGTCACGTCCGTTGCCCCACTCCACCGGCGGAGTGTCGAAGTGGGCGGCGTGCCGCGGGGGATGAGCAGCGGCCCCGAGGACGAACACGTCCTCCGCTCCGTCGAGGACGCCGCCGGACGGGTCGTCGTCGCCGGCCCGGCGCACCACGTCCCGCTCCGGCATCAGGATGTCGCGCACCACCACGGCGCACAGGTACAGCGTCCCCAGCAGGTGCACGGCGATCGCCCAGTGGTAGCCGTCGGTGGGCAGCCCCTTGTGGGCATCTCCGCTGGTGGTGTACGCGAGGTACATCCAGATGCCGAGGAAGTACGCCACCTCGCACGCCTGCCAGATCAGGAAGTCCCGCCACTTGGGCCGGGCCAGCACCGCCAGCGGCACCAGCCACAGGACGTACTGCGGCGAGTAGACCTTGTTGGTCACGATGAACGCGGCGACGATCAGGAATGCCAGCTGGGCGAACCGGGGGCGGCGGGGGGCCGTGAAGGTGAGCACGGCGATGCCCACGCAGCACAACAGCATGAGCGCCGTGGCGAGGGTGTTGACGGTGTCCGTGCTCAGCGGGTGACTGGAGTTCTGGGCCATGATCAGCCAGAACGATCCGAAGTCGACGCCCCGCTCCTGGCTGAACCGGTAGAACTTCGACCAGCCCTCGAAGGCGAAGAGCATCACCGGCAGGTTCACCACGAGCCAGGACACGGCCGCGCCGCCGACGGCCTGCCCGAACTCCCGCCACTTGCCCGCGCGCCAGCACAGCACCAGCAGCGGGCCGAGCAGGAAGACCGGGTACAGCTTGGCGGCGGTGGCGAGCCCCAGCAGAACACCGAAGGCCGGCGCGCGGCCCCGCGACCACATCAGCATCGCGGCGGCGGTCAGGGCGACCGCGAGCAGGTCCCAGTTGATGGTGGCGGTGAGCAGGTAGGCGGGAGCGAGGGCGATGAGCAGTCCGTCCCACGGCCGGCGGGCGTGCGTGCGGGAGACGCAGACGGCGATGACCGCCGCGCAGACCATCAGCATTCCGGCGTTGACCATCCAGTACCACTGCTCCTGGTGCTGGATGTTGCCGCTGCCGGGCGTCAGCCAGGCCGCCACCTCCATGAAGACGCCGGTCAGCACCGGGTACTCGAGGTAGTCCATGTCGCCGGGCAGCTTGTCGAAGTACGGCACGAGTCCCTCGGCGAAGCCACGCCCCTGGTACAGGTGCGGGATGTCCGAGTAGCAGGCGTGCGTGTACTGCGAGCTGGCACCGAAGAACCAGGCGCCGTTGTAGCAGGGCGCCTTCTGCACCAGCCCGAGGGCGAACATGCCGATCGCCACGAGGGCGACGATCCGGACGGGCGTCCACCAGGAGGCCCCGATCAGGGCACGCCGTCCGAGCGGGCCGCCGATCAGCTCGCTGCCGGCCACGGCGACCTCGTCGTCCTTCGTCGGCCGCACCGGATCCGGCTCGTGCACGCTCGGCGGCGTCGATTCTGCACTGGGCATGGGGCACATCCTGCCGTACAAGGCTGGGAAAACGCCGAGGGCCGCCCCACCTGAGTCGGTGCGGCGGCCCGTGTTTCACGTGAAACGTCTGGATGTTTCACGTGAAACGCCCGCTTCGGGTGTGCGGCGGCTATCCGGCCGGGCCTCCGAAGAGTCCTCCGCCACCGTTCTGGTTGCCCCGGGTGTTGCCACTGGTGTCGGTCGGGGACGGCGAGGAGCTCACGCCGCCGTTCGTGCCGCCGGTGTCGGTGCCACCCGTGGTGGTGCCTCCGGACTGGTCGCAGGTCCAGTCCCAGGGCTTGCACTTACCGCTGGGTGTCGGCGACGGGCTGGTCTGCGACTGGCTCGGCGAGGGCGTCGGCGAGGGGCTCTCCTCCTCCGATTCGGTCGCCGAAGGAGTGGGCGTCGGCGAGGGCTGCTCGTTGACGACCTCACCGATCGGCTCCGGCGTCGGGAACGGCTCGGCCGGCGTGCCCTTCAGCGCCTCCGCCATGTAGTCGTGCCAGATCTGCGCCGGGAACGAGGCACCGTGGATCTTCTTCTGTCCACCGGTGCCGAACATCTTCAGGAAGGTGCGGTTCTTGTTCGACGCGTCGTCGTCGTAGCGGAACATGGTGATCGCCGTGGACAGCTGCGGGGTGTAGCCCACGAACCAGGCGGACTTGTTGCCGTCGGTGGTACCCGTCTTACCGGCCACCTGCCGGCCCGGGAGCTTGGCGGCCGTACCCGTGCCCTTGTCCACCACGGTCTTCAGCACATCGGTGACGTTGTCGGCGACCTTCGCGGTGAAGGCCTGCTTGGTCACGGTCTTGTGCTCGTAGGTGACGCCGTCCTTGCTCACGACCTTGTCGACGGAGTACGGGTCGCGCTGCTTGCCGCTGGCCGCGAAGGTGGCGTAGGCGCCGGCCATACGGATGGCGCTGGGGTCGGAGATACCGATCGAGAAGGACGGATAGTTGGTGCCCGCGAGGCTGCTCTCCAGCAGGCCCGCGTCGACGGCCGCCTCCTTGACCTTGTCCAGTCCGACGTCCATGCCCAGCTGGACGAAGGCAGAGTTCACGGACTCCCGCATGGCCTCGCGCAGGTCGATCATGTACTTGGGCGGGTTGCCGTACGACTGGTCGCCGTCATTGGTCTGCAGCCACTCCTCGCCCTTCTCGTTCGTCCAGACGTTGCCCTGGTAGTCCTTGATCTTCAGCTTGTTCTTGCCGCTGTACAGGCTCTTGGGCGAGACGATGGTGCGCTCGTCCTGCGCCTGGTCCGGACCGAGCTTGGCATCGCGCACGCCCCACTTCATGGCGGCCGCGAGCACGAACGGCTTGAACGTCGAACCGACCTGGGCGCCGGTGGCGTCGGCGTTGTTGGTGAAGTGCTTGGTGGCGTCCTCACCCCCGTAGATCGCCTTGATGGCTCCGGTGGTCGGATCCACGGACGCCCCGCCGAACTGGACGTGGGTGTCGTACTGCGGGCGCAGCTTCGGCTTGATGTTGGCCTTCTGCACCGCGGTGACCGAGGCCTCGAGCGCCTGGATCTTCTTCTTGTCGAAGGTGGTGTAGATCGACAGGCCGCCCTCGCGCAGCTTCTGCTGGGTCACATGGGTCTCGTTCTGGTGCGTCACCAGGTAGCTGTTCGCGAGGTCGACGAGGTACCCGATCTGGCCGCTGAGCCGGGTGTTCGAGCGAGGGTTCTGGACCTTGGGGAGGGTCCGGTACCTGTTCCGCTCCTGAGCGTCCAGATGGCCGTACTCGACCATCTTGTTCAGCGTGTCCTGCATCTGGCGCTCGGCACGCACGGCGTTGGCCTCGGCTGTTGCCGCCGGGTCGATCGAGGTCGCCCCGGCCGGGTCGTAGTAGGTGGCGCCCTTGAGCATCGCGGCCAGGAACGCGCACTCGCCGGGGTTCAGGTCCACGGCGTCCTTGTTGAAGTAGGCCCGTGCGGCCGCCTGGATGCCGTAGGCGTTGCGCCCGTAGTACGCGGAGTTCAGGTAGCCGGCCATGATGTCGTCCTTGTCGACGGTGGCGCCCACCTTGATCGCGACGAAGATCTCCTTGAACTTCCGGGAGATCGTCTGCGACTGGTCGTTGAGCATCGCGTTCTTGACGTACTGCTGGGTGATCGTCGAGCCACCCTGCGTCTCCCCGCCCCGGGCCATGTTCAGCACGGCGCGGGCGATGCCCTTGGGGTCGATGCCGCTGTCGGTGTAGAACGTCTTGTTCTCCTGCGAGATCACCGCGAACTGCATCGCCTTGGGGATCTGCGCGAGGTTGATGATCTGCCGGTTGGTCTCACCGCCGGTGGCGACCATCTGGGAGCCGTCGGCCCAGTAGTAGACGTTGTTCTGCGCGGTGGCGGTGTCGGCCACGTTGGGCACGCTCACCATGGCGTACCCGATGCCCGCCACGGCCACCAGGCTGCCGAGGAAACCGATGAACATGCCGGTGACCAGCTTCCAGGACGGCACCCAGCGGTGCCAGCCGTACCGGCCCGCGCGCGGGTAGTCGATGATCCGCTTGCGGCCGGGGTCGACCGCGCGCCCCCGGCCGGCGGGCGCCGCCCGGCGCCCGCCCCGGGCCGGATCGGCCGCTCTGCGGCGGCCACCACCCCTCTGTGCCGCTCTGCGGGCCTCGGCGCGGCCGCCGTAGGGCCGCTCCTCACCTCCCGCCCCGTAGGGATCCGCCCCGTACGCGTCGGACGGAGACCCGGTGGCGCCTCGCGGTGCCGCACGGCGGCCGGAGGACGAACCGGACTGACCGCGTCGGCCCGCGGCACGTCCGCCTCCCTGCGGCTGTGGCGGTTTGCGACGGTGCTCGCTCATCGAACGATTACTCCTAGGGCAGGCGCACCCGTGCGCGCCTGGAAACGGCGGCTGGTTTCCGGTCCCCCCGAAGTACGGATGTGGTCGGTTCCGCATTCACCCGTACTGCACCAGGGACGACGACGCCCCCAGGCGTCACTCGGTTCCCGGTGGTCTGCATGGCGCACAGACTACGCACCGTCAAAACGCGTCGAGTGCTGAAGTTCCCCCCAAATCAGGCAACTCAGTTGTGACGAATCAGTGATGTGATCCCGTTCACCATCGCTCCTCTTGTCGCACTCGCAGGGCCGTTCTATCGTCGTGATGTATCGAGTCGATACATCAGCTCGACATAAAGACCGTCACGGCACCCGCTCCGCGGGTCGCGGCAGAGAGGAGGCGACGATGAGCCGGCGTTCCGGGATCCTCGAGTTCGCCGTACTCGGCCTGCTCCGCGAATCTCCGATGCACGGCTATGAGCTGCGCAAACGACTCAATACGTCATTGGGTGTGTTCCGTGCGTTCAGTTACGGGACGCTCTACCCCTGCCTCAAGACGCTGGTCGCCAACGGCTGGTTGATCGAGGAGGCCGGGAGCGGCGCCGAGGACGCCGTGGCCGCTCCGCTCGCGGGGCGCCGCGCCAAAATCGTCTACCGGCTCACCGCGGAAGGTAAGGAGCACTTCGAGGAGCTCCTGTCGCAGACGGGCCCCGACGCGTACGAGGACGAGACCTTCGCCGCTCGTTTCGCCTTCTTCGGGCAGACCTCGCGCGACGTCCGCATGCGCGTCCTCGAAGGACGCCGCAGCCGGCTGGAGGAGCGGCTGGAGAAGATGCGCGCCTCGCTGGCGCGCACCCGGGAACGCCTCGACGACTACACCCTCGAGCTCCAGCGCCACGGGATGGAGTCCGTGGAGCGCGAAGTGCGCTGGCTGAACGAGCTCATCGAGAGCGAGCGGGCCGGACGGGACATCCGCTCCGCCGGGGGGACCGCTCAGCAGGACACCACATCTGGAGCGTCGGGCGGCCTGCCCCGTCCCGGGGACACCCCGCGGACGGATACG
The DNA here is from genome assembly GCF_043082085.1 of Streptomyces sp. NPDC014801. Lineage (NCBI taxonomy): Bacteria > Bacillati > Actinomycetota > Actinomycetes > Kitasatosporales > Streptomycetaceae > Streptomyces > Streptomyces sp. NPDC014801. The sequence goes on along the minus strand of NZ_JBIBXG010000015.1, from coordinate 54,866 downwards.
CCCGACGACACCGCCACGTGAGCGCCCACCAGGGCCTCACTCGTACACACAGGGAGCAACCGGAATGGGTTCGGTTCGCGTAGCCATCGTCGGCGTGGGCAACTGCGCCGCCTCGCTGGTGCAGGGAGTCGAGTACTACAAGGACGCCGACCCGGCGGCCAAGGTGCCGGGCCTGATGCACGTCCAGTTCGGCGACTACCACGTCAAGGACGTCGAGTTCGTCGCCGCCTTCGACGTAGACGCCAAGAAGGTCGGCCTCGACCTCGCGGACGCCATCGGCGCGTCCGAGAACAACACCATCAAGATCTGCGACGTGCCCACCACCGGTGTGACGGTCCAGCGCGGCCACACCCTCGACGGCCTCGGCAAGTACTACCGGGCCACCATCGAGGAGTCCGCCGAGGAGCCCGTCGACGTCGTCCAGGTCCTCAAGGATAAGCAGGTCGACGTCCTGGTCTGCTACCTGCCCGTCGGCTCCGAGGACGCGGCGAAGTTCTACGCCCAGTGCGCCATCGACGCCAAGGTGGCCTTCGTCAACGCCCTCCCGGTCTTCATCGCCGGCACCAAGGAGTGGGCGGACAAGTTCACCGAGGCCGGTGTGCCGATCGTCGGTGACGACATCAAGTCCCAGGTCGGCGCCACCATCACGCACCGCGTCATGGCGAAGCTGTTCGAGGACCGCGGTGTCATCCTGGACCGCACCATGCAGCTGAACGTCGGCGGCAACATGGACTTCAAGAACATGCTCGAGCGCGAGCGCCTGGAGTCCAAGAAGATCTCCAAGACGCAGGCCGTCACCTCCCAGATCCCCGACCGGGACCTCGGCGAGAAGAACGTCCACATCGGCCCGTCCGACTACGTCGCCTGGCTCGACGACCGCAAGTGGGCCTACGTCCGCCTCGAGGGCCGCGCCTTCGGTGACGTCCCGCTGAACCTGGAGTACAAGCTCGAGGTCTGGGACTCCCCGAACTCCGCCGGTGTCATCATCGACGCCCTGCGCGCCGCGAAGATCGCCAAGGACCGCGGCATCGGCGGCCCGATCCTGTCGGCGTCCTCGTACTTCATGAAGTCCCCGCCGGTGCAGTACTTCGACGACGAGGCCCGTGAGAACGTGGAGAAGTTCATCCGCGGCGAGGTCGAGCGCTGACCCAGGCGCCGATAGCTCCTGCCAGGGCCGGAAGGGTCCCTGGGGCACTGTGCCCCAGGGACCCTTCCGTGTGTGAGGCTGTGCCGCATGGCCGTCGTCCGTGATCTTCGCGTTCTGCTCCGCTTCGGGAACTTCCGGCGGCTGCTCGCGGTCCGGCTGCTCTCCCAGGGAGCGGACGGGGTCTACCAGGTCGGCCTCGCCACCTATGTCGTCTTCTCCCCGGAGAAGCAGACCTCGCCCGCCGCGATCGCCTCCGCGATGGCGATCCTGCTGCTGCCGTACTCCCTGGTGGGTCCCTTCGCCGGCGTCCTGCTGGACCGCTGGCGCCGCCGTCAGGTCTTCGTGTACGGCAACCTGCTGCGCGCCCTGATGGCCGCGGTGACGGCGCTGCTGATGGTCGCTCACGTCCCGGACTGGCTGTTCTACGTCTCCGCCCTGTGTGTCACCGCCGTCAACCGGTTCGTGCTCGCGGGCCTGTCCGCCGCCCTGCCGCGCGTGGTCGACGCCGAGCGGCTGGTGATGGCCAACTCCCTGTCCCCGACCGCGGGCACGCTCGCGGCGACCGCGGGCGGCGGCCTGGCCTTCGTGGTCCGCCTGGCCGGTGCCGACTCCGACGCCGCGGTGGTCCTGCTGGGCGCCGCCCTGTATCTGTGTGCCGCGCTCGCCTCGCTGCGCCTGTCGGTGGCGCTGCTCGGCCCCGAACGCGCCCTGGTGCGACCGCGGCTGGCGAGGGCGGTGCGGGGCACCGCACGAGGGCTGGTCGCGGGGGCGCGCCATCTCGCGGCGCCCGAGCGGCGGGCAGCGGCCCGTGCGCTGGCCGCCGTGACGCTGATGCGGTTCTGCTACGGCGCCCTGACCGTCACGGTGCTGATGCTGTGCCGGTACGCGTGGACGTCCGACTCCGACCGGGGGCTGGCGCTGCTGGGGCTGGCGGTCGGCGTCTCCGGTGCCGGCTTCTTCGCGGCGGCCGTCGTGACGCCGTCGGCCGTGGGGTTGCTCGGGCCGCTGCGCTGGATCGTGGTGTGCGCGGCCTGCGCGGCGGTGCTGGTGCCGGTGCTGGGGCTGACGTTCGCCCAAGGGCCGGTGCTGGTCGCCGCGTTCGTCCTGGGACTCGTCACCCAGGCGGCGAAGATCGCCACGGACACCGTGGTGCAGTCCACGGTCGACGACGCCTTCCGCGGACGGATCTTCTCCCTCTACGACGTGCTGTTCAACATGGCGTTCGTGGGCGCCGCCGGGGTGGCCGCGCTGATGCTGCCGCCGGACGGCCGCTCCGTCCTGCTGGTGGTCACCGTGGCCCTGGTCTATGGGGCGGTTGCCCTGGCTATGACCCGTTTTGATCGCCGGTAAGTGTCACATCAAAGCCACAGAGTGGGCTCGGGAGAGCAAAGTGCGGCTGGGGACCCAGTAATTTACCTGGGTCTTATCTCGCGCTCTGCGCACCCACGTTCTAGGGGGACCCCCAAAGTGACCACTCCGCCGCCCCACGGCCAGAACCCGTACGCCCAGACGCCTCCTCCGCCCGTGGGCCAGCAGCCCGGTCAGCCCGGCGTCCCGCCGCAGGGCGCCCCCTACGCCCCGTTCCCGCAGCAGGCCGGCCCGGCCGGCCCCGGCGCCCCGGTCCCGCCGCCGGCTCCGCTCCCCCCGGCGAAGAAGGGCGGCAAGAAGGCCCTGCGCATCATCGGCGGTGTGCTCGTGGCCATCCTGATCGCCCTGGTGAAGTTCGGCGCGTTCGCCGGCCTCGGCTGGTTCACCAGCCGGGACGACGCGGAGACCACGTCGGTCGGCTCCTGCATGCACAACAAGGGCACCAACAGCGACCCCGACCTCGAAGAGGTCGACTGCTCCTCCGCGGACGCCCAGTACAAGGTCGTCCAGAAGCACAACTTCTCCAGCGACACCAGCAAGTGCACCGACCCCTCCGCCCCGATCGCCTACTGGCAGTCCGGCGGTGGCCACGATGTCGTGCTCTGCATGTCCGAGGTCAAGAAGTAAGACAGCAGATACGCGAAGGGGCGGTGTTTCACGTGAAACACCGCCCCTTCGTACTGCCCGGACTCGGGTGCGCAGGGCCATGTTTCACGTGAAACATGGCCCTGCTGCATAGGCTCAGGTCTGTTCGGCCCACCACTCCTTCAGGGTGGACACCGCCTGGTCGTGTTCCATCGGGCCATGCTCCAGGCGCATTTCCAGCATGTGCTTGTAGGCCTGGCCGACCACCGGGCCGGGGCCGACGCCCAGGATCTCCATGATCTGGTTGCCGTCGAGGTCCGGGCGGATCGCGTCCAGCTCCTCCTGCTCCTGCAGCTGGGCGATGCGCTCCTCCAGGCCGTCGTAGGCGCGGGACAGGGCGGCCGCCTTGCGCTTGTTGCGGGTGGTGCAGTCGGAACGCGTCAGCTTGTGGAGGCGGCTCAGCAGCGGGCCCGCGTCACGGACGTAACGGCGGACCGCGGAGTCCGTCCACTCGCCCGTGCCGTAGCCGTGGAAGCGCAGGTGCAGCTCGACCAGCCGGGAGACGTCCTTCACCAGCTCGTTGGAGTACTTCAGCGCGGTGAGCCGCTTCTTGGTCATCTTCGCGCCGACCACCTCGTGGTGGTGGAAGGAGACCCGGCCGTCCTTCTCGAAGCGGCGCGTCCTCGGCTTGCCGATGTCGTGCAGCAGGGCCGCCAGCCGGAGCGTCAGGTCGGGCCCGTCCTCCTCCAGGGCGATCGCCTGCTCCAGCACGATCAGCGTGTGCTCGTAGACGTCCTTGTGCCGGTGGTGCTCGTCGCTCTCCAGCCGCAGCGCCGGCAGCTCGGGCAGGACCCGCTCGGCGATCCCGGTGTCGACGAGCAGGGTCAGGCCCTTGCGCGGGTGGTCGGAGAGGATCAGCTTGTTCAGCTCGCCCTGCACCCGCTCCGCCGAGACGATGTCGATCCGGCCCGCCATCTCCGTCATCGCCGTGACGACCTCGGGGGCGACCTCGAAGTCGAGCTGGGCGGCGAACCGCGCGGCCCGCATCATGCGCAGCGGATCGTCGGAGAACGACGCCTCCGGCGTGCCCGGGGTGCGCAGCACCCGCGCGGCCAGATCCTCCAGCCCGCCGTGCGGGTCGATGAACTCCTTCTCCGGCAGCGCGACGGCCATCGCGTTCACCGTGAAGTCACGGCGGACCAGATCCTCCTCGATGGAGTCGCCGTAGGACACCTCCGGCTTGCGGGAGGTGCGGTCGTAGGCCTCGGAGCGGTAGGTGGTGATCTCGACCTGGAAGATCCAGTCGGTGTCGCCGACCCGGGCGGCCTTCTGGGCGCCGACCGTGCCGAACGCGATCCCGACGTCCCAGACGGCGTCGGCCCAGGGCCGCACGATCTTCAGGACGTCCTCGGGCCGGGCGTCGGTCGTGAAGTCCAGATCGTTGCCGAGCCGGCCGAGCAGCGCGTCCCGCACCGAGCCGCCGACCAGGGCGAGGGAGAACCCGGCCTGCTGGAAACGGCGGGCGAGGTCGTCGGCGACGGGGGCCACCCGCAGCAGTTCGCTCACCGCGCGCTGCTGCGCCTGGCTCAGGGCAGTGGGAGTGTCTTCGTTGGCGTTCGGCACAACAGAAAAGGGTACGTGCACCCGCGGACCGCGCAGGGCCGCGCTCCACTTCCCCGAACGCCCCACCGGCCCGGTGGGCGCCGCTTCCCTCCCCTCGGCACCATCTTTCGCCTTTGGGCGGCACTCCTCTTTATGGGGATCCATGCTTATAGGGATCCATGTCGGGATCCGTACCGCCCGTGCGCCGCCTCGCGATCTTGTGACGCAGACCGCGGCACTTCCACTCAGCGCGCATCGTTACCATGCGTGGACGCACATTCCGACGACCACTGACGACGACGAGGGACGGGCGAGCGCGTGGCCGACGCGGCAGACATCCAGGGGACGAGTCCCTCACCTGCCCGCCGCTGGTTGCGGCGCACCGCCGCCCTGCTCACGGGAGTGCCCCTGCTCGCGGGGGTGCTGCAGCTGCCCGCGTCCGCCCAGGCCGCACCCGCGTCCGTCCAGACGGCACCGCAGAAGGCCTCCGGCTCGCGCACGGTGTCCGTGGCGGTCGACTCCCTCACTCCGAGCGTCCCCTCCGAGGGCGACACCCTGACCGTCTCCGGCACCGTGACGAACAACGGCCGGCAGGCGGTCACCGACGCCCACGTGGGCCTCCGGGTGGGGCCGAAGCTGTCCACCCGCTCCGACATCGAGGCATCCGCCGAGCGGAACGCCTACACGCCGGGCGCGGACGGCTCGGAGCTCGGCGGCAGCTACGTCGCGAAGTTCCCCAAGCTCACGCCCGGCGTCGCCGAGCACTTCAGCATCTCCGTCCCGGTGGACAAGCTGGACCTCGGGGACGACGGCGTCTACCAGCTCGGGGTCTCCCTGTCCGGTCAGACCGCCGCGCAGCAGTGGGACCAGGTGCTCGGCATCCAGCGGACCTTCCTGCCCTGGCAGCCCGACGACGCGGACCCCAAGACCCGGACGACCGTCCTGTGGCCGTTGATGTCGTCGGTGCGGATGACGGCGGAGACCAGCCCCGGCGAGCAGCAAACGCCGGTCTTCGTCAACGACGACCTGGCCAAGGAGATCGCCCCGGGCGGCCGTCTGGAACAGATGGTGTCGCTGGGCAAGGGCCTCGACGTGGCGTGGGTGATCGACCCCGACCTCCTGGCGTCCGTGGACGCCATGGCGGGCAGCTACCGGGTCCGTGACGGGGACACCACCGTCCCGGGCCGCAACCAGGCCGTCGCCAAGCAGTTCCTCGCCGAGCTGCAGCAGGCGGTGGCGGGCAAGGAGGTCGTCGCCCTGCCCTTCGGCGACCCCGACCTGGCGTCCCTCGCCCACAACGGCACCAGCGTGACCGGCTCCCTGAGCCAGCTGAAGGCGGCCACCGACGTCGCGGCCACCACGGTGCAGACCGTGCTGCACGTCACGCCGACCACCGACTTCGCCTGGCCCGTGGCCGGGGCCGTCGACCCGTCGATCGTGAAGGTCGCCACCTCGGCCGGCGCCGACAAGGTCATCGCGCGCAGCGACAGCTGGCGGGAGACGGGCGGGCTGCCCTACACGCCGTCCGCGGCCCGCCCGATCGGCGGCGGCACCACGGCGGTCGTGGCCGACGCCCGGCTGTCCACGGTGTTCCAGGGCGATCTGACGACGGCCTCCGCCTCCACGCTCGCGGTGCAGCGATTCCTCGCGCAGAGCCTGGCGCTGAACCAGCAGTCCGACAAGGAGCGCAGCATCGTCGTCGCCCCGCAGCGCATGCCGACGGCGAGCCAGGCGCAGGCGATGGCCGAGGCCGTGGCCGCGCTCCAGGGCAGCACCTGGTCGCAGCCGCAGCCGCTGGCGGCGGCCGCCAAGGCCAAGCCCGACCCGGACGCCACCACGACCATCCCGTCGGCGTCCGCGTACCCCTCCTCGCTGCGCCGGCAGGAGCTGCCCCGCTCGGCCTTCGCGCAGATCGCGGCCACACAGGACAAGCTCGACAACTTCCAGGTGATCCTCACCGACCCGTCCCGGGTCGTGACCCCCTTCGGGCGGGCCATGAACCGTGAGATGGCCACGTCGTGGCGCGGCCGCGGCAAGGAGGCGCGCGCCTTCCGCCAGAGCGTGGAGCACTACCTCGACACGCTCGCCCACCAGGTCAAGCTGATCGACAAGTCCGACACCAAGCTCTCCGGGCGCAGCGCCACCATCCCCGTCAGCGTGCAGAACAACCTGCTGCAGGGCGCCGAGCACCTGGTCCTGCGGCTCACCTCGACCAACCCCACCCGCCTCAAGATCGGCGGCGGCGCCTTCGACGAACAACCGATCACGGTCTCGGGCGGACACAGCCAGACGGTGAAGTTCACCACGTCGGCGAACGTCAACGGCCAGACCACGGTGATCGCCCAGCTGTTCACGGAGGACGGCCGCAAGTACGGTGCCCCCGTGTCCTTCGACGTGAAGGTCACCGAGATCACCGCGACCGTGATGCTGGTCATCGGCGGTGGCGTGCTGCTGCTCGTGCTGGCCGGCTTCCGGATGTACACCCAGCGCAAGCGGGCCGCGGCTCGGGCCGCCCAGGGCTCCGGCGCGGCGGACGGCCCCGGCCCGGGTGACGAGCCGGGTGAGAACGGCGCCGCGCGGGAGAACCCGGAGGCCCCCCAGGACCGTCTCACGCAAGAGTCGGCCACCCATGCGGGGGCAGACGGTACGCAGCCGAGTGACCCGACACCGGACACCGCAGCGGAAAACCCGGACCCGTCCGGGACGGGTGAGAGAGTGGACCGTTGAGGATGTCGTGGCCGGTGGGCCCGGGACGATGAGGTGGGGTAACCATGAACGCGCCGTACGACGGTGACCGCGGTCAGGCCGTGGGCGGCTCGGGCCACCCCGAGGGCCCACCGCCCGAGGACGGCCAGGCACCGCCGCAGCACCCCGCGGACATGTACCTCCAGGACGCCTACGACCAGGACCCCTACCGCGGGCAGGACCTCTCCGCCCAGGACCCGGTCGCCGAGGCGCTCTACGACCGTGCCGCGCACCCGCCGCCCCCGCCGGGCACCTTCCCGCCGCCGCAGCAGCTGTACGCGCAGCCGCCGCAGTCGCCGTACGCCCCGGACCCGCGGGTGTGGGCGCAGACACCGGCGCCGGAGCCGGACGGCCCCACCCAGTACCTGCCCTACGGCGACGACCCGCGCACCACCCAGTACGTGGGCGTGGACGACCTGGTCAGCCAGGCCGGTGAGGAGCGCCACGAGCCGGACGCCTTCGCCCACCTCTTCCGCGACCAGCAGCAGAGCGTCGGCCACCCCTCCTACGAGCAGCAGCAGCCGTCCGTCCCCGGCCCGGCACCCGCGCCCGGAACCGGTCAGGAGCCCACGGCCCCGCACCAGGCACCGCCGGCGCGCAGCGCCGAGCAGACGCTGTACCTGGGGCAGACTCCCGCCGCGCAGCCGGTCGCCGGCGACGCCGCCGCCGACGTGGTGACCGACGTGGAGCCCCCCGCGGCCGAAGCCGCCGTGCCCGCTGCGACGAAGGGCGGCCGGGCCGCCGGACTGCTGAAGTCGAGCGCCGTGATGGCGGCGGGCACGCTGGTGTCCCGCCTCACCGGCTTCATCCGCTCCGCGCTGATCGTCTCCGCCCTCGGCGTCGGCCTGCTCGGCGACACCTTCCAGGTCGCCTACCAGCTGCCGACGATGATCTACATCCTGACCGTCGGCGGCGGACTGAACTCCGTGTTCGTGCCGCAGCTGGTGCGCGCGATGAAGGAGGACGAGGACGGCGGCGAGGCCTACGCCAACCGGCTCCTCACGCTCGTCATGGTGGCGCTGGGCCTGCTGACGGTGGCAGCGATCTTCGCGGCGCCGCTGCTGATCCGGGTGCTGTCCGACTCGGTGGCCAGCGACCCCGCGGCGAACTCCGTCGGCGTCACCTTCGTGCAGTACTTCCTGCCCTCGATCTTCTTCATGGGCATCCACGTCGTGATGGGCCAGATCCTCAACGCGCGCGGCAAGTTCGGCGCGATGATGTGGACGCCGGTCCTGAACAACATCGTCATCATCGTGACGCTGGGCATGTTCATCTGGGTCTACGGCACCGCCGCGGACTCCGGCATGAAGGTCACCAGCATCCCGCCGGAAGGCCAGCGCCTGCTCGGCATCGGTGTCCTGCTCGGCCTGGTCGTGCAGGCCCTGGCGATGATCCCGTACCTGCGCGAGACCGGCTTCCGGCTGCGGCCGCGCTTCGACTGGCGCGGCCACGGCCTGGGCAAGGCCGTCACCCTCGCCAAGTGGACCTTCCTGTTCGTCCTCGCCAACCAGGCCGGCGCCCTGGTCGTATCCCAGCTGTCCACCTCGGCCGGCAAGGCCTCGCCCGTCGACGGCACCGGCTTCTCGGCCTACGCCAACGCCCAGCTGATCTGGGGTCTGCCGCAGGCCATCATCACCGTGTCGCTGATGGCCGCGCTGCTGCCGCGCATCTCCCGCTCGGCTGCCGAGGACGACACCGGCGCCGTCCGGGACGACATCTCGCAGGGCCTGCGCACCACGGCCGTCGCGATCGTGCCCATCGCCTTCGGCTTCCTCGCCCTCGGCATCCCGATGTGCACGCTGATCTTCGGCTCCTCGGGCACCAGCGAGGCCACCAACATGGGCTACATGCTGATGGCCTTCGGCCTCGGCCTGATCCCGTATTCGGTGCAGTACGTCGTCCTGCGCGCTTTCTACGCCTACGAGGACACCCGCACCCCCTTCTACAACACCGTCATCGTGGCCGCGGTCAACGCCGGCGCCTCGGCGCTGTGCTACTTCCTGCTGCCGGCCCGCTGGGCGGTGGTCGGCATGTCCGCCGCCTACGGCCTGGCCTACGCCATCGGCGTCGGTGTCGCCTGGGCACGGCTGCGCAAGCGCCTCGGCGGCGACCTGGACGGCGCGCGCGTGCTGCGCACCTACGCGCGGCTGTGCATCGCCTCCGTCCCGGCCGCCGCGCTCAGCGGCGCCGCCTGCTACGGCATCGGCCACACGCTCGGCCAGGGCGTGGCGGGTTCCTTCGCCGCCCTGCTGGCCGGCGGTGCGGTCCTGCTCGGCGTCTTCTACGTCGCCGCCCGCCGGATGCGCATCGAGGAACTGAACTCGCTCGTCGGTATGGTGCGCGGACGACTGGGCCGCTGAGAGGGGGTAGGCGCACAACCAACGGCCGCCCCCGTGTGTCGTGCATAGCGGCGGACTGTGGGCACAATTGGTTTCGGCGTCGGACGGCGCGCTCGTCGTCGTACGGCGCGCACAGGATGGGGAGGCAGGAACGACGGTGGCGGAACGGAGTACGGCTGCCGTCGACGTGGCAGACAACAGCGGCGACGAGTCGCTGACCGCACAGGCGGACCAGTCCACGGCCGACGGGGTGGCCCAGAACCGGGAGCGGGACACGGACATCGACGAGGCACAGGGGAGTGGCGGGACGGCGGAACGTCCCGGGAAGGCCTCACCGCCCGAGCTGCACAGCGGTCACAAGCTGGCCAGACGCTACCGGCTCGAGGAATGCGTCACCCGTCTGGACGGATTCAGCAGCTGGCGTGCGGTCGACGAGAAACTGCGCCGCGCCGTCGGCATCCATGTCCTGCCGGCCGACCACGCCCGGGCCCGGTCCGTGCTGGCCGCGGCCCGTTCGTCCGCCCTGCTGGGCGACCCCCGCTTCGTGCAGGTACTGGACGCCGTCGAGGAGAACGACCTCGTCTACGTCGTCCACGAATGGCTTCCCGACGCCACCGAACTGACCACGCTGCTGTCCGCCGGCCCGCTGGAGCCGCACGACGCCTACCAGATGGTCAGCCAGATCGCCGCCGCCATGGCCGCCGCCCACCGCGAAGGCCTCGCCCATCTGCGCCTGAACCCCAACGCCGTCCTGCGCACCTCCACCGGCCAGTGGCGCATCCGCGGTCTGGCCGTCAACGCCGCGCTGCGCGGCATCAGCTCCGACACCCCTCAGCGCACCGACACCGAGGCGATCGGCGCCCTGCTGTACGCGGCGCTCACCCAGCGCTGGCCGTACGAGAACGATGCCTACGGCCTGTCCGGGCTGCCCAAGGACCTCGGCCTGATCCCGCCGGACCAGGTCCGCGCCGGCGTGCATCGCGGTCTGTCCGAGCTCGCCATGCGGGCCCTCGCCAACGACGGCGCCACCGCCTCCCGCCACGAGGCGCCCTGCACCACGCCCGAGGAACTGGTCAAGGCGATCGGGGAGATGCCCCGGATCCGCCCGCCGGAGCCGGCGTTCACCGCGCCGCCCGAGTACCAGCGCACGACGTACCAGCAGGGCAGCTACGGCCGCCCCTCGGCGCACCCCGGTGCCACCCAGCCGGTGCCCACCCCGCCGCCCCCGCTGCAGAGCCGCACCGGCAAGGCGCTGAAGTGGGCGGTGTCCGCCCTGCTGATCGCCGCCCTGGGCCTCGGCAGCTGGCAGCTCGCGGACGCCCTCATGGACCGCGGCGGCACGTCGGACCAGACCGACCAGACACAGACCACGGACGGCAACGGCAAGGACCAGAAGAAGCCGGCCAACCTGCCGATCCGCATCGCCGACGCCCACGACTTCGACCCGTTCGGAGACGGCTCGGAGAAGCCGGCCGACGTGGCCAAGACCTACGACGGCAGTACGGAGACGTACTGGCAGACGGACTTCTACAAGGGCGCCACCTTCGGCAACCTCAAGCCGGGTCTCGGAGTCATCCTCGATCTCGGCAAGGTGCAGGACGTCGGCAAGGTGACCGTCACCTTCATGGGCACCACCTCGGTGGAGCTGCGGGCCGCCTCCGCCGACGCCGGGTCGCAGCCCACGTCCTTCGCGGCCTACTCGAAGGTCGCCGAGGGTTCCGGAACCACCGTGGACCTGAGGCCGTCCTCCACCGTCAAGTCCCGCTACCTCCTGGTCTGGCTCACCAAGCTGCCGCTCACCGAGGAGGGCACCTACCGTGGCCGTGTGGCGGACATCAAAGTGACCAGCTGACAGCACACGGGAGGGGGTCGGATGGCGGAGGGCAGCGGATACGACGGCGTGAGCGATCAGGATCTGCTCGCCCGCCATGTGGACGGAGACCCCGACGCCTTCGGCGAGCTCGTGCGGCGGCACCGTGACCGGCTGTGGGCGGTGGCGCTGCGCACGCTCGGGGACCGCGAAGAGGCCGCCGACGCGGTGCAGGACGCCCTCGTGTCCGCCTACCGGGCCGCCCACACCTTCCGCGGTCAGTCCGCCGTCACCACCTGGCTGCACCGGATCACGGTGAACGCCTGCCTCGACCGCGCCCGCAAGGCCGCCTCCCGCAAGACCTCGCCGGTCGACGACACCGAGCGCCTGGAGCAGCTGCTGGAGCCGCACGAGTCGGCCGCGGCGCCCGCCGAGCGCAACGACCTCCACCGTCAGCTCCTGGAGGCGCTCGGCACCCTGCCGGCCGACCAGCGGGCCGCCCTGGTGCTGGTGGACATGCAGGGGTACCCCGTCGCCGAAGCCGCCCGCATCCTCGACGTCCCTACGGGCACGGTGAAGAGCCGGTGCGCCCGGGGCAGGGCCAGACTGGTTCCGCTGCTCACCCATCTGCGGCCGGAAAGTACCGCCGACAGCGGAAAACCGGGCACGGGACGGAACCGGGTGCAGGGGACATCCGTCCCAACGGCAGCGGAACCCGACGACCCGGGTTCCGCTGCGACAGGACCGAACGACTCAGCTGCGGTGAAGGGCGGAGGTGGGCGAGCGTGACATCCACGACGGACAGGGCCGGGCACCCGGATGTCGCCGAGATCTCCGACCTCGCCGAGGGGCTGCTCCCTCCGCCCCGCACCGCGGACGTACGGCGGCATCTGGAGTCCTGCGAGCTGTGCGCGGACGTCTACGCGTCGCTGGAGGAGATCCGCGGACTGCTCGGCACGCTGCCTGGCCCGCCGCGGATGCCGGCCGATGTCGCGGGACGCATCGACGCCGCCCTCGCGGCCGAGGCCCTGCTGAGCGCCACGAGCGCCCCCGACGCAGACTCTGCCCCTGCCCCTGCCCCTGCCCCTGCCCCTGCCCCTGCCCCTGCCCCTGCCCCTGCCCCTGCCCCTGACGAGCACGCACCCGAGCCGGTGGTCTCCGCAAGCAGCCCCTCGGACAGCTCACCGCGCGACGAAGACGCACATGTTTCACGTGAAACGGCGCCCGCCCCGAACCGCCCCGCCGGGCATGCCCGCGGTGCCGCCACCGGCCCCGGCCGCAAGCAGCGCCCGCGCCGCAGCCGCCGTACGGTCGGGATCATCAGTGCCGCCTGTGCGGCCGCGGCCGTCGGCCTCGGTGCTCTCCTGGTCTCCTCGCTGACCGGCGGCACCTCCGGCACGACGGCGCAGCACCCGTCCACCGCCGCGGACACCTTCTCCGAGGCCAAGCTGCCCCAGCAGGTCGACCGGCTGCTCGCCCAGCAGCAGAAGTCCGGCGAGGGCTCCCGGACGCCGCACAGCTTCGGCGTGGACTCCCAGACCGGCACCGACCGGCCCCGGGTGTTCCGCTCCCAGCCCACCGTCCCGCCCTGCGTCCGGCAGGGCCTCGGCCGCGACGACGCGGCCCTGGCCACCGAGAACGGCACCTTCCAGGGCAAGGACGCCGTCCTCGTCCTCCTGCCCGACGCCACCGACGCCCGCCGGGTCGACGCCTACGTCATGGACGCCACCTGCGTCGCACAGCCCTCGTCCGGCACGGCCAAGGTGCTGCTGAAGAACTCGTACACGCGTCCCTGAGACTGCGCGGCCGTGTGCCCGGGTACGGCGGGAATGCACGCCCCTTAGGATCCGTTGGGTGGGGTGAGAGTTCCGCAACGGGCTCCACCGGCCGAACGACGCAGTCCAGAGACGAGGAATCAAGCCGTGAGCGACGTCCGTAACGTGATCATCATCGGCTCCGGGCCCGCCGGCTACACGGCGGCGCTGTACACCGCGCGCGCGTCGCTGAAGCCCCTGGTGTTTGAGGGCGCCGTCACCGCGGGCGGTGCGCTGATGAACACCACCGAGGTGGAGAACTTCCCGGGCTTCCGCGACGGCATCATGGGCCCCGAGCTCATGGACAACATGCGCGCCCAGGCCGAGCGCTTCGGCGCCGAGCTGATCCCGGACGACGTCGTCTCCGTCGACCTGACCGGCGAGATCAAGACCGTCACCGACACCGCGGGCACGGTCCACAAGGCCAAGGCCGTCATCGTCACCACCGGCTCCCAGCACCGCAAGCTGGGTCTGCCGAACGAGGACGCGCTGTCCGGCCGCGGTGTGTCCTGGTGCGCCACCTGTGATGGCTTCTTCTTCAAGGACCAGGACATCGCCGTCATCGGTGGTGGCGACACCGCGATGGAAGAGGCCACGTTCCTCTCGCGGTTCGCCAAGTCCGTGACCATCGTCCACCGCCGTGACACCCTGCGTGCCTCCAAGGCGATGCAGGAGCGTGCCTTCGCCGACCCGAAGATCAAGTTCGTCTGGGACAGCGAGGTGGCCGAGATCCAGGGCGACCAGAAGCTGTCCGGTCTGAAGCTGCGCAACGTCAAGACCGGCGAACTCTCCGACCTGCCGGTGACCGGCCTGTTCATCGCGATCGGCCACGACCCGCGCACCGAGCTGTTCAAGGGCCAGCTGGACCTGGACGAGGAGGGTTACCTGAAGGTCGCCTCCCCCTCCACCCGGACGAACCTCACCGGTGTCTTCGGCGCCGGTGACGTGGTCGACCACACCTACCGTCAGGCGATCACCGCGGCCGGCACCGGCTGCTCCGCCGCCCTGGACGCCGAGCGCTTCCTCGCCGCTCTCGCGGACAACGAGCAGCAGGCCGAGCCCGAGAAGACCTCTGTCTGATCCCCCTTCCGCCCCACGCACCAACCGATAAGGAGAGCCCGCCGTGGCCGACCTGAAGAACGTGACCGACGACTCCTTCGAGCAGGACGTCCTCAAGAGCGACAAGCCCGTGCTGGTGGACTTCTGGGCCGCCTGGTGCGGTCCGTGCCGCCAGATCGCCCCGTCCCTGGAGGCGATCGCGGCCGAGTACGGCGAGAAGATCGAGGTCGTCAAGCTCAACATCGACGAGAACCCGGGTACGGCCGCCAAGTACGGCGTCATGTCCATCCCGACGCTGAACGTCTACCAGAACGGCGAGGTCGCCAAGACCATCGTCGGCGCCAAGCCGAAGGCCGCGATCGTGCGCGACCTCGAGGACTTCATCGGCTGACGTTTCACGTGAAACATCGAGGGGCCGGTCCACACGGACCGGCCCCTTTCCCATGCCCTTGAGGGATCACAGCGGCCGGAGCGCCGGCTCCTTCTGGACCGCGCCCAGCAGCCGGTCCAGCGCCAGTTCCACGTCTTCCTTCCACGACAGCGTGGAGCGCAGCTCAAGCCGCATCCGCGGATGCGCGGGATGCTGGCGGACCGTCTTGAAGCCGACGGCCAGCAGATGGTCGGCGGGCAGCAGACAGGCCGGCTCCTTCCAGCGGGCGTCGCCGAACGCCTCGATGGCCTTGAACCCACGGCGCAGCAGATCCTTCGCCACCGTCTGGACCATCACCCGGCCCAGCCCCTGTCCCTGGTACCCCGGCAGGATGTAACCGGTGATCAGCTGGACGGCGTCCGGTGAGACGGGGCTGGTGGGAAACGCGGCCGAGCGGGGGACGTACGCGGGCGGCGCGTAGAGCACATAGCCCACGGGGTGATCGTCGACATAGACGACACGACCGCACGACCCCCAGTCCAGCAGGACAGCGGAGATCCAGGCTTCCTTCTCCAGGTCCGCCGTCCCGGCCTTTACCGCTGCTTCGCCGCTGACGGGGTCGAGCTCCCAGAAGACACACGAACGGCAGCGCTTGGGAAGGTCCTGAAGGTTGTCCAGCGTGAGCGGTATGAGCCGACGCCCCATGAAGGCTGATCCTCGCTTCCTTCGCCCGCCGCGCCGCGGGCGGCCGTCAGAGCATTCCGTTCCCTGAGCAGACTGCCGACGAAGCCGCCGACGGCGCCCAGGCCCAGTCCCGCGCTCAGCAGTCCGGTCCGGCTCATCGTTCGCACGGCTCCCCGCCTCCGCTCAACGGTGCTTGCCAGGTGGATGCGCCATACCCCAACGCATCGTATCCACGATGCGATTCCCTCGATACCGGCAGAAAGCAAAGAGCGGGCCGCGTTCCGGTACACACCGGACACGGCCCGCTCCCGGCAGGACGCTCAGGCGCAGGGCGCTCAGGCCTCGGATTCCTCCGCGTCGCCGTCCTGGAGGCTCCTCTGCAGAACGGGGCCCTCGCCCGGGGCCAGCGTGCCGAGGATCCGCTCGAGATCCTCCACCGAGGCGAACTCGACAGTGATCTTGCCCTTCTTCTGGCCCAGGTCGACCTTCACCCGCGTCTCGAAGCGGTCCGACAGCCGGGTCGCCAGCTCGGACAGCGCCGGGGAGAGCCGGCCGCCCGCCCGCGGGCCCTTGGCGCGCTGTGGCTTCTGCGGCCGCGACCCCATCAGGGTCACGATCTCCTCCACGGACCGCACCGAGAGGCCCTCGGCGACGATCCGGTGCGCAAGCCGGTCCTGCTCCTCGGAGTCCTCCACACCGAGCAGCGCCCGGGCATGCCCGGCGGAGAGCACACCGGCCGCCACCAGGTTCTGGACCTTGGGCGAGAGCTTCAGCAACCGCAGCGTGTTGGAGACCTGCGGGCGGGACCGGCCGATGCGGTCCGCCAGCTGGTCGTGGGTGCAGTTGAAGTCCTTCAGCAGCTGGTCGTAGGCGGCGGCCTCTTCCAGCGGGTTCAGCTGCGCCCGGTGCAGGTTCTCCAGCAGGGCGTCCAGGAGGAGCTTCTCGTCCTCCGTGGCCCGCACGATCGCCGGGATGGCCTCCAGACCCGCCTTGCGACAGGCCCGCCAGCGGCGCTCGCCCATGATGAGTTCGTACTGGGCCGTGCCCACCTGCCGGACGACGACCGGCTGGAGCAGGCCGACCTCCTTGATGGAGGTCACCAGCTCCTCCAGCGCGTCCTCGTCGAAGACGGTGCGCGGCTGCTGCGGGTTCGGCCTGATGGAGTCGAGGGGGATCTCCGCGAAGTGGGCTCCCATGGGAGCCGCCGGAGTCTCCACCACCTCGACCGCCGGTTCGGTTTCACGTGAAACAGGCGGGAGCGTGGCTACCTTGGCCGCGGCCACGCCACGGTCGCTCGCCAGCAGCGGGACCGCCGCGGGAGAGGTCGACGCCGTGCCTCCCACGGCCGTAGCGGCCGGCGTCTTCTCGGTCGGGGCAGCAGGGATCAGCGCGCCGAGTCCTCGGCCCAGCCCCCTTCGTCGCTCGCTCACTGAATCCCCTCCACCATGTTCGGGTTGCTCTGGGCGCCGATGTGGGCGTGCGCAGCCTCGTAGCTGACGCCGACGCCCTTCAGCGCGATCTCTCGTGCCGCCTCAAGATAGGACAGCGCACCGCTCGACCCTGGATCGTAGGTCAGAACCGTCTGCCCATAGCTCGGTGCCTCGGAGATACGGACCGAGCGAGGAATGCTCGTCCGCAGCACCTCGTCACCGAAGTGGGTGCGCACCTCTTCGGCGACCTGGGACGCCAGGCGCGTCCGGCCGTCGTACATGGTGAGCAGGATGGTCGACACATGCAGGACGGGGTTGAGGTGCCCCCGTACCAGGTCGACGTTGCGCAGCAGTTGTCCCAGGCCCTCCAGCGCGTAGTACTCGCACTGGATCGGGATCAGGACCTCCTGGCCCGCGACGAGAGCGTTGACCGTCAGCAGGCCGAGCGAGGGCGGGCAGTCGATGAGGATGTAGTCCAGCGGCTGCTCATAGGCCTGGATGGCCCGCTGGAGCCGGCTCTCCCGCGCCACCAGGGACACCAACTCGATTTCCGCACCGGCGAGATCGATGGTGGCGGGGGCGCAGAAGAGGCCCTCGACATCGGGGACCGGCTGCACGACCTCGGCGAGCGGCCTGCTGTCGACCAACACGTCGTAGATGGACGGAACTTCCGCGTGGTGGTCGATGCCCAGCGCGGTGGACGCGTTGCCCTGCGGATCGAGGTCGATCACCAGCACCCGGCCGCCGTGCAGAGCCAGCGAGGCGGCGAGGTTCACGGTCGTCGTCGTCTTGCCGACGCCGCCCTTCTGGTTGGCGACCACGATCACACGGGTCTGCTCCGGTCGCGGCAGACCTTCGCCGGCGCGGCCCAAAGCCTCCACCGCCAGTTGGGCAGCACGACCGATCGGAGTGTCGTCCATGGGAGGCGGTGTTTCACGTGAAACATCCTCCCCCAGCGACTCAGTACGGGGACCGGGGACCGGATCGGTCATCGGTCCCGCGATGTTGGCGTCGGACCGCAAGGATTCACTCTCCTCGACTTCAGGCTCGCAATGAACAGAGCCTCGCATGTCTTCGGGGTCGTGAACCAGTGAGGTCTGGTCTTCTGTGGAGAAATCCACCTCTGTGGACAACTCCGTGCCCCTCATGGGGGACTCGGTCTCCTCGACAGATGCCTCATCGAGGGAACCGAGCGGCTTACGGTCGCGGGGTTCGGCCGCAGCGCGGCCCCGACTGATGATGCCGTGCAGCAGTGAGCGACGTTTCACGTGAAACACGATGCACAGCGCCGCAGGCCGAACTGTCGCGACACTCCGTCACACGGAGGCGGGGCAGCTTGTGTGGAGTACGCCCCGCCGCCGCAGACGCATACCCCCGCCGCCCCACACGATCAGCGCCGCCGACGGGCCCGACCCGTCCGCGCCGCCTTCGCCCGCTTGGCGGCGAACCGCACACCCCCAGGGCTCTCGCCAACCTCGACGCGCACCACGGTCGACAGGGGATCCACCACGCCCTCGCCGACATGCAGGATCGACGTCTCCACGGCGCCCAGCTTGCTCAGGGCGGTGGCCGCGCTCTTCAGCTCCTCCTCCGCGGTGTCGCCCTTGAGCGCGAGCATCTCGCCGTAGGGCCGCAGCAGCGGGATGCCCCAGGTGGCCAGCCGGTCCAGCGGCGCGACCGCACGGGCCGTGACCACATGGACGGGCGGCAGCTTGCCCATGACCTCCTCGGCGCGGCCGCGCACGACGGTGACATGGTCCAGCCCGAGCAGCTCCACGACCTCGGTGAGGAAATTCGTGCGCCGCAGCAGCGGCTCCAGCAGCGTGATCTTGATGTCCTCCCGGACCAGCGCCAGCGGGATGCCGGGCAGGCCGGCACCGGAGCCGACATCGCACACGGTCACCCCTTCGGGGACGACCTCCGAGAGCACCGCGCAGTTCAGCAGGTGCCGCTCCCACAGGCGCGGCACCTCACGCGGACCGATGAGCCCGCGCTGCACACCGGCCTCGGCCAGGAGCTCGGCGTACCGGACCGCATCCGTGAAGCGATCACCGAACACATCGCGCGCCTGATCGGGCGCAGGGGGGAGCTCCGCTGCCTCCGTCACGGGGACCGTCCTTCCGTACCGCATCAGCGCCCTCGGCGCCGACCACCAGAACTACAGGCTGACAAAGTTCGGCCCCGTCTGCGCATCAGACGGGGCCGGGGTGACGTACGTACCGACGTCAGTTGGGCAGGACGACGACGAAGCGCTGCGGCTCCTCGCCCTCGGACTCGCTGCGCAGGCCCGCGGCCTTCACCGCGTCGTGGACGACCTTCCGCTCGAACGGGGTCATCGGCTTGAGCCGCTTGGCCTCACCGCTGCTCTTGACCTCGGCGGCGGCCTGGGCGCCCAGCTCGGACAGCTCAGAGCGCTTCTTCGCCCGGAAGCCGGCGATGTCCAGCATCAGCCGGCTGCGGTCACCGGTCTCCCGGTGCACGGCCAGCCGCGTGAGCTCCTGCAGCGCCTCGAGCACCTCGCCGTCCCGGCCGACCAGCTTCTGCAGGTCACGGCTGCCCGTGTCGCTGATGATCGACACGGAGGCCCGGTCGCCCTCGACGTCCATGTCGATGTCGCCGTCGAGGTCGGCGATGTCCAGCAGACCCTCAAGGTAGTCCGCCGCGATCTCGCCCTCCTGCTCCAGGCGGGTCAGGGTGTCTGCACCGTCGGCAGCGGCGGAGGTGGTGCCTTCCGTCACGGGATGGGCTCCTTCTTACTTCTTGGACGGGGACTTGGGCCGCTGCGGCCCCTTGCGCTGGCCGGACTGAGCCTTGCTGCGGGCGCTGGAGCCCGGCTTGGAGGCGGCCGGCTTGGCGGCGCCGGCGGGCTTGGTGTCCTCCGGCTCGTCGGACTTGCTCAGCGACGGACCGGTGGACGACGGCTCGCCGGCCGCCTTGGCCGTGCCCGACTGACGCTGGGACTTGGACTGCCGCTTGGGCTGCTGGCGCTTGGGCTGGGCAGCGGCGGTCGTCGTGGGCGTGCCGTCCTCGGTCTGGGTGACGGCCTGGCTCTCGCTGCTGCGGATCACCGAGCCGTCCGCCTGGGCGGCCAGACCGACCTTGTTGAGGCCGTTGATGAACTTCCGCTCGAACTCGTTGCGGTCACGGCCCTTGGCGACGATGGCCTTGACGATGGCCTTCTCGCTGCGGCGGCGGACCTTGCCGTGGTGCGTGACGTGCTTGTACAGGCGCTCGAGGTAGGCGGCCTGAGCCTTGGAGCCCGGGGTCGGGTTGTTGTGGATGACGTACATCTGCTGGCCCATGGTCCACACGTTGGTGGTCAGCCAGTAGACGAGGACACCGACGGGGAAGTTGATGCCGAAGACGGCGAACATGACCGGGAAGACGTACATCAGCATCTTCTGCTGCTGCATGAACGGCGTCTTCACCGTGGTGTCGACGTTCTTCGTCATCAGCTGTCGCTGCGTGTAGAACTGCGAGAACGACATCAGGACGATCATGACCGCGGTCACGACCCGGACGTCGGTCAGTGAGGCGCCGAGCGCCGCGACCTTCGCCTCGCTGTCCATGAACTTCGCCGCGAGCGGGGCGCCGAAGATGTGCGCCTGACGGGCACTGGCGAGCAGCGGCTCGTTGATGACGCCGATCGTCTTGCCCGTCGCGATGCCGTTGAGCACGTGGTACAGGGCGAAGAAGAACGGCGACTGGGCCAGGATGGGAAGGCACGAGGAGAGCGGGTTGGTACCCGTCTCCTTGTACAGCTTCATCATCTCTTCCGACTGGCGCTGCCGGTCGTTCTTGTAGCGCTCCTGGATCTTCTTCATCTCCGGCTGGAGCGTCTGCATCGCGCGCGTCGCCTTGATCTGCTTCACGAAGAGCGGGATCAGGCAGATGCGGATGAGGATCACCAGGGACACGATGGACAGGCCCCAGGCCCACCCGGTGTCAGGTCCGAAGATCGCCCCGTACACCTTGTGGAACTGGACGATGACCCAGGAGACGGGCCAGGTGATAAAGCTGAAGAGGCTGGCAATCGTGTCCACTAATCATGCTCCTTGGGCATGGGACGAGGTCTCTGCGGCCGGGCTCGAAGGGATCTCCCCGTCGGTGGCCGGTTCGGCGGCGGAGGGCCCGCCCCTGCGTGCACGCCAGGCGTCACGCAGCATTTCGTGCCACCGCGGGCGCTTGCGCGGCGGAACATGGTCCACACCACCCGGCGACCACGGATTGCACCGCAGAATGCGCCAGGCCGTGAGTGCTGTTCCCTTGATCGCACCGTGCCGGTCGATCGCCGTGTAGCCATAGTGGGAGCACGACGGGTAGTACCTGCACACGGGCCCCAGCAGCGGACTGATCGTCCACTGGTAGATCTTGATCAGGGCCAGCAGTGGGTACTTCATCGCGCGCCCCCTCCCAGCAGCCGCTGCAGGGCGGCATCCAGGTCTCGGGCCAGCTGTGTGTGGTCGGCGTCGCCCGCACCGGGCAACGCTCGTACGACTACCAGGCTACCGGGGGGCAGCTGGGTGACCCGGTCGCGCATCAGATGGCGAAGCCTGCGCTTCACCGTGTTGCGCACGACCGCACCGCCGATGGCCTTGCTCACGACGAAACCCGCACGCGGAGGGGGAGCGCTCTCCCCAGGCGCGTGCGGGTCCGTGGCACCGCTGCGAAAATGGACGACGAGGAGCGGGCGGGCTGCCCGACGACCTCGTCGTACCGCGGTCGCGAAGTCCTCGCGCCGCCTCAGCCGGTTCTCGGTGGGCAGCACGACGTCATGACCTGATCGGGATCAGGCGGACAGGCGGGCGCGACCCTTGCTGCGGCGGGACGCGAGGATCGCGCGGCCGGCACGGGTGCGCATACGCAGCCGGAAGCCGTGGGTCTTCGCGCGACGACGGTTGTTCGGCTGGAAGGTGCGCTTGCTCACTCGGGGGCTCCAGAAAGAAATCGGGGTTGGCGGGGTGCCGTCCTGGCTGTCACCGTGCGCCCACGAGTAGCTCGCGTTACGCCCGAGTGCACCGCTTTCCGATCACCGGTTCACCCCCGCGGGAAGCGGAGACGTGATCTGTGCCCATCGGAGGCAGGCGGCAGCAGCCATCGACAACTCGACCTGGTTACGGTACGCGGGACTACGCCATCCGGTCAAACCGACGGTCACCGGGAGACACTTGTCCACAGCCTGGGGACAACAACTTGAACCGTACCCGCCGCGCTGACTACCGTGGCTGGACTCCGATTCGTTCCCTTGTCCCCCCAACCACCCGATTCACATCCCGACCCGTCCCCGAACCACACGTTCGAGGGACACTGTGAGAGAGCGTGCCCTGTGGCTGACGTACCTGCCGATCTTGCCGCAGTGTGGCCACGAGTACTGGAGCAGCTCCTCGGTGAGGGCCGCGGCCAAGGGGTCGAGGCGAAGGACGAGCACTGGATCCGGCGCACCCAGCCGCTCGCGCTGGTCGCCGACACGGCCCTCCTCGCCGTGCCGAACGAGTTCGCGAAGAACGTCCTCGAGGGCCGCCTCGCGCCGATCGTCAGCGACACCCTGAGCCGCGAGTGCGGTCGGCCGATCCGGATCGCGATCACCGTCGACGATTCCGCGGGCGAGCCGCCCGCCCCCGCCGCTGCACCCCCGGCGCCGCCGCAGCCGCGCTACGAGGAACCGCGCTACGAGGAGCCGGAGCTGCCCGCCGCCCCGCAGTACGACCAGTACGAGGGATACGGCCGGCACCGCGGCGAGCCCGGCGACCAGCTGCCCACCGCCCGGCCCGCCTACCCGTCGGAGTACCAGCGCCCGGAGCCCGGCGCCTGGCCGCGCTCCGGCCAGGACGACTACGGCTGGCAGCAGCAGCGCCTCGGCTTCCCCGAGCGCGACCTCTACGGCAACACCGGCGGCGCGAAGGACCCCTATGCCTCCGCCGGCCCGGCTCAGGATCCGTACGCCTCGCCGTCCTCCGCGGACTACCGCCCCCCGGCGGGCGAGCGGCCGTCGTACGACCACCCGCGCGGGGACTACGAGACGTCCCGCGGCGAGTACGAGCCGTCACGCGGGGAGTACGACCCACGCGACTCCCGTGATTCCCGTGACAGTCGCGACCCCCGCGACCACCGAGACACGCGCGACCTCCGCGACCAGCGGGATCCGCGCGACCTGCGGGACGGCCACCACCGTGACACGCGCGACACCCGGGACTACGAGCGCCGCGACTACGACCAGCGCGACGGCGCCCGCCGTGAGCTGCCCGAGCCGTCGGCCGGTTCCGGGCAGGTGCACCGCGGCGGCCCCGTCGGCCCGAACCTGCCCACCACCGGCGCGCCCGGCCCGCTGGCCGCGCAGCCCGCGCCGGCCTCCGGGCCCGGGGAGCCGACCGCGCGGCTGAACCCGAAGTACCTCTTCGACACGTTCGTCATCGGCGCGTCCAACCGGTTCGCGCACGCGGCCGCGGTGGCCGTCGCGGAGGCGCCGGCGAAGGCGTACAACCCGCTGTTCATCTACGGCGAGTCCGGGCTCGGCAAGACGCACCTGCTGCACGCCATCGGGCACTACGCGCGCAGCCTGTACCCCGGCACGCGCGTGCGGTACGTGAGCTCGGAGGAGTTCACCAACGAGTTCATCAACTCCATCCGCGACGGCAAGGGCGACAGCTTCCGCAAGCGGTACCGGGAGATGGACATCCTGCTCGTCGACGACATCCAGTTCCTGGCGGACAAGGAGTCGACGCAGGAGGAGTTCTTCCACACCTTCAACACGCTGCACAACGCCAACAAGCAGATCGTGCTGTCCTCCGACCGGCCGCCGAAGCAGCTGGTCACGCTGGAGGACCGGCTGCGGAACCGTTTCGAGTGGGGGCTGATCACCGACGTCCAGCCGCCCGAGCTGGAGACGCGGATCGCGATCCTGCGCAAGAAGGCGGTGCAGGAGCAGCTGAACGCGCCGCCGGAGGTGCTGGAGTTCATCGCCTCGCGGATCTCGCGCAACATCCGCGAGCTGGAGGGCGCGCTGATCCGGGTGACGGCGTTCGCGTCGCTCAACCGGCAGCCGGTGGACCTGGGCCTCACCGAGATCGTCCTGAAGGACCTGATCCCGGGCGGCGAGGACTCCGCGCCGGAGATCACGTCCACGGCGATCATGAGCGCGACGGCGGACTACTTCGGGCTCACGGTCGAGGACCTGTGCGGCACCTCGCGCGGCCGCGCGCTGGTGACCGCCCGGCAGATCGCCATGTACCTGTGCCGGGAGCTGACGGATCTGTCGCTGCCCAAGATCGGTGCGCTGTTCGGCGGCCGGGACCACACGACGGTGATGCACGCGGACCGCAAGATCCGCAATCTGATGGCCGAGCGGCGCTCCATCTACAACCAGGTCACCGAGCTGACCAACCGCATCAAGAACGGCTGACACCGCCGCAGCGGCCCCCGAGGGCGCCTCCGGACTGTCCGGGGGCGCCTTCGCCGTATCGGGGCACGCGGCCACTCGCCGGCCTCAGGGCCGCCACGCGCGTCGCCACGCGCGCCACGCCCGTCCCCGCAGCGGCGCCACAGCGGCGCCACAGCCGTCCCCGGGCCCCTTCGGGCACCGCCCGCAGACTGCCTCAGCCGCCTCAGCCGACCCCGGAGCCGCCCGAGAGCCCCCTCACAGGCCACGCCAGAGCCGTCCGAGGGCCTCGCGAAGGCCCCTCAGCCGTCCCCAGGCCCCCGGAGCCGCCGGCCCGGCCGTCGCACATCTGTCATCTCTTGTTCGAATCGATGCCGGGTTACGGCTTCTCTCCACAGATTCGGCGACTTTTTCGTGTCCACACGCTGGGGACTGCGAAGTTGTCCAGATCGTGTCCACAGGGGAGCCTGGGGGAAAGCCATCACAGCAGCTCAGGTGGCTGTGGATCCGTGGACGAAGAAGATCCACAGGGTGTGGACAACTCGGCGGTCCACACCCTGTGCAAAGAGTTGTCCACGGGCAACCCACAGGCTGGGGCCGGTTGTCCCCAGCGAGGAGCGGCTTCTCCACATGTCTGTCCACTGTTCGGCAAGCCGACGCGCCCCCTCACCGCGTCGAGTGAAAGCCGTCACATGAAGCTGCCGGATTGGGCTGTGGGAAACGTGGGTAAAACTGGGGACGCTGCTGGGGAGAACTCGCCCCGGCCTGTGCACGGGGTGTGCAGAACTTTCCGTTCTCCACAGGAACCGTGAGTTGTCCACCGTCTCCGCCCACAGGGCCCGTGGACAAAATCTGCGCTCTGAGCTGGGCAAACGAGGTTATCCACGGTATCCACAGGCCCTACTACTACCGACGACTAGAGAGAGCCCGGAATTCGTTTCGAAGCGGGGCCTGTGCACAACTCGCTGTCGGTTGACCGGCCGCCCCTCGTCACGACTTGACCCCGACAGGCACCTACTGTCAGTGCGGTGCGTCAGACTGGTCCACGGTGTCCTTCCCCTCCCCGGGGCCGGTGACACCGAGACAGACGACGAAGGCGAAGCAGGGCGACAAGCGCCGGCAACAGCAGGAGGCGGCTTACCGTGAAGATCCGGGTGGAACGCGACGTACTCGCGGAGGCAGTGGCCTGGGCGGCCCGCAGCCTCCCGGCCCGTCCGCCGGCGCCTGTCCTCGCCGGCCTGCTGCTGAAGGCCGAGGACGGCCAGCTGAGCCTGTCCAGCTTCGACTACGAGGTTTCCGCCCGGGTGAGCGTCGAGGCCGAGGTCGAGGAGGAGGGCACGGTCCTGGTCTCCGGCCGCCTGCTCGCCGACATCTCCCGCGCGCTCCCCAACCGCCCCGTCGAGATTTCCACAGACGGTGTACGGGCGACCGTGGTCTGTGGGTCGTCCCGGTTCACCCTGCACACACTGCCTGTGGAGGAGTACCCGTCGCTGCCGCAGATGCCGAACGCGACCGGCACGGTCCCCGGCGAGGTCTTCGCGGCCGCCGTCTCGCAGGTGGCCATCGCCGCCGGCCGGGACGACACACTGCCCGTCCTCACCGGTGTGCGCATCGAGATCGAGGGCGACACGGTGACGCTGGCCTCCACCGACCGCTACCGCTTCGCGGTCCGCGAGTTCCTGTGGAAGCCGGAGAACCCGGACGTCTCCGCGGTCGCCCTGGTGCCCGCCAAGACCCTCCAGGACACCGCCAAGGCGCTGACCAGCGGCGACAGCGTGATCCTGGCGCTGTCGGGCTCCGGCGCCGGTGAGGGCCTGATCGGTTTCGAGGGCGCCGGCCGCCGCACCACGACCCGGCTGCTCGAGGGCGACCTGCCCAAGTACCGCACGCTGTTCCCGACCGAGTTCAACTCCGTCGCCGTGATCGAGACCGCCCCGTTCGTCGAGGCCGTCAAGCGTGTGGCGCTGGTCGCCGAGCGCAACACCCCGGTGCGGCTGAGCTTCGAGCAGGGCGTGCTGATCCTGGAGGCCGGTTCCAGCGACGACGCACAGGCTGTGGAAAGGGTGGACGCGCAGCTCGAGGGCGACGACATCTCCATCGCCTTCAACCCGACCTTCCTGCTGGACGGTCTGAGCGCGATCGACTCCCCGGTGGCGCAGCTGTCGTTCACCACGTCCACCAAGCCCGCGCTGCTGAGCGGCAAGCCGGCCGTGGACGCGGAGGCGGACGAGGCGTACAAGTACCTGATCATGCCGGTGCGCCTGAGCGGCTGAGGCCCGTCGGCGAGCTCCGTCGGCAGGCGCCGGTGGTCCACAGCCTGTGGACCACCGGACGCCGAAGTCCCCAGGTGGGGACCACGTTTGAGCGCGTATGCCCACAGCTGTGCGGGACCGTCCGGGTTTAGGCTCGGACAGGGGTACGAGGGTGCCCCGGGGTGCACAGGCGCCTCGCACGCCACACAGCGACCTAAGGAACACAACTGATGGAGCTCGGTCTCGTCGGCCTCGGCAAGATGGGCGGCAACATGCGCGAGCGGATCCGCCGCGCGGGCCACACCGTCATCGGATACGACCGCAACGCCGACGTCGCGGATGTCCACAGCCTGGAAGAGCTTGTGGGCAAGCTGTCTGGTCCGCGCGTGGTCTGGGTGATGGTCCCGGCCGGCGAGCCCACCCAGTCGACCATCGACGCGCTCGCCGAGCTGCTGGAGCCCGGTGACGTGGTCGTGGACGGCGGCAACTCCCGCTGGACGGACGACGAGAAGCACGCCGCGCAGCTGGCCGCCAAGGGCATCGGCTTCGTCGACTGCGGTGTCTCCGGCGGCGTCTGGGGCCTGGAGAACGGCTACGCCCTGATGTACGGCGGCGACGCCGAGCACGTCGCGATGGTGCAGCCGGTCTTCGACGCGCTCAAGCCGGAGGGCGACTTCGGTTCCGTGCACGCCGGCAAGGTCGGCGCGGGCCACTTCGCGAAGATGGTCCACAACGGCATCGAGTACGCGATGATGCAGGCCTACGCCGAGGGCTGGGAGCTGCTGGAGAAGGTCGACTCCGTGGAGAACGTGCGCGAGGTCTTCCGCTCCTGGCAGGAGGGCACCGTGATCCGCTCCTGGCTGCTGGACCTGGCGGTGAACGCCCTCGACGACGACGAGCACCTCGAAGGCCTGCGCGGTTACGCACAGGACTCCGGTGAGGGACGCTGGACGGTGGAGGCCGCCATCGACAACGCGGTGCCGCTGCCGGCGATCACCGCCTCGCTGTTCGCGCGGTTCGCCTCCCGTCAGGAGGACTCGCCGCAGATGAAGATGATCGCGGCGCTGCGCAACCAGTTCGGCGGCCACGCGGTCGAGAAGAAGTAGCGCGCGCAGCACAAGCAAGCGCACCAGGCACTACCCGAAGGTTGGGGAGGTCGGCGAACGACCATGCACGTCACGCATCTGTCGCTGGCCGACTTCCGCTCCTACGCCCGGGCCGAGGTCCCGCTGGAGGCCGGCGTCACCGCGTTCGTCGGCCCCAACGGGCAGGGCAAGACCAACCTGGTGGAGGCCGTCGGCTATCTCGCGACCCTGGGCAGTCACCGGGTCGCCTCCGACGCGCCGCTGGTGCGGATGGGCGCCGAGCGGGCGGTGATCCGGGCGCAGGTGCGGCAGGGCGAGCGGCAGCAGCTGGTCGAGCTGGAGCTGAACCCGGGCCGGGCCAACCGCGCCCGCATCAACCGTTCCTCGCAGGTCAGGCCGCGGGACGTGCTCGGCATCGTGCGGACCGTGCTGTTCGCGCCGGAGGACCTGGCCCTGGTCAAGGGTGATCCGGGGGAGCGGCGGCGGTTCCTGGACGAGCTGATCACCGCGCGCTCCCCGCGCATGGCCGGTGTGCGCTCGGACTACGAGCGCGTGCTGAAGCAGCGCAACACCCTGCTCAAGACGGCCGCGCTGGCCCGCCGGCACGGCGGGCGCTCCATGGACCTGTCCACGCTCGACGTGTGGGACCAGCATCTGGCGCGTGCGGGTGCCGAACTGCTCGCGCAGCGCCTGGATCTGATCGGCGCCCTGCAGCCGCTGGCCGACAAGGCGTACGAGCAGCTGGCGCCGGGCGGGGGCCCGCTCGCCCTGGAGTACAAGCCGTCCTCGCCAGGCGAGGCACACGCGCGTGAGGACCTCTACGCGCAGCTCATGGCGGCGCTCGCGGAGGTGCGCAAGCAGGAGATCGAGCGGGGGGTGACCCTGGTCGGCCCGCACCGCGACGACCTGCTGCTCAAGCTGGGCCAGCTGCCCGCCAAGGGGTACGCCTCGCACGGCGAGTCCTGGTCGTACGCGCTGGCGCTGCGCCTGGCCTCCTACGATCTGCTGCGCGCCGAGGGCAACGAGCCGGTGCTGGTCCTCGACGACGTCTTCGCCGAGCTGGACGCCCGCCGCCGGGAGCGGCTGGCGGAGCTGGTGGCTCCGGGTGAGCAGGTGCTGGTGACGGCGGCGGTCGACGACGACGTTCCGCACGTCCTCAGCGGCGCGCGGTACGCGGTGGCGGACGGCGAGGTGACCCGCGTATGAGGCGCGGGGACGGCGAAGTGACGCACGGATGAGGTACGGCAAGGGCGAGGTGACCCGCGGATGAGCGGCGAACGGCGAGGTGACCCGCGGACGGCCGGTGCGGCGCAGGGCCCTGCGCAGCCCGGACCGGACGACGCCGGGCGTGCGGCCGGCGCGAAGGCGCCCGAGCCCTCCGGTGTCGATCTCGCGCGCGTGGCGCTGAGGGCGGCGAAGGAGGCGGCACGCGCGCGGGGCGACGCGGCGCAGCAGAAGAAGCAGGCGCGCCGCGGTGGCGGTCTGCGGTCCGGTGCGCGCGCGGACGGCCGTGACCCGATGGCGCTGGGCGCGGCGATCAACCGGCTGATCACCGAGCGGGGCTGGGAGACGCCGGCCGCGGTGGGCGGGGTGATGGGCCGCTGGCCGCAGATCGTCGGCGAGGACGTGGCCAAGCACTGTGTGCCGGAGCGCTACGACGAGGACGAGCGCGTGCTGGTGGTGCGCTGCGACTCCACGGCCTGGGCGACCAACCTCAGGCTGCTCGCGCCGACGCTGGTGGCGCGGCTCAACGAGGACCTGGGCCATGGCTCGGTCCGCATGATCAAGGTGCTCGGCCCGGGCACCCCGGTCCGCCGGTACGGCCCGCTGCGCGCCCCGGGCAGCACGGGTCCGGGCGACACCTACGGCTGAGCAGGGCGCAGGCCCTTGATCGCGTCCCGGACGGGTAGGGCCGCAGCCCCTTGATCGTGTCCCGGGTGAGGGACGTCACATCTTTGGTACCCCCGCGCGCGGGTGCGTCCGCGCGCGGGGGCGGTGCCGCGTGCCCCCGGGTACGGAACGCACGCGCGTGTGCACGGCAAGACACACAAAATCACCGCATAAACGTACGAAACGCCACCTGACTCGCGAGTAGGGAAGGGTTGACAGCCCGAGGCGCTGAGTGCCGCTGTGAGCCTCTTGAAGCCCCCATCCGTATATCGGGAGTCGGTGGAGGCCGGTTCAGGGCGCCACATCGGGACTCAGGTACCGGCAAACCCCCATCGATGTCAGTGCTACCGGTAGACTGGAAGCCAATCCCGCCCCAATCGTGGGGACCGTCCGGGAAACGCTGAGCAACGCTGATCAAGGCTGACCAACGCACCATGCCGCAGCCGCTCCGGCAACCGCCCCCCACCGGGGGCATTCCCAGGAGCCTGGCTTGTGCTGTGCCAGAAAGGGCGCTTCGTGGCCGATTCCGGCAACCCCAACGAGAACATCCCGTCCACCGACGCCGGCGCGGACAACGCGGCGAGCACCTCGAGCGGTGAGGTCACGGCCTCGTACGACGCCAGCGCCATCACCGTCCTCGAGGGTCTGGACGCGGTCCGCAAGCGACCCGGCATGTACATCGGCTCGACCGGCGAGCGCGGACTGCACCACCTCGTGTACGAGGTCGTCGACAACTCCGTCGACGAGGCGCTGGCCGGCCACGCCGACACCATCGACGTGACGATCCTCGCCGACGGCGGCGTGCGCGTCGTCGACAACGGCCGCGGCATCCCGGTGGGCATCGTGCCCTCCGAGGGCAAGCCGGCCGTCGAGGTCGTGCTGACGGTGCTGCACGCGGGCGGCAAGTTCGGCGGCGGCGGTTACGCGGTCTCCGGTGGTCTGCACGGTGTGGGCGTCTCCGTGGTGAACGCCCTGTCCAGCAAGGTGTCCGTCGAGGTCAGGACCGACGGGTACCGCTGGACGCAGGACTACAAGATGGGTGTCCCGACGGCGCCGCTGGCCCAGCACGAGGCGACGCAGGAGACCGGCACCTCGGTCACCTTCTGGGCGGACCCGGACATCTTCGAGACCACGGAGTACTCCTTCGAGACGCTCTCGCGGCGTTTCCAGGAGATGGCGTTCCTCAACAAGGGCCTGACGATCCGCCTCACCGACGAGCGCGAGTCGGCCAAGGCGACCTCCGGCGCGGACGAGGCGGGCGCGGACGAGACGGCCGAGGCCAAGACCGTCACGTACCACTACGAGGGCGGCATCGTCGACTTCGTGAAGTACCTCAACTCCCGCAAGGGCGAGGTGGTCCACCCCACGGTCATCGACCTGGAGGCCGAGGACAAGGACAAGAGCCTGTCCCTCGAGGTCGCGATGCAGTGGAACAGCGGCTACAGCGAGGGCGTGTACTCCTTCGCGAACATCATCCACACCCACGAGGGCGGCACCCACGAAGAGGGCTTCCGCGCCGCGCTGACGTCCCTGATCAACAAGTACGCGCGCGACAAGAAGCTGCTGCGCGACAAGGACGACAACCTCACCGGTGACGACATCCGCGAGGGTCTGACCGCGATCATCTCGGTCAAGCTGAGCGAGCCGCAGTTCGAGGGCCAGACGAAGACCAAGCTGGGCAACACGGAGGCCAAGACCTTCGTGCAGAAGGCGGTCTACGAGCACCTCAACGACTGGCTGGACCGCAACCCGAACGAGGCCGCGGACATCGTCCGCAAGGGCATCCAGGCCGCCACCGC
Organism: Streptomyces sp. NPDC014801; assembly: GCF_043082085.1. NCBI lineage: Bacteria > Bacillati > Actinomycetota > Actinomycetes > Kitasatosporales > Streptomycetaceae > Streptomyces > Streptomyces sp. NPDC014801. The sequence continues at coordinate 23,512 of NZ_JBIBXG010000015.1, read as the reverse complement.
GCGCGTGGCCGCGCGCAAGGCGCGTGACCTGACCCGCCGCAAGGGCCTGCTGGAGACGGCTTCCCTGCCGGGCAAGCTCTCCGACTGCCAGTCCAACGACCCCACCAAGTGCGAGATCTTCATCGTCGAGGGTGACTCCGCCGGCGGTTCGGCCAAGTCCGGCCGCAACCCGGAGTACCAGGCGATCCTCCCGATCCGCGGCAAGATCCTCAACGTCGAGAAGGCGCGCATCGACAAGATCCTGCAGAACCAGGAGATCCAGGCGCTGATCTCCGCGTTCGGCACGGGTGTGCACGAGGACTTCGACATCGAGAAGCTCCGCTATCACAAGATCATCCTGATGGCGGACGCCGACGTCGACGGCCAGCACATCAACACCCTGCTGCTGACCTTCCTGTTCCGCTTCATGCGGCCGCTGGTCGAGGCCGGGCACGTGTTCCTCTCCCGTCCCCCGCTGTACAAGATCAAGTGGGGCAAGGACGACGTCGAGTACGCCTACTCCGACCGCGAGCGCGACGCGCTGCTGGAGCTGGGCCGCCAGCGCGGCAAGCGCGTGCGCGAGGACTCGATCCAGCGCTTCAAGGGTCTCGGCGAGATGAACGCCGAGGAACTGCGCGTGACCACGATGGACCAGGAGCACCGGGTCCTCGGCCAGGTCACCCTGGACGACGCCGCCCAGGCCGACGAGCTGTTCTCGGTCCTGATGGGCGAGGACGTCGAGGCGCGCCGGCAGTTCATCCAGCGCAACGCCAAGGACGTCCGCTTCCTCGACATCTGAGTCGGTCTCAGCTGACCGCACCAGGAAGGATCCTCACCAGCAATGGCCGACGAGAACACCCCCGTCACCCCTGAAGGCGACGGCGTCATCGCCCAGCGTGTCGAGCCCGTCGGGCTCGAGACGGAGATGCAGCGCTCCTACCTCGACTACGCGATGTCCGTCATCGTCTCGCGTGCGCTGCCCGACGTCCGGGACGGCCTCAAGCCCGTCCACCGCCGCGTGCTGTACGCCATGTACGACGGCGGCTACCGCCCCGAGCGCGGCTTCTACAAGTGCGCCCGCGTCGTCGGCGACGTCATGGGCAACTACCACCCGCACGGCGACTCCTCCATCTACGACGCGCTGGTCCGCCTCGCGCAGCCGTGGGCGATGCGGATGCCGCTGGTGGACTCCAACGGCAACTTCGGCTCCCCGGGCAACGACCCGGCGGCGGCGATGCGCTACACCGAGTGCAAGATGGCGCCGCTGTCGATGGAGATGGTCCGTGACATCGACGAGGAGACCGTCGACTTCACGGACAACTACGACGGCCGCTCCCAGGAGCCGACCGTCCTGCCGGCCCGCTTCCCGAACCTGCTGATCAACGGCTCCGCCGGTATCGCGGTCGGCATGGCGACCAACATCCCGCCGCACAACCTGCGCGAGGTCGCCGCCGGCGCCCAGTGGTACCTGGAGAACCCCGAGGCCGGTCACGAGGAGCTGCTGGACGCGCTCATCGAGCGGATCAAGGGCCCCGACTTCCCGACCGGCGCGCTCGTCGTCGGCCGCAAGGGCATCGAGGAGGCCTACCGCACCGGCCGCGGCTCGATCACCATGCGCGCGGTGGTCGAGGTCGAGGAGATCCAGAACCGCCAGTGCCTGGTGGTCACCGAGCTGCCCTACCAGGTCAACCCGGACAACCTCGCGCAGAAGATCGCCGACCTGGTGAAGGACGGCAAGATCGGCGGCATCGCCGACGTCCGCGACGAGACGTCCTCGCGCACCGGCCAGCGCCTGGTCATCGTGCTCAAGCGGGACGCGGTCGCCAAGGTCGTGCTGAACAACCTGTACAAGCACACCGACCTGCAGACGAACTTCGGCGCCAACATGCTGGCGCTGGTCGACGGCGTGCCGCGCACCCTGTCCCTGGACGCGTTCATCCGTCACTGGGTGACGCACCAGATCGAGGTCATCGTCCGCCGTACGCGCTTCCGGCTGCGCAAGGCGGAGGAGCGGGCGCACATCCTGCGCGGTCTGCTCAAGGCCCTCGACGCGATCGACGAGGTCATCGCGCTGATCCGGCGCAGCGACACCGTCGACGTCGCCCGCCACGGCCTGATGGACCTCCTGGAGATCGACGAGATCCAGGCGAACGCCATCCTCGAGATGCAGCTGCGCCGCCTCGCGGCCCTGGAGCGGCAGAAGATCGTCCAGGAGCACGACGAGCTCCAGGCGAAGATCAACGAGTACAACGAGATCCTCGCCTCGCCGGTCCGCCAGCGCGGCATCGTCAGCGAGGAGCTCGCCGCGATCGTCGAGAAGTACGGCGACGACCGCAAGACGAAGCTGATCCCCTACGAGGGCGACATGTCCATCGAGGACCTGATCGCCGAAGAGGACATCGTCGTCACGGTCACCCGCGGCGGCTACATCAAGCGGACCAAGACCGACGACTACCGGGCGCAGAGGCGCGGCGGCAAGGGCGTGCGCGGCACGAAGCTGAAGGAAGACGACATCGTCGACCACTTCTTCGTCTCCACCACGCACCACTGGCTGCTGTTCTTCACCAACAAGGGCCGCGTCTACCGCATCAAGGCCTACGAGCTGCCCGAGGCCGGCCGGGACGCGCGCGGCCAGCACGTGGCGAACCTGCTGGCCTTCCAGCCGGACGAGGCGATCGCCGAGATCCTCGCCATCCGCGACTACGAGGCGGCGCCGTACCTGGTGCTGGCCACCAAGTCCGGCCTGGTGAAGAAGACCTCGCTGAAGGACTACGACTCGCCGCGCTCCGGCGGTGTCATCGCCATCAACCTGCGCGAGCGCGAGGAGGGCGGCGACGACGAGCTGATCGGCGCCGAGCTGGTCTCCGCCGACGACGACCTGCTGCTGATCAGCAAGAAGGCGCAGTCGATCAGGTTCACCGCCTCGGACGACACGCTGCGCCCGATGGGCCGTGCCACGTCGGGTGTGAAGGGCATGAGTTTCCGCGAGGGCGACGAACTGCTCTCGATGAATGTCGTGCGACCCGGTACGTTCGTGTTCACTGCCACTGACGGTGGGTACGCGAAGCGGACCCGCGTCGACGAGTACCGCGTCCAGGGCCGCGGCGGCCTCGGCATCAAGGCCGCCAAGATCGTGGAGGACCGCGGTGAGCTGGTCGGCGCACTGGTGGTCGAGGAGACCGACGAGATCCTCGCCATCACCCTCTCCGGCGGTGTGATTCGTACGCGAGTCAACGAGGTCAGGGAGACGGGCCGTGACACCATGGGCGTCCAACTGATCAACCTGGGCAAGCGCGATGCCGTGGTCGGCATCGCACGGAACGCCGAGGCGGGGCGTGAGGCGGAGGAGGTCGACGGCGACGTGGCCGTCGACGAGACCGACGAGACCCCCGCGACCAGCGGAACGGACGAGGGTGAGGCGCCCTCGGCCGAGTAGCACGAGGAGTGAGGCAGCGTGAGCGGAGCCACGGGCGCCGGACCGACCGGTACCAGTACGGGAACGGACGGCGGCGGCCGTGGCTCCGCCGCGCATGCCGCACAGGGCTCACATCCGAGTGACCCGCAGACCACGAACCTCCAGGCGATCAAGTCGCCCGCCCAGGGCGCGCCCTCTTCCGACAGCCAGGGATCCCAGGGGGGAACCGTGACGGACGCCCGGGGCCAGCAGGCCTCGCCGCTGCCCGACGAGCGCCAGGCACAGCAGGCCGCCGGGCCCTACCACCCGCCGCAGGCCTACGACGCCGGCGCCGTACGCCGGCCGCGCACGGGAGCGAGGACGACGCCGCGGGTGCGCAAGGCGCGGCTGCGGGTGGCCAAGGCCGACCCGTGGTCGGTGATGAAGGTCAGCTTCCTGCTCTCCATCGCGCTCGGCATCTGCACGATCGTGGCGGCGGCGGTGCTGTGGATGGTGATGGACGCGATGGGCGTCTTCTCCACCGTCGGCGGCACGATCTCCGAGGCGACCGGCTCCAACGAGTCGAACGGCTTCGACCTGCAGGCCTTCCTGTCGCTCCCCCATGTGCTGATGTTCGCGACGATCATCGCGGTCATCGACGTCGTCCTCGCGACGGCGCTGGCGACGCTGGGCGCGTTCATCTACAACCTGTCCGCCGGCTTCGTCGGCGGTGTCGAGCTGACGCTCGCCGAGGACGAGTGAGCCGCTCCCCGAGTACCGATTTTGGGACTGCGCCCCAGGTGCGCTAATCTTCAGGAGTCAGCGCGCGGGACACACCGCGAAAGCGCGGCGGGGCTATAGCTCAGTTGGTTAGAGCGCATCCCTGATAAGGATGAGGCCACAGGTTCAAATCCTGTTAGCCCCACAGAACGAAGACCCCCGGTCCGGGTAGGATCGGGGGTCTTCGGCGTTGTGGATGTGTGGGGGACACATGGTCGAGGTCGGCGTGCTCTTCGGGGTGCTCTTCGCCGTCGTGGTGATGCTGGTCGCCGTGCTGCTGCGGCGGCGCAACAGGAACACGGAGAACGCGGACGGGCTGCGCATCGAGCAGGCCCGCCGGGTGCAGGCCCGCGACGACCGGGTGTCGTTCAACGCGATCACACTGCACGGCCAGGCGCCGAACATGACCGACCAGTACCGGCGCTGAACGTCCCGCTCCTGACGCCGGGCCGTCCGCCGAGCTGAGCGATGCCCCGGTGGTCCGGGACGGCAGACATGGCGAGGCCCCGGTTGCCTGGGGATGCTGCACACGGCGAGACCCCTGGTTGCCCGGGGAGGCCGCACACGGCAAGACCCCGGATGCCCGGGGAGGCAGACACGGCGAGGCCCGGCTGGTCGGGGCGGCAGACACGGCGAGGCCCGGCTGCTCGGGGAGCGGCCGGGCCGGTGTCGCGCGTGCGGTGGTACGCGAATCGCCGTCACGTCAACGTGCTGGTGGGTGCGGCGCTGTCAGCGTTGCAGCGGGATGGTGGGCCGCTGCTGGGCGGGGATCGAGGGTCGTTCCGCGGCGGCCGCGCTGTCGCAGGAGGAGTGTTCGGCCGAGGCTTCGTCGTCGAGCGGGCGGTGCCGGCAGCTGGGGGACTTGCCGTGGGCCTCGGCGCGGATGCGCTGCTTCATCGTGGGCGGCAGGGAGCGGGCGTGCAGCCAGGACCAGGGAGACAGAGGCGGTGTCGCCGCTTCGGGTGCGGCGGTCGCGTCGTCGCTGCTGCTGTTGCGCGGAGCCTCGTTCTGCGGTACCGCCGCGGCGGCGGTCGTGGTGACGAGTCCGAGCGCCGTGAACAGCGCGAGGAAGGCGGTCACGATGACCGTCCACAGCTGCTTGACCTGGTTCCTGGCCATGATCCCCTCACATTCGGGTTGGGCGATTTGCGTACTTTCCTCATGATGTGTATGGGGACCGCGAAGTGGTGGACCGACGCCCGTGGCGCGTCGATGTTCCGATGAACACCACTCGGATGGACGTATGGGCACCTCGACGGCCCGCACAGGGCCCCGCGGGGCCGTCCGGAAGGGTCCCGGAAGGGTCCGCGGCCGTGCCGATCACCGCGTTCCGCGAGGCCAGTTGGTGCCCCGACGCAGGTCACCGATCGGTATCGGCCGGTGTGTATAGTCGGGCGCCAGAGGTCCCTTACGTCAACGAAAGACGAGGTCGCGCGGTGAAGAAGCTTCTCCTGGTCGCACTGGCCGCCATCGGCGGGCTCCTCGTGTACCGCCAGATCCAGGCGGATCGCGCTGAGCAGGACCTGTGGACGGAGGCGACCGACTCCGTGCCCACGGGTTCCTGACCACCCGACACCGAATTCCAGCAGACCCCGGCCGCCCGAGCGGTCGGGGTTTTGTGCTGTGTGGCGGTCCTGCCGGTTGTGCGGTAAAGGGGTGCGGCAGGGGCTGCCGGGGCAGGATGGGCAGGGTCGGTCCGGTCCGTGCGACGAGGGGGCGCGTCATGGGAGGGCGTACGACGGCGGCCGCGGCGGCGCTGCTCGCGCTGGCGGCGGTGCCGGTGGCTGCGGGTCCCGTGGGTGCTGTGCCCGTGCGGGCGGCCACGGACGCCACGGGCTACGCGTTCGACCCCGCTGCCCGGCCCGTCGCCGCGGCGCCGGACCCCGGCGGGGCGGCGGCCCTCGCGCCGGGGCGCACCTACCGCTCCACGCTGACCGGCCGGGGGCCGGTCTGGTTCCGGCTCGACCTCGACGGCACGTCGAACGCGTACGTCTCCGCCACCGCCGTACCCCCGGCGGACGGTGGGGTCGCGGCCTCCGACGGGGTGAAGGTGTCGGTGCAGGACGCCGACGGGCACGCCTGCTCCTACGACACCCGGCTCTTCGGCGCCTCCCGCAGCCCGCACCCCGTGACGGCGTGGGGCGCGCGGGAGAGCGGGGTGAAGGGACGGTCGGTGTGCCGGGACGCCGGCACGTACTACGTCGCCGTGGAACGCGCCGGACGCGCCACGGCCACGACGGGCGCGCCACGGCCGTGGCAGCTGGAGCTCACCGCGGCCACCGAACCGCCCCTCGCCGAGGCCGGCCCGACCGGGGCGCCCGGGGACTGGGACTCGGCGTCCCCCACGCCGCCGGCGGGCGCGCCGAAGGCCCGCGAGGGCGGCGCCGGTTTCGCCGGCGCGCCCCTCGTCGGCGAGGGCGCCTGGCAGACCGTCGTGCGCCCCGGGCAGACCGTGTACTACCGGGTGCCCGTCGACTGGGGGCAGCGGCTGTCGGCGACCGCCGAACTGGGCGGCACCGGCGAGCGCCGCGGGTACGCCGTCGACGCGCTGGAGCTTGCCCTGTACAACCCGGTGCGCGCGCACGTCGCGGACGTCGGCGCGGGCTACGACGGCACGCGCAAGGCCACCGCCCTGCCGCCCCTGCCGCCGGTCGCCCACCGCAACCGGTACGCCACACGGGACGCGGTGGCCGGGATGCGGTTCGCCGGGGCGTACTACCTGGTGGTGCACGTGTCGGAGCGGGTGGCGGACCGTTTCGGCACGGGCCCGCTGCCGCTGACGCTGCGGGTGGGCGTCGACGGGACGCCCGGGCCCGGCCCCGGCTACGCGGGCCGGCCGACGCCGGGCGACGCCTTCCGGGTCGCGTCACCGGGCGGCGGGGGCGAGGACGGGGTGCTGCGGGCCGTCGCCGTGGGCGGGATCGGCACCGGGACCCTGCTGCTGGCGGTGCTCGGTGGATGGACGCTGCTGGCCCGCCGCCGCGCCGGTCAGCTGCGGGCCAGCGCCCAGAACCCGACGGCGTAGCAGACGAGGGCGAGCAGCAGCAGCGGCACGGCGACGCGGGCGGGCGGCCCGGGGCGGCGGCGCGGGCTGTCCCCAGGGCTGTGGACGTCTCGGGGTGCGCCCACGGTGTACGACGCGGTCGCCGCGTCGGGGCGGTAGCGCACGGTGGGCAGCGGCCGGGTGGGGGTGTCGGGCACCGACGGCGGCTGCGGCAGCCCGCCCTGACCGGGCGTCAGCGGTACGGCCGTGTCGGCGCGCCGAGCGGGTGCCGAGCCGCCGGTGCCGTCGCGGTCGCCGAAGGGGGGAGCGGGCGGCGTGCCGTACGGCGAGGCGGCCGGGGGCTGGGGTGCACCGAAGGCGGTCCCGGTCGTGGCGTCGTGCGCCCCGGAGCCGGAGCCGGGGAGGGAGCCGGTGCCGTCGTCCCGGGTGCGGAAAGGGGGAGCGGCGGGGGTGTGGGGCGGGCCGGTCGCATGGCCGCGTGGGTCGGGCGCGGGACCGGCCACGAGCCCACGTGGATCGGACGCGGAACCCGTGACCTGGTCGGAGCCGCTGTACGGAGGCACGTGACCGGTGTGCGGGGGCACGTGACCGGTGTGCGGGGGCACGTGACCGGTGTGCGCAGGCGTCGGGCCCCCGTACCGCGCGCCCTGACCCGTGCGCGGCGAGACCGTCGTGTCGTCGGGTGTGCTGCGCAGGGGGCCCTCGGGGCCGAAGCCCGCCGGGAGGGGGCCGACCTGGTCGAAGATCTCGATGAGTTCGTCGTCGGGCCCCGGCTCCGGGAGGAGCTCCGCGGCCGCCGCGAGCGCCTTGCGCGCCCCCGTCGCCGTGCGGAAACGTGCCTGCGGATCGGGTTGCAGCAGCGCGGCGACCACCTGCCACAGCGGTTCGGGCACGTTCTTGGGCGCGCCGGGCGTGCCGTGGTCGGCGAAGTACCGCACCAGTGCCTTGGCGTCCGGCTTGGCGCCCTCCAGCAGGTACAGCGCGACCAGGCCGGCCGCGAACAGATCGGCCGGGAAGTCCGGCTCGGCGCCCAGCAGCTGCTCGGGCGCGAGGTAACCCGGCGTCCCCACCACGAGGTTGGTCTCCGTCAGCCGCGGCTCGCCGAGCCGCATCGCGATGCCGAAGTCGGACAGGCGCAGCCGGGGACGGCCCGTGCCGGTGGCCTCCAGCAGGATGTTGGCGGGTTTGACGTCCCGGTGGACGACGCCCTCGGCGTGCACCGCGGCCAGCCCGGACAGCAGCTGGTCCAGCAGGGTGCAGACGAACGCCGGCGGGAGGGGGCCGTAGTCGCCGACGAGATGGACCAGCGAGCCACCGGTGACGAGGTCCATGGTGAACAGGACCTGGTCGTCGTCGGCGGCCCAGCTGGTGGGGGCGAGCACATGGGGGTGGTCGATGCGCAGCGCCTGCTCGCGGACGAACCGCAGCAGGGAGTGCGCGTCGCGCTGCTGGAGGACCTTGGCGGCCGCGTACCGGCGCCGGCGGTGGTCCCAGACCCGCCACACGGCACCGACGCCACCGCGTCCGATCGGGTCGACGAGTTCGTACCGCCCGGCGAAGACCTCACCCATCGCTGCGTGCCGCTCCTCCCCCTCGGGTCACCCCCCTTGCCTCCCCCGCGGCGGGCGCTCCGACGCCTCCCGCATCCCGCGGGCCGCGCGCACCCCCCGGTGCCGCGCCGCCCCGCAGGGGTCAGTTCTGGTGGGACTGGTAGTGCGCGACCGCGTCCGAGGTGCGGCCCGCGCCGTAGACGCGCAGGAACTCGGCCAGTTCCGGGTGGCTGGGGGCGAGGCTGTCCGCGGCCTCGATGATGTCGCCTGCGGCGGCCACGGAGCGCAGCAGCGACTGGATCTCGCGGACCACCCGCTTGACCGTCGGGGCGCCCGAAGTGCTCACCGTGTGCGTGGTGTTGCTGAGCACCGAACCCCCCTGTGACTTCTTGATCTCCTCCATGCGCTCGGTGGCCTCGGCGGCGCTGACGCTGCCGTCCGCCACCTGCGCCGCCAGCTCCTGCAGCAGCTGCACCCGCTGGACGACCGCCGGGTTGCCGATCTTCGCCCGCTGGCCGCTCATCAGCTGGGACAGCATCGGCGCCGACAGTCCCAGCACCCCCGCGAGCCGGGCCTGGTTCAGGCCCAGGTCGTCTATGAGCCTGCGGAAGAGCGCCCCCAACGGCTCCCCGTACCAGTTCCGCTGCAGTTCCCGCGCTCTTGCGGTGGCTTCCTGCTGTGCGGCGTCCATTGCGTCTCCCCATCGCTTCCCCAAAACGGCGGTTCGCTGCCGCGAACCACGCGGAGCATCTTACGGAGCGTGGTCGGCTACCGGGACCCCCAATCTTTTTGCGAGATCCCCGGGGAGACCCGGTACTCTGGTCTGCGGCGCCCACCGGAACGCGAGTCTTCCGGCCGGACGCTTCTTGTACGGGGCCTTAGCTCAGTTGGTAGAGCGCCGTCTTTGCATGGCGGATGTCAGGGGTTCGACTCCCCTAGGCTCCACACCCCAAGAGCCCCTCCGATCTGCGGGAAGCGGATCGGAGGGGCTCTGTGCGTCCCCCGTCGGCCCAGGGGGTGTCTCGTCCCGGCCCCTGGGGCCGGCGCGGAACCTGGCGGACGGTTCAGGACGGGGCGGCCTCCTCCGCCCGGGCGCGGGCCGCGTCGCCGCGGCCAAGCAGCCGCAGCGCGAGCAGCCCGCCGACGCCCGGGACGAGGGCCGTGACGGTGACGGTCCAGGCGGGCTTGAGGCGCCAGGTGGCGATCACCACGAACAGGTACGCGCAGCCGTGCGTGGGGCCCATCACGGACGAGACGGGTTTGAGGTGGACGGTGAACACGTTGGCCAGCATCAGGATGAGGGAGATCAGCTCGGTGTGAGCGGCGATGCGCAGGTGGCGCGGGGTGTCCGGACGCACGGTCACGCTCCGGTGGTCGAGCCGGGGCGGACGATCATCAGGACGGTGACCGTCGCCCACAGGAGGTTGAAGATGCCGGTCACCAGGGCGAGTCGGCCCGCGACCGCGACCGTCGGCGTTCCGTCCGGGCTCGCCGTGCCGGTCAGGGCATGGTCCTGGCCGGGCAGGACCAGCAGGACGAGGACCCCGGCGGCCGCCGCGGTCAGCACGACCGACGTGATCACCCAGGGGTCGCCGAGGACCCCGAGGCTGCTCGCCGTGGCGAAGCCGAAGACGGGGACCGCGAGGCCGATGCCGGCGTAGAGCCGGCAGATGCGGTGCAAGGTCCGCAGGGTCGTGCGACCGGCGTCGCCTTCAGCGGCGGCGCGGCGCAGGGCCGCGGGGAACATGCTCGCGGCGACGGTGACGGGACCGACGGCCAGGATGGCGGCCAGGACGTGCAAGGACAGCAGGATCTTGGTCACGCCGGCTGCTCCGCGGCCGCGCGCTCGCCGGTGACCTTCGGGGCGGGCAGACGTCCGGCCCGGGCGGTGATCCCGCCGACGGGGGTGGAGACGGACGGGTTCCAGGTGCCTTCGGCAGGCATGGTGATGCTCCTTCTTACGGTGCGCTGCTGACGGGAGGGGCGGGGCCGCGGCGGTGGGCGCGTGCCCGGGTTTCAGAGGGCGGCGGGAACGGGACCCCGGGCGCGCCAGACGGTGCCGCGCCTGTCGTGGGCGAAGAGTTCCTCGACCGCGTGGGCGATGCGCGGCCCGGTCTCGCGTTCCAGCAGGTACAGGGCGAGGTCGAGTCCGGAGGTGACGCCGGCACCGCTGATCAGGTCGCCGTCGTCGACGACCCGGGCGTGGACCGCGTGCGCTCCGGCGGCGTCCAGCAGATCCAGGCCCAGGTGGTGCGTGGTGGCGTGCCGGTGCTCCAGCAGCCCGGCCATGGCCAGGACGAGCGAGCCGCCGCAGACCGTGGCCACGGTCACCTCCGGATCGTCCATGGCCTGCCTCAGGAGCGCGGACAGCCCGGTGGTCAGCGTGCGGCCGAGCAGCTCCGGGACGGAGGCTTCCTGCCCCGGGTCGTAGCGGGTCCCCGCGTCCTGCCCCGGGTCGTCGCCGGTCCCCGCGTCCTGCCCCGGGTCGTAGCGGGTCCCCGCGTCCTGCCCCGGGTCGTCGCCGGTCCCCGCGTCCTGCCTCGGGTCGTAGCGGGTCCCCGCGTCCCGCCTCGGTTCGCCGGTCCCCGCTTCCTCCTGCGGGGCCTCGCCGGGAGCACCGACGCGACCGGAGGCACCGGGCACCACGATCACGTCCGCCCGCTCCGGATCGAGGGCGGCGGTGGCGCGCAGCGCCAGCCCACCGGTGCCGCTGGTCACCTCGCGGGGCCCCTCCGCACTGGCCAGTTCCACGCTCACCGCGCCCCGCGTGGCCGTGCCGCCGGCGTGGAGCACCTCGTAGGGGCCGATGACGTCGAGCGGATCGAAGCCGTCGAACAGGGCGATCTGGACGTGCATGGGGCGTTCCTCCGAAAGCGGGTGTGCGGAGACGCGGTGAAGTCAACCCGCTGCCGATCCGATCGCCCAGTGGCAGGAGTGACAGGTTTCAACGGGAAATTGCCACACGCCCGGTCCGGGCCTTCTCGGGGTCTTCTCCCACGTCATGGCCGCTGTCGCGTGGGGGCACCGGCACATCGGCCCGGGATTCGCTGTGCGGCGATCAGATAGGTTCCCGCCATGCACACCGTCGTCGTTCTGGCGCTCGACCAGGTGATCCCGTTCGATCTGTCCACGCCGATCGAGGTCTTCACCCGGACCCGCCTGCCCGACGGGCGGCCCGGCTACCGGCTGCGGGTCTGCGCGGAACGCGACGAGATCGACGCCGGTGCCTTCACCCTGCGCGCGCCGTGGGACCTGGACGCGCTGGGGGACGCGGACACGATCATCGTGCCGGGGATCGCCGACCCGACGGCCCCGCTGCCCCCTGCCGTGGGCGACGCCCTGCGGGAGGCCGCCGCGTCCGGGACCCGGATCGCCTCGCTGTGCGTGGGCACGTTCCCGCTCGCGGCCACCGGGTTGCTCGACGGGCTGCGCGTCACGACCCACTGGCGTGCGGCGGACCTCCTGGCCGCCCTGTACCCGAAGGTCACCGTCGACGCGGACGTGCTCTACGTCGACAACGGCCAGTTCCTCACCTCGGCGGGCGCCGCCGCCGGCATGGACCTGTGCCTGCACATGATCCGCCGGGACTACGGCTCCGCGGTCGCCGCCGACGCCGCCCGGCTGTCCGTGATGCCGCTGGAACGCGAGGGCGGGCAGGCGCAGTTCATCGTGCACGACCACGTCCTCACCCCGCAGGGCTCCGAGTTGGAGCCGCTGCTGGTGTGGCTGCGGGAGAACCTCGCCCGCGACCTCACCCTGGACGACATCGCCGCGCGGAGCGGAACCAGCACCCGCACCCTGATCCGGCGCTTCCGCAGCCAGACCGGGACCACCCCGCTGCAGTGGCTCCACCGGGCCCGCATCCGCCAGGCCCAGCACCTGCTGGAGACCACCGAGCACTCCGTCGAGCGCATCGGCCGCCAGGTCGGATTCGGCTCGCCCACCACCTTCCGGGACCGCTTCAAGCGCACCACGGGCGTGAGCCCGCAGACCTACCGGCGCACCTTCGGCTGACGCCCTCCGCGCCGCGTCCGCGCAGCCCGGAGGGCATGTCCCGCGCCGGTCAGCCCCGCGGGGTGCGCAGCATCGTGACGACGCCGGAGAACAGGCACAGGTCGTTCTGGACGAGGGAGACGATCGCCCGGGACGTGGTGCGGCCGGGCGAGTCCAGCAGGCTGGCGTGCACCCAGCACGGGGCGTCGAACTCGCCGTAGCGGGCGAAGACGGCGTCCATGCCGACGACGGTCACCGGCTCCGGGTGGGCCAGGGAGTGCGCGGCCTGCCGCGCGGCCTCCAGGACGAGCATGCCGGGCACGTGGTCGACGGGGTGGTCGAACAGCACCGGGTGGCTCATGTCGACGCGCAGCCGGCTGCGCCCGGGTACGTCGGAGGCGGACAGCACGACGTCGCCGGGCCGGTCGCGGCCGACGCGTTCAGGTGCCACCGGGGGTGCCGGCGGCACCGCGCGGCCGGTGGCCCAGGCGAGGTCGGCGTAGCGTCCGCGGACACGCTCGTACAGGGCGGGCGCATGGTTGGCGAAGTGGGTCTGGGCATGGCCCACGGTCACGCCGTCGCGCACCATCTCCACCTGCATGGTCACCGTGGCGAGCCGGCCGGCCCGGCGTACGACGTCCCGGCAGTCGATGCGCAGTTCGAGCGGTGTGTCGCCCTCGCCGGCGGCCAGGGCCGCGGGGGTGAGGGAGAAGCGCAGGCTGCTCCAGGACTGGCGGTGGCCGAACGGCACGCCGTAGGCGGCGTGGCTGAGCAGCGGCACCGTCTGGCGGACCGTCTCGGCGAACAGCAGCGGGTCGTGCAGGCCGTCGCGGGTGCCGTAGAAGCGGTGGTCCCGGGGCCAGTCGGCCAGGACGCGGTAGGCGTCCGGCGCTGTCTCCCGCCACTGGGTGAGCAGCACCTCCGAGGCGTCGACCTTGTGGACGTACTCCCGTGTGACCGGCATGCCTACCCTGCCGTCCGGCACGACCTGAGCGGTACTGGACATGCGAGCTCCCCCCTAGCATTGACCAACTCGGTCCTGATCACAGGGCCAGGACCCCCATAAACATAAAGAGTGCTCTGTTCTGTATGCTCTGGACACAGTAAAGAGATCTTCAACACAGCCTCAAGATCGCGACGCCGATCGCCCAGGACGACGGGCACTTTTTCGGACATCCTCTGCGGACACCGGGGGCTGCCATCGCGTAATGACTGTTCTGTTTTGGAGCCGACCATGAGACAGCTGAAGCAGCAACGAGCCGTGGAGACCCGGGAGGCGATCCTGCATGCCGCGGCAGCGGTCTTCGACGAGTTCGGCTACGCCGGGGCGAGCATCAACCGCATCCTGGAGCGCTCCGGCGCCACCTCCGGCGCGCTCTACTTCCACTTCCAGTCCAAGGAGGGCCTCGCCCGCGCGGTCATGGAGGCGCAGCCGCGCACCATCGTCCCGCTGCTGACGTCCGAGGGGCTGCAGCGGCTGGTGGACATCACCATGGTCTGGTCGCACCTGTTGCAGACGAACACCTTGCTGCGGGCCGGGGTGCGGCTGACGACGGAACAGAGCGCGTTCGGCATGGAGGGCGCGGCGACGCCCTACGAGGAGTGGGCGGCCATCATGGAGGAGTGCCTGCTCGCGGCCGCCCACCGCGGGGAACTGCAGGCCGGGGTGGAGCCGAAGGAACTGGCCGAGCTCGTCGTGGAGACCTGTACCGGCATGCAGCTCTTCTCCGCCGCCGCCAGCGGACGGGCGGATCTGCCGCAGCGGGTGGTCCGGATGTGGCGGCTGGTGCTGCCCGGCGTCGCCGTACCCGCCCTCGCGGTCCGCATCAAGATCGATCCGGAGCACTGGAAGGCGGCCGTCTGTGGCAGTCTTCCCGGTGCAAGTCCGACCACTTGACCGGCCGCCGCACGGCGGCGGCCCGCTGACGTCCACGATCGGGGACGCGCCGACGTCTGCCCAGCGCAACGATGCCCGGGCAGCCCCCTCGCACGCCCACCCGGTGGGCCGGGCCGTCGCGCGGTCCCCGCTCGGCGGATCCGGACCCCTGGGAGGGGAACATGCAACGGGGACTCGACAAGCTGCGGCTGGCCGCGCTGAACATCGACGGGGTACTGCTCAACGACACCTTCAGCCCGGTCATCCACCACTTCGTCGTCAGCCGGGGCGGCCGGTACACGGCCGAGACGGAGCGCGCGATCTTCTCGCAGCCCCAGCACATCGCGGGGCAGCGGATGGCCGAGGCGGTGGGCGGCACCCTGACCGGCGAGGAGGCCCTCGCCGCCTACTTCGAGGAGCGCGACCGCCACCTCGCCGACCACCCCGTCGAGGTGGCCGCCGGCGCGGCCGAACTCCTGCGCCGGCTGCGCGGACTGGGCCTGCGCACCGTCTGCTACGGCGGACTGCCCAAGGCCCACTTCGACCGCTTCCTCGGGGAGTACGCCGACCTGTTCGACGGCCCCGGCTACGTGTGCACCAACGACTTCCGGCCCGGCGTCCACGAGATCACCGCCGACGTCTTCGGGCTCCAGCACGACGAGGCGCTGTTCGTGGACGACGTCGCCCGCGTCGCCGAGACCGCCCGCGCGCTCGGCACCGCCTTCATCGGGCTGCCCAGCCCCTTCCCGCACGGATTCCAGCGGCAGTTGATGGGCGAGGCGGGCGTGCGCCACCTCGTCGACGGCCTCGACGCGATCGACGAGGAGCTGCTGCGCCGCGTCGACGCCGAGGCCGCGGCCGGCACGGTGTGGGGGGAGTGACCGTGCTCGACGGACGAGTCGCCATGATCACCGGGGCGTCCAGCGGCATCGGTGCCGCCGCGGCCCGGGTCTTCGCCGCCGAGGGCGCCGCGGTCGTGCTCATGGCCCGGCGCGCCCAGCCGCTCCAGGCCCTGGCCGAGGAGATCCGCGGGGGCGGCGGCCGGGCGCTGGCCGTGCCCGGTGACGTGGCCCGGTCCGCGGACGTCGCCCACGTCGTCGAGCGGGCGGTCGAGACCTTCGGCCACCTGGACGCCGCGTTCAACAACGCCGGTTACGCCACCGCCGGGGTGCCGCTGCACGAGATCGACGACGCGACGTACGAGCAGACCGTCGACGTCAATCTGCGCGGGGTGTGGAACTGCCTGCGCCACCAGATACCGGCCATGCTCGCCTCGGGGCGCGGCGGAGCCGTGGTCAACACCTCCAGCGTCGCGGGCACCGCGGCGACCGGGGCGTCGGCGGCGTACGTGGCCGCCAAGCACGCGGTCATCGGCCTGACCAGGGCCGCCGCCGCGGACTACGGCGAGCGGGGGATCCGCGTCAACGCGCTCGTGGTGGGCGCCACGCGCACCGAGATGATGGAAGAAGTGCTGCGCCAGGCACCGGAGTTGGAGGCCACCTTCGCGGCCGCGGCGATCCAGAAGCGGATGGCCGATCCGGCGGAGGTGGCGCGGACCGCGGCCTGGCTCTGCAGCGACCAGGCGTCCTTCGTGACCGGCGCGGCCGTCCCGGTCGACGGAGGTGCGACCGCCACGCATTGATCTTCCCGTTACGTGGCGGCAAAAAAAGAACGCTCACTTTGTAAACTGGGTCGCGCCAGGAGTAGTTTCCGCGACGGGGCGGTCGGGCGCAGCCGGCCGCCCCTGCGGTTCAGCCCGGACCGACAGGGCCCCGGGGAGGGAGTGCGGCGGTGCAGGACAGGGCGGCGCGGACCCGGGAGATCCTCATCCGAGGCGCCGCGGTGTGCATCGACGCACAGGGCTACCGGGGGGCCACCCTCACCGCCATCTCCCGCCTGTGCGATGTGTCCATCGGAGCCCTGACCTTTCACTTTCCCGACAAGGCCGGTCTCGCGGCGGCCGTGGCGCGGACCGGCGCCGACAGCGCCCGGCGGGTCGTGGCGGAGGCGTCCGAGCGGTACGACTCCCCGCTGCGGGCCGTCGGCGCGGTGCTTCAGGCCCTCGCGCGCCTGGTCGAGGAGGACGTCGTCGTCCGGGCGACGGCGCTGCTGGCGCGGGAGCGGGCGGACATCGCCGCCGACTGGCAGCAGGCGTGGCTGCCGCGCCTGGAGGAACTGGCCGAGGAGGCCGACGCGCGCGGCGAGCTGGGCCCGGCGGGGACGCCGCGTCTGCTGACGTCGCTGGTCAGCTGGTTGCTGACGGCCGCGGAGGCGCATCCGCGCACACGGGCCGGGCAGCGCGCGGACGAGGTCATGAGCGGGGAGCTCGCCCGCGTCTGGCCGCTGCTCGAGTGCGGGATCGCCAAGGGGCCCTGTTAGCGGGACGGGACCCTGTTGGCGGGACGCCGGTCCCCCCTTGTCGTTTCCTCCCCAAGCCGGGTGCCGTCTCGGCGTCGTCGTCCGGACCGTGGTGTTCCAGATGGTGGCGATCCAGGGTGCGAAAACAAAACGAGTATTCTATATTTTCCTCAGGCGGAGACCTGGCCGACCAGGACACCGCACGAGACGGGGGAAACGTATGTACACCGTTGTCCAGCCGAGGCCCGCACGTCCGGAACGCGCCGTCAGCCGCGCCGTCCGGAGAGTTCCGCGAGACCAGCCCCGACGGACCGAACTGCGCCGCCACCGGGAGGAGCTGCTCGACACGCTCTTCTCCTCCCTCAGCCGCCGCGACCAGCGGATGCGCGGCGAGCACTACCTGCGCGGCCTGCTGTTCGCCGAGGGCCGCAAGTCGGTCCGCAACATCGCCCACTCGCTCGGGCTGCCCGACGAGGAGCAGCGGCTGCACCACTTCATCTGCGGCTCCACCTGGGACTGGGCGCCGATGCGCGCCGCGCACGCCGCCTTCCTCGACCGGCTCTGCCCGCCCCGGGCCTGGGTCCTGCACGCCATGACCATCCCCAAGGACGGAGAGCACACCGTGGGCGTCGACCGCTTCCCCGACGCCGGCCGGTCCGTCAGCGGCCAGCGGACCTTCGGTGCGTGGTACGCCTCCACGGCCTTCAGCGCCCCGGTCAACTGGAAGCTGTTCATGCCCCGTCACTGGATCGAGGACGAGGCGCTGCGCGGGAGGGCCGACCTCCCGGCCGGTCTCTCCTACGCGCCGGTGGAGCAGTGCGCGGCCGAGGCGGTTCTGGAGGCGGCGCGCGAGTGGTCCGTTCCGCCCCGGCCCGTGCTGATGGACCTGCGCGGCGACGACGACTGGCAGTCCGCGCGGCGCATCACCGCCGCCGGGCTGCCCGTGGTGGCCAGGATCGCCGCGACGACACGGTTCGCCGCGGACGCCCCCGAGCGGCACGGCTCCCCGGGGGAGCCCCTGACGGCGGCGGCCCTCCTGGACGCGGCCCGCTCCTCGCGGCGCTGCGTGGACTGGGCCGACCCGGGCGGCTCGGGCAGCGTGCGCACATCGTGGGTGGCGGCCGTCCCGGTCCGGGCACCCGAGGCCCGCTCCGGTCACGGCCGGCCGCTCGTCCTGCTCGGGGAGTGGCGCCCCGGGCAGGACACGCCCGCGCAGGTCTGGGTCACCGACCTGACCGACAGCACGCCGGCGGACCTGCTCAAGCTGACCAAGCTGACCCGCAAGGTGGCCCTCGACCAGGGCCTGGGCGCCGACCGCACCGGGGTGCGCGACTTCGTCGGACGGTCCTTCTGCGGCTGGCACCGGCACATGACCCTCGCGTCCGCGGCCCACACCCTGCGCCTGATGTCGCTGCAGAGCGGACGCTGACGAGCGGGGTCCCGGGCGCCGGGTGCGCGGGGGCGGCGGCCCGCCCCGGCGCCCGGCCCTGCCCGCGCCGTGTCCCCGGGTCGGCCCGTGCCGGGCCCCCGGGCCCACCCCGCGCCGTATCCCCGGGTCGGCCCCGTGCCATGTCCCTCGGCCCGTCCCCCGACGTCATCGGTCGTCATCCGCTCACCGTCTGCCCGCCGTGCGCTCAACATGTGTTCGTCAGCCGTGGGTGCGCGCCGGGGCCGTCGTCACCTGGACCGCCTCCAGCAGGGCGGGGAAGCGGGCGTCGATGTCCTCCCGCCGGAGCGAGATGATGCGGGCGGTGCCGCGGACCTCGGTCTGCACCAGGCCGGCCTCGCGCAGCACCTTCAGATGGTGCGACAGCGTCGACTTCGCGATGGGGTAGCGGAACAGTCCGGCACAGCGCGGCCCTTCCGCGTACGTGGTACGGGCGATGTCCCTCCGGATGGGATCGCTGAGCGCGTGCAGCACCTTGTTGAGGGAGATGTCCTTCCGGTCAGGGTGAAACGGTGGGTTGCGCACGTCGACCTCCTCGTCGACCGGGGGTGAGGGGACAGGTCACGACGGCACCGCGTCGGCCGCGGCGGTCCCGCGCCCGGCCGGGCCGTCGCCGTCCCAGGCGGGAAGGCACCCGCCGAGCGGGAGCTCCGGTGCGCGCGGGGCGCAGGGCAGCACGGTCCAGTGGTGCAGCCGCGCGTGCCGGTCGAGCCGGGGGTCGCCCGCGACGACGACGGGCGTGCCCACCGCGTTCAGCAGGGGCAGGTCCGACAGGTGGTCGCCGTAGGCGGAGCAGTCGGCGAGGTCCGCCCCGTGGACCGAGGCCGCGAGCCGCGCCGCGTCCGCCTTCGCCGGGCCGATCATCGGCTCCCGCAGCAGTTCCCCGGTGTAGTGGCCGTCCACGATCTCGGGCGCGGTCGCCCACACGTCGCTCACCCCCAGCTGCTCGGCGAGAGGGGTGAGCACCGCCGGGAAGGACCCGGAGACGAAGACGACGGCGTCGCCCCGAGCCCGGTGCCGGTGCAGGGCGTCGACGGCGGCGGGGTTGAGGAAACCGTCCTGGGCCCGCTCCTTCGCGAACCACGCCCGGGCCAGGTGGGCCACGGACTCGGCGTCGGCGCCCCGGAAGTTGGTGAAGTAGGCGCGGTTGGTCGCCTCGCGGGGCACGCCGAGGGCCGTCATGGCCTTCAGCCGCTGGCGCCGCTGCTCGTACACGTGGGGCCCGTGTCCCCGCGCCGCCAGGTAGAAGCGCAGGAAGCGGAACAGCGTGGTGTCCGTGGTGAGGGTTCCGTCCACGTCGAAGAACGCGAGGCGTCGGGCACTCATGGTCTCTCCTGTGAGGCGGTGCGGCTCCGCCCGGCGCCGGCGGGTCCCGGCGTCGGGCGGAAGGCGGCGGTCCGGTCAGCCCTGGACGCCCTTGGCGCGCAGCAGCTCGACGGTGGCGGCGATGGTCCCGGCCTCCTGCAGCTCGTGGTCCTCGACCTCGACGCCGAAGCGCCGCGAGAGCACCACGGCGAACTCGACGAGGACGAGGGAGTCGAAGGCGAGGCTCTCGAAGTCCGTGTCGACGTCGGTGTCGTCCGGGACCTCGTAGTCGGTGCGCAGGATGTCGATGAGGACGTCGGCCAGCGGCAGGGTGGTGGTGGTCATGTGGGGAGGTCGCCTTTCGGGTACGGGCAAGCGCGATGGGAGTGGGGTGGGGGTGGAGAGAAGAGGTGGAAGGGGGCGCGGCGTCGTTCAGACGGGGACGATGTCCGGCCAGGTCAGGGCCGCGGAGCCCCAGGTGAGACCGCCGCCGAAGGCGGTGAGCAGGACGCGGGCGCCCGGCGTGAGCGCGCCGCTCGCGGCGGCGTCGGCGAGGGCCAGCGGGATGGAGGCGGCGGAGGTGTTGCCGACCCGGTCGAGGTTGACGACCGCGCGTTCCGCCGGGATGCCGAGGCCGCGGGCCACGGCGTTCAGGATGCGCACGTTGGCCTGGTGGCCCACGAGCCAGTCGACCTCGCCGGCGCCCCAGCCGAGGCGGTCGAGCACGGTCTGCGAGGACGCGGTCATCCGGTTCACGGCCTGCGTGAAGACCTGCTTGCCCTGCATGGTGAAGTAGCAGTCGTCGGCGTCGGGTTCCGGGGTCGTGGCGCGCTGCCGGGACCCGCCGGCCGGGATGGTGATGAGGTCGCGCCCGGTGCCGTCGGAGCCCAGGTCGAGGTCGAGCAGCAGCCCGGGCCGGTCGCTGTCCGGTGCCGCGGAGAGGAGGACCGCTCCGGCGCCGTCGCCGAAGATGACGTTGGTGGTCCGGTCGGCCGGGTTGAGGATGGTGGAGTAGGTCTCGGCCCCGATGACCAGGGCCCGCTGCGCCTGACCCGCGACGATGTGCGCCGAGGCGGCCGCGAGCGCGTAGATGAAGCCCGAGCAGACCGCCGCGATGTCGTAGGCCGCGACGGGGCCGAGGCCCAGGCGGGCGGCCACGTCCGGGGAGGTGGCGGGGCAGGGGTTGTCGGGGGTGGTGGTGGCGAGGACGACCAGGTCGACCGCGCCGGGCCCGGCCTCCAGGCCGGCGGACTTCAGGGCCCGGTGGCCGGCCTCGACGGCGAGGTCGCCGGTGGCGACGCCGGGGCCCGCCCAGTGCCGGCTGCGGATGCCGGTCCGGGTGGTGATCCATTCGTCGGTGGTGTCGAGGCGCTCGCACAGGGCCTCGTTGGTGATGCGCTGCGGGGGCAGATAGCTGCCCAGACCGACCAGCGCGACGGGTGTGGTGTGCACGGTGATCGCTTTCTGGCGGATGGCAGCGGACTCAGGGCAGCAGGTGGACGACGTTGCAGGTCAGCTCGGTGTCACCGAGGGCCGCGGTGAGGCGGGCGGTGCGCCAGGTGCCCTCGGCGGTGGGGAGTTCGGCGGTGCGGTCGAGCCGGACGCGGAAGCGGTCGCCGGGCTCGGCGTCGGCGAGGGGGCGGGGCGTGAAGCGGGTGGTGCGCATCCACAGGGTGTTGGACTGCGCGCGGGTCAGCCCGTCGAGTTCGTAGAGCAGCACCTGCCCGAGCTGGAGGGCGCACACGAACAGGTCGATCGCGGTGGGGACGGGCTTCGCCGCGGGGTCGTGGCCGGGGGCGTCGACGAGGGTGAGCCGGGCGTCGGCGGTGCCCGCGCTCACGTCGGCCACCACGTCCTCGAGGTACTGGCTGCGGCTGTGGTGGGAGACGCCGAACGCCGTGGAGTTCCAGGGCCCGTCGAGCTCGTCAGCCGTGGCGTAGGAGCCGGGCGCGGAGTGCGGGGCGTCCACCGTCGGGTGCTCGGCCTCGACCTGGAGCGTCATGGAGCCGATCACGCAGTCCATGGTGGTGACGGACCGGCCGGCGGTGTCCGGGGAGGCGACGGTGGACAGGTGACGGGCCGTCACGCCGAAGCGTTCCAGGCCGTCCTCGTCGGGAGTGGAGCCGGCCTTGATGCGCAGGCCGCGGACCCGGAAGGAGGCGTCGGCGGTCAGCCGGTGGGTGTGCGCGGCGTACAGACCGGTGAGCCGGGCGGCGAGGAGCATGCCGTCCAGGGTCGACAGGTGCGGCCGCTGCAGCGTCTCGCCCTTGCGGGACCAGGTGTCGGGCAGATGGATGCCGGCGGTGGCGCGTATCTCGCCGGCGGTGGAGCCGGTGCCGGGGGCGACCGTGACGCCGGTCAGCGAGTACGTGACCCGCTTGAACCCCTCACCGAAGAACCGGCCGTGGCGGTCCCCCAGGACCTCGTCCACGCTCGCCAGCCGCAGCTGCTGTTTCAGGCCGTTGGCCTGCATTGTGATCCTCCCCCATCAGGATGTTTGGTGGTCGTGCCCCGCCCCGGCGCGATGGTCCGGGGCGGTCGGCACGGGCGCCCGCCCCGCACGCGGGGTGAGCCGGGCGCCCGGTGTCCGGCTGACTCAGTGGTCGCCGAGCTGCGCCTGCGCGGCGAAGACGCCGTGGTGGAAGTACAGCCGCGCCTCGGAGATCAGGCCCTCGTCGTTGAGCTTGAAGACGGAGATGCCGGACCAGTTCACGGGATTGCCGTCGGTGGTGACGACCGCGCCGCGCCAGGAGACGGCGGTCTCGCCGCCGGTGGTGTACGCCTCGATCGGGGTGATGCCGATGAACGGGTCGAACAGCGGGATCACCTTGCGCAGCTTGGCGAGGATCGCCTCACGGCCGCGGATCGGCTCGCTGCCGACCGGGTCGTGGAAGAGGGCGTCCTCGGCGAAGCCCGCGCCCCACAGCTCGGCGTCGGCGGCCAGCGAGCCGGCGTAGAACTGGTGGACGGCCTTGGGCATGGCGGGGAAGGACATGGTGTCTCTCATTTCTCGGTACGAAGGGTGAAGAGGGGGTTGGTCGAAGCGGCGGCGGGCCGTGCGGCGGGCGCCGTCGGGGCCGCGGCCGGGGTGCGGCGGGCGCCGGTCAGGCGGTGAACGCCTCGTGGATCGCGTAGCTGTCCTCGTACATGTGGTAGCGGACGATGCGGCCGTCGGTGACGGTGAAGTGCAGCGCGTACCGGTTGTGGAACTTCTTGCCGGTGGCGGTCACCTCGAAGA
This sequence comes from Streptomyces sp. NPDC014801, assembly GCF_043082085.1. Lineage (NCBI taxonomy): Bacteria > Bacillati > Actinomycetota > Actinomycetes > Kitasatosporales > Streptomycetaceae > Streptomyces > Streptomyces sp. NPDC014801. Next base: position 588 of record NZ_JBIBXG010000015.1, on the reverse strand, counting down.
CGCAGTTCGCGATGACCACGGCGTCCTGGCCCTGGGTGACCCGGGTGGTGATCTCGAACGACTCGGGGCCGGTGAGGACCTGCGGGAAGAGGCCGAAGAACTCGGCGATCTCCGCCTGGGTGGAGCGGGAGCCGGCCCACGGGACGTTCGGGGCGCCGGCGACGTGGAAGTCGACGGTGTCGGCGAACTGGCCGAGCAGGGCCTCGGAGTCCCCGGCGCCGAAGGCGGCGAAGAAGGCGTCGACGGTCTCGTCGGTGGTGCGCGTGGCAGCGGTGGTCACGGTGTCAGCTCTCTCGTGGTGCGGGTGAGGGTGGGTGGCGGACGCTCTCGTCAGGCGGTGAGGCCGAGGGCTTCGCGGCCGGCGAGGACGATGGTGGTGTGGTGGGTGACGCGTTCGCCGAGGTGTTCGGCGGTGGCGATGTCGGCCTTGGAGACGTCGGTGGGGGGGAGGTCGGCGGGGGTGGAGGCGGCGGCGCCGTTGAAGTAGCCGAGGCGGTTGAGGTCGTTTTCGGATTCGGTGCTGGTGTGCCAGCCGGGGTGGAGGCCGAGGTTGATCCAGTTCATCTGGTGCTGGGCGGCGAGGGTGGT
>NZ_JBIBXG010000014.1:0-282575 GCF_043082085.1 Streptomyces sp. NPDC014801 | reverse complement strand
CAAGGACCTGACGGTGATCGCGCCACCTGCCCCGGGCACGACCCGCTCGCGGCAACAACGGCTCGATCACCGACCAGGCGGCGTCAGTTATCTCCCCATCCCTCACGACCAGCCCAACGATCGGATGATCGGAAAGACACTGCCTAGAGGGGTCTGCGTCCTGTAACGGCGCCGCCGGGGTCGTCGGCCAGGGCGAGGCGGGCGGTGATGCGTTTGCCGACCCGTTCGCGCTGCACTTCGAAGCCCTGGGCGACCGCCATGACGTCGGCTGATGCCGGATCGCTCCCCCGGGCAACTGAAGGGCCCCACCGCCGGGGAGACCGGCGCACGGCGCTATCGATTTCGACGCGGAGAAGAAGGCCGGCGCCCCGGTCATCGACTCGGACGGCGGCGACCTGCCCCCTAGGGTGTCACGCCGGGACGCGTCGATGATGTCAAGGAAAGAGGGAGCGCGGGCTGCGGGCTGCCATTGTCTCAACCGTGTTGCGTCGTATGTCCTTGCCTGATACATCCACCTCTCAATGATCTTGGTCGCAGGTTGAGGAATCCGACAAGCAGGAACCATCGATCGGGCACGGAGCAGTAACAGTGCCTGCCTACGGTCGCGGCATGACTTTCAACCCCACTCTGATCGCCAGCAGCTTCGCCGTCGTCGAGCCTCACGGCACCAAGATCACCAAGTACTTCTACGAGCACCTCTTCGACAACAACCCAGGCGTCCGGGCCCTGTTCGCGCGACACATGGAGGAGCAGGAGGACCGGCTCTGGAACGCCCTGGGCGGCCTGGTGGCCAACCTCGAGGACACGGAGACGGTCGTCCGCATCCTGCGAAACCTCGGAGCCCGGCACGTCGCCTACGGCGCGCTGCCCGAGCACTTCCCGGCCGTCGGTGCCAGCCTGCTCGCCACCCTCGGGCACTTTGCGGGCGAGGCCTGGACGCCGGAGATCGAGGAGTCGTGGACCGCTCTGTACGGGGTGATCACCGCCACCATGAGTGAGGCGATGACCGAGGCGGCCGCCGGCACGGCTCAGTCCGCCCACAGCGGCTGAGGAGCGGCCGGTGGCCTTCGACCCTGATGCCCTCCGCCGCAGCTTCGCCGTCGTGGAACGGCGGGCGGACCAGGTTTTACTCGGTATCACTGAAGAACCTGCAGTACAACCCGCCGACGCTCGACGTGCAGGTCGGCGATTCGGTGACCTGGTCGAACGACGAGACCAACGGGGTTACGCACAGCGTCACCGGCGGCGATCTGAACTCGCCTGACCTGGCCCCCGGCGCGAAGTACTCCTTCACGTTCTCGTCGCCGGGTACGTTCAGCTACCACTGTCGCTTCCACCCAGACATGCAGGGCACCGTGGTCGTCGGCAGCAGTTCCTCTCCCTCGCCCACGCCCACCTCCAGTGCCACGGCGTCGCCCACCCCGAGCAGCACCGCGTCACCGACGCCGACACCGTCCGCAAGCAACACGACGGCGTCGCCGGCACCCACCTCCAGCGGCGGGGGCGCCCCGGTGGGCGCGGGGCCGCTGCCCGTCTCCTTCCACCTCAACGACGCCGCGGGGTCCTGGTACAACACCAACCTCAACCTGTTCGGCACCAAGTCGCTGGCCGTGGCAGAACTGCCTCGTGTTCCGCTCAGCAGCGCGACGGGCGCCACAGCCACCCCGGCCGGGGGTGGCCTGCTCGGTGGCGGTGGTCTGCTCGGCGGCACGGTCTCCACCGTGACCAATGCCACCTCCAGCCTGCTCGGCGGTGCGCTCGGCGACGGTGCGCTGTCGGGCACCGACGCCCTCAACCTGCTGAACGGTGACCTCCCGGGGCTGCAGGACTTCACCTTCAACACGGCCTCGGCTCCGAACGTCGGCCAGCTCGGTGTCGACCCGCTGAAACTGCTGGGCCTCGACAATCTGAAGTCGTCGATCGCGACGATTCTTCCCTCCGGTGACCCGCGGGTCGCGAAGGCGACGTCGCTGCTGGACGAGCTCGGCAAGGAGATGGCAGCCCGGCCGGCCAACGCCCCGACCTCGCTGTCCAGCCTCCCGGTCAGCGCCGACCTGCTTCCTTTGCTGGCGGACATCCAGAAGTGGGCGGCCACCAACGACATCACCCTGCCGGTGACCGCGAACTTCGACGTCTCGGCGCCTGCGGCCATGTCGGCCCACACGGTGTCGAGCCTCATCTGGCCGGACGGAGCGAAGGGCTTCCCGTTCGACCAGCCGGGCGCCTGGGTCGGTCAGACCAGCGTCCAGCTGACCAAGCCGGGCCTGTACGCCTTCGCCTGCAAGGTCCACCCGATGATGCTCGGCGCCATCGTGGTGGACGACCCGCTCACCCCGGGTCTGGACTTCGGTCAGAAGCTGCGGGTCAACAGCCGCTCCCTGAACGTGCCCTCCGACGCGGATGTCGTCACGGAGCTGGTGGACAAGTTCTTCAACATCACCACGCCGGGCAACTGGCAGCGGTACAGCAACACCGAGGCCAAGACCTGGAACCCGTCGTTCCCGCCGGCGCCGATCCTGATGTACGGCTCGGACGGCAATCAGGAGCTCGTACCCAGCCTCGACGCCTACCTGAAGAACAAGTTCAACACGCCGAAGACCCTTCCGGCGCTCACCCAGCGGCCCAGCACCCCCGGTGTCGGCGAGGTGTGGATCGACACCGAGTTCGAGCGGCTGGCCGGCAAGTCGAAGCCGGGCACGGCCACCAAGGTCAACGTCGAGAACTGGACCGTGGACCGCAAGGTGTCGCTGCCCCAGATCAACATGGACAACCCCCACAACATGTGGACGGACCGTGACGAGAAGTACATCTACCAGACCGAGTGGTTCAGCAATAAGCTGGACGTCTTCGACCGGAAGACCGGTCAGTACGTCCGGCAGATAGAGGTCGGCCCAGACCCGGCACACGTCATGTCGCGGACCGACACGGACCAGCTGCACGTGTCCCTCAACGGCGGTGGCGCCGTCATGGAGGTGGCCCCGGGCGGCACCAGGATCGACCGGCGCATCCCCGTCCAGTCTCCGGGCGATCCGATCGCCAACCCGCACGCGCACTGGATGAGCGCGGACGCCAAGACGATGGTCACACCGAACACCGACACCAACGACACCTCCATCGTCGACATCCCGACCGGCACCTTCCACAAGGACGTCGGCGGCGAGCTGCCCCTGGCGACCGGCATGATGCCGGACTCCTCGAAGGCCTACGTGGCCAACTTCCTCGGCAACACGGTCTCCTGCATCTCCCTCAAGACGGACGCGTGCGCGGACGGCTCCGCCACCGTGCACCACAAGGAGATCGACCTCTGGAAGAACTACGACCCGGTGAAGGGCGCCATCGGCCCGTTCGGCGGTCTGCCGATCCAGCTGCCGGTCAGCCCTGACGGCAAGGCCGTCCTGGTGGCCGACACGCTCACCAGCAACATCGCCGTGATCGACACCAAGACCGACCAGGTCATCAAGTACCTGCCGTGCGACTCCGGCTGCCACGGCATCAACTTCGGCGCCAAGAAGGGCGGCGGCTACTACGGCTACGTCGCCAGCAAGTTCTCCAACGCGATGGAGATCGTCGACATCGACCCCAACGGCGACGGCGACATCTCCGACGCCAAGGTCGTCGGCCACATGGTCCTCGACCCGTCCGAGAACACCGCGATGGACGACACGATCGTCGGCGACTCGGGTATCGGCGGCACGGGCGTCCTGCCCATCCCGCTGGTCTACAACGGCTGGTCGCAAAACGCGCCCAGCAACGCTGTCAACGACCAGCTGACCTGTCGTCAGCGCAACCCGATCACCTACGGGACCGCCTGCCCGTAACACCCTCCGCACGGTTCGGGGAGCCGCCACGGCGGCTCCCCGAACCCTCGGCCCCGTCGAAACGAGAGACCCCATGAATTCCGAGGACACATCCCTGCAGTCCCCCTCAGACATGCTCCCGGCTCCGCGCCGCAGAGCCGGCCGCCTCCTGGCGGTCGCCACCGCCTTCGTGCTGGCGGTGATCGTCCCCACCGCCGTGCAGCACGCCGTGAAGGCGGGCGGCGCGAAGACCGGCGAGAGTGCGCCGCGCCCCGCCGCCATCCAGCCGGCCGCTTCGGGCCAGGACCTCGGGGACGGCACCCAACTGGCGCCCTACGACGTCGTCGACGGCGTCAAGGTGTTCCATCTGACGGCCTCCCCCATCTCCTGGGAGACCTCCCCAGGGCACGTCAAGCAGGCCTACGCCTTCAACGGCGTCGTCCCTGGCCCGGTGCTCCGGGTCAACGAGGGCGACCGGGTCCGCATCGTCGTGAAGAACGACCTGCCCGAGGCGACATCGGTGCACTGGCACGGCATGGACCTGCCCAACGACCAGGACGGTGTGCCCGACCTGACCCAGCCGGCCATCGAGCCGGGCGAGACGCACACCTACGAATGGACTGCCGTCAGCACCGGTACCCACTGGTACCACTCGCACATGGGCGGCGAGCAGGAAGGAAAGGGCCTGTACGGCGCGCTCAAAGTGGTGCCGAACACCGGCGACATCCCTGCGGACCGCGACTACCGGATCATGATCGGTGACGGGCCGCTGGGCTTCGTGTTCAACGGCAAGAGCTTCCCCGCCACCACGCAGCTCTCGGCGCGCGTCGGGGAGAAGGTACACATCCGCCTGATCGGCACCGGACCGGAGATGATCCATCCGATCCACCTGCACGGCGGCTACTTCACTCTGGTCGCCCAGGACGGGCGGAAACTTCCGGCCCCGCAGCAGATGGACACGCTGAACGTCGGCGTGGGCCAGACCTACGACATCGTCTGGACGCCCACCAAGGTCGGCAAGTGGATGATCCACTGCCACATCTTCTCGCACTCGGAGAACGCGGACGGAATGGCCGGTCTGGTCTCGATCATCCAGGTCGACCCGGCGACCGTCACCCTCCCGAAGCTCCCTCTGCTGGGCTGACATGCCGCTTCCGGTCCCGTGCGCATGCCGGCGACCGGCCTGACTCCTCCTGGAAGGAGCACTCGTTTGCCATCCCGTCTCCCCCGACCGCTGCTCAGCCGCAGACTGCCCGCCGCAGCGCTGGCCGGTGCCACCGCGGTCCTCGTCCTCGCTCCTGCCGCTGCCGCACACGTCACGATCCAGCCGAAAACATCTGAGCCAGGCGGTTACGCCAAGGAAGCCTTCCGTGTGCCGAACGAGCGGGACAACGCCTCCACACTGCAGGTGGAGGTGGCCTTCCCGGCCGACCATCCGCTGGCGTCCGTCGCCGTCCAGCCCGTCCCCGGGTGGACCGCGACAGTGCACAAGCAGAAGCTCGCCACACCGCTCAAGACCGACGACGGCGAGGTCACCGAGGCGGTCAGCTCGATCGTCTGGAAGGGCGGCAGGATCGAGCCCGGCCAGTTCCAGGAATTCCCGGTCTCCCTCGGCCCGCTGCCGACGAACACCCACTCGCTGGTCTTCAAGACGCTGCAGACCTACTCCGACGGCACGGTCGTGCGCTGGATCGACGTCCCGCAGCAAGGGGCGCCAGAACCGGAACACCCGGCACCGGTACTGACCGTCCAGCCGGCTGCCGCCCCAGCCGTGCCGACCGTGCCGGCTGCGCCGACGGCCCGCCCCGACATCCTCGGCAGGGTGCTGGGTTCAGCGGGCCTGGCCGCCGGCCTGGCGGCCATCGGCTGGTCACTGTCGTTGAGGCGGCGCAAGGTCGCACCGCAGCAACGCGGGCCGGCCGACAAGCCCGCGAAGGTCAAGGCGCGCGTCTGAGCGCACCAGCCGCCGGCGGCCCTGATCCCAGGCCGCCGGCGTCGTGCCCCCTTCCGATCGCAGGCCCTCCGGTTTGAAGAGTCCGAGAGAAACGATGCACCGAGCGACGCTCCGCACCTTCGCCTACACCTTGTTCGTCTCCCTGCTGACCCTGCTGACCGTGGCCGGCGGTCAGACACCCGCCTCGGCTCACGCCGTGCTGCTGTCCACGACACCGGCGAACCGGCAGGTTCTCAATGACACACCCCACGAGGTATCACTCACGTTCAGCGAGACCGTGGACCTCGGCCTCGCCGGTTTCCGCCTGCTCGGCCCGGACGGCGACACCATCAAAACCGGACGGCCGGCACATCCGCAAGGGAAACCGGCTGGAGTGACGTTGCCGATACCGGACGTGCTGAGTGACGGTACCTACACGCTCGCCTGGCGCGTGGTGTCCGCCGACACACATCCCGTGCAGGGCGCCTTCACGTTCAGCATCGGCGAGCCCACGCAGGGAGGCGGTCCTGCGAGCGCCGCCTCCGCACTGGGGAGCAGCAGCTGGGTGGTGGTGCTCTACGACGCCGTACGCTGGCTGTCCTTCGCGGGCATTGCCCTGCTGGTGGGCACGGCGTTCTTCACGGTGACCTGCTGGCCCGGCGCGGTTCACCGGCGCGGCGCCCGAAGGCTGCTGTGGTGCGGCTGGTACGCCGTACTGGCGGCCACCGCCCTCACCTTCCTGCTGTACGAGCCATACGCGGCAGGCGCCGCATCGGTCAGGACACTGCACCCCTCACTCATCAGGGCCACGCTGGGCACCCGCATGGGCCTGGTACTCATTGCGCGGACCGGGCTGCTGATGGTGACAGGGGTGGGGCTGATGCTCCTGCTGCGCCGCGCTCGCGCCGGCGGCGAGCCGCGCACGGGCGTCTTCGGGTGGCGCGCGGCCATCGTGCTCGCCACCGGGTGCGCGCTCGCCGTGACCTGGAGCCTGGCTACGCACAGCGCCGCCGGATCCCTCGTCGCCGTGGCCCTGGTCGCCGACGTGGTTCACCTCACCGCGATGGGGGTGTGGATCGGCGGCCTGGTGGTGCTCGCTGCCGTGCTGCTCCGGTCGGGGGACCTGCCGGCCATGGAGTCGGCCATACCGCGGTTCTCCCGCACGGCCCTCGTGTGCGTGCTGCTCCTGGCGGTCACGGGAATCTTCCAGGCCTGGCGAGAGGTGGGTACGTTCCCGGCGCTCTACGGCACCGAGTACGGCCGGATCCTCATCGGCAAGCTGTGTCTGGCCGCGGTGCTGATCGCGCTCGGGGCCGGGGCCCGCCGATGGGTACAGGGCCACTACGCCGCCCTGCCGACGGCAGCCTCGATCCGGCGGCGCGCACAGCGATGGCCTGGGGAGGAGGGAGTACGCCGCTTCAGACGGCTGATCACGGTTGAAGCGGGCATCGCGGCGGTACTGCTGGGCCTCACGGCCCTTCTCGTGAACAGCGAGCCCGCCCGGGCCGAGCAGGCTGCGGCCAAGACGGCGGCGGCCGCGTCGACCCCGCCCCAGCCGCTCAGCCAGGTCGTCCAGTTCGACACGGGCGGAGCCGGCGGACGTGGCCTGCTTGCCGTAGAGCTCGGCCCCGCGGCTGTCGGCACCAACGAGCTCCATCTCTCTGTGCTGGACACCAGGGGACTGCCCAGGACCGTCGCCGAGGTACAGGCGCGGTTCAGCCTCCCCGAGCGGTCGCTGGGACCGATCACCGCGGACCTTCAGGACGGAGGAACCGGGCACTACCTCTCCACCGCATCACTGCCGTTCCCGGGGCGCTGGCAACTGTCGCTGACCGTGCGGACATCCGACCTGGACGAAACCGTCGCACGGATCCCGGTCGATGTCCGCTGAGAGGCGGTCACCGGTCAAACAGACAGCAGCGACAAGGGGGATGAGGACAGATGCAACCCAGGGACGCACGCAAGTTGTCGGCCGAGGCACTCGAAGACCTGCGCCGGCGCGTGGTGGCCGCAGTGGAATCAGGAGTGCCGCAGGGGGAGGCAGCGTGCCTGTTCGGGGTGTCGCGGCAGACCGTGTCAGCCTGGGTGCGGGCGTACCGCCGGCAGGGGGACGACGCCCTGCGCCCGCGTCGGCGCGGCCGTCGCCCCGGTGACAAGCTCGCCCTGTCCTGTGCGCAGCAGCTGTGGGCGGTCAGGACCCTGGCGACGCACACCCCCGAAGAGGTCGGCCTGCACCACAGCCTCTGGTCGCGTCAGGCGCTCGCGGAGCTGATCCGCCACCGCTTCCACATGACACTCAGCACCTCGACGATCCGCAACTACCTGATCCGGTGGGGGCTCCTCGTCGACGCGTCCCTTCTGGGCAGGCTACGCAGCCCCCGAACCATACCGACCGACCACATGTCCGCAGCCGATGAACCCGGGACGCCCGCTCACCCTCGGGCATCAGGCGCTGAGGCCCTGTGGACCGGCTGGGTGCGGATGGACCGGCGCCTTTGGGCTCCCCTCGGCATGGAGGCCGCTCCCACCCACGAGGTCCACACTTTCTTCCTCTTCGCCGTCTCCAGTCGCGGTGCGGTGTCGTTCATCCCGACGGCCGACCCCTACGACGGCGCGCACCTGCGCGACTTCTTCGACCGGCTGACGCGCCATTACGGCCGACGTCTCACCATCGTGCATGCGTGGCCGCCGAGATACAGGGCCGACCTGTTGAGCGCCTGGATGGTCATGAACGCAGGAACGGTGTCCGTCGAGGTGGCCGGCGTAACGGCCCTGACGGGGACGCAAGGCGACGTCTCGTTGCCGAATCGGGCCGAATAGCGATTCAACGAGCGGGCCTTGCCGCATGCGCGGCAGGGCCCGCGCCTGCCCGCGAAGTGGTTCAGACGCGCCCACTACCGCGACTTCCCGCGCGACATCCGCCCCTCCAAGGTCACCGGGTCCCTGGCACACATCGGCGGCACCACCGTCGAGATCGTGACCCATCTGGTGCTGCTGTTTTCCACCGATCCCTACGTGACCCTGGCCGCCGTCGCTCTCATGGTCCTGTTCCACGTGTTCATCACCTCGACGTTCCCGCTGGCGGTGCCGCTGGAATGGAACATCCTCTTCGCGTTCGCCTCGGTGTTCCTCTTCTGGGGCTTCCGCGCCTGGTCCGGCTACGGCATCGCAGACATGTCCTCCCCGTGGCTGACTGCCGCGATCACCGCCGGGCTGCTGTTCTTCCCGGTGCTCGGCAACCTGCGCCCCGACCTGGTGTCCTTCCTGCCCTCGATGCGCCAGTACGCCGGCAACTGGGCCTCGGCGCTGTGGGCCTTCGCGCCGGGTGCGGAGGACAAGCTCAACTCCATTGCGCACCGGCCGATGAAGAACAGGGTTCAACTTCGGTGACGGCCACCTCCACAACGAGGACATCGCCGTCGCCGTCGCCGACCAGTTGATCGACTCGGTGGTGTCAGGCGGAGCCGGTCCGCGACAGGCGGCGTTCACCTCGTCGTGACGACCGGCAGGCTCCTTGACAGGCAAGCATCGCCTGATGCGGCGCTGATCAGTGCACCGCGTCGGACAGACGTACGAAGGTGTGGCCTCTCGCAAGCAACTTCGGTACGGCGGCGGCGATGCCCTGGGCGGTGCCGCCCTCGGGATGGTTCATGTGGCAGATGACGATGGAGCCGCCGGGCGCGGACGCCACGGTGGTGCGGACCTGCTCGGGGGTGAAGGTGGCGCCGCCGTCGCCGTTGACCGAGAAGCTTGCGAAGCGTTCTCCCAGATCAGTGACGATCCGTGCCGCGACGTCGTCGCAGTACGCCGTGCCGGACCGGAAGAGGCGCGGCGGGGCGCCCAGCAGCCGGGTGAGCTCGGCGCGGTTGCCGACGATCTCGTCGTACACCTCCCCGGCGTCACGAGTGCCGGGGATGCCGTAGGCGGAACGCCCGGTGACCGACAGCGGACGGTGCCGGGTACCGTGGTTGGCGATCTCGAACAGCGGCTCGGCGGCCAGTCGGCGGAAGAGGGACGGGTTGGCCTCGATCCAGCGGGAGTTGATGAAGAGGGTCGCCGGTATCTCGCGCTTGCGCAGGAAGTCGATCAATGGCTGGTCGTAACCGCTGCCGCCCGCGCCGCCGCAGGCGTCAAAGGTCAGCGCGATCTCACGCTTCCCCTTCGGCAGCGCGTGCACCACACCGGGGCCATCGAAGCCCCAGGAGCGCGGCACGGCATGTCGGTAGCGGGCCACGATCTCGGCACGGGGGATCGCCGGCGCCGTCGCCGAAGGGGCGGATGGCGGCGCGTCCACGGTGGCGTTCGGCGCGGGCGCCGCATTCAGTGCGGGCACCGCGGGCGGCCCGGACGTGGCTCCGCTCGTCGCGCTCCTCGAGCCCGCGCATCCGGCGAGCACGCCACCGGCCAGGGCGGCCAGCACGGCCCGGCGGCCCGTCGTCATCCGCACTCCCACTTGGTCAAAAGGGTCTGCGGCGGCCGCCGCACCACCGCAACGGTACGGGCCGAAGATTCACGGCCGGGAAGGCACCGGTAAGGGTTCCCCAACAATCCGGTCATGCCACCCGCAGGCAGGAGGTCGGCGACCATGGCCCGGAGCTTCCCTCTCGCCTCCTCCCGGTCCCGGCGCCGGAGGCCTGGGCGCTCGGCCCGCGTGCTGCCGTGGGCGCACCAGCGGAAAGGCGGTTGCCGTGAGCCGCCCGGTGCCCCGCCCGGCGGGGCGATGGGGTGTTCCCCGTAAGGCTGCCCGCACCCTGCTCATCTCCGCCACACCCGGCTGCGTGTCCGCCCCCCGGCGGGTGCAGCAGGCGAGAGAGCAAGTCAAGGCAGCGCAGACGCAACCCGGCATTCAGCTGCTCGCCCGCATCCAGGTTTTTCCAGGACCACTACCACCAGAGCGTGCACAACGTGACACGGCACCGGCCCACCGGCTGGAAAGGGGCCCTATGGGGAGCGTCGTCACCCCCGGCAGCAGCACCCGCCGCCCACGCAGCCACGCCACCGCCGCGTCGAACGGCGGCACTAGGGCAACAACTCGCCCGCCCGTCCCGCGTCGACTGGACCATCTCATCGAGAGGCAGACGCACGGTCCTGCGGTTGCCGGTGACGGCGCTTCCACCACGCACGGGCGATGACGAAAGCGAGGAGCAGGGCGAGGGCGGGCAGCAGCAGGAGCTGGTAGCGCACGGCCTCTTGGTACAGGGGGCCTATGTCCGTGCCGGCGCCGTAGCCGAGCGCCGTCCACGCACCCACCCATGCGGCGGCGCCGACCGCATTGGCTGCGGAGAACGACCTATGGGGCAGGTGATTGGCGCCGGCGAGCAATCCGTTGGTCTGGCGCAGCACGTCCACGAAGCGGGCGACACAGACGATGCTCGTACCGCGGCGCCGATAGAACGTCTCCGCGCGCGCGTAGCGCTGCGGGGTGAGGCGGACATAGTGGCCGTAGCGGTTGATCAGCGCACTGCCCTGGCGGCGCCCCAGCAGGTAGGCCGCTTCTGCGGCGGCGGTGGCGGCCGCCCACGCGACTAGGACGACAGCGACGACGTTCATCCGGCCGGTCCCCGCGTAGACGGCGGCCACGATCAGCATCGTCTGCCCGGGAACGGGGATCAGCGCGTTGTCCAGGCCGACCAGCAGCGCTAGCGCAGGGTAACCGCCCTTGTCCAGCAGCGGCTCAAGATGGGCCAGCGCACCGGGCAGCCCCGGCCCCGCGCTCACCTGTGCCTCCTGAGCACCGCGGACATCCTGGCCCACCCCAGCCAGCCGAACGGACGCCGGCACGGGCACCACCTAGGGCCGGGTCGGGACACAGTTGCACCAAGAGCAGTCATACTCGGCCAGCCCCGGAAAGCGATCCCCACACCGGCAACTCCCAGGTATCTCCGCGCACGTCCTGATGGATTCGCAGTACCCGTCCTGGGTCGCCCAATGCCGCTTCCCCATCGCTGCCGTCGAGATCCGTACCGGTCCACCGGGCCGTCGTACCACACAGGACGCCGCCGCGACCCGCTCGACTGGCCGCGACGCCGTCGAGCAGGCGGCGGCCGAGGTCACCATGCGTCCCGCGAGCCGGGCGAGGCCGGTCACGGATACACGCAAAGATCATCTGCCGAAGCGACTCCGATACGTCCGGCTCCTCGCGCCGCCACCGTGCGGAGCGATGCCCTCGGGGTCCGTGCACGCCACAGCGGCAGATCTTGAGGTTGGCGACGGCTCGACGTCACCCGGGCCACTGCCCAGTCCCACCGCGTCAGGTCGCTGCACGGCGCCGCCGCGTTGCGGCACGCGGCCCGCTGCACGAGCAGCACCCGTGTGCCGCCCGGGTGCCCGCCTCGCAGCATCCACGCCCGGCGGCCCCGGCGTGGGCACCGAGCGGCACCGCTCGCTGCACCGTACAGCGGGATGCAGCAGCGTCCCGAACCACCTCATGGTCCGGGGCGCTGCATGGGTGCTCGGGAGGCCCCTACGCCTCAACGTAGGCGAGGATGGCGATGTGCCGAAGGGCCGTGACGTAGCAGATGACGCGGGCTCCGTCGACGTCGTCGGCGTAGTCGCGCAGCAGGGTGTCGGGCACCGGGGTGCTCAGCTCGGGGTTGACGCTGATCGCGACGATCACGCGGTCCAGGCGGTGCGTTTCGGCCGCGGTCAGCTTCTGTAGCTGGCTCAGCGCTGGCTCCACCATGACGACCTGAGAGCGGCGCGGTGCGTGCTCAGGCGACAAGCTCGACGCAGCACGCGAGCGACTCGGCGAGAATGCCGTGGCCGTCCGGGTGGATGTGGCCGCACTGTCCGACCTGGAAGCGTTTGCGTGGGCGGCCATCGAGTTCGTCGGCGACGGCGTCAAGGTGCTCGCACCAGGAGGTTGCCGCGGCCCACGAATACACGCCGGCTGAACCTTCCCCCGCGAAGTGCACACCTGTTTGTGCTGTCATGCGGCGAGAGTGCTGGTGACCAGATGCTGTTCGTAGGCGATCGGAGCCCCAGCTCCTCATCCCAGGACCGCCGCCGGTCCACCTTCGGGGCGCGCGCGGCCTGGGCACGGCGTCCCGGGCAGTCAGGTCCAGGTCGAGACGTCTGTCCGGCCAGGTCGCCGTCCTTGCCGCAGAAGAGGTTTCTTGTTCACGGAGTTCCAGTTCTCCACGACCTGCAGGCCCTCGTGGATCTCCTGGCGCAGTCCGACGTCGGTGACCGGCGCCAAGGGAGGGCAGCTGTCGTCCTCCCCGGCCGCCGGGCGGTACAGCAGTCTGACCTCTATCGGTGTGGACGCCGCGGGCTTCACAACCGGCAGAGCGGCCCAGAGCGAGCCGGGATGCCGTACGGCCCGACATCAGGACGATGTACACCCCGTGCCCGGGGCGGGTTGCGGAAGACGCCCATGAACCCTTGTCGCGCTCAGTCGGTGTTGAACGCCTGGTCGACGCTCAGCGTGTCCTCGTAGAGGTGCATGCGGACGATCTCGCCGTCTTCGACCACCAGGTGCATGGCCGACGGAGTGGTGAACTCCTTGCCGGTGGACGCGACGGTGTGCGTGAAGACCCCCAGCAGCATCACGTCACCGCCGTCGACGATGATCCGCTCCAGCACGACCTTGCTCTTGCCGGGTACGAAGTGCGGCCACATCGTGGTGAAGTACGGCGCGACCTCCTCCCGGCGGGTACGGCGGCCGGTCCAGGGCAGTTCGTCGTTGCCGGGGACGTGCCAGTCGATGTCTGTCGCGAACAGTTCCTGGATGCCGTCCTGGTCCTGCCTGCCGAGGCGCTCCAGGAACTGCTCGGCCACTGCCCGTGAGGTCTGGGAATCCCTTGTCATTGTGCTTGCCCTTGCCTCTCGTACGTGTGGGGTTGGTGGGTGGCGCATGCGCCTCACGTCACCTCTAGAGCTGGGTGACGCCACCGTCGACGAGCAGTTCCGCACCGGTGGTGAAGGAGCTGTGGTCTCCGGCCAGGTAGAGGGCGGTCGCAGCGACCTCGTCGGGACGCCCGGCGCGGCCGAGCGGGGTCGGTGCGGCGGGTTCGGCCACCGCGGACTGATCGCCCTGCGGGAACGCGGCCCGCAGGGCGTCACCGCCGGGGGTCTCGACGGGGCCGGGAGTGAGGGCGTTGACCCGGATCCCGCGGCCGGCCAGTTCGGCAGCCCAGGTGCGGGCGAGGCTGCGGATCGCGGCTTTGGTGGCGGCGTAGACGCCGAGGCCCGGGGCGGCGCGCAGGGCCGCGCTGGAGGAGAGCAGAATCACCGAGGCACCGGCCGACAGGAGGGGCAGGGCCTTTTGAACGGTGAAGATCGTGCCCTTGAGGTTGATGGAGGTGATCTGTTCGTACTCTTCCTCGGTGATCTTGCCGAGCGGACGGTAGTCCCCGACGCCGGCGTTGGCGACGACGATGTCGAGGCTGCCGCTGCGCTTGGTGATCTCGGTGATGAGCCGGTCGAGGTCGTCGAGGTGCGACACATCGCTGCGGATGCCGATCCCATGGCTACCGACCTGCGCGACAGCGGTGTTCAGTTCGGCCTCGCGGCGGCCGGTCAGGTAGACCGTCGCTCCCTCGGTGGCGAACCTGCGCGCGATGGCCAGACCGATGCCGGTGGAGGCGCCGGTTACCAGGGCGGTCTTGCCGTCCAACTGTCCCATGGGGTTCTCCGAATCTTCGAGGTAACCATTTTTGTTACATTGGCGGGCGCGAAAAGCGCACCACCGGGATCGGGGGTGGGCTAGGCGGTTTTGAGTACGTCCCGCAGGACGTCCTCCAGCGTCGTTCTCGCCAGCTCCCTGCGAAGGGCGGCCTCGATCTCGTCGTAGACGGAAGTCAGCACCGGACCGATGCCGTGGCCCACGACGCACTCGGGGTCAGGCGACGAGGGATGCAGAGCGAAAATCGGCCCGGCAGCGACCGCCTCATGAACGTCGAGCAGGGTGATCGCCGCCAGGTCCCGGGAGAGCATCCAGCCCGCTCCCGTACCTCGCCGCGATTCAACGAGGCCGGCCTTGCGCAGCTCAGCCAAGAGGCGTCGGATCACCACCGGATTGGTGTTGACGCTCGTCGCGATCTGCTCGGAAGTGGCGACCTCATGACCGCGCCGCTGATACAGACCTATCCATGTGAGGGCATGCGACGCGATGGTCAGCCTGCTGTTGGCGCTCACCTCGGACCTCTCCTCCCTCGCCCCTACAACCTCGTCGTAACAGTATCAGTTACAACGGCATGCGGCGAATCTCCGCAGGGCGAACCCGAGCCAGGCGCCTTGACGCGCACGCGGATCCGCTGACCGAGCGGAGTTCGGAACGCTGCTCCACGACCGTTACGGACGACCCGGCGTTGAGCAGCGTTCTCGGCGTCTTGGCCGGCGGCCGTGAAGTGGCCGAGCACCGGGCCGCCGGGCCGGGCGACGGTCACGGCCGCGGCGGCCGTCCTGGCGCGCGCGACGCCTTGGAGATCTCGGAGGGCCTGCAGGGTGCACGCGAGCGCGACCGCGGCGGCTGGATCGCTTGTCTGCGAGGCGTCGAAGTTGTCGGTACTGGTCCAGCGACCGTACTGGTTCAGCGCGCATGGCTCCCGAGCGGCCGGTGGACGGATCGACCTGGTAGGCGGCCCCGTACCCCCGGGCGAACCAGTGCGGCCGGTACTTCCAGCGTGCGCGCAGAAGGAACCGTTACCGACGCCGATGATCAGACATGCGGCTGTGGCCCCGGTCACGCCGGTGGAGAGCCCAAGCGCGAGGACACCGCACCCGCCAGGACGAGTGCGCTCGCCACCAGCAAGCCGAGCCGCCCCGGCGGCCCACGCTCACGATCACCACGGTGTCCGCCACCATGCCCACTCCCTGCACGCCGAGCACCAGCCCGGCGGATCCCCGCCCCACGTCTCTCAAGCTTCGCCCATCGACGGCCATCGCCGGTACGGGTGCGCTCCCCTGGCCGAAGCACGGGCCGGACAGGGCGGCACCGAGGGCCGCGTCGCGACGCGCTCGGACGCAAGGGTGACGCGCGAGCCTTCGGCGCATACAAGCGGCGTGCAACCGGATAGGCATGCAACTGCGCCAGGCGGCGACCGGCTGGGCCACGAGTGCCATGATCCGACCTCTGCTCGCTGCCCGGACGGACAGCCCGGAGCACTGCCGCTCACCCGGGCCCGATCGGAAGGCAGCAACGTGAAGATCAACATCGTGGGTCCCGGCAACATGGGCCGAGCGATCGCCACCCGCGCACTCACCGGCGGCCACAGCGTGTGCCTCGTCCACCCCGACGCCGACCGCGGCCGAGCGGCAGCCGCCGAGCTCAAGCAGCGCTTCCCGGACGGCGAAACCGGCTCGGCCACTGCGGCGCAGGAAGCCGACATGACCGTGCTGGCCCTGCCCTACGACGCAACGCTGGAGGTCGCCGGATCCGCCCGTGCCACGCTGTCCGGACAGGTCGTGGTGGACATCTGCAATCCCGTCGACTTCGCCACCCTGGACTCGCGGGTGACGCCCGCCGACACCTCGGCCGCCGAGCAGATCCAGCAGATCGTCGGCACGGACGCGAAGGTCGTCAAGGCATTCAACACCACGTTCGCCGGGCTGCTCACGACCGGCGAAGGCCACGGCTTCCCGCTCGACGTACTGATCGCCGGCGACGACTCCCCTGCCAAGGCCAAGGTCGCGGAGCTGATCTCCTCCGGCGCGATGCGTCCCCTGGACGTCGGTCCGCTGCGCCGCGCCCGTGAGCTCGAGGCGTTGGGTTTCCTGCACATCTCCGTCCAGCAACCTCTGCAGCTGAACTGGCAGAGCGCCATCAAGATCCTCCCCTGACGGAGACGAACGGGCCGGTCTCCCAGACGCTCCCCGGTCAGCCGAAAGCCCGCACGAGCGGCTCCGCTTGGCTACCCCTTCGGACATCGACGCGCCGTCAAACAACTCGCCGCCGACGGCTTCCCCGTCAGTCCCGCGTACGGCCGCAGCCGCATCTCGGTGGAGGACGCGGCCATCGCCTAAATCGTTGAGGCGGAGCTGCAGGACACGGGGGCGCACTGCGGCTGATCACCCTGCGGCCGGCAATGTGGCCTGGCCGAACGCGGGCACGTCCGCGACCGTCACGTTTAGGCGTAGACGGGCGTAGCGGGCGGGGCGGCGCCATGCGCCGCGTTCCCGGGCGGTGTCGATTGCGATCTCGGCGACCAGGCCGGGCTCGACCAGGGTCACGTCGAGCGTCTGCTGGAGCCCCAGGGACGACGTGTAGCGGACGCCCTCCCAGGGTTGCCCAGGCGTGGCCGACGTCAGCAGCTCGGCGAGCTGGCGTGCGGCGTCCTTGCGTAGGGGTGTGCTGCGGCCGACCGGGCGCAGTCGGCCGGTGTCGTCGTAGCGGCCCAGGATGAACGTCTGGGGCGTTCCGGGCTTCCGGTGGTGGCGCCGATGATGGCTTCTGTGGTGTCGCGGCAGCAGCTCCTGGCCGTCGACCTGGAGGACGTCGAACACGATCGGATGGGCGGGCAGCTCCTCCGCAAGGAGGGGTGCGCTGAGGTGGCCGGCGGCCGCGCGCCGCTGCAACGCCTCGAACGACATCCCCTCCCCCACCCACACGATCAATTCGCCGTCGCGGACCAGACCGTCGGGCAGGTCCGCGGCCGCATGCACGAGCTCGGGGAAGCGAGCCTGGACCCGATCGATCTCCTGCTCACGAGCGCGCTCAACGGGCTCGCGGCCCGGCGCCGCTGGTGCGCGCCGCTGGTGCGCGCGGGGCGGCGCCGGGCGGGTGGCGAGTACCCGGCAGACCGTCGACGCGAGACCGCCGAGACCGTCAGATGTCGATGACCCGGTAGGCGATGGTGTAGACGCCGCCGGAACCCTCGAGCGAGCGGTACTGGATCTCGGCACCCGCCTCGCTGCCCGTCACCAGCGTCGCACCCAGCTTGTCGTCGCTGCTCGTCGTGTCGTAGTCCCACAGCGTCATGGTGCGCGCCTGCTGCTTGCCGAGGACGAGGGCCGCGTTGCCGTTGCCATCGGTCATCGAACGGACGTAACCCGGGCCCATCGTCTGGTACTTGAGGCTTCCCGGCCACACCTTGACGGCGTTTCCGTTGGCGTCGGTGACCTTCAGGTAGGCCTCGTCGTGATCACCCTCGCTCTGCTGGTGACAGGTCAGCTCCAGCAGTTCGATGCGGACGTAGTCGATCGGCTCGGCCTGGGCCGCCGCGGCGAATCCGGTGACGCTGCCCAACGAGAGCAGAGCGGCCGTGGCCACTCGAGCGATTGCACGCATGGTTGGTTCCCCCTTGAGTGAGATGGTGGCCCCGCCTTGTCCTGCGGAGCCTGTGCCTCCCCCGGCACGCATCCACCGTGCCCGCCGTCGCCGCCTCGCATCTACGCGCGTTCCACTGAGCGGAACGCGGCCGGGCGCGCCCTCACGGACGTAGGTCGATCCCGGACCGGCCCAGTGCACGGGTGACGGCTGCGGCTGCTTCGGCGACCCGGTCCGCTGCCGCCTCCAGCCGCTGGCCGGCCTCCACCATCACGGCCACCGCCCCGACCACGGCGCCCGCCGGGAGCCGCACCGACAGCGCGGCGCAGCAGACCCCGGCCACCACATCCTCCCGGTCCAGGACGACGCCGCTACGCACCGGGCCTCGCAGCGCCTTGCCCAGCGCCGTGTCCAGCGAGAACGCCTCGCCGTTACGAACCGGCACGAGTGGCTCGACCCGGCCGGGCACCGAACAAACCGTCAGTGCCCGTTCCTCGTGCATCACCGCCAGCACCGCACTGCCTCCGGTGGCGGCCCTCAGCCGATGCAGCGGCAGGCGTCCCGCCAGACGCAGCCCCGGGTGCGGCTGCCACGCCTGGCCGAGCCGGTAGAGCTGCGCGCCCAGCCGGTAGCGCACGCCACGGCGCTCTACTGCCCCCAGGTCCACCAACTGCTCCAGCAGCCGGTGAGCCGTGCTCTTGGGCACCCCGCAAGCGACTGCCAGTTCGGTCACCCCTGTCTCATCGCCGTGCTGCCGCAGGGCTTCCAGGAGCGCGAACGCCCCCTCCAGCACTCCCCGTCCTCTGTCCGCCGCTCGTGTACGCACGGCTGTGTTCATGGCATCCCCCCGGATGGCGTGGCCCGGTCGCGTCCCCCGACAACGGCGGCGGTCCGGGCCCTTGGCGTCTGCTGCCATGTTCCCCGGACCGGCGTGCCGGGCGGAACCATTCCGCCGTGTCGCCCCGCACACAGAGGGCAGCAAGGGGTTCACCCGCCACGATCGAGCGATGCCCGGGACCTGTGGGCCGGTTCCGCAAGGGCACCAAGGTTGCCCGCCGATCGTGAGCTGCACGCTCTCGGCCGTTATCAGACTTCGATGCGAAGTCACGTGTCGCCAGCGCGAAGCCACAGAAGACCGTCGCGACCCTGACCGCAGCGCATGACCACCCGTCCGGGCACTCGAATCTTGCGCCGCTCGGTCACACTCGGGGCCCGGTGACGGCCAGGGCGAGTACGCCCCAAGGATCGGGGCAGGGCCTACGCCCTGGACCAGAGTTGGCACATCCTGTGGCTGTTCGTCGCGGCCCTGCTGATCACCGCCGTCTGACGACCGCGTGTTGCTTGACCACGTCAACGAGCGATCAAGACGACAGTCACATGGTCAAACTGTTTTTGTTGGAGCCGGTAAAGGCGCATGGCCGTCAGTGGAGGATGCTGACAGCTCGGGCGATCACGAGGAGCGAGGTGAGCAGGGCGGAGACGCTCTGGATGCTCATCAGCAGCTTTGCGCGGGTCGACAGCGGCATCGTGTCGGTCGGGCTGAACGCCGTGGAGTTGGTGACGGACACATAGAGGTAGTCCACGAGGGTGGGGACCCAGTCCGAGGTGGCGCTGGCGCCGTCGGCCACTTCCTGGACGGCGTCGTCGTTCTCGTCCTGCGAGAAACGGAAATCCGCCAGGGGCAGTGCCGAGCGGGGCGCCTGGGTGCGGCTGACGGGGCCGCCGCGGTCCAGCTCCCAGTAGGCCAGGCCGAAGACGATGATGTTGGTGAGCCAGACCTGCAGCGCCGCCACCAGCAAGGACCGGCCGTCCTTCACCCCGGCGTACACCAGCTCGTGGACCAGGATGACCAGCGCCACCAGATTGCTGACGGCGATGACCGCCACGAGCGTGAGGGAAAGCACCCGGAACACCTTTGTCTGCCGGGTCAGACGCTTCGGGTTGATCGCGATCAGCGGAACAAGGAGCAGGCATTCCAGGGCGGGCAGCACGTAGCGCGGGGCGACCAGCAGGCGTTCTGGCAGGAACAGGTACAGGGCGATCGCGGCGAGCGTCGCGACGACCGCGGGCAGCCGGGCTTCGCCCCTGCGCTCGTGCCGTGGATGTCTGATGCTCGCCTCCGCACGCGACCGTGCCATACCGACTGGTCCTTCCGCTCGCCACCACGGACAGTGCCACAACGCCTGCATCCTTCATCGGTACAGGCCACCGGGCACCTCCAGCATCTACCCCGCGTACCGCTCTCCCCCGCCCGCTTGGCACGGCGGCTGCCGATCCGCAGCAACGAGCCGATCCACGACATCGCGGAGCCGGGCGGCCGTGGTCACGGGCGCCGTGGCCGGTTGAGGCAAGGCTGACCACTTTCAGGGCCTTCGTCGTGGTCATGTGCACCTTGGCCGGAGTACATGGTCAGACGAAGCCGCCCCCCGGTGTCCGAGGCGTGCCCGCGGGGGGTGGCGGTGCGGGGGGGCGCAGGGGGGTGCGCGGGAAGGCGCGAGGATATCCGGCCACATCCGTCCCGCCTCTCAGGCGCGCCAGCACGTAGAGTGGTCGTGTGGGCGGTCACGCTCTGCGGTCACAGTGAGCGTGCCGAGGACGGCGGACCGTGGTGACGGCGGATATCGATTTCACGGCCTTCTTCGAGGCCACACCGAGCCCGTATCTGGTGCTGGACGCGGACTTGATGATCCACTACGTCAACCCCGCCTACCTGGCCGTCACCGGCCGCAGCCGGGACGAACTGGTCGGCCGGCACTTCTTCGACGCCCTGCCGGAGAACCCCAGCGCCCCCGACTACCGGCGGCACAGCCCGAAGGCTTCGATGGTGCGGGTGCTGGACAGCGGGCTTCCCGACACCCTGGTGCTGCAGCGGTACGACCTCTCCGTCCCAGGCCGCCCGGATCAGTTCGAAGAACGGTGGTGGACGGAGGTCAACACTCCCCTTCCCGGGCCCGACGGCGCAGTGAGATGGATCGTCCAGCGAGTCGAGGACGTCACCGCCTTCGTCCTTTCCCGCCGGGCAGACGGGCTCACCGAGGAGTTCACCGACCGGGAGAAGGGCATGGCCGCCGAGCTGTACGTGCGGGCCCACGAGCTGTCCCGGCTGAACCAGGAACTGCGCGAAGCCCACGCCCGTGAGCGGCAGGTCGCCGTCACCCTGCAAGGAGCCATGCTCTCCGTCCCCGACCTGAACCGGCACAACGACGACATCGCCGTGCGCTACCTGCCGGCCGCCACCTCCCTGAACGTGTGCGGCGACTGGTACGACGTCGTCGACCTGCCACCGGACCGCTACGCCGCGGCCGTCGGAGACGTCGTCGGACACGGCCTGCACGCCGCGGCAGTCATGGGCATGCTGCGCAGCGCCTTGAGCGCGGCCATCCGCGCCACCCCCAGCCCCGCCCAGGCTCTGGAGGTCCTCGGCCTGTACGCCCGCTCCATCGACGGAGCCACGGCCGCCACCGCCGTCAAAGTCCTCATCGACACCCGCAGCAGGCTGATCATCTACAGCAACGCCGGGCACCCCCCGCCCATCCTGCTCCACGAGGACGGCACCTGCGAGCTGCTGGACAAAGCCACCGACCCGCCCCTCGGCGCCCGACCGCACCACGTCCCGCGCCCCCAGGCCGGCCTGCCCTACACCCGCGGAGACACCCTCCTGCTCTACACCGACGGACTCATCGAACGCCGCGGCGAGGACATCGACGACGGCCTGAGCCGCCTGTGCTCGGCCCTGACCGAGTACAGACACCTCACCCCCAGCCGGCTGGCCGACGCACTGCTGGCCCGGCTCGACGTCGCCGGCGGCGCCGCCGACGACGTCGCCCTCATCGCCATGCACCTATGAGCGCCCGACACCTACTCCTCGTCCGGAACGATGCCGCCGATGACAAACGATCTCGGGTCCCGGGCCATGCGGACCGCTCGCGGCCTCGATCCGGTCGACCGCGGGCGCAAGGGCGTTGTACACGCGGCGGGACGCGGCGGAACTCGGTGGTGTTCTCCCTGGCGTCGTTCCACGTGGAGGGGTGGGCCTTCTCGTCGAGCTCCTTCAGGAACGAGACAAAGCCGGTCCCGGCCAACGCGACGCGCACAAACCCTCCCCCGGCGCGTGGTCCGGTGAAGATCCCGGGTACCTCGGCCCCCACCTCGTCGGTCGAGCCATGGCCGGATGCCCGCAGCCTTGCTGAGTCGCCCGTCCGGGACTCTCAGGGAGCGCTCAGTGCGGCGGACCTCGCGCGGTCGTAGCCAATGAACGATGCGCCCAGTCGTATCGACCCCACGACATGCATCGACCCCACGACACAGCGGGCCACCACGGCGCTGCCCCTGCGCTGCCGGCCGAGCCAGGTGGCCACCGCGCGCGCCGCCAAGAGCTCACCGTGCGCTACGGGTTCCATGCTCATGTGATCTGCCCTGCCTGCCACGGGGGCGCACAGGACGCAGGCGCCCAGCCCGACCGACACCCGGCGGCCGACAGCGCATCGGCGCCGAACACGGGCACGTCCACAGCGGTCGTTCATGTCCAGTGTCCCGGCACCCCGGGACGACGTGCAGCGGACATCCTCCCAGGGGTGTCCCGGCCGGGCCGGCGCAGCCCTTCGGCGAACTCGCCCGCCATCCGGGCGCAGGGTGTGCCGCGGCCGACCGGCCGAAGCCTGTCCGCATGGGGTACCGCCTCGCCCGACGGTCGCACCGGCGGGCAGCACACCAGCGAGCCGACGAGCAGTCACAGGCCGTGGCACCGGGGCGTGTACCGGTGGGCATGGGCGCAGGGGCGCGGGCGCAGAGGCGCAGGTTCGCGCGTCAACGGCTCCACAAGATCCCCCCAGCGATTGTTACGTTCCGATAAAGACGACATCCCGAGGCGGCTTGCCGACCGCACCGCACCGCACTGCGAGTCCGCAACAGGCCGGTTCGGTACGGCACAGGGCGTCCTCGTCCACAATTGCTCGGCCTGCGCGAGACGCAGTGGCTCGACGCGAAGAGCGGCCCGTACCAGTTGGCGGGCCCCATGGGCAGTTGAGGAGCTCACGAAGGACGTCGCGCCGTTCGCCAGCGGGCGCGGCGGGGTCATCGGCGTCGGCATCACCACCCGCCTCGAGCACGACGAAGAGGTCCCGGACCACGTCGTCGGCCTCGACCCGACCGCGGTGAACGTGGACCAGATCCGCAAGCTGGAAGATCAGATCGCCGTCAAGGGGCGCATAGTGATTCTTGGCATGCACAATGCCAACCAAGCGGCGATCGATGACGTCAGGTCGATCATCGAACAGCACGGATGGAGTGATCGAGTTGTCTGGTGTCCGTGACTTCGAGCGAATGGTCCGGATGATGCCGCCCGACGCGGAGGCCGCCGCCGCTCTTGGAGAGTGGCTCGAGCGGGCTGACTCGCTTCTGGACGCCTCGGCACTCGACCTGTCCCAAGCTGACCTGTCAGGTGCAGACCTCGCCATGGCACTCCTGACGCGGACCGTCCTCCGAAACGCCAAACTCGTCGGCACCGACCTCTACCGGGCGCATCTGGAGGGCGCGGTGCTCGACGAGGCCGACCTGTCCGCCGCATCCCTGGTCAAGGCCGAGCTCGACGAGGCTTCCCTGCGCGGCGCTACCGTGGACGAAGCAGACCTGGGAAGTGCCGGCCTCTGGGCGGTCGATGCCCGGTCGGCTTCCTTCCGGGCAGCACATCTCGATGGCGCTTCCTTGATCGACGTGAGGCTGGAAGGTGCCGATCTCACCAACGCGTCAGTGCGTGAGACGTCCTTGAAGGCAACACTCGACGAGCACACAGCCGTACGAGGGCTCTCGGGCACACTCTTCGGCCCTGCGGTGATCGACCAGGCGGGTGCGCGGCGCGAGATCAACGGACCGGAACTCGAGCAGTGGCTGAACAGCCGTGGAGCGAGCGTACGCGTTCTCGACCCGCGCCTCGGCGACATCACGTACTACGCCAAGTTCAGCGAGGGCTACTCGCGCAGCAATCCCCAGGGCATCGTCAGATGCCGCATGGTGAACGGCGTAGCGCATGACGAGGCTTTTACGAGGAACCTGCGTTGGGAGCCGACCGCATACCTGCGCTTGTACGAACTGGGGCACAACGAGGTCGACCACGCGGAGATCAGTGAAGCAGAAGCGGCCGCATTCATTAGGAAGGTCACGGAAAAGAACAGATACTGAACCCATTCCAACCTCAGGCGACAGCCGATCGGCGCTGAGTCACGGATATCTGGTAGACCCTGGCTATGACGTTCTTGGCGGTGGTCGAGGGTGATGTGGGCGGATGGCGCATCGATCGGGACGCGCTGACAAACGCGATCCGTGACCGGTGGTCCGAGGTCGAGATCGAGTCGGTGCACCGCAGTGAAGCGCGCAGCCTTGTATGGCAGTTTGAGACGGAGAACGGTCCAGGTGAGGCGTATCTGCACGAAGACGGGACCTGCCTGTACATGGACGTCTGGGAGGAAGACGCGATCTGGTTGGCGATCGTCTTTCGGAGGCTGGCGCCCATGGATCTTGACCTGGTGTTCTGCGATGAGGGTTACACCTTCGACGTTCGTCTGCGGGCTGGGACGACCGAGGCCGAATTGACGGACCTGGTGAATGCTGCGGATTGATCTCAGCCCGTGGCAGTGACCTGGAGGACCAGGACGGCTGGGACAAGTCTCGCGATCCGGGTCGTCGAGCAGCGGAGTTCGCGGAGGAGACGCCAGGTCTTGAGGGTGGCGACGGCCGACTCGACCAGCGCACGGATCTTTGCGCGGGATCGATTGACGGCCTGCTGCCCTGCAGAGAGTGTCTCCCGCTGGCCGCGGTAGGGAACACGGACCGTGCCTCCGGCGCCCTGGTGGCCCTTGTCAGCACAGTAGTCGACGTCGGCCTCGGCAAGCGTGTCGACGATGTCGTGCTCGCGGGCCGATGGCTTCGGTGGTGTCGCGGCAGCGGACTTCGTAGAGGGCACGGGCACCACGAAGAAGGCGCTGCGCGCTCCCCGGGACGATCAGCCCGTCCACCCCGGTGACTCCTGCGTCATCACCAGTTAGTCCATCTCCGGTCACAGCGTCCAAGGAGCGCGCGGAGCGTGGCCGGTGCAGAGCCGTTCCAGGTGGGCGCGGCGCTCGGCAGCAGCTTCGCGCCGCTACCTGCAAACCGCCGAAGACGACCAGGTGGGCGAGCAGCTCTTCCACGAGACGGGGCGCGTTGCAGCGGCCGCGCCGCTGCAACGCCTCGATACGACATCCCCTCCCCCGGCCCACACGACAAGGCTCGGGCCGATGCCTACGACTCGCTGACGTACGATCCGGCGAGACCCGCGCGGATCGTGCTGACCGGCACGCTCCTGTGTCGCTGTCACCGCCCGGGGAGTGGCCGCGCGAGGTGAGGAACTCCAGCGTCATGAGCTTCGGGTCGATCGGGGCGCCCTCGGCCGCAGCGGCTTGGGCCATCTGCCCGATCCGCGGCCTAGACGTTGTCCCGCTAGAGGCCGCAAAGTGCCTCGTAGAAGTTGTCATAGACGCTCCAGCAGGTGACGCTGCCGTCGTCGTTCAGACTGCCCATGTACCAGTCGTCGTCGTTGACGGCTTTCACCAGGCAGAGCCCGCGGAATCCCAACACGATCTCGGGGTGGAGCCGCTCGTCCAGCGCCGGCCAGCCCATCACGACGCAATGGGTGTCGAGAGGCATGGCCTCCCGGTCGCCAGAAACTTACGGATCTCCTCCAGGGCCCAACCTACCGGTAGCTGACCGTTTGCCATCGAATGATGATGACAGCCATCGCACTCATCCTGTGCGGCACGGCCTCTCAGAGCACTGCCTTCAAAGTTCGATCTTTCAGGGGCGTGGCAGGGGTTCATCGCGGGCATGGCCGCCGCGCCTGGCTGCCGGTCGTCACGGCTGTCCGTGGTCGTTGATGTCGACGTTGGTTGTCAGCGGAACGTGGTGGACGTGGCCGCTGTCGCCGGGCCTGGCGTGTGGTCGGTTACCGATACGTGTTGGTTGCCTGATGGTTGGTTCCTCGTGGCCGTCGTGGACGCAGGGGGAGCGTGTTGAGCGCTGGGACCGACTATGGGACGCAGCCTGATGCGATCGCGGGGCTCTTGGCAGCCGTCGGCGATGCGGCAGTGGTGCTGTCGTACGAGGAAGACCGGACGTTCGCCGCACTGAGCCTGAGCCGAATCGGCGCCGTGGCGTCGTCCCGGCTGGACTGGACGGGTGTTGAGGTGCTTGAGAGCTCCCCGGTGTTCGATGGTGAGGAACTCCGGAAGCTGTTGCGCGAGTACGGGAGACCGGAGGAACTGGCGGTTGTGTTCTGGGGCAACCTCGCGGTGCCCTCCCTCGCCTTGGAGACCGGCCTGGCGGCTGCGTACACCGACGCGGTACTGGAGTGCTGCTACGAGTGTTGGATCTACCTCGTCGACAGCCGTGTCCTGATCGAGTTTCAGGACGGCGAGGGATTCACCGTCGGGCGGGTGTCGGGCTGATCGGGATGGAAGTCCTCGCGAAGCCGTGTTCGTAGCCGAATACGGCCGAGCCACGGCTCAGCCACGGCTCATGGGGACGGAAAAGCCCCCTGCCGGCGAAGAACCCGCAGGCAGGGGGCTTGCTCGTGGGTGTCTACTTCTTCTTGCTCTGGGTCTTGTCGGGGTCTTGGTGAGCTGACTTTTTGCTGCGAGGAAGCACTGCGTGTCGGGCGATGCCAGCCGGGCCGTTGCCATCGCCGGGAATGCCGCCATGACCAAGACCCCTGCCAACGCCTTCCACTTCAACGCCCACAGCTGATCGGAGAGTGCCGCCGGACAGCAGGCGGCCCGTGACTCGGGCAAGATGAAGGACCCGAAGACTGCCATGGAGTACCTGGGTGTTACCTGACTCGGACGACCTGTTGCCCGCAACGGTGCGTGCGCTGCCGCCGCCGTGGAGCGACCCCGCGCCGGAGCGTGGCCGTGCGCTGGAACAGCTGCCCCACACGGAGGGGAACGAGCAGGCAGCCCTCGACGCGCTCGTCGCGGCACTGCCCGCGACACCGCCCGACACGAGCCCGAACCCGGACCCGCTGACGCACTGGGCGGGCGATGTCCTGCGCTGGCTGGAACAGGACCCGCACGACCAGGTGCGTGTCGCGGACGTGGCCGAACGCTGCATCGGGCAAGGACTCGCGGTGCACCATGCGGTGGACCTTCTGGGCAGCTTGGGTACGCCCCATGGCGAGACCGCGCTCCTTCGTGTGGTGCGGCGGGCCGGTGCGAGCGAAGAGGCACGCGACACGCTCCGGCGTCTGAGAGCACGGCGCTACGACGTCCGCACCCGGCAGCCCCCGCACGGGGAGGAGCCCCTGCTGCCAGGCCCCGCGCGGGACCTCCCCTACAGCTGGCCCTCCGGGTTCCAGTGGCCGCAGGACCTGCCCGAGACCGACGAGAACCTCGCCCGAGCCCGGGCGCTGCTCGAGGCGTGCGCGCCGACCGGTCCTCTTCCCGACCCCGCTCCAGGGCCCGAGTGGGAGGGGACCGAGGACGACGAGCCGCCCGCCTGGCTCGAGATCCGCGCCGTCCTGCGCAGCCTGATGCCGTACGCCCGACTCGTCACCCGGGAGCGCCTGACCGAGGGAATGAGGGAATGCGCGTTGCTCGGCATCCCCGGAGTTCCCCAGGATCCCGACAGCGAGGACGCGGAACGCTTCTTCCAGAGGTGGGCGGCCTGGATCACCGGCTGGATCGCGGGCGAGGTCTTCACCTGGCTCGGCATGTACGTCGACGACGAGGCCGCGATCACCCCGGGGACAACGGCGCTCGCCGAGCAGTACGCCCACAACGGCATGGCCGCCGAGCAGGCCGTGAGCATGCTGCTCTGGTGGAAGACGCTGCCCCACAGCCGTGAGGCGCTCACCCGTCTCGCCGCCGATGGCAGCCTGCCCGCGCATCTGCGGGAACTCGCCGCGAACGGACTGGACGAAGACTGACGGCCCTGTTTGGGCCCGTACGCGGGCTCTGGGGCCCACGACGTCCCCGGTGACTTCTACCTAAGTTGACGGCTAATCAACTGCTGGTACTGACGGGGGCGCGGCGGTGCTGGCAAGTGGCAGCCCAACGGACCGGCCGGTCGTCTGTGTGCTGGCCCGTCACCCCCATACGCTCCGGTCCAGCGGTTTGGGCAGTGGCTCCAGGGCTCTCGCCTCGCGCAGCGTTACGTTGACGCGGACCACCGTGTCCGTCTCCGCAGTGGGCGGTGCGACGGCGAGCAGCAGGCCGCCGGAGGGCAGTTCGGTGCGGGTGACGTCGGGCAGGCCGGCGGGCACCAGTGCCGCACGGGCCGGGGACAGGTAGCCGAACCGGCCGACGGACGGCTCGCCTATGCCGAAGTCCGCCTCGTCCTCCAGGGCGTCGAGGATGTCGTCGTCGGTGACCTCGCCGAAGTCCGGCTGCCAGGTCTCCGCGGCAAGGGTGAGCAGGTCCGCCTCGGGAACCGTGGCACCGGCGGGCGCTTCGATCTCCATGATCAGGTTCTGCAGCAGGAACTCGGGGGCTCCTCCTGCAGCCCCGCGGACGTCGGCCCGCCAGCCGGAGTCGTTCCCGATGGCCAGCGAGAGTCCGTAGCCCGTGTGATCGGACCAGCCGTCCTCGGTCCGGAGCGAGCGCAGCGCCGCGAGGATCGACTCCTCGTCGGCACGCAGTGCGGTGGCCGGCCCGGACTCGTGGATCTGCTGCCAGGTCCACGCCTCGCCCGGGCCGGGTGCGAGCGCCGGCAGCAGGGACGAGAGCCGGTCCAGCGTCCGCTTCCAGCGATCCGCCAACGCTTCGGCCGACTCCTCACGAGGACCCCAGAAAGCCCGCACCACGCCGCTCATGCCGTGCCTCCGCCCCTTGTCATGTCGCCTGTTCTTGTTCACCCTCTTCCGGCAGTTCATCGTCGCCACGCTAGTCGAACCGCGGCTGAGGATGTCGAGGGACTGTCGCGCCAGTTGCCGTCACACCGCGGGGGTGACGTACTGCGCCTCGCCGTGGTCGAAGGACCAAACCGGGGAGGTGTTCTCGTACAGGGTGATCACCACGTTGTGCGGCTCGACGCCGGCGCGCGCCGGCCAGTTCGCTACAGGTTCTGTTTCTGCTCGGTCGTGCGGCCGGCGCGCAGGGTGACGGCGATGCAGGCGATGCCGTCGTCGTGGGGGATGCCGAGGTGGGCGCCGTGCCGCAAGGTGCTGGTCCTGCCATCGGGCGCGGTCAAGATTGGTTTGTCAGTCGAGGGCCGCTCCGAATACTGCTGGGTCTTATCAGCTGCTCTAGCGTGGATACATGGGCATCAGAGGGCGAACTCTGGCTTCTCCTTGGGCTTCAGTCCCTTCATGAGGTTGTGCCGGAACCACTTGCTCATGGGTCTCTCAACCCAGCGGTAGATGCCATACGACAGCAGCAGCATGGCGGTCATGGTCACGATAAGGGTGCCCCAAGGACCGAGTTCCGGTACGCGCCGGGTCAGACCCTTCGCCAGGGGGACGCCGATGCTCATGTGGACGAGGTAGAAGGGGTATGTGAGGGCTCCGGCTGTGACCAGCCAGCGCCAGCGGATCCTCCTCAAAGGCCCGAGCGACGCCATCATCAGCACGGTGAGGAATCCGGTCACCAAAAGGGCGCACAGAGTCCAAGAAACGGTCTTGTGAGTATGGGACGTGGCGGGGTGGAAGTTCACCCGTAGCTGGAGCACGGACAGTTGATAGGCCCAGGCCATGCCGAGCAGGAACCACAACATCATGTTCTGCCCGAACCGGCACATGAGGTAGACGGCGACACCCGCGATGAAGTAGCCCGCGTAGGCACTGAGGGTGAACTGGTCCAGCAGTTTGTTCTGCGTGGAGTGAGTGATGAAGGCTGCCACCAGCCACACAGTGCAGAAGGTCATCATCCGGTGGTACGTCGCGCCGAACTTCAGGACGACGGCCATGAGGAGGTAGAAGCGAGCTTCGACGTCCAACGTCCAGGCGACGCCGTCGAGCAGGCCGACCTTGAGTGGCCCGGGGAACATGGTGAGATTCGAAAGGACGACTCGGGGATGGATGACGGAATAGATGTCCCCGGTCTGCATGGGAATGATCGCGATACGTACGACGATCAGCAGGATGACGAACCAGTACGCGGGGAACAATCGGGATATACGAGAGACCGCGAACTGGCCCGGACTGCGACCCCATGCACTCATACAGATGACGTACCCGCTGATCAGGAAGAACATCTCGACACCGAGCCAGCCGTAAAGGGCGGCGCGATGTACGAGATAGGAGAATTCCTTGGGCGATTCCCCCAGGACGGCCGGGTTCGTTGTGCCGAGGAAGTGGAAAGCGGCCACGAAGAGCGCGGCGGCGAGCCGTAGTCCGTCCACGAGCGCCAGGCGCGGTGGCTGCGCAGCCTTGGCGACGGGCACGGCTGGCGTATGGGCGTTGCTGCCGGCGGAAGGAGGGACGGAGGGCGCGTCGGGTATTCGCTCCGTCGTCTGATGTGTGGCCATGGCCTCTCTTTGCAATCGTTTCGGCGCAGCACGTTGCTTCAGAACGGGCGCCTGGTGATGTGTCGGCATGTGATGCCAGCTCGCCCCGGGCCTGCGTCACGTCGTGACGAGCCGGCCGGTGACGTCGTTGATCGGCTCTCGGAAAGCGAAACCAACTCGCATGGGTAGCCCTGTCCGAAACGGACAGGTCGGCGTGGGAGCGTGGTTACTCAAGCGAGAGCCTGCGCCGGCGACGAGATTCGTCCCGACGTCGAGTGGATCAGAGGGCCGAAGGCCAGTGACGTCGCCCCAGGCTGAAGAGACGACCGTCCTTACCTGCCGGTGACGCAGACGCTGCGTACGCCACTTGTGTAGCCAGGGTACGGTTCAAACGTTTGGCCGTCGCCGCCCCGTCGCACCGTACCCGTCTTCCGCTCTGCATGACTCCCCCACCCTTGGCTGACCTGTGTGCGAGCAGTTGGACTGGTGGATGCCTCAAACGGTTGTACAGAAAATGGAAGTTTGCACATGCGTAAGTGATGCGTACCTTGGGGCGGCGCGCGACGGCTACCTCCGTGGCACTTCGGGCCGGCGCGTTCAGCGCGACCATGAGGGCGAGAACGGTCGTCGGCTCCCCTGCCTGCGGCGCCTCCGGCAGCTGTCTGTTCTCTTGTTCAGGGCCTGTCCTGCAACTGTGGTTGCAGGCCGTCAGTGCTGGGGTACTTCCACAGGCGTCGCTCGTCCGAGGTCTTGAGTCGCACGTGTCCGCATTCCAGGTCGACGAGGATGGGCCAGCCGTCCGACAGGTGCGCTCTCGCATGACGTGAGGCGAGTTACTGCACAGAGTTGCAGGGCACGAAGATCATTACGGGACAGCTCAGCCTGTTCCGCCACTTCCCCCGCAAGGAGGACCTGGCCGCCTCGGTCTTCGCCGACCGTATGACAGTTACGCGCGGGCCACGGCCGAGGCCTTGGCCGACCCGGACCCCTGGGACGGCTTCACCAGCTACATCAAGGACATTTGCGTCATGCAGGCCGCCGACAGAGGCTTCGCCGACATCCTGACCGTGAGCTTCCCCGGCGCCCCGGCCCAGGCGGCCACTCCGCAGGCGCCCTCGCCGGCAGCGCCGCCTTCACCCCCGGGCAGACCCGCAGGGGACCCTCCGCTTCGGCCGCGACGAGTTCGTGCGCGTCGAAGCCGCTCAGGCCCTTCTACAACGTTCCTAGCATTTCCCGCCGGCCCGTTCCGCCGCTTCAGAGTGCATGGCCCCCGCCCTCGGTAGTGGGGTGGCGAGATGGTCCGTCACGGCCGAGACTCCGGGCCCGACCCGTGCATCGCTGTGCCTGCTCGAACGCGGTTCGTCCCGCAACTACTCGGCGGTCGCGGGACGAACCGTCTTCGACACCCGTGAGTCATCGAACGATCAGATGTTCCACAGCTGGGAGTTGCCGCCGGTGCAGGTGACGAGTTGGACGCGGCCCGTCGGCCCTTCTCCGAGACAGGTGTCGGTCACGTTGTTGATCAGCTCGAAGCCTGAGCGAGTGGGAGCCATCACCCAGAGGGCTGCCTTGTCGTCGGACAGGCACTGCCGCATCGTTGCGGCACCGTTGCGGGCGACGAGACACAGCCTGTCACCCGCGTTCTGCCGCAGCTCGGTGAGTTGAAAGGTCTGACTGTTGATCAGCCAGGTTTGGTAGCCACCCCCGTTGCACCCCGTGGCGTAGACCCCCTTGTCAGCCGCGTAGTCCAGGCAGTGGCCCGTGGCCAGGTTCTGGAAGTGAACGTACTGAGACGTCGCGCTCGCGGACGTGGTGCTCAGCCCCCAGCTCAACGCAACGGCCGCAGTCACGGCGGCAATTCGCTTCAACATCCCGTTCCCCCTCGACTTGTTCCGGCATGGCAAAGAACCACTCACCAGTAAACACGGGGCACCAGCCGGAGGGTGCACCAACGGCCGAACCCGGTCCGCATCGCCGGGCATGGCGTTGCGCGTTCGGCTCGGTGAGGCGGCTGCAGGTTCGGCCGGGGCGTCGGCATACGCTGAGTTGATCACCGTGGAGGAGAGGTGTTCGTGTCGGGTCTGCATGTAGTCGAGGTGGCGCAGTGGCAGGGATCGGGAGCGGCCACGGCCTTCGGCTGCGCGAGGGGGAGGCTCGACTTGCCGAGCTGATTCCTGCGGATCGACGGCGGGCAGTCTCGCTCGATGACGGGGCCGGCAAGGCGCGGGTGGCGTCGAGAACGTCGATGTCCTGCAGCCCTTCCGGCCTCCACCGGCTCCGACGCCGGAACCACCGTCACCGGTTACACCTACACAGCGCCGACCGTCTGGTCAACACCGCCTCCGTCTACGACGCCTTCGGCCGCACGACCGCGCTGCCCGGCACCACGCTGGCCTACTACGCCGACGACCTCGTCCAGCAGCAGACCGCTTGCACCCAGCGCCAGAGCCGGACCCTTCACTCCAACCTGCTCCTGCGCACCTGGACACCGAGACCAACAACGCCGGCACCTGGACGCAGACCGGCACGAAGACCAACCACTACGACTCCGATACCGACAACCACCGCTGGATCACCGAAGACACAGCCGGGGACATCACCCGCGACGTCGACGGCCTCGAGGGCAACCTTGCCACCACCACCAAGACCGGCGGCACGATCCTGCAGCCGGAGAACCTCCACGGCGACATCACCTGACGCTGCCCCTGGACACCAGCATCGCCCCCACCATCCTCGACAGTGACGTGTACGGCGACCTCCCGGCCCGGGCAGGCCGCCACACGCTATGACTGGCTCAGCGGAAAGCAGCGCTCCTCCGAGACTCTCACCGGTCTCACCCTCATAGGCGTGCGCCTCAACCCCACCACTGGACACTTTCTGTCCACCGACCCCATCCCCGGCGGCAACGCCAACGCCTACGAATACTGCAACGGTGATCCCGTCAACGGGTTCGGCCTCGAGGGCCGATGGAGCTGGGCTGGCCGGGCGCGCCACGCAGGCAGGTGGGCTTGGCGGCACAAGTGGGCCACCGCATCCACGGTCGCGGTACCCGAGTTGGGTGCGGCAGGACGGGCGTACCGGGGGTACTCGGCGCACGGGTAGTCACGGCGGCAGCCCGCTTCGGATCATGGGCCTATCGTGCGCGAGGCATTGGTGCCACCAGCCGGCTGTTCGGCGACGAACATGCCGGAGCGAGAGCAGCCGGATGGCTGAACCGCGGCAAGAGGTTCGCCGTCGGCTGGTCGGCGCGCGGGCACACGTCACCTCGGGGCAAGGCAGCCCGTGCCGGATTCCGCTCTAAGGTGTTCAGACAACACTATTGGACGCACTTCGGGCCGTGGAGGGGCCGATAATGAGTGAGCTCGACAACGGCGCCGCCCTCTTCAGGCACCTCCATGACCTCTATGGACCTCGGGTGCGGGTTCGCAAGCAGACTTTGGGCGGCTGGAGTGTCGACGTGGCGGTCCGGGACGACCTGTTCGTCGCCGCCGACGTCGACCAGGAAGCACATCAGGTACGCGTGTATCTGGGGCGCTTCACGTTCGAAGGGCTCACTCCACCGCAGTACGAAGATGTGCTGAACGCCCTGTCAAGAAGCGACTTCGCCCTCCGTCATCGGCGCCTGACGGGCACACTGGAGCTCCGCGTTCAAGCAAGCAGCGGTGAGCAAACCGCTTATGCCTCAGTTGGCGCAGAGGGACTCGAAGCCTGGGAACAGGCCGCTCTCGACACCTGAACCTGTCGTCGATCGGAGAGTACAGCTCCGAGAGGAGCACCCCCTCGCTGCCGCGCTGGTCTCCAGACCGGGGCAGCACTTTCATCGACGCGCGTCAAGCCCAGGTTCTGCACGACTACGGGATCCACTCGATTGGCCTGCTCGCCGCCGTGTCCCCGGTGACGGTGCAGCGGCTGCTGGGCGGCCGCGCCGGCCCTACGGCAGCCGACCGTGCCCGCGGCTTCGACCCCGCTCCTCCCCCTTTGCGCGCCCCGCCTACCCACTCTCAACTGCCTCTGGAACCACTCCACGGACCAGGTTGGCCGTAATTCCTCTCCCATGGACCGTCCAAAAAGCTGTCCCGTAAGTGATCTTTGCAGCACGAGAGTGGCTGGCCGGGATCGCATCCCAGGTTCCCTTCGGCCAGGCAGTGACCTCGATTCACCCCTGCGACCGCACGACACAGCAGCGGACAGCAGGCGCCTCCCCCGACAGCGTGCGGACCTCCTGACCTGCGGGGATACGCAGGGCCCTGATATCGTGCGCCGATGTCAACGATCAAACAGTTCCAAGTGACCTTTGACTGCGCGGAGCCTGCGCGCCTCGCCGCCTTCTGGTGCGAGGTGCTGGGGTACGTCCTGCCGACGGTCCCGGAGGGCTTTGCCACATGGGAGGAGTACCACCGCTCCCTGCCGCCCGAGGATGAGATCTACTTCGCGTGCACCGATCCCTCGGGTGTAGCCCCGCGCCTGCTCTTCCAGCGAGTTCCCGAAGGCAAGGTCGTCAAGAACCGGGTGCATCTCGATGTACGGGCCGGCGCCGGGCTCGTGGGTGAGGAGCGCCTGGCCACACTCGAAGCCGAATGCGCACGGCTGATGGCGCTCGGCGCGAAACACGTGCTGACGCAGCGCGCCGATGGCGTCAACGAGTCGTGCATCACGATGCAGGACATCGAAGGCAACGAGTTCTGTCTCGCCTGATTCTCGCCCGAGACCACTAGGCACTGTCTGATAATTGATCTTGTGGTGGGTCGGGGTGAGTTGACGGATGCGGCATGGGAGCGGATAGCACCCCTGCTGCCGGGTGTTGAGGGTCGTGGTCGTCCGTGGCGGGATCACCGGCAGGTGATCAACGGGGTGTTGTGGCGGTTGCGGACCGGTGCTCCGTGGCGTGACCTGCCGGAGCGCTACGGGCCGTGGCAGACGGCCTATGAACGGTTCGCCCGATGGGAGGCGGACGGAACCTGGGCCCGTCTGCTCGAGCAGGTCCAGATCCGCGACGACTCCGTCGGAGCCGTGGAGTGGACCGTGTCGGTCGACTCCACGATCACCCGGGCCCATCAGCACGCCGCCGGGGCCCGCAAGGGGCGGCGGCGGGGGACGAACTGGAAGATCCGGCACCTCCGTCGGCTGGCCAGGCGCTGGGCCGGTCCCGCGGCGGGCTGACCACCAAGCTCCACCTCGCCTGCGACGGCCGGGGCCTGCCCCTGGCTGTCGTCGTCACGCCCGGCAACGTCAACGACTCCACCGTCTTCAACACAGTCATGCTCGAGCTGAAGGTGCCCCGGACCGGCGCCGGGCGCCCCCGCCTCAGACCCGATGTGGTCGTCGCGGACAAGGCGTACTCGTCCCGGGCGATCCGCCAGTCCCTGCGACGCAGAGGCATCCGGGCGGTGATCCCGGAGCGGGCGGACCAGAAGGCCAACCGCCTGCGGCGAGGGAAGGCCGGCGGCAGACCGCCGGCCTTCGACCGCGAGCTTTACAAGGCTCGCAACGTGGTCGAGCGCTGCTTCAACCGCCTCAAGCAGTTCCGCGCGATCGCCACCCGCTTCGACAAACTCGCCACCCGCTACAAGGCCGGAGTCCACCTCGCCGCACTCATCCTCTGGCTCCGCGAACCCAACCAAGATCCTTTGTCAGACAGCACCTAGGTGGGGAGCCGTCTCAGACCGCCGGGAACACCGGTGCAGCCTATGTTCCCGACAGGCCCAGGCGCGCCTCCCCGGCCGTCCTCACCTGCACCGCCAGGCCATCGGGGAGCCGGGTGGTTGTGCCACATCCCTTCCCCGGCATCGCTACCGATCCGGACCTTACGATGCAGGCCCGCGGGAACTGCCCAGCTGGGAGGCAGTGGTGCCCGGCGCCTCTAATCACCGCGAGATGTGGAAGGTCTCTCGGGGCCACTGCGCGCGCTCGGTGGTACGGCTCGGGATGACGCCGAGGGACACCTGCGGCAGAGCGCCGGCCGTCAGCAGGTGGCCGAGCTGGGCGGCCGTCGCATCGGCGTTGCAGATCTGGTAGTGCAGGGCCGCCTCTTCGATGACGACGACGAAGCGGTGGCCTGGCTCGTGGATGATGCGGGGCCGCTCCGCCCGGGCGCGGGCGGCGTCGTGACGGGGAGTCTTGGACCCTCGGCAATTCGGATGGCCGGGGGTCACAGTGGCTGTTCCTGCGAACTCGGCGGTGCGCGGCGTTCCGTGGCCGCCGACCACAAGCCCGGGGCGGACGTTGTGGTGGCGGCGGTGGCTCATGTGGGTACCGACGGCCGCTGCCGTTTGGGGCTTTGGGCCGGTGGTGTTGTGCTGCTTGGAGTCCGGTGGCTGGGGCGGCCGGAGTGTGCACGGGTAGTCGGCGGCGGACGACACGGCCGGGAGCGCGGTCAGGTGCGTGAACCGCGTTCCCGGCGCCGCAGTTCCCTTCTGTGCTGTCGCTCCTGCTTCGCCTCGGCCCGTCGCGTGCGTTGGTACGCGCGGATCAGCACAGCGTGGGACAGCGGCACCACCTCGGGCAGGGCCTGGCGCGCCAGGCTGTACAGGTCGCGGGAGACCGGGGTGCTGAGGGTGGGGCGGGACCCGGTTTCCAGCTTGCGCAGACCCTCGGCGATCCAGGGGTCCACCCGCTCAGGATGGGCGAGCACCCTGGCGCCGCGCACGGCGTCGTATCCGTGCGCCGACGGATTGCTCGCAACGTACCGCCGCAGAATCTCGCCCGCCTCGGGGAAGTCCTCGCAGGCCCGGCAGAGCACGCCCGTCAGGTGCTCGGACCGGCGTGCGTTCAGCCCCGTCCCAAGGCGGGCCAGAAGTTCCGGCTCGGCGTGCAGCCGTGTTGTCAGGAACCAGTGGGTGAAGGTCTCCGGACCGATCCAGGGTTCCGCCATGCGGGCGGCCGGGCGCGTTCCGCCGTGCAGTGCGAGGGCCCACGTCACCCAGGCGTATGCCTCGGACCGTGTCTCTTCCTCCTCCAGCCCCGCGAATTCGGGAAGCCGCGCGAGGGCGTGTGAGGCGGTGACAGACTCCCGGTGACCGGTCAACAGCAGGGCCAGCATGACGCGTTCGGGCGGGCCGGGGTGGTCGGACAGCCGGCGCAGCGCGGGAGTGCCGGGTCCGGTGAACGCAGCGGCGCTGTTCCGCCAGCGCCGGCACTCCCGTTCGAAGAGGACACCGGCGACTTCCTCGAAGCTCCGGGGGACAGCGGGCACCGGCTCGCCGGTCAGCGCGGTGACGAGGGCCTGGGCGTGCAGATCGAGGGGGGTCTGGAGGGAAGCCCGCTCGGGCCGGACGGGGACGGCGCTCAGGGGGGCACCGGACTGAGCGGCCTCGGTGCCGACCGCCCGCTCGCTGCCCGCGGCGTCTGTGAGGGCCGCGGTGAAGGCGGCCAGGGCCTCCGCGTGGCGCTCGGCCCGGACGGCCCGGTCGAGCACCGGTGGCGCGAGGTTCAGTACGGGCGCGTCGGCCAGGAGGCGGCGCACCTCGGGGTCGTCATGAGAGTAGGCCAGTTCCTCGCCGACCACGGCACGGAAGCGTTCGGCGTGCCCGACTACGAACAGCAGGCGCACCGGTGGCGTGTCGTGTGGACGCGCACCGAACTCCAGAAGCAGCGGGACGACGTCCGCGCGCACCAACGAGTGCAGATGGCTGTCCACGTCGGAGCGCAGGTCGGCATCGTCCACCACGACGAGCGCGGGCCTGCCCCGGTCGCGTAGCGCAGGGAACAACTGCCCGGGGCCGCGCAGCAGCCGCCCGGCGGTCCACGAATCACCGAGCGCCCGCGCGAGTTCCAGCGCCAGCCGTGACCTGCCGACGCCGCGGTCACCCGCCAGGAGCATGATCGGGTGCGGATCGGTCTCGTCCTCGCACCAGTGCCGCAGCCGGGCCAGCTCGTCGTCGCGGTCACGGAAGGGCACGGGGCTGTACAGCGGCGACAGCAGCCGGAAGACACTGGGGTCCACTCCCGCCTCGGCCGGGCGCGGGGCTGGGTTCTCCAGCACCTCCCGGTAAGCGTGGAACCGCTTGATCCGCCGGACGTGCCGTTCGATCCCCTCAGCGCCGATGGCTGCCACGCCTCCTGCACCGGTCAAGGCGGCGGCCTGCCACCACGGCCCGTCCCACGCGCGCGGCAAAGCCATCCGCACGCAAAGCCCGAGCCATCCGACGACCACGCAGGCCACGCCACCCCAGTGGAGCACGTCCGCCGCTCTGCGCGTCCCTGTCCCAGGCCCCGGATCGTCCCAGCCACCCTTCTCCGCACCCCAGCCGCCCGCGCCCACACCCACGGCATCCCTCCCGCCCTGCCTGCCCAAGAACCCATAATCACCAGGTACATCGAGTACGACAATGTCTCGCCAGACAGGCAGACACCTGGGCCACCGTGAGCTTGTACGTCGCCCTGGCCGTCGCGGTCGGCGGGGACCGCCTCGCAGACGATCGCCGCCCTGACCGCGCTGCCGGACGGCTACCGCACCGGCCTGGTCCGCCGCCGCGCCCAGGACTGGAACCAATCGATCCCCGCCCAGCACCACCATGAGCACGCCGTCCGCGAGTTGTGGGACGTCCTGGCCGTCCGAATCCCCGGCATCTTCCGACGCTGGAGCTCACCTTCCAGAGGCAGTGAGCAGTTGCCGTGACGCACACACAACCCCAGGGACGGTCGAACGGTCGAAACCGTCCGCGACTATTCAAGTTTGACTACACTGCGCCGTATGAGGGAGACGACCATCCCGATCCTGCCGTGCAGGACCATCCAGCAAGTTGTGGACTTCTACACCGTCCTCGGGTTCGCGGTGACCTTCCAGCAGAAGAGTCCCAACCCGTACGCGGTCGTGGAACTGGGCGGCATCCAGCTCCACTTCTTCGCGTTGAAGGGGTACGAGCCGACCGAGTCGTACAGCACCTGCCTCGTTCTTACCGGCGATGTCGACGGGCTGCACAAGGCCTTCCGTGCCCGGCTCAAGGCGGCGTACGGAAAGGTCCCCACTCGTGGGCTGCCGCGCATCGGGCCACTCAAG
Organism: Streptomyces sp. NPDC014801; assembly: GCF_043082085.1. NCBI lineage: Bacteria > Bacillati > Actinomycetota > Actinomycetes > Kitasatosporales > Streptomycetaceae > Streptomyces > Streptomyces sp. NPDC014801. Next base: position 243,171 of record NZ_JBIBXG010000014.1, on the reverse strand, counting down.
GACACGTCCTTCGGTACGCGGCAGTTCCTTGTGACCGATCCGGGTGGCAACTGCCTGCGCATCGGGCAGCCGACCAGCCAGGACCAGCGCCACCGGCCCGCACCCACGGAACCGTTTGCCCGAGCCCTTCACCACGCCACTTTGTTCGCGGACTCCAAGGACGACCCCAAGGGTGCCGCGAAGATCATCGATCGGGCGCTCCGCATGGAAGACGAGCAGCCCACGCCCGTGCAGTTGCTTCGGCTGCTGGTGCTGCGTGCGGATGTCGCCGGGCGCCTCGGTGACGAGTCCACCGCGAAGGCCGCGCTCAGCCGAGCCGTCGCCATCCAGCTCACCGACCAGGAGAGGGAGTCGGTGCGTGACGATTTGCGGCGCCTCGGAGAGCTGCGGGCCTGATCCCCTTGCCCCGTTGTGGGCCACTCATGATGGCTGCGCCGGATGCGCGGTCACCGCATCCTCCGTGTGCGACGGGTTGGCTGCCTGCATGATCGCGTGCCAGGGGGTGGCGTCGAAGATCAGATGGATGGTGTCGATCCGGCCGTTGGTGAGATGGAAGTTCTCGGCCGTACGTTGAGTGCCGATGGCCGGGACAGAAGTGTGGACGTCGTAGATCAAGGTCGCTTCGGTCTCGCCGTACAGTTCGCTGACCAGGTCGACGCCGGTGACGATTCCCAGGAACGCGTCCAGGCCGCTGAGGTGCCCGTGCGGACTGTCGGATGTCAGCAGGGGACTTCGGAAGTGGAAGGAGTCGCTGAGCGTTCGCGCGGCGGCCGGGATGTCGCCTTGGAACCGGGCTTGGTGGTAGGCCCGGACGGTGGTGCGTGTCTTGGCCGTCGTCATCTGGGGTTGGTCCCTTCTTGGGTGGCGGCGAGGCGGGCGGCGATGCGCTGCTGGTTCTGGACAAGCCGGAGGCACAGGTGCCGGAGCTGGTGGAGTTCGGTGTCGGTGAATCCGTGGAACAGTGCCGCCATCGCCCGCTGGGTCGGCGTCCGGAACTCCTCCAGCCATGTCAGGCCGGCCGGGGTGATGCGCACGAGGACGGACCGGCGATCGCCGGGGTCGGGATCGCGCCGGACGAGCCCTTCGCGTTCGAGTGTGTCGACCAGGCCGGTGGCATTACGGGGAGTCATGCCCGCGGAGCGGGCGAGGTCCCCGAGGTTGGTACCGGCTTCGCCGAGCGTGCGCAGCCGGATCAGGACATCGCTGGCTCCCGCGCTGAGACCACGGCCCTCCGCTCCATGGGCGCGAAGCCGCTCCACGGACCTGTGCGCGGCGCGCGCGGCGGCTGCCGCCTCCAGGCGCAGAGTGTCACCCCCGGCCGCGAACTGCAGCATGACTTCGCGTACTTGAGGGTCGTAGAGCAACCCGTCCGGGTCCTGGGTGAGAGATTCAAGATTATTTACCTGCTTCACAATGAAGTGATACATGATTAGATCATGTACGGTCAAGACGCTGAGGGGGACCCCGATCAGACCCGTCCCGGTCCCTGCAGCCCGGGTCCGAAACCGGCAGAACCTCGGACCGCGGCGGCCAGGGCGGATCATCGTTTCGCCGTCGTGGTCCCCCGCCCGTCCAGCAGGCGCTGGGGCCGTGGCGGCCGTCAGATCGAGTGCTGTCGAAGGCCGACGGCCGCGGGTCTGGCGGGGGTGGCGTCGTACACGCCATCGACTGTGAAGAGGCGCTGACCGCGGCGCGGGTGCTCCACCCCCGACGTCCGGGCACCGCTCCTCGCGGCGGCCTCGACCGGCGGCGCGTACCACAGCGGCGGGTACGGCGCCCAAACGGGCGCCGGTGCTTGCTCGCCGCCCTGTCCAGGACGTCCTCGCAGGCACCGGCCGGTGAGGCGGGGAGCGGCCGGCGGTGCGGCTGGTACCGCTTCGACGCCTCCTCTGGATGGTTCTTACGGCGTCCCCCGGGACGTCGGGGTGATCTGTGGCGCACCGGGACGCCGGCGCCTGGCCGTCCCTGCCGTCCTGGCGGCGACGCATACCGATGGATCCGGAACGGACACCGATGGATCCGGAAGGGCGGGTCCGCGTCCTCGGGCGACTGTCGTCAGAGTGTCGGCCGCCAGCTGTAGCGCCGCTCCGGCCGGCCCGCGGCGCCGTAACGCAGGGACACCTGCGCGCTGCCGGTGCCGTGGAAGTACTCGAGGTAGCGGCGGGCGCTGACGCGGGAGATGCCGGTCAGGGCGGCGCACTCGCCAGCGGACAGTGTGCCCTCGGCGTCGCGCAGGGTCCGTTCGATCAGGTCGGCGGTCTCCACGCTCAGCCCCTTGGGCAGGGAACTGCCGGGGGTGGCGACCCCCGATCCGGCCAGCACCCGGTCGATGTCTGCCTGGCCCCGCACGACGGTCTGCAGGAGGCGGCCGCGTCGGGTGGCGTACCGCTGCAGCCGGGGGCACAGGTCCTCGAAGTCGAACGGCTTGAGGAGATAGTCGACCACGCCGCGGCGGACGGCGCCGCGTACGGTGTCGGCCTCCTGAGCGGCGCTGATGACCATGACGTCGCAGTCGTGACCGGCGCTGTGCAGCCGCGGTATGACATCGAGACCGAACAGGTCGGGCAGGTAGAGGTCGAGCAGGACCAGGTCGGGGTGGAGGTCGGCGACGGCGGTGATCGCCTGCTCGCCGGTGTGTGCCACCCCGACGACCCGGAACGGTTCGACCCGGTCGACGAAGGTGCTGTGCACGCGCGCGACCATGAAGTCGTCGTCGACGACGAGCACGTCGACGGTGTCGCCTGCGCCGGTCATCGGGGGGCTCCTTCCGCCACCGCGCCTGCGGTGGGACTGACGGTCATGCGGGCGGTGAACATAGCACCGTCGGGCGTGTTGGCGACCGAGATCTCACCGCCGTGACGTTCGCAGACCAGCTTGGTCAGGGCCAGTCCGATACCCCGCTCGCCCTCCTGGGCGGCCTTGGTGGTGAAGCCGTGCGAGAACACCTCGCGCGCCAGTTCCGGGGGCAGTCCGGGGCCCGAGTCGCGCACGGTGATCTCCACGCTGGAGGCGTCCTGCCTGAGGGTGACTTCGACCCATGCGTCACCGTCGCCGTCGTGTGCGGCGGCGTCCACGGCGTTGTCGACGAGGTTGCCGAGCACGGTCGCGACGTCGGCGGCGTCCTCCGGCTGCAGCCGGTCGAGGGCGGTGTCGGCCGAGATCCGCAGCGTGACACGGCGTTCGGCCGCGAGCGAGCACTTGGCCATCAGCAGGGCCGCCACGGCGGTGTCGCGTACGCGCCGGGCAAGGGTCACGTCGAGAGACTGGCGGCGCTGGTTCAGGGCGCGGATGTACCGCACCACCTCGTCCTGCTCACCGATCTGGATCAGGCCGGAGATGGTGTGCAGCTGGTTGGCGAACTCGTGGGCCTGGGCGCGCAGCAGCTCCGAGGAACTGCGGAACGAGCCGATCTCCCGCTCCAGTTCGGCCAGTTCGGTACGGTCGCGCAAGGTGGTGACCGAGCCGAGCAGGCGGCCGTCCTTGGTGACGTCCATTCGGTTCATCACCAGTACTCGTCCGGAGCGGATGACCACCTGGTCGTGCCGTTCGGCGGCCTCCTCGGGCGCGCCGGTGAGGACGTCCCGCAGGCGTCCGCCGATGCCGAGGCCGTCCAGGCTCTGTCCCACACAGTCCTCCGGCAGGTCGAGCAGGTGACGGCCGACATCGTTGACGAGGGTGACCCGGTGCTGGGGATCGAGGGCCACGACGCCCTCCGCGATGCCGTAGAGCATCGCCTCACGGTGCTCGGCCAGGCCGGTGATCTCGCGGGGTTCCAGGCCGAGGGTCTGCCGCTTCACCCGCCGGGCGAGCAGCCAGGAACCGAGTCCGCCGAGGGCGCTGGCGATGCTCAGGTAGGCGATCAGGTAGGAGGACGCGCCGCTGAGGCGCTGCCACACCGTCGGTGACGCCTCGCCGATCATCACGGTGCCGAGTTGCCGGCCGAGGGTCTGCTGAGTGGCGCCGAGCACCGGCACCTGCGCCACGAGTTCACGGTTGCCGTCCAGGGTCAGCTCCCCGGACCAGCTGCGGCCGTGGTCGACACCCGGCCGGGCGGGCAACTCCTCCCCCACCACCGTGGGGTTGGTGGAGGTGACGATGCGGCCGTGCGCGTCGGCCACGGTCACCGACGTCACCCCGGACTGGGACAGCGTCGAGTGCACCAGCGGGGCCAGGGTCTCCTCCGGCGCGGGCCGCACCAGCTGGCTGCGCACCAGGGGGTTCGCGGCCAGTTGCTCGGCGAGCGCGTCGACCCGCCGGCCCTCGACCCGGCGGAAGGTGGCCGCCGACTGAGCCAGCGAGACACCCGCCACGGCCAGCAACACCACGACGACGATGGCCAGCTGGAGTACCAGCATCTCGCTCGCGAGGGAGTGACGGCGGAACGTGGCGACCACAATGAACTCAATCTCTGTTGCTGACACAACCTGGGCGGCACCGCTGCCGGGCCGCCACAATCATCACGCCGACCGGTCGAGACCGAAAGTGAGGTGCCATGCGCGGTTCAACAGCACGAGCCGTCCTCGGCACGCTCACGGTCCTGGTCCTGCTCGCCCTCAGCGCGTGCGGGGCCTGGCCGGGCGGTGACGGCCCGCTCCGCGATCTGCGGATCATGGTGCCCAATGCTCCGGGCGGCGGCTACGACACCACCGCACGGACCGTGGCCCGCGTCACGCAGGAGGCACACATCGCCTCCGACGTGCAGGTCTTCAACCTTCCGGGGGCCGGCGGCACGGTCGGCCTGCAACGCCTCGTCGACGAACGAGGCAACGGCAGGCTGGCCCTCCAGATGGGTTTGGGTCTGGTGGGCGCCTCCCACGTGGCGCGGGCACGGGTGAGCGTCGCCCGGACCACTCCCCTGGCCCGCCTGATCGAGGAGGCCGGCGCGGTCGTCGTCCGCAAGGACGCGCCGTACCGGACGATCGAGGACCTGATCGCCGCGTGGCACGAGAACCCCACGCGTCTGAAGGCCGGCGGCGGTTCCTCTCCCGGCGGCCCGGACCACCTGCTCTCCATGGAACTCGCCAAGGCCGTCGGCATCGACCCCACAAGGGTCGTCTACGTCCCCTACGGCGGAGGTGGGGGCGATCTGCTGCCCGCCCTGCTGGACGGCACGGTGGACTTCGCCGTCAGCGGGTTCGGTGAGTTCCTCGACCAGCTGCACAGCGGCCAGGTGCGCATCCTCGCCGTCACCAGCGGCGCGCCGGTCGGTGTCCTGCCCGGGGTTCCGACCCTGAAGGCGTCGGGTATCGACCTGGTCTTCAGCAACTGGCGGGGCATCGTCGCACCGCCCGGCATCAGCGCCGAAGACGAGAAACGCTGGGTCGACGCGCTGACCGCGCTGCACGACTCACGTCAGTGGAAGGCCGAACTCACCCGGCACGGCTGGACCGACGCCTTCGCGACCGGCGACACCTTCCGGACGTACCTGAGGCAGCAGGACAGGTTCGTCGCCGCTCTCCTCGCACAGCTCGGACTCGGCTGACCGGGCCGCAGCGTTCGCCGCCCTGGTTCTCCAGCCTCCCGCTCCGACAGATCCACGACCGAAACCGTTGCGTTCTCCCGCAGCGGCCGTGCTTCGCCATATCCCCGTTCCCGTACACCGTCCGCTTCCGTCGGCCGGACACCGAAAGGCACCCGTGTGACCGCTCATACCTGGTACCTGCTGGCCATCCTCGCGGTGGCGATCACCTCACTGATCTGTCTGATCAACTCCCGCCTGCGGATCCACCCGTTCGTCGCACTCCTGCTGGTCTCGGTCGGCACCGGACTCGCGGCCGGCGAGCCCGTGGCGAAACTGGTCGACTCCCTCGAGACGGGAGCCGGGCACACCCTCGGTGACGTGGGCCTCACCCTGGCGCTCGGCGCCATGCTCGGCCGTCTGCTGTCCGATTCCGGCGCGACCGACGCCATCGCTCACGCGATCGTCGACCGCTCCGGGGGCCGCGGTCTGCCCTGGCTCGTCGCGGCCGCCGCCTTCGTCATCGGCATTCCGATGTTCTTCGAAGTCGGGCTGATCGTGCTGCTGCCACTGATCTTCAGCGTGGCCCGGCGGCTGGAGGACCGGGGCGCCGCGAAGGGCTCCCCGTACGTGCTGCTGGGGGTCCCGGCCATCGCCGCCCTGTCCACGCTGCACGGCATGCTGCCGCCGCACCCCGGCCCGCTGACCGCCATGACCGGCCTGCACGCCGACCTCGGTCTCACGCTCGGCGTCGGCATCGTCTGCGCGATTCCCACCGTGATCCTCGCCGGGCCCGTGTACGCCCGCTGGATCGCGCCGCGGCTGGCAGACGTGCGCCCGGACGACGCGCTGGTGACCCAGTTCACCGGACGTCGGCACCCAGCGAAGCAAGAGCAGGGATCCACGCCCGCACCGGTCGGCGGCCCCGGTGCGCAGCTGCGACCCGATGCCCACCCCCGTACCGGCGTTCCCGTGCCGCTGGCCGTCGCCGCCGTGCTGATTCCCGTCGCCCTGATGCTGCTGCGTGCCCTGGCCGAGGCGATGCTCGACGAGTCCAGCGGGCTGCGCTCCGTGCTCACCTTCGCCGGGGAACCGCTGATGGCGATGCTGGCCGGCTTCCTCTTCGCGCTCGCGGTGACCCTCGCCGGCCGCAGCAGCACGGGGGACCAGGCGCGGGCGTCCCTGACCGAGAGCCTGCGGTCCATCGCTGCCATTCTGCTGATCATCGGCGGGGGCGGGGCATTCAACCAGGTGCTGAAGGACTCCGGCATCGGTGACGCGGTTGCCTCGGCGGCCAGAGGCGCCCACCTGAATGTGATCGTGCTGGGCTGGCTGGTGGCTCTGCTGCTGTCCTTGACCACCGGCTCGGCGACGGTCGGGATCGTCTCCGCCACCGGTATCGTCGCCCCGCTGATCGGCGCGGGCGGTGGGCTGGAGGCGTCCTTGCTGGTCGTCGCCATCGGCGCCGGGTCACTGGGCCTCAACTACGTCAACCACGCGGGGTTCTGGCTCGTCAAGGAGTCCTTCGGCATGGACCTGAACCAGGCCGCGAAGACGCAGACCGTCGTTCAAACGCTGGTCAGTGTGTCGGGGCTGGCCATGGCCCTGCTCTTGTCAGTCTTCGCATGACGTGACGACGCCGGGCGCGCACCGCGAGGCGGGCGCGCGGCGCTGCCCTCACCGTCGCCGGCGCCTTCGCCGAGCTGGACACCGCCGTCGCCGTCACCAGCCTGGTCGCGCTGTGCGGAATGCTCGACGACGATGCGCCGGCGTTCTCGGTGAGCCGACGCCGGCGCCTCGCCGAGAGTCGCACAAGCTGCCGCTGTCTCCCGGTGTCCCCGCCTCCCGTCTCCCAGTGCAGGGTGATACCCGACCCATGTGCCGTGCCGGCCCTGGTAGGGACGGGGTTCGGCGTGCGGATCGTTCCACAGGTCTGCGCGTCCGTGGCTGATGTGTCGTCTGCTGCCGCGTACCGGCCCATCTCGGTGAAAGTCGACGCTGGGGAGCAAGAGGCGCCGGGGGTCGTGGGGAGTATGCGTTCGTTGGCCCCTCGTACGGCGGGGCCCCTTACTGACCATGGTGGAGTGGTGATGAGGCGTATCCGCCTGGGCGCCGTGTGGATGGCCGCGCTGGTGACGATCGCTGCTGCGAGTGGCTGTTCCAGTGGTGGCGGTGGTGGTTCCTCGTCGTCGGCGACGCCGTCGAGTACGGCCACGAGCAGCGCGCCGGGTCAAAGCGCGGGCCCGTACGGAGCGGCGAGCAGTGCGTCGGCCGGTGCGCAGGCCACGGTGAAGACCGCCTCGGCCGGCAAACTCGGCACGATTCTGGTCGACGGGAAGGGGCGAACCCTGTACTTGTTCGAGGCGGACAAGTCGACGACCTCGACCTGCAACGGGCCGTGCGCAGCGGCTTGGCCGCCGCTGCTGACCTCCGGGGCCCCCTCGGTCGGCGGCTCCGCACAGTCCGGCCTGCTGGGCACGTCGAAACGGTCCGACGGCAAGACGCAGGTCACCTACCACGGGCACCCTCTGTACAGCTACGCGGGAGACTCCAAGCCGGGCGACACGAACGGCCAGGCGCTCAACCAGTTCGGTGCCGAGTGGTACGTCGTGGGCGTCAGTGGCAACAAGGTCGACCTGAGCTGACCGGCGACGACCGCACGAGGGTCAGCCGACGTGACAGCCAGGACCGATCATGGATCCCCCCTCCCCCGGCGGCTTGCTCCCGGCCGCTTCTGCTGGCCCTGTTGATGTACGGCCGGTTGCCCGGCCTCACGGCGGCGCCCCGCCACGTCCGCGCCTCGCACCGCATCGTGGGATGGGCCGCCTTCCTGCTGTCAATACCCGTCGCCTACCACTGCGTCCGTACCTATGGCGTGGAGACCACGGACACCCGGGTCTTCCTGCACTCGGTGGCCGGCTGCGCGCTGTACGGAGCCTTCGTCGCCAAGGTCCTGGTGGTGCGCAGCCGCCGCCTGCCCGCCTGGATGCTCTCCGCCGCCGGGAGCCTCCTGTTCGGCCTGATCGGGCTGCTGTGGTACTCGGCCGCACCGTGGGCCCTCAACGGCTTCAACGCTGCCGGCCTGTAGCCACCGGCCACCGCCAGAGCGGCCACGTGCTGAGGGTTCAGGCCACGTCCGAGCCCCGCAGCAACAGTTGCGCCACGGCGATGCCCGCGACGATGATCGCCGCTCGAAACGGCCACCGGCTCCGGATGTCCGACGGCAGAGCCGTCCCCGCGACCGCGACGGCCCCGGCCAGCGCCGCCAGTCCCCCGCTCACCCCGCCCACCGCTCCAGGCGGCCCTGCGACCAGCACACCCATGGCGGTCAGCATCACGGACGGGGCCAGCCACCGGCAGGTCGCGCGGCCCAGCCGTTGCGGCAGCCCGCGGACACCGGTGCCGAGATCGTCCTCGATGTCCGGAAGGGCGTTGACCAAGTGGGCCCCCACACCCAGCAGCGCGCCGGCCGTCACCGCCCACCAGGCGGGCCAGGAGGGCGACGGCATGCCCAGGGTGACGAAGGCCGGCAGCGCCCCGAAGGCGACGGCGTAGGGCAGCGGTGAGAGCACCGTGTGCTTGAACACCAGGTTGTAGGCCCAGCCACAGGCCACCATGCCCAGATGCGCCGCTGCTGCCGCGGCGCCGCTCAGCAGCGACAGCGGGACGCACACCACCAGAGCAGTCCCGGCCGCGACAGCCGCCGCCCGAGGCGGGAGTTCACCGGTGGCCACCGGTTTGTCGCGGCGTTCGCAGACCGTGTCGCGCTGGGCGTCGACCGCGTCGTTGCACCAGCCGACCGAGAGCTGGCCGGCCAGTACGGCGGCGGCCACCGCTCCGGAGCCCGCCGCCCCGCGGTCCGCTGCCACGGCGAGCGCGGTCACGAGCACCGTCACCGCGACCGCCGGCTCCAGGTGGCAGGAGCGCAACAGCGCCGGGACCCGGCGTGTCGTGGACGGAAGGGCGTGGGGTGCGTGTAGAGACACACAGGGAAGTTACGGGAAAACCCGGCAACAGGAGGCATTACCGGCATGCGTGTCACTGCAATGGTCGACGACGCCCTTTCGCTGGCCACCGCGCCGTCCCGAACACCTCCGCCCGGCCCGGCGACCGCGGTCGCAGCGATCCGCACTGCGCTCCCGCCGTATCGGTACGCCCAGGACGACCTCACTGAGGCGATCGGTGACCTGTGCCTGCCCGCCGGGGCCGACCGCGCCCCGCTGCGCCGCCTCCATGCATCCGCCGGTGTGCGCACACGCTGCCTCGCCCTGCCGATCGAGCGGTACTCCGACCTCGGCGACTTCGGGCAGAGCAACGACGCGTGGATGGCCGCCGGACTCGAACTGGGCGAGGAAGCCCTCGCCGGCGCACTGCAAGAGGCCGGACTCGAACCGGCCGACGTGGATCTGCTGGTGTGCACCTCCATCACCGGCATCGCCGCTCCCTCGCTCGACGCTCGGCTAGCCGGACGCCTGGGACTGCGCCCCGACGTCAAGCGACTCCCGGTGTTCGGCCTGGGGTGCGTGGCGGGCGCGGCAGGACTCGCCCGGCTGCACGACTACCTGCGAGGGCACCCCGCCGACACCGCGGTACTCCTCAGCATCGAACTGTGCTCCCTGACTCTTCAGCGGCACGACGACTCCCGCGCCAACCTCGTCGCCGGCGCCCTGTTCGGCGACGGCGCGGCAGCGCTCGTGGCGCGTGGCAGCGGCAACACCGGGCCGGACGGAGCCGGACCCTTCGTGGTCGCCACACGCAGCCACCTGTATCCGGACACCGAACAGCTCCTGGGGTGGGACATCGGACCCACCGGCTTCCGCGTCGTGATCGACGCCGGTGTTCCCGACATCGTGCGGGACCACTTCGGCCGGCACCTGCGTGCCTTCCTGGCCGACCACGGCCTCACCACGGACGACATCGGAAGCTGGGTGTGCCACCCCGGAGGCCCCAAGGTGCTCTCCACCGTGGCCGACACCCTCGACCTGCCCGACGACGCCCTGAACACCGCCTGGCACTCGCTCGCAACGGTGGGGAACCTGTCCTCCGCCTCCGTCCTTCACATCCTCCAAAAGACGCGGGAATCGAACCGGCCGGAGCCCGGCACGTGGGGGCTGCTCCTGGCGATGGGGCCGGGATTTTGTTCCGAAGTCGTCCTGCTGCGCTGGTGAGTGCTCTCATGTCCTGGTACACGTTTCTCGTCCTGGCCGTCACGGCCGAGCGCATCGCCGAACTCGTCGTCGCTCGACGCAACGCCATCTGGACCCTCTCTCGCGCCGGAGTGGAGTACGGCCGCGGCCATTACCCGGTCATGGTCGTGCTGCACACTGGTCTGCTCGCCTGCTGTCTCGCCGAAAGTGCGCTCGCCCACCGGCCGTTCCTGCCCGCTCTCGGGTGGCCCATGCTGGCGCTTGTCATCATGGCGCAGGCACTGCGCTGGTGGTGCATCAGCACTCTGGGCCCGTACTGGAACACACGGGTCATCGTCGTCCCCGGAGCACGCCTGGTCGGAGCCGGGCCCTACCGGTTCTTGCGTCACCCCAACTACGTGGCTGTCGTCGTGGAGATCGCCGCTCTGCCACTGGTCCACTGCGCGTGGCTGACCGCTGCCGTGTTCACCGCTGGCAACGCACTGCTGCTCGCAGTCCGTATCCGCTGTGAGAACACCGCCCTCGCCTCGGCAGCGCCCGCGTGAGCGGCGGTCACGACCTGCTGATCGTCGGAGGCGGTCCAGCCGGTCTCGCGACCGCACTGCACGCCGTGCGCGCCGGTCTCGACACTCTGGTGGCGGAGCCACGTCGGACACCGGTCGACAAGGCCTGCGGCGAGGGCCTGATGCCCGGCGCCGTCCGAGCCCTGGGCACGCTCGGCCTGGAGGTCCCCGGCCACCCGATCACCGGCATCCGCTACATCCAGGGCCACCGTCAGGTGCAGGCCGCGTTTCGGCATGGCTTGGGCCTCGGCGTGCGCCGCACCACCCTGCACACTGCCTTGCACCAAGCCGTCATGGACGCAGGCGTACCCGTACTGCCCCTGCGGGTGAGGGACGTACGACAGGACGCGACGAGCGTGACCGTACCCGGTACGGGCCTGCGCGCACGGTGGCTGGTCGCCGCGGACGGACTGCACTCACCGTTGCGCCGTTCGCTCGGCCTGGAGCTGAAGACCCGTGCCGCACCCAGATACGGCCTGCGCCGCCACTACGCGGTGCCTCCCTGGTCGCCCTACGTCGAAGTGCACTGGGGACCCTACGCAGAGGCGTACGTGACTCCGCTCGGCCCCGCACTCGTCGGCGTCGCCCTGCTGACGACCCGGCGAGCGCCCTTCAGCACCCAGCTCGAGAGCTTCCCCGAACTGGCTGCCCGCCTGCCCGCCGAGAGGGCCGTCACCGCCGTACGCGGTGCGGGACCGCTGCGCCAGCGGGCACGCACCCGCACGCACGGCCGGGTACTGCTCGTCGGGGACGCCGCCGGCTACACCGACGCGCTGACCGGTGAGGGCATCTCACTCGCCCTCACCGGTGCCGAAGCCCTGGTCGCCAACGTGCGCCGCGGCACACCCGACCGCTACGAGACCGACTGGTGCCGCGCGACCCGCTCTCACCGGCTCCTGACCGACCTCCTGGTGCGGGCCCGCCAGCAGCCGGCACTGGCTTCACGCATCGTGCCCACCGCCACGCGCCTGCCCCGCGTCTTCGCAGCAGCGGTGAACGCCCTGTCATGACCAGACGCAACAAGTGGGCCGGGTTGTCTCACGGCCCGGGCCGCCGAGCGCTCTCCGGTACGCAAGACCGTCGATCCCCGCGCCCTGTGCCTGCCGCACACCGCACCACTCACCGACCGAGCCAGGAACACTGGCACGGCTTCGCCGCCGGCCTCCACCGTGCTGGGCCACGCTCGGCCACCCGTACCGTGAGGGTGCCGGCGGCCTGCGATCCAGGTTGGGACCCCCTCCGGAGCGACTCATGACGTAGTCAGGGCGGTGTCGTCCACGACGAAGTCGGTCGCGAGGTATGCGTCCTCGACGCCGGTGAACTTCAGGGTGACCGTCTGGCCCGCCAACGAGGACAGGTCGAGGGTCTTCAGGGTGTACCCGGAGGCCGCGTTGGCGTTCGAGTACGTCGCCAGGGTCTTCGAACCGGCGGTCACCGTCAACTTGTCGTAGGCGGTGCTGCCGCTCTCCGCGGTGTCGACGTGCAGGTAGAAGGATAGGGTCGCCTTGCAGCCCGCGGGAACGGTCACCGACTGGGACAGCGTGTCGGTGTGCGCGGAGCCCCAGCCGTTGAGCCAGGCCGTCCAGGAGCCGCTGTGGGCCGGCTCACGGGTGTCGTTGTTGATGACGCCGCTGTCGGTCCAGCCGGTGTCCCCCGACTCGAAGCCCGGGTTGGCCAGCAACTGGGTCGAGGTGCAGCCACCCCCGCCGCCACCGCCGCTGGTGTTGACGGTCCACGTGAAGGACGCGGTGCCCATCGCGCCGGTGGAGTCCTTCACGGTGACGGTGGTGCTGTAGGTCCCGGCCGTGGTCGGCGTGCCGGAGATGACGCCTGTGGAGGCGTTGATGGAAAGGCCGGTGGGCAGACCGGAGGCGCTGTAGGTGAGGGCGCCGCTGTTGGTGCTGGACGCCTGGACCTGGAGGCTGACCGCGCTGCCCACGGTGGAGGACTGGCTGCCCGGGTTGGCGACCGTCACACCGCTGCCCGGCGGGGTGATGTGGCTGCCGACGTTGATACCCGCGAACGCGTTGCCGACCGCCGCGTACTGCGCGGAGTTGGCGCCGTACAAGGCGGAGGCGGCGTTGAGGGCGGCGGTGCGGGCACCGGCGTAGTTAGTGGCGAGGCGTAGGGCTCGACGTCAAGCTCCGCGAAGGCTCCGTCGACCTGACCGAGGCGGCCCGGTGGGGCGCTCAGATATGTGACGCATTGGATGACGCACACGCTCACGGCATCATGCACCGGGACATCAAGCCGTCCACCATCCTCGTCACGCCTTCCGGAACGGTGAATGTCCTCGACTTCGGTGTCGCACGCGCCGCCGATCCCTACGCGACTGCTGACCGGCTGACCCAGACGGGATTCATCGTGGGCACGCCCCCGTACATGGCGCCGGAGCAGGCGCGCGGCCACCCGGAACCGAGGAGCGATCTGTACGCTCTGGGCTGCCTGCTCTTCGAGCTGGTCACCGGCAGGTTGCCGTTCCAGGCCCCGGACACCGTCGGCTATCTGACGGCGCATCTGAGCCAGCAGCCACCCGCGCCCAGTTCCGTGGCGGCGGGTGTGCCAGAGGCCTGGGACGCCGTCCTGCTCAGGCTTTTGCGCAAGGATCCTGCAGAGCGGTACGCGAGTGCCGCGGACGCCGCTCAGGCCCTGCGGAGGCTCGCGGACGCGCCCGAGCCTGTGCCGGCGGGCACCGCACCGCTGACAGGGGCGTGGCCATCGTCGTCCCCCGGTGGCGCCGCCTCTCCCCGCAGGCCCGTGGCACCGCGGTCCTGGATCGCGATCGCGGTCTGGTTCCTCATCACCCTGGTGGCCGCCACGGTGACCGCGGCCAATATCGACGGAGCCTATGACGGTCGCGACATAGCCAGCGGCGCCGGCGCGGTCGCCATCGCCACCGTGGGGCTGATCGTATGGTTCGCCGTGCAGGCAAGACCCCGTTGGCAGGCACGCGTGGCCCTGCCGCTCCGGTTTCTCCCGTCGGCGCTCCTCTTTTGCGCCTACGCCATGGTGGTCGCGTCCATTGGCGGGCCACGACAGAATCGACTGGGCTACTGGCTGTCCCTCGGTGGGATCTCCACGCTCACGCTGGCGGGCCTCCTGGCAATGGCGGCGGCCCTCACTCCCCGGACGGAACGCCGGACACGCGGAATCGGCTACGCCCTCGTCGGCGTCAACGCCGCCGCGGTATTGGGATCGTTCACGAAGATGGTCTCAGGTAGTCGGGTCTGGTTTGAGTACTTCGGTTTCGTCCTGCCGCAATGGGTCCCCCTCGCCATAGTCGTGGCGGCCATCGCGCTGTACTGCACGCGCGAGATCGCAACGCGCCGGGCGGGTTCAGCATCGGGGTCTGGACGAACACCGCCGGGCACGACGGCGAGAACGGGCTCTCCACACTCGTCTCACTGATCGCTACGTGCAACCGCAACGTGCCGGACGCCCCAGCCGAGCACCTCGCCGAAGGAGTCTCCAGCCTTGGCCTCTGCCCCGTCGCAATGCCACCCTGCTTCGGAGGCCGGTCCGGTGGCTGTCCAGCGCGGGCCCTGGTGACGGGGGCCACCGGAACCGGAAGCACCTCGGCGCGCTTGGCGCGGCTGCCATTTCCGTGGCGCTCACTGCCTGCAGCAACACCGCCACGCCCACGTACGAGGCCGCAGCCCGCAAGTAGGGCGGGCTGCGGGTGTTGGCGCCGAGGCTTTACTGATCGTTTCAGAATGATCGAGAAAGCCGCCGCAGGCAGATGATCGAACAGGCGAGTTCAAGGAGCCCTTGGTGAAGGTCTGCCCGGTACTCGTAGCGGATGCGCAGGCGCTTGAACTGGTGCAGCCAGGCGAACGCGCGCTCCACGACCCAGCGCACTTTTCCGAGTCCGGAGCCGTGGGCGATGCCGCGTCGGGCGATCAGCGGCTTGATGCTGCGCTTCCACAGCTGGCGGCGGTACTTGTCGAAGTCGTAACCCCGGTCGGCGTATAGACGCCGGGGCTTGCGGCGGGGCCGCCTCGCAAACCGCGGATCGGTGGGACCGCGTCCAGCAGCGGCAGAAGCTGAGTGACATCGTGTCGGTTGCCGCTGGTGAGCGTGACGGCCAGCGGGGTGCCGTGGCGGTCGACGATCAGGTGGTGCTTTGAGCCGGGGCGGGCGCGGTCGACGGGCGAGGGGCCGACGTGATCCCCCCTTTGAGCGCCCGGATGTGCGAGCCGTCCACGGCGCAGTCGTCCAGGTCCAGCAAGTCAGCTCGACGCAGTTCCGGTCAACAGAGCGGCATGGAGGCGAGGCCACACGCCCGCCTCTGTCCAGTCCCGCAGGCGGCGCCATGCCGTCACCCCGGAGCAGCCCACCACTTCACTCGGTACGTCGCGCCAGGCCACGCCCTTGCGCAAGACGTAGACGATGCCGGCCAGGGCAACCCGGTCCGGCACCGGGAGCCGCCCAGGGTGGCGATGCCGTCGCACGGGCCGCGCCGGCAAGAGCGGGGCTATCCGGTCCCACAGCTCGTCGGGGACTAGGTTCGCGATCACGACGTTGAAGCTTGCCAGAGAACCCAGTTGAGCGGCTCGGGCGGGCTGGACATACTCCCCGGATGGCCAACACTCGGAGCGAAACCGCGGAGCAGGGTTGGGACGGACCTTTTTACCGCGTCCGAACGGATCGGTTCGAGGCGTCGTTCGTCCCCAATGAGGGCGAGCCTCTGGACAGTATCTGCAACGTCGACGTCGAGGTTCGGCTGACGGCTGACGGCTCGCGCTGGAGCGCGACTGTATTCACGCTCGCCGAGGTCGAACGCATCATGGACAGGTGGTCCCGCACGGGCGAGGCCCTGGACGGCCGCTACTTCTGGTGCTCCGACGGCCTCATCGTCCGGGATCCCGGCATCGACAACATGACGCAGGTGCTGGCCGGCCTGCTCGACGACGGCGACTTCACACAGGTTCTCCAGCGGCTCGACAACGAGTGATCGTCGAGCTCTCATTCTGAAACGATCAGTTAGGCGTTTCGCCGGCTTGGCGAGTGACGGGGCGCGGGCATCCTGGAGGCGCTGACGCGGGCCGGTGTGGTGGTCAGTGCGGTGCCGCTGGTGGGTCCCTGCTCACGATTGCACCCAGATGGCGAAGGCGGTGAACGAGGTCCGTGCGGGCCCTGAGGTGACGCGAGCCGGTGCCACGCTGAGCGACGAAAGCGGATAGGCGGCAAGGGGGCTGGCTGTCATGCGGGGTGTGACCGAGGGCTTCCGCTGCTGCGAGAGAAGGAACTGTTGGCGGCCGGACTGGACGCCGGGCCGCTGCGGCGGATCACCGTGGCACTGGGGCGTGCGGGCGGCGGGAAGCGGCCCGTTCCTGCCAAGGCGGCGGGGTGGCGGAGTCATTACGAGGCTGACCCTGGACCCCGTGCTGGTTGCCCTCAGCTGAATCCACTCGCTTGTCGCACGACATAGCTTCCGGCCAGGCCGGTATGCAGCGCTCCACCATGAGGCGACCGGCTCGCCCTACAGGACGTTCTCGGTGCCGCATCAGCCGAACTCGAACCGGAAATGCACCGCTGTCCTCGCCCACGTCCTCCCCTGACCGGGGTCACCGCGGCACGCTGTCCTCGCCAGGAGGTCTCTACGCCGCGCTACCGCTTCCTGCCTCCCAAGGATCCCCCACGGGCCGGGTCAGACCGTCATCCGTCACCAGCCGGCGCTCCGGTTCCGTCGCGTCCAGCTCCCAGTAGTACAAGCACTCCTGGCACCGCACCCCGTCCACCAGCACATCGTCCTCCGGGTTCGGGCAGTCCGTGCCGTCCCCGCGCCCCGCGCACATGTCCCGTGTATGCCCCATGGTTTCGACGGTGCGACCCGGCCAGGCCAGCCGTGGAGGGGGCGTGCAGGGCGCACAGACGCTCGAGGACGGCACCACGCCCCAGCATCCTCCGTCAGCCCCACAAGCCGCCCCCGAGCGGCCTGACAAGGGCCGTTGGGTGCGCACTCGGATCGGGCGCATGCTGCCGCCAGCACACTCCATAGTCCACACAGCCCTGAAGGCGCAATGCGCGAGAGCATGACGGACAGCTGCCACCGAATGCTTGCCGGCGCACCCGCCTGGGTGCCGTGAGCAGACAGCAGGCGCTCCAAGACGAGCAAACGGGACGCATGGGACTCAAGGCCCTGGGCCGTGAACAGCGCCGATGACCACAGAGCCCGACAGGGAGCCTCGTGATCGATCCAGCCGATGGCTCTTCCCGATCCGCACGACGGGAGTCGGCCTAGAAGAGGGGCGATCGCACGGCCGCGGCGGGCCGTGATGCCCAGAGGCGCTGCGGTTGACCTGCCGCCCTCGAGATCTAAGAGGTCGCAAGCTGACTGACACAAAGAGCTTCGCAGAGAGAGGTAATGATGACAGGCCAGTGGGAGTGGCTGAGAGGACCCCAACCGTCCAGCGAGGTGCCTGAGCGGCTATGCACCCCGACAGCATCACCGGAGCTCAACCTCGGTGTGCAGATCATCGGCAGCAACATCGTGGGTAACGACGTAGTCGAACTCGCAGCGCAGTACATGGCCGAACATGCCCGCCTCGAACTGTGGATCGGGCGTCACCAGCCGGCCTTGAGCTTTCGACACCAGTTTGAACTGGGCCGGGCCCCTTCCGAGGCGCTGTTTGTGGCCTATGAGGCGTGGATAGCGTTCGAAGCCGCCTACCAGACGTCCGGTAAGAAGGTCCACCAGGTGCGCGACGAGCGGGAGCAACTCAAGACAGCTCTGGGCAGGGCCACTCAGACTCTCATCCGTGCCAGGACCGAATAGCTGAGAAGAAGGCCTTTCCCCTGGTGACCACAGGGCTCTCGGCCCGAAGGTTCGAGCGAAGCAGTTTTGCTCGGCGGTCAGGCGGGAACACCGGCCCGGGCCAGGACTGCGGCCATCTCCTCCGCGGGGAGCGCCGGGTTGGCGCCCGCGCTGGAGGCCAGTTCGGGGACATGGAGCGCCTCGCGCAGCCGGTGGAGCGGGAGCCGCGGGTCGCCGGCCGCCGCCTGGCGCGTCCAGACCTCGGGGTCATGGCTCAGCCGTTCGATCAGCGCGGGCGTGGCGGCCGGGTCCCGGACAGCCAGCCGACGGTATTTTCCGTCCGGGTGGTCCGCGTAGCGAGCGGCGAGGCCCTCGCGGGGAAAGCGAGGATGCGTCTCCGCCATCCAGGCGGAGAACGTCCCGCCGAGCCGCGCGAACACACGCATGAGGACCTCCTCCGGGGTGTCGGGGTGGTGAGTACTCAGGAGGTTCTCCACCACCGGGTCCTCGACGCGTGCGAGTAGGCGCAGGAGGTCGGGCGGAAGGTGGGGGCTTCGGGCGGCGGCGCGCCGGAGCAGTGGGTGGGCAGAGGTCGCGGCCCGACGCAGTACCTCGGGGTCGGCGAGCCCGTCCCGTACCCACTGCACACCGTCGCCCTTGTCGAAGTCCCCGACCGTGAAGTCGATCGCCATGCGCCGTGTCTCGTCCAGCTCGGATCTGAGAGAGACGGCCAGCCGTACGGACTCGTCGGGGTCGACCGAGAGTCGTTCCACGAGGTCGGCAGGCAGCGAGGGGTTCTCGGCGAGGGCCGGCAGGTGCGTCCGCTCGGCAACGCACCGCTCGGCGTCGGCGCGGACGAGGAGCCCTCGGCGAAGCGCCTTGGCGGCCGCCTTCGGATCGCGGAGAAGTTCGGCGGTGACCTGTGCGTCGCGTCGGCACTCCCGCAGCGCGGCGGCCCGCCGCACCTCGGGATCAGGGTCTGCCAGCAGCGCCGACCGATCGCCCGGCGGCAGGACCTCCCATGCGCGCACCGCTTTCCGGCGCGCTGCCGAACTGTGATGAGTAGCCATGGAGGCCACGAACGACGGCGCCAGATGGGGCGAGTTCAGCAGGGCGCTCCGGACAGAAGGGTCGGGATCGTCGAGCAGGCGGACGCATATGGCCTCCGGGAGCGGTGCGACCTTTGTCCGCGGGGCATGCACCTCGGGTCCGTACGCAAGAGCTGCCCGCACCTTGGGAGAAGGATCGTCCGCGAGCCGGGCCCGCTGTGCAGGCTCCGCCCTGGCGCTCATGGCGAAGTCGATGCGGGCGCCCGCGTTCGGGTGGGTCAGGATGACTCCGACGGCCGACTCAGGGAGTCCGGCCCGCTGGAGGGCGTCGCGGGGCGGCAGTCGCCGTCCCCCTCGAACCCAAGCAGGCGCAGTAGCAGCGGTGTCGGCAGCGCCGGATTGCGGGCGAGTCCGTCCAGCGCGGATGCGTGGAACGCCACCATGATTCCCCCACCCCTGTTCCTTCCCCGATTGGTTCGCCACCATGATCTCCCGACGGCGGTTTGGTCAACCGGGCGGTGCACCGGTGGGGGGTTCGCGTCGCCGGGCTGAGCGGCCGCCGGTGCCGCCCGACCGCTCCGGCGTCGAATTCGCGCCATTGTCGCGCCAATTCGGAGAGACCGCGAAGATGAATCCTACCGATTCGGTAGGAAACATCGTCAAGGTAAAGGGTGGCAAAATTCGCAGGGGCGGCCTTGAAGCGCTTGCAATTCATCACCTAGGTTCCTGGCTTGGTTCATTCACCCGCCGACGACGCCGCCTCCGCGATCCGGAACGGCCGACCTTGGAGCGAGGATGCCCCACCCATCCGGCTCGCCCCTGTCCCTCTCCGATTTAGCCGAGTCCCTCGTCCACCACGACGAGATCTCCGCAGCCGCCCGCCTGCTGGCGGGACGCATCCGCCGCACCCCCGTGCTCCCTCTCGAGGGAAGCGAACTGCTGCTCAAGGCGGAGCATCTGCAACTGCTCGGCTCCTTCAAGATCCGCGGCGCGCTGAACGCCGTCGCCACCCTCCCCGAGGACGTCCGCGCCCGGGGAGTGGTCGCCTTCTCCAGCGGCAACCACGGCAAGGCCGTGGCCTACGCGGCCGGCCTGTACGGCATCAAGGCCACCGTCGTCATGCCGCACACCGCCCCCGCCGTGAAGGTCGACGGGGTGCGCGCGCTCGGCGCCAGCGTCGAACTGGTGACGCCCGACCGGCGCGACGTGTACCCGTACGAACTCGCCGAACGCACCGGGGCGCACCTCGTCCATCCCTTCGACTCGCGCGCCGCGATCGCCGGACACGGCACGCTCGCGCTGGAACTGCTGGAACAGGTCCCCGACGTCTCGGCCGTCCTCGTGCCGGTCAGCGGCGGCGGACTGCTCAGCGGCGTCGCCGCCGCCGTCAAGGCGCTGCGCCCGCAGGTCGCGGTCATCGGCGTCGAGCCGGAACTCGCCGGCGACGCCGCCGAGAGCCTGCGCCGCGGCGAGCGCGCCGTGTGGACCACGGCGGACGCCTACCGCACCTGCGCCGACGGGCTGCGCGCGACCACGCTCGGAACACTGCCCTGGGCGCACATACGGCGGCTCGTGGACGACATCGTCACCGTCTCGGAGGACGACATAACCGAGGCCCTGTGTTGTCTGGCCCGCCAGGGAAAGCAGCTCGTCGAGCCGTCGGGAGCAGTGGCCCCGGCGGCACTTCTGTGCGGCCGCCATGTGCCGCCCGCCACGGCGGGCCCGGTCGTGGCGGTCATCTCCGGAGGGAACGCCGACCCCGCCCTGGTCGCCTCCCTGCTGACCGCACCGTCCCGAACATCGATCCAGACCATGTGACCGCACTGTCCTGAAATCGATCCACATCATGGGGGAGTTTTGTCACCGCACGCTCGGACCTCGCTGCCGGCGGCATGCACGGAAGCGGAATTCGCCTACCAGTCCTTATCGTTCTACCGGGAGTTGATCGATCGCCACGGTCTCGCAGAAAACGGACGACTTCGCCTGGCGTCGGAGAAGGAATTCCGCGCCCTGCCCTTCACCGGAAAGCCGGATTTCCGTCGCGGATTTCCGGCCAAGGTGATCAACCCAGCGGAATCCCTGCCCGAACTGACCTACACCAGCAGCAGTTCCGGCACCACCGGGGACCGTCTGGTCACCGTGGTCCATCGGCCGCTCCTGGCCGAGCGCATGGCGGTCACCGCCGCCGCCCACCCGGCGCTCGCCGAGCGGCTCCTGGGCGCGGAGAACCGCCGAGTGGCCCGGCTCGCCGCGCCCAACTGCTCCGACGTGGAGTGCGCCACGCCGCTGTCCACCCGCGCCGACCGCACCCTGCCCGACGGAACCCTCGTCCTGTCCGTCTCCCACGACGTGCTCGCCACACCGGACGCGATGGTCGACCGGATGCTGGAGGAGATCACCGACCACGCGCCCGCCTGGCTCTACGCCGACCCCACGCATCTGGCCTTCCTCTGCCACCGGGCCCGCGCACGCGGCGTGACCCGCCTGCCGGTCCGGGCCGTCGTCCTGACCTACTCGCTGCTCACCCACGCCGCCCGCCGCGCGGTCACCGAGGCGCTGCCCGAGGACGCCGTGGTGGCGGAGGTACTCTCCATGTCGGAGTTCGGCTGGTTCGGGATCGAGTGCGCCCTCGGCGCGCGGCACCTGAACGAGGAGAACTTCCACCACGAGATCCTGCGCGAGGACGGCACCGAGGCCGGGCCGGGCGAGCTCGGCGAACTCGTCGTCACCAGCATCGGCGACCGGCTCTCACCACACGTGCGCTACCGTACCGGCGACCTCCTGGAGCCCGGCGGCGCCTGTGCCTGCGGAGCCCCGGGCCGCACCGTGATCCACCACGGCCGCGCCTCCTCCCGCCTGCTCGACGGCCCCGGCGGACGTGCCGTGACACCCCGTCAGGTGGACGACACCCTCGCCGACGTGACCGGCGTACGCCACTACCGCGTCGACCAGAGCGAACCCGGCACGGTCCGCTGCCGGATCATCACCTCCCTGGGCACCGACCCCGCCGAGGAGAGCGGCGCCGTACGGGATCGGCTGCGCGCGCTGTTGCCGCACGTCGAACGCGTCGAGGTGAGCACCGTCGCCCACATCGAGGCCGAGCGGTCGGGCAAGTTCGCCACCTGCTCGGGACCGGGCCGAGTCCGCGAAGGAGCGCTGCTGTGACCGCCCTCGCCGACCCGCGTGCCGACTTCCCTCTGCTGCAGCGCACCGTGGACGCCGGACGCCTGGTCTACCTTGACAACGCTGCCACGACGCTCAAGCCGCGCTCCGTCATCGACGCGATCGCCGACTACTACGGCACCGTCGGCGCGAACATCCACCGCGGCAAGCACATCCTGTCCGAGGAGGCGTCCGAGCGGTACGAGCAGGTCAGGGCCCGGATCGCGGAACGGCTGGGCGTGCCCCCGCGCAACGTGGTGTTCACGGCCGGCACCACCGAAGGCATCAACCTCGTCGCCGCCGGCCTGCCGTTGAAGGAGACCGACCTGGTCGCCCTGCCCGTCGACGCCCACCACTCGGCGCAACTGCCCTGGCGCGGGCGGTGCCGCACCACCTGGCTGGCCGCGGGAGAGGACACCACCGTCCACGAGGAGTCCTTCCAGGCCGTCCTGGAGAGCCGGCCCCGTGTCGTGGTCCTCACCGCCGCCTCCAACGTCACCGGCCACACGGCCGACGTGGACCGGCTCGCCGCCCTCGCCCACGAGGCGGGCGCCTGGACCGTCGTGGACGCCGCGCAGCTCGTCCCGCACCGGCTGCCGCGCGTCACCGCGGGCATCGACGCGCTCGCCTTCTCCGCGCACAAGATGCTCGGCCCCACCGGCATCGGCGTGCTCTGCCTCAGCGACCGGCTGATCGAGGCCATCACCCCCGACCGGCTCGGCGGCGGCACCGTCGACTGGGTCGACCAAGCCGGCTACCGGCTGCGCCGCGCCCCGTACCGTTTCGAGGCGGGCACCCCGAACATCAGCGGTGTCTACGGCTTCGGCGCCGCCCTGGAGTACCTCGACCGGACCGGCGCGGACACCGTCGCCGCACGGGACGCCGAGCTGCTCACCGCACTGCTGGAACAGGTGCGCGACCGGCCGTACCTCACGGCGCTCGGCGGGCTCGGCGACCGGGGACGCATCCCCGTGCTCACCGTCACCCTGCGCGGCGTACCCGACCCGTCGGCGATCGCCCGCGCGCTCAGCGACTCCTACGGTGTGATGTGCCGGTCGGGCCACTTCTGCGCCCAGCCGTACTTCACGGCCCACGACCACACGGCCGGGCTGCGGATCGCGCCGTACCTGTACAACACGCGCGAGGACATCGAGTACGCCTTCACCGCCCTGGACGAGGTCCACCGGCTGCTGGCGCGGAGCGTGTGACATGACCGAGCACACCGAGAGCTTCCACGAACGCTTCCGTGCGGTCGCGACCGCCGCGCCCGATCGCACGGCCGTGATCGGACCGGACGGCCGGCGCACCACCTACGCGGAACTGGCCGCGCTGACCGAGGCGGCCACCCGCTCCCTCGCCGCCCGGCTGCGCGCCGAGGACTGTGTGGTCGTGGAGGCCGAACGCTCCCCGCGTCACCTTGCCGCCATGCTCGCGGCCTGGCGGCTGGGCCTGGCCTACGTACCGCTGCGCGCCCACGAGTCACCCGCCCGGAGCGAGCACGTCCTGCGGCAACTCGCCGGCCGGGCCCTGCTCGTCTCCGGCGACGCCGCCGCCGCCCGCATCGGCCGGGTCGACCGGCGTCGGCACGGCGAACTGCCCGAGCCGCTGCGCTGGCCCAGCGGCCAGGCGGCCTACGTCGTCTTCACCTCCGGCAGCACCGGCACACCCAAGGGGACCGTGCTCACCGCCGAGGGCTTCACCGCCCGGCTCGACTGGAGCCAGCGGTGCTACCCGCTCACCACCGACGACGTGCTGCTGCAGCACACCGCGGTCTCCTTCGACTTCGCGATCTGGGAGGCAGCGGCCGCCCTGCTGCACGGAGCCGCCCTGCTGCTCACCGAGGACGGCCCGTACACCGACCCCGAGGAGGCCGTGGAGTCGGCCGTACGGCACCGGGCCACCGTGGCCCATTTCGTCCCCTCGGTCCTCTCCCTGGTCGAGATGTCCGGACTGCTCGCCGGGTGGACCTCGCTGCGCCTGCTCTACTCGGGCGGCGAACAACTGCGCGGCACCCTCGCCCAGCGCGTGCTGCGCCAGGCCCCGCACACCCAGCTGGTCAACCAGTACGGACCCGCGGAGACCTGCGTCGACTCCACGCACCACCCCTGCACCCCGCCCCTTCCGGACGGCCCCGTGCCCATCGGCCGGGCCATCGACGGCACCCGGCTCACCCTGCTGCCGGTGCCCGGCCTCGGCCCGGACGCCGGGGAACTGCTCATCGGCGGCCCGGGAGTCGGCTTCGGCTACCTGGACCCGGCCGACCCGGCCGGCGACCGCTTCGGCCACGACCGGCACGGCCGCACCTTCCGCACCGGCGACCTGGTGCACCGGCTGCCGGACGGCGACCTGCTGTTCCTCGGGCGGGCCGACGACCAGGTGAAGGTCGGCGGTGTCCGGGTCGAGCTCGGGGAGATCGAGACGATCGCCGCCTCGTTCCCCGGCGTGACCGCCGCCGTCGCCCTGGCCGTGCCCGGCCCGGACGGCACCTCGCTCGACCTGGTGGTGGAGAGCCCCCGCGCCGATCTCGACGTACGAGCGCTGCGCGGCACGCTCACCGAACGACTCATGGGTCCGGTCACGCCGCGCCGGCTGCGCGTCGTCACGGCCCTGCCCCGCACCGCGGGCGGCAAGGTCGACCGGGCACGGCTGGCGCCCGCACCCCGCCCGGCCGGCACGCCGCCGGCGCCCGGCGAACCCGCACAGGAGGCCGCCGTACGGGACACCCCCGCGCCGAGCCCTTCCGCGCCGGCCGCAACCGCCCACGCTTCCCGCGCACACGTCCAAGAGGAGATGCGTTGACTTCAGCGAACGACACCCGCGCCACGGATACCGCGGCCCAGGTGGCACAGGTCTGGACGGACGTCCTGGGCTGTCCTCCGCCCGGCGCGGACCAGCACTTCTTCGACGACCTGGGCGGCAACTCGCTGCTCGCCTACCAGGCAACCGTGCGGCTGCGCACGGCCCTGGACCGGCACGTGCCGCTCAAACTGCTGTTCACCGCCCCGCGGTTCGCCGAGTACACCGCACAACTGGACGCCACCGCCGAGGAGGAGCAGCCCGCATGACCGACGGCTCGATCACCCTCGACGACTGCACCACGCACGGCACGTTCCCACTGATCGTGACCGCGGACGGCGTCCGGGACGCCACCGGTTGGGCCGCCGCCCACGCCGAGCCGTTACGGACCGCGCTGCACCACTACGGCGCGGTGGTCCTGCGCGGCTTCCCCGTGCCGGACGAGCGCGCCTTCGAGGACGTCGTCCGCGCTCTGAGCGGCGGTTCCTGGGCCGAGTACACCGAGCGCGCCACCCCCCGCTCCCATGTGGCGGGCAAGGTGTTCACCTCCACCGAGTACCCGCCCGACCGCTCGATCTTCGTGCACAACGAGAGCTCCCACGTCCTGCGCTGGCCCCGCCACCTGTACTTCTGGTGCGGCACGCCCGCACAGGAGGGCGGCGAGACACCGGTGTGCGACACACGCCGCGTCCACCGCGCGCTCGACCCGGCGCTGCGCGAGCGGTTCACCTCCGAGGGGTGGATCTACCAGCGCACCTTCGGCACCGGCATCGGCTTCAGCTGGCAGTCCGTGTACGGCGTCGACACCTTCGAGGAGCTGGAGAAGTACTGCGCCGACCACCACATGGCGGTGCGCCGCGACGGCGACACCGTGCGGGTGCGCTACCGGCGCTGGGCGGCGATCCGGCATCCGCAGACCGGCGAGGACAGCTGGTTCAACCACGGCGTGTTCTTCAACCGCTGGAACCTCGAACCCGAACTGCAGGAGTTCGCCGAGGAACTGGGCGAGGACACGCTGCCGTACAACACCCTGTACGGCGACGGCTCCCCGATACCCCGCGAGGTCATCGAGGAGATACGCGCCGCCTACGACGCCGCGACCGTCGCCGAGCCCTACCAGGCCGGTGACGTCATGGTCGTCGACAACATCGCCGTGGCCCACGGGCGCAGGCCCTACCGAGGGCAGCGGCGCATCCTGGTCACGATGACCGACCCCACCGACGGCACGGCCTTCGCGCCACCTGCCGTGGTGGCCACCCCCGGCTGGTAGCCGGACGGCCGCCCGGCGCGGAGCACACCGGCCCGCGCCGGGCGACCGCACCCGCAGACGAGTACGACGACAAGGGAAGAGCTTTCGTGAACATCGTGCTGTACGCCGTGATCGTGCTGTTCTGGGGCACGACGTGGATCGGCATCAAACTGCAGCTCGGCAGCGTGGATCCGGCAGTGTCGGTCGCCTACCGGTTCCTGCTGGCGGCCCTGTGCATGTTCGTGTGGACCACGGTCCGCCGGCTGCCGATGCGGTTCACGGCCCGCAGCCATCTGCGCTTCGCCCTCGTCGGCCTGCTGATGTACTCGACCAACTACGTGCTCTTCTACTACTGCTCGCAGCACCTCGTGTCCGGGCTGGTGTCGATCATCTTCTGCCTGTCGGTGGGCTTCAACATCATCAACGGGCGCATCTTCCTCAAGCGGCCCATCTCCCGCACGGTCGTCCTCGGCGCGCTCGCCGGGCTGTGCGGTCTCGCCATGGTCTTCGCGGACGACATCGCCGGCACCAAGGCAGGCTCGGGGCTGGTGACCGGGCTGCTGCTCGGGCTCGGCGCGACACTGCTGTTCTCCTTCGGCAACATCGCCTCCTCCTGGAACCAGGCCCGCGCCGGGCTGCCGGTCGTGCAGTCCACCGCCTGGAGCATGCTGTACGGCGGCCTGTTCACCAGCCTGGGCTGCCTGCTGGCGGGCAACTCCTTCACCGTCGAGCCCTCGTTCAAGTACGTGGCCGGTCTGGTGTACCTGTCGGTGTTCGGCTCGGCCATCGCCTTCGTCACCTATCTCACGCTGCTGGCCCGGATCGGTCCCGACCGGGCGGCCTTCGCGACCGTCGTCTTCCCGCTGGTGTCCCTGTCGCTGTCGACGGTCTTCGAGGACTACCACTGGAGCCTGCTCGCCGTACTGGGCGTCCTGGTGGTCCTGTCGGCCAACGCGGTCATCCTGGGCGGCCCGCACCTCAAGGCCGCCCTCGGCCGCCTCCGCCCGGCCGGCGCCGACGCGGGCGCGAACGGCGCCGCGGCGCCGGCGGGTGAGCAGGCCGCCGTACCCGAGAGCGGGCCCGGCCGTGGCTGACGGCCGGCCGGGCGTCGCCCGGCGCTACTACCTGCTGCCCTACGCGGGCGGCGGCGCCGGCGCCTACCGGCGGCTGACGGAGCGGTGGCCGGACACCGTCGAGGCCGTTCCGCTGAGCTGGCGGCCGGCCGAGTACCTCGGCACGGGCGGCATCCGCCGGCTGGCCGCCGACCTGGCGCGGCGGGTGGCCGAGGACGAGGACCGCCGCCCGGCCGCCGGTTACGGCCTGTTCGGGCACAGCATGGGCGCGCTCGTCGCCTACGAGACCGCCGCCGCGCTGCTGGCCCTGGACTGCCCGCCGCCCGCGGTCCTCGTCGTCTCGGGCCGGGTGGCCCCCCAGTACGGCTTCCGCCCCGCCGTCGACCCGGACGTACCGCAGAGCACGGCGGCGTACCTGCGCTCGTGCGGCGGTGACCTGGCGGCGGCCGCCGAGGACCCCGAGTTCGTCGACCTGGTACGGGAACGGCTGCGGGACGACGTCCTGCTCGGCGGGGAGCACCACCACCCGGACCGGCCGCCGCTGCCGCTGCCCCTCGTCGCCCTCGGAGGCCGCGACGACCCCCTCACCACACCGCGGGAGACGGCGGGCTGGCTGCGGCACAGCACCGATCCGGGCGGCCTGTGGATCTACCCGGGCGGCCACTGGTTCCTGTGGGACCACGCGCCCGCGGTCGCGGACCGGCTGACGGCGGAACTGCACACCCGCACGCAGGCGAACCCCACGGCCGGGGAGCCGCACCAGCACGGGTGAGCCCGCCGCGACCACGGGGTGCGGCGGGCGGAGCCCCGGGGGGTTCGCCCCCGGGGCTCCACGCCTCTTTTGGCACGCTGAGCAGCATCGGACGGTTGATCGGAGACCTCAGCTTGGGTGAGGACCCGGAGGGTGGCGGCGGCCCATCCACTGCAGGTGGGACGGCGCGATGCCGGAACGGGGAACATCCTGGGCGGGCCCGAGGCTGTCATGCTGCTCTTCATTCCTCACCATGGGCCGCGGCTGATGTCGCCGAGGAGAGCATCAATTGGGGCTTGAGTGGGTCATTGGCCCTTCTCGGTGAATATCTTGATCAGGCCCTGAGCCGTGTTGTCGGCGGAGTCGATCCCGGGCATCTCGTCGGTAGAGGTCTCGGCGCTGCGGCGGAACAGGGTCTGCTCGTACTCGGTGAGCGCCGTTTCGACGTCGTCGGGGTGCGCGGCGAGGGCTTCACCGAGTTCGGCGCCGTCGAGCATGGCCAGGTTGGCGCCCTCGCCGTTGGGAGCCGCGAGGTGGGCAGCGTCGCCGAGCAGAGTCACCCCGGGTACCCGGTCCCACCGGTGCCCGGTCGGCAGAGCGTAGAGGGGACGCCAAACCGGTGCGACGTCGCTGTCGGTGATCAGTGCGGTGAGCTCTGGCGCCCAGCCCTCGAATTCCTGCGCGATCCGCGCGGTGGCCGTGCCGGCATCGGCGAAATCGATGGCGGCGAACCAGTCCTGCGGCTCGGACAGCCCCACGTAGGCGTGCAGAGTGTCGTCCTTTTCCCGGTGAGCGAAGATCTCCCTGCCCGGCGAGGGAGCGATCAGCATCCCGCCGCCGACCGCTTTCGCGGCGGCCGGGTGCCGTGTGCCGGCATGGAACAGGTAGGTCTCGACGACCGATTTGCCGATGTACGCGGGTGCGGCGCTGGACAGCAGCGGCCGGACCCGTGACCACGCACCGTCCGCGCCGACCAGCAGGCTGGTGACGACGGTGCCGCCGCCGGCGAACGTCACCTCGTGACGCCCCTCGTCAAGGGCACGGGTGCGGCTGACCTTGTGCCCCCACCGCACGGTGCCTGCCGGGAGCGAGTCGAGCAGGACCTGTCGCAGGTCGCCGCGCTGCACCTCGGGGCGCCCGCCCGTGCCGTCGTCGTGTTGGTCGAGCAAGACGGTCCCGTCCGGATCGACGACCCGAAGCGCCTGGCGTCCCTCCAACACGATGGCGTGGAACTCCTCCATCAACCCGGCCGCCTTGAGCGCCAGTTGCCCGTTGTAGTCGTGGATGTCGAGCAATCCGCCCTGCGGGCGCGCCGAGGGGGAAGACTCCGCCTCGTAGACCGTGACCGGGATTCCGTGGACGTGCAGGACGCGGGCCAGGACGAGTCCGCCGAGTCCGGCACCGACGATTGTGACTGGGGTGTTCATGGTGGCTCCTTCGGGATCGGGCCGCCCGGTGAGCTCCGGTCGGCCACCTCCGGAAAGGTGTCAGCCCCCACCGACGAGCCGCCGACATCCGACCGACAGGGCTCCGACATACCACCGAGACCGCAGATCAGCTGACTGTCAGGTGGCCACATTCCCCTGATTGAACGCGTCATCAACTACGCCCAGTGCCAGAGCGAGGACCACTACCGCGCCATGCTCACCAACCCCGAGGCACGGGTCCGCATGGGCAAAGCCGCCACCATCGCAAGCGACGTCCAGTCCCGCCTCTACCGGGCGGCGTCGGCCACCGGGGCTGAACCAACACCGGACGGTAACAGGTGAGTTCTCTGAAACTTCGCGTTCACGACGGCCGGCACCGACGGTAACAGCCGCTTTCTAGCGTGACCGGCCGTGGGATCAGTGTCGTGTACACGGCCGAACGGAACACACCACGGTCCGACGGCTCACGGCTCCCCCGTCCTGCCGATGACGCCAAGCGGGGCTTTCCCTCCCACAGAGGCACCCGCACCAGCATCATCCGGAGGCACGGCATGAGCACCACCGAGTCACGAACGCCCACGGCAGGCGCGCCGAAGGCCGCCGCCGACCAGGCGGTCAGGGAGACGCTGGAGGACTACACCCTCCGCTTCGCTCCCCGCAGCTACCGCCGCTGGACCCCCATGGTCGTGGCGACCACCGCGCTCGGCGGCATCGCCTACATGGCCGACTTCTCCATCGGTGCCGGCATCGGCCTGGCGCACGGCACCGGCAACGCCCTGGTTGCCATCGCGGTGGCCGCCGTGGTCATCTTCATCACCGGCTTCCCCCTCGCCTACTACGGCGCCCGCTACAACATCGACCTCGACCTCATCACCCGCGGCTCAGGCTTCGGTTACTACGGCTCGGTCCTCACCAGCGTCATCTTCGCCAGCTTCACCTTCATCTTCTTCGCCCTCGAAGGCTCGATCATGGCCCAGGGCCTCAAACTCGGTCTGGGGCTGCCCCTGTGGCTGGGCTACCTGATCTCCACGCTCATGGTCATCCCCCTGGTGATCTACGGCATGAAGGCGCTCAGCAAGCTCCAGGTGTGGACCACCCCGATCTGGCTGCTGCTGATGGTCGGCCCGCTGGTCTACCTGATCGCCACCGATCCCGGCACCGT
The DNA here is from genome assembly GCF_043082085.1 of Streptomyces sp. NPDC014801. Classification (NCBI taxonomy): domain Bacteria; kingdom Bacillati; phylum Actinomycetota; class Actinomycetes; order Kitasatosporales; family Streptomycetaceae; genus Streptomyces; species Streptomyces sp. NPDC014801. Next base: position 212,577 of record NZ_JBIBXG010000014.1, on the reverse strand, counting down.
CGACCGCTTCCTCGCCTACACCGGCACGGACGGCGACGGCGGCGTCGACACGGCCTCGGTCCTGCTCGGCGCCGGCGTCTGCCTCTCGCTCATCGCCCAGATAGGCGAGCAGATCGACTACCTGCGGTTCATGCCCCCCAAGACCGAGACCAACAAGCGCACCTGGTGGACGGCCGTGGTCATGGCGGGCCCCGGCTGGGTGGTACTCGGCGCGCTGAAGCAGGCCATCGGCGTCTTCCTCGCCGTGTACATTCTCGCCGAGGTCGGCCCGGCTGCCGCGACCGAGCCCATCCAGCAGTTCCGCGGTGCCTTCGACGCGATGATGCCCTCCTGGATGGTCGTCCCGCTCGCCGTGGTCCTGGTGGTCATCAGCCAGATCAAGATCAATGTCACGAACGCCTACTCCGGTTCTCTCGCCTGGACGAACTCCTTCACCCGAGTCACCAGGCACTACCCCGGCCGCATGGTCTTCGTTCTGATCAACCTGGGCTTTGCGCTCGCCTTGATGGAAGCCGACATGTTCAGCTTCCTCAACAGCATCCTGGGCTTCTACTCGAACTGCGCGATCGCCTGGGTGGTCACCGTCGCCACCGACATCGGCGTCAACAAGTACCTGCTGAAGCTCTCCCCGCTCCAGCCGGAGTTCCGCCGGGGCATGCTCCACGCCGTCAACCCGGTCGGCGTCGTGGCCTTCGTCGCCGCCTCCGGCCTGTCGATCGCCATGTACTTTCACCTGCTGGGCGACACCCTCCAGCCGTACTCCCCCGTCGCCGCTGCCGTCATCGCCTTCGCCCTGACCCCGCTGATGGCGATCGTCACCAAGGGCAAGTACTACTTGCGCCGCACCGACGACGGCATAGACGAGCCCCTGCTGGACGCGGACGGCAACCCGAGCGCTCTCACCCTGGACTGCCACGTGTGCCACCAGCCGTACGAGCGCCCGGACCTGACCGCCTGCGCCACACACGACGCGCTCGTCTGCTCCCTGTGCCTGAGCACTGACAAAATCGGCGACCACGTGCTGCCTGCCACTGCCTAGTGCCGCATCAGGCAACGTTCGCCCTGTTCTTGATGAGAGGATTGCTCGGCAATCACGTGGGCGGAGGTCTCGGGTGGGCGGGAGGGGCCGAGTGTGGCGACCGGCGAGCCTTGGACGGGTGATGATCGAGAACACAACGATGAGTGCCATGCCCGCTGGCGTGCGTCGCTGAATCGTTCGACCGCTCAGCCCGACTACCCGGACGAGTGGTACGACGCTCAGTGCGGAGGGTGCCACTTCTGGATCGCGGTGGCCGGGCAGCTCGGCCAGGACTACGGTGCCTGCACCAACCCCACCTCGCCATTCGACGGACGGGTGCGGTTCGAGCACGACGGCTGCCAGCGCTTCACGGGCCGCGAGGGCTCGTTCGGATAGACGCTGGTCAGGCGACGTTGGCCCGGGCGACGACCTCGCGGAGGTGTTCGTCGGCGGCATGCTTGTTCCGCCAGATGATGTAGCGGCGGATCGTGCTTCCCTGCTCCTTGTGGCTGGCGTGGTCGGTACCGTCGAGCGCGAAGTAGCGCAGGGCGGTGAACTGGGCCTCGATCCGGTTGAGCCAGGAGCTGTTGGTCGGGGTGTAGGCGATCTCCACGTTGTTCGCCGTCGCCCATGTCGCGACCCGCTGACATCGCCTCGTGGTCAGGTGCGGGGAGTAGTTGTCACAAACGATCGCGATGCGCATGTGCATCGGATGCAGCGAGCGTAGGTAGCGGCAGAACTCCAGGAACTTCGACCTGTTCTTGGTCTTCTTGATGTGCCCGTAGAGCTGGTCGTTGGCGAGGTCGTAGGCGGCAAACAGATGGCGGACCCCGTGTGGGCGGGTGTAGGTGGCCCGGCGTCGGGGCCGCGGCTCGCGGTCGGGGTCCTTGTGCCGGCCGCCTCGTTCAGCCCACTGCCGACCGGGGTGCGGCTGGAGGTTGAGCGGCCCGAACTCATCCATGCAGAAGACGACTTCGGGCTCGCCTTCCTCGGGTATGACCTCGCCGTCGGCGATCGAGTAGAGGTGTTCGACGCGGGCCTTCTTGGCGGCGTAGTCCGGGTCGCGTGAGGTCTTCCAGGTCTTCATCCGTTGAAACGAGACGCCCTCCTCGCGGAGCAGGACCGAAGGCCCTCGTGGCTGATGTCGTCGACCACCCCCTCGGCGACCAGGAAGTCGCCCAGCTTGGCCAGGCTCCCGGTCGAGAACGGCAGGCCGTGCTCGGCTGGCTTCGACTTGGCGATCTTCTTGATTTCCCGGCGTTCCGGGAGGGTGAAGGTTCTCGGCCGGCCGCCCTTGTACTTCGGGTAGAGCGCTTCGAAGCCATCGGCGTTGAAGTTGTGGATCACATCCCGGACCCGGTCCGCGCTGGTGAACGTCACTTCGGCGATCTTCGCCACGGGCATGCCTTGCGCGGATAACAGCACCATCTGGGCCCGCCGCCAGGTCACCACTGAGCCGGTGCCTCTGCGGATGATCCGCAGCAACCGCCTGCCCTCGTCATCATCGATCTCCCGGACCTGCACACGTTCAGCCACGTGATCATTCTGGCTGTCCGGTTCCGCCCGGTGCAGTAATCGAGCAATCGTCACGACAGGGCGAACCTTGCCTGATGCGGCACTAGCTGCGTATGCGGGCAGCCGAATCTCGCAACGCGGATGTGGCGCGGCACGAGGGAGACAGCGTCAATCGGCGGGCGCCAGGGGCCAGGGGCTTGGGGTGCGGGCGCAGCGGTCGCGCCAGCAGCGTGTCCAGGACGAGCAGGCGCGGCCGCGTCGCAGTCCAGCACCCGGCAGATCACCTCACATCGGCTGGTCGGGATACGGCAGCAGGGTTGCGTTCACCGACTCCCAGGCCGCCTTCAGCTCGGCGAGCAGCTGCGGGCGGTCCGGGGCCAGATCGGCCTGCTCGCGGGCGTCGGCCGCGAGGTCGAAGAGGTGGTCCCTGCCGTCGGCGTCCCGGTAGTACTTCAGGTCGCCCCGTCTGAGTGCCCGGTTGCCGCGCACCCGCCAGAACAGGTCGCGTTCCGGCACCTGTTCGCCGCGCAGCAGATAGCCGGCCAGGCTGTGGCCGTCCAGCGGGTACGCCGGGTCGGGGCGGGCGCCGGCCACCTCCAGCAGGGTCGCGGTCCAGTCCGGCGTGTACACCGGGACATGGCTCACCTGCCGGCCGTCGACCCGGTCCGGCCAGCGCAGGATCGTCGGCACCCGGATGCCGCCCTCCAGCAGTGAGGCCTTCTCACCGCTGAGCGGCCACTGGTAGGAGAAGCGCTCACCGCCGTTGTCGGAGGAGAACACCACGATCGTGTTCTCCTCCTGGCCGGAGCGGCGCAGCGCGGCCAGCACCTGGCCGACTGCCCGGTCCAGGCTCTCCACCATCTCCGTGTACTTCGTCACCGACCCGCCGTCGTTGTGCAGCAGCGCGCCGAGCACGTTGCCGTCGCGGACCTTCGCGGCGATCTCCGCGCCGGTCTCCTCGTCGTCCTCGGTGAGCCACGGCCAGTGCGGGGTGGTGAAGTTGAGGTTCAGCAGCCACGGCTGTTCGTGCCGCCGGCCGACGTACTCCACGGCCCGTTCGGTCAGTACGGTGGTGTAGTAGCGCAGGTCCTTGTACTCGGCGTCGCCCTCGTACAGGTCGTAGTCGCCGAGCTGGCCCAGCTTGGAGAAGTACTCGAGGGCTCCGCCGAAGTTGCCGAAGAACTCGTCCCAGCCGGACTTGGTCGGGCTGTAGTCGGGCAGCCAGCCGCAGTGCCACTTGCCGATCAGCGCGGTGGAGTACCCCGCCTTCTTCAGCAGCGAGGCGAGGGTCGGATGGCTGGGGTCCAGTCCCTGGCTGCGGTTGGCGATGGGCTCGGCGAGTCCGCCCTTGGTGCGGCCCGGGAAGCGGCCGGTGTACAGGCTGAAGCGGGTCGGGGAGCAGGTCGCCGAGCCGGAGTAGGCGTCGGTGAACCGCACGCCCTGTGCGGCGAGCCGGTCCAGGTTCGGGGTTTTGATGTGCGGGGCGCCGTAGACGGACAGGTCGGCCCAGCCGAGGTCGTCGGCGAAGACGAAGAGGATGTTCGGCCGCCGGCCCCGGCCGGTGTGTGCTCGGGCGCGGAAGGGGCGCTCGGCGGGGGCGGCTGCTTCGGCGGTCGCGGCCGTGCCCGCGACGGCCGTCGCGGCGCCGCCGCCGATCAGGCCGGTGAAGGCACGACGGGATATTCCAAGCATAGGGGGTCCTCGGGGGCGGCCGTGCCCCAGGACGGGCACGGCGAGGGAGGGAAGAAGAGGAGAAGGAAGAGGCTGGGCTTCAGCTACAGATCGCGCTGGCCTGACGGCACAGGTCGACATGGCGTCGCGCCACGAGCGCGACGCACATCCCTGTGCGGACAGCGGAGAGCCTCATGATCAGGGACGGCGCCAGGGCGGGCGGTGGGCGTCAATACAGAGCACGGGCGCGGGGGAAGGGTTTCATGCGCCGTTCACACGGGGCGTCGCCCTCATGCGCCGGGCCTGCCGTGGCAAGTGCCGCCGCCTGCGTGGACGTCCTCCTTCCGGCCTCTCGCCAATCGCTCCCTGCGGCTTACGTCGTCTGCCGCTTGAGTGTCTTCGCCGTGACCGCGATCCCCGCGAGGACCGCCGCCGCCAGCGTGCCGAGGACGGCGGTGACGATGGTGCCGGAGTTCAGGCGCAGGCTCACGTCCGAGGAGGTGGCCTCGGACAGGCCCGCCGCCATGCCGGCCAGCGGGGGCAGCGTGACCAGCACACCGAGGGCGGCGCCGATGGCGACGACCAGGGTGGTCTCGCCGACCGAGGTGAACAGCAGCTGGCGGACGGTGCCGCCGGCCGACTTCATCACCCCGAAGTCGCGGCGCCGGCCGTGGGCGGACATGGCCATGCTGTTGGCGACGGCGATCACGCTGTAGCCGACGGCGATGACGATCAGCATCAGGGCGAGGGAGTCGGTGAGCTTGGCGTCGGTGTTGTAGTCGGCCAGGGCGAACTCGGCGGCGTCGTGCAGGGCCACTCCGGGTACCGCGGCCGAGGCCTTGACGCCGGCGGGGACGAAGATGTCGTCGGTGAGCGCGGCCGGGTCGTGGGCGCGGACCAGGTCGCGGGCGACCACGAAGTCACCGCGGGCCGGGTCGTCGGGCAGTACCTCGGCCACGATGAGCGTGACGGTCGCGCCGTCCACGAACCGGACCGGGACGTCCTGGCCCTGCTTCAGGCCCAGCTCGTCGGCGGCCTTCTTGCCGAGGACGGCCTGTCCCTGCTTGTTCCACTTCGGGTCCCGGCTGCCCAGGACGTCCAGGACCATGGCCGTACCGCCGCTCCCCTTCTTCGGCTCGACGAACGCGCGGGTCGGCAGTGCGGCCTTGCCGACCGGGTTGGCGGCGACGACCTCGTCCGTGTTGCCGGGGGTGCCGTCCGGCGTGACGATCGTCTGGCCCGCGACCTTCAGTGCCTCACCGGCCGGGTAGGCGATCCGCATCGTCTCGACCATGCCGCTGAGCAGCACCGCGAAGCCGACGGCGGCGATCACCGGGGCCACCAGGGAGGCTGCGCGGCGCGGGTTGGCGACCAGTTCGGCCCGGACCAGGACCGCAGCGGCCTTGCCGCCGCGCTGGAAGGGGGCGGTCAGGATCCGTCCGACGGGTCCGACGAAGGCGGGGGCCAGCAGGGCCGCGGCAACGATCAGCGTCATGGTGGCGAAGATCGCCCTGTTGATGCGGTTGTCGGCGGTGCTGGTGGCGGTGCCGACGGCGAGCACGACGCCGAGACCGAGGACGGACAGCCCCGCGATCCAGCGGCCGCGCCCCATGCCCTGGTTGGCGGAGCGGCTGTCGTGCAGCGCCTCGATCGGGGCGACCTTGGCGGCCTTGCGGCCCGCGGCCCAGGCGCCGATCACGCTGACGCCGATACCGATCACGGCGGCCACCAGCAGCGGCCAGGCGGCGACGTCGATCCGCATGCCGGGCGGGGTGACGTCCAGACCCTTGAGGATCGAGAGCAGCATCGGCGACGCGGCCACACCGGCCACGCAGCCCACGATCGAGCCGGCGAGGCCGACCACGGCTGCCTCACCGAGGATCATGCGGCGGACCTGCTGGGGCGAGGCGCCGATGGTGCGCAGGAGGCCGATCTCGCGGCGGCGCATCCCGGTCGACAGGACCAGCATCGAGGCCACCACGAACACCGTGGTGAACAGGCCCAGGATGGCCATGGCGCCGATCAGCTGGACGCCGAGGAAGCGCTTGTGCTCGATGTACTCGGGCTGCAGCTCGGCCCGTCCGTCACCGGAGACGACGCTGCCGTGCTCGCCGACGACCTTCTTCGCCGCGCTGACGATCGCACCGGTGTCGGCGCCCTTGTCGGGGATCAGGGCGATGGTGGAGACGCCGGGCTGCTGGTGGGCGGCGAACTGCTCGCTGAAGTAGTAGCCGGGGCCGTCCAGGGTGCCGACGACCTTGAATTGCTCGCGTCCCTGGGTGATGTTGACGGTCAGTTCGCTGCCGACGGCCGCGCCGAGGGCGCGGTCGACCACGACCTCGTCCGCGGCGGTGGGGGCCCGGCCGGAGACCAGCTTGTACGGTGCCGTCCGGGCGCTGGAGAAGCCGTGCCCGGACTCCAGGGCGCCCTCGTCGGTGACGGGCTTGCCGTCCTTGATCGCCTGCGCGTAGAAGGAGCGGTCCACCACCGCGTCGGCGACGCCGGGGACCTTCTCCAGACCGGAGACAAGCGGCTTCGCCTCGGTCTCGCTCCAGGGCATCCGGTCCTCGGGGCTGCCGCCGGCGTCGACGGCCGGCGGCGGCAGGGCGAGGGCCGCGGTGCCCTGGTAGCGGGGCTGGACCTTGGCCTTGGCGGAGTCGTAGATGACCAGGGTGGTGGTGATCAGGGCCACGCCGACCAGGACGGCGACGAAGGCGCCGAGAAAACCGGACCAGCGTTCACGGACGTTCGCGAGGATCAGCATGTCGGTCAGGCCTCCAGCCGGGCCATGTGGGTGGCGATCGCCGCGGCGTTGTCGACACCGGCCCGGCGGTCGAGCGAGACACGGTCGGCGATACGGCCGTCCTTGAGGAAGACGACGACGTCGGCGTGGGCCGCGGCCACCGGGTCGTGGGTGACCACCAGGGTGGTCTGGCCCTCCTGGTCGACCAGCATCCGCATCATCCGCAGCACCTCGCGCGAGGTGACGGTGTCCAGGGCGCCGGTCGGCTCGTCCGCGAAGAGGACGTCGGGGCGGGTGACGAGGGCGCGGGCGAGGGCGACGCGCTGCTGCTGGCCGCCGGAGAGCTCACTGGGACGGTGTCCGGCGCGCTCGGCGAGTCCGACGGAGGCGAGCGCCTGCTCGACCTGCCCGCGGCCGACCTTGCGGCCGGCGAAACGGGACGGCAGCTCCACGTTCTGCGCGGCCGTCAGGGACTCGACCAGGTTGAAGGCCTGGAACACGAACCCGACGTGCTCGCGGCGCAGTTCGGTGCGCTCCTTCTCGTTCTGCCGGCCGATGTCCGTGCCCGCGAGGATGATCTTGCCGTCGGAGGGCTGCTCCAGGCCGGCCGCGCACTGCAGCAGGGTCGACTTGCCGGAACCGGAGGGGCCCATGATCGCGGTGAAGGTGCCGCGGGGGAAGCTGAGGGAGACGCCGTCCAGAGCGGTCACCTGGCGTCCGCCGGTGCCGTGCACCTTGCGGAGGCCGTGGAGTTCGACCGCGTTCCGTGCGGGGGTGATGTGGCTCGTCGTCGTCATGCGTCGATTCCACCGTGCGGGGGGTGGCCCGGGCACTGGGCTGCTCTCTACTCCTGAGGTAGAGCCAGCTCTACTTCCGCGCCCCGGAACGGGGCCCTGCCGCGGCTGCGGGGCTCCCCGTTGAGGTCTGCTGGGTACGTTGGGCGCATGCAACCCACAACGGCCTGGCAGGCCATGGCTCAGCGTCCCCTGAGCTTTCTGACCTCCAGCTGGCCCTGGCGGTCGCTCGCGTATCTGAGCGGCGGCGTCCTGGTCGGTGCCGTGGCGGTCCTCGTCTTCGCGGTCGGCCTGGCCGCGGGCCTGGCCCTGCTCGTCGTACTGATCGGCGTGGCCCCGCTGGTCGGACTGGTCCTCGCCTCCACCGTGGTGGCCACGGTGGAGCGCCGGCGGCTGTCCCTGGTGGACCTCGACCGGCTGACCGACCCGCACCGCAGCCCGGACGCCCCGGGCCTGCGCGGCTGGGTGGCCACCCGGCTGAAAGAGCAGGCCACTTGGCGGGAGCTGGTGTTCACGCTGCTGTCGGCGGCGGCCCTGTGGTGGCTCGACCTTCTCGTGCTCGGCTTCTCCTTCGGGGTGCCGGCCACGCTGATCGCCGCGACGTCCAAGGAGACCTGGCCGTGGACGGTGTTCGCCGTGATCGTGCTGCTCGCCTCGCCCTACACGGTGACCTCGTGGGCCGGCGCCCGCGCCGTCATGGCCCGTACGTTCCTCGCCCCGCGGGACAGGGAGCTGGGTGAGGAGCTGCGCGAGGTGCGCGCCTCGCAGTCGCGTCTGCTGGACTCCTTCGACGCCGAGCGGGTGCGGATCGAGCGGGATCTGCACGACGGGGCCCAGCAGCATCTCGTGTCACTGGGCATGACCCTGGCCCTGATGCGCCTGGACGTCGAGGAGGGCTCCGCGCAGGACGAGTTGCTCACCCAGGCCGAGAACCAGCTGTCGACCGCACACCAGGAGTTGCGTGCCCTGATCCGGGGCCTCAACCCGCCGGTCCTCGCCGACCACGGACTCGTCGCGGCCGTCGAGGACTACGCGGGCCGTTTCCCGATCCCGGTGACCGTGGACCTGAAGCTGCCCCAGCGGCTGCCCAGAAAGCTCGAGACGACGATGTACTACTTGATCAACGAGGCCATGACGAACATCGCCAAGCACAGCGGCGCCACGACCGCACACGTCCACGGCCGGTACCATTCCGACCTGTTCATCCTCGACATCAAGGACGACGGCCGGGGCGGGCTCGACCCCGCGGGCAGCGGCGTGACCGGTCTCGCGGACCGTATCGCCGCGCTCGACGGCCGGATGCGGGTGTCGAGTCCGGTCGGTGGTCCCACCCTGGTGCACGTGGAGGTCCCGTGTCGCTTCGCCTGATCGTGGCCGAGGACGCCGTGCTGCTGCGCGAAGGCCTGGTCGGACTGCTGGAACGGGTCGGCCATGAGGTGGTGGCGGCCGTCGGCGACGCCGACGCTCTGGTGGAGGCGGTCCGCGCGGACCGGCCCGACCTGATCGTCACGGATGTCAGGATGCCGCCCTCGCTCGGCGACGACGGGCTGCGCGTGTCGGTCGAGTTGCGCACGGAGTTCCCCGGGCTGCCCGTGCTGGTGCTCAGCCAGTACGTGGAGCGGTCCTACGCGCTGCGCCTGCTGGACTCCGGCGGCGGCGCCGGGGTGGGCTACCTGCTCAAGGAGCGGGTGAGCAAGGTCGCGGACTTCACCTCCGCGATCGAACGGGTCGCCGCCGGCGAGACGGTGGTGGATCCCGAGGTCATCCAGCAGCTGGTCCGGCTGCGCCAGGACCCGCTGGAGCGGCTCAGTCCCCGTGAGCGCGAGGTGCTCGCCCTGGTCGCGGAGGGCCGCACCAACGCGAGCCTGGCCAAGCACCTGTTCATCAGCGAGGCGGCGGTGAACAAGCACATCGGCAACATCTTCAACAAGCTGGACCTCCCGGTGGACACGGAAGGGCATCGCCGGGTGCTCGCGGTGCTGGCGTATCTGCGGGCGTGAGGGCCCGCGGCAGGCGGGGCCCCGGCCCGTGAAGCGGCGAACCCCGCCCTCCCCCGGTGAGGGGTGGGCGGGGTCGCGCGTTGGAATGCTCAGCCGCACATGACCACCAGGGTGCGGCGCGTGCCCTCGAAGCGGCGGCGGCCGTGGCCCGTCAGGAGGTGCGGCCGTCGGCACAGTTCCGGCCGCCCATGACCGGGGCGTGCCGACGGGACCCTGGGACCACACCATGAGGATCCGTCCGGCGCATCATGTCGTCGTAAGCTGCAGCGCATGCACAGCACGCTGACCGAGCACGCCCGGTGCCTTTACGGAGACGAGTTCCGTCAGACTCCGGCGTGCGGCGAGGAGCATCGCGAACACTACTTCGTGGAAGAGCTGACGTTCGCTGACGCGGACACGATCCTGTCGATGCTGCGGGAGCTCTGCCCCAACGTGGTCGACGGCTGTCTTCCCGTGTGGATCCGCAACCTCGCGTACCGGCTCGTACTGCTGCAGCGGCCCGACGAGCCGGCTCTCCTGCGCGAAGCCGCGCACAACCTGTGGCTGCACGGTCCGGACTGGGACGACATCGCGGCGGAGCTCACGAGGAGAGCCGAAGAGCTGGAAGCCCGCTGACGAAACCCGTTCGGCATAGGCGACCATCCCCGAACGCGTCGACCAGCTCGCGGGCCGACGCCGACGCCGCGGACGGCCCTGCGGCTGCGACGGAGCCGTCCACCGGCGCCGCAACGTCGTCGGACCCTGCTTCCACCGCCTCAAGCAGTGGCGCGGCATCGCCACCCGCTACGAGGAACAGCCCGACCGCCACCTCGCCGCCATCACCCTGGCCGGCACACTCATCTGGCTCGACGGCTGATGAACAAGACGCTGCCTACGCCCGGTCGATGGAGAACACCACCCGCACCCCGTCCGTCGAGTTGATCCGCTCGTTGAGGCCCCAGATCCGCCCCGTCGACGGCGCGTACCCGAGGTTCTGGGTGTAGACCGGCGCGGTGGTCAGCACATGGGGGGCCGCGTCCGCCTGGGTCTTGTGGATGCAGGAGTACGGGGCACCCGACGGGTCACCGGAGCCGCCGCCCACCCCGGTGGGGCAGTCACCCGCGAGGTACCAGTCGGTGCCGTCGGTGGCGGCGCCCTGCATGGCCCAGATCGGGGAGGAGTACGCGACGGTGGCGTGCCCGTACGGCAGCGCGGTGTCGGCGTCGAGGGCCCAGCGGATGACGCGGCCGCCGGCTGCGCCCGGCTTGTACTCGGCGGAAACCAGGCCGTCCTGGCCCGTGCGGTCCAGGCTCAGGGAGTTGAGGCAGGGACGATCCTTCGGGTCGTCGGCATCGGCGGGGACCGAGCAGGCGCCGCCGTCGGAGGTGGTGACGTACTCGCCGATCATGGGCAGGGCGTAGGCGCTCCATCGGGCCGAGGAGGTCGAGCCGGTGATGCCGACGTCCTTGGTGCTGGAGTTGACCTGCCAGATGTGCCGCAGGTCGTAGACCTGGAGGTAGCGGCCGTTGGCGACGAACACCTTGTTGCCGTACCAGACAACGCCGTCGGCATGGCTGGAGACGCCGGTGAAGCTTCCCTTGCCGTCCGCGCCGACGATGGGCCGGACGAGCAGCAGATGGTTGTAACGGATCTGGCCGCCTTCGGCGTTGACGAGGCTGACCCGGCTGAACTCGTTGGCGACGTGGGCGCCGCCGGTCTGCATGCCCCGGCTGAAGTGCCAGGAGGCGAGGAAGGCGGGGCGCCCCTCCCACAGCCCGTCGGGCTGGGCATCGTAGGAACCGGTCAGCCCCTGCGGTGTCCAGCCGCCGTCGTCCGTGTACGAGTTGGAGGTGTCGTCGGCCTTGTCCCAGCAGAAGCCGTCGGGGTTGAGGGAGGCCGAGAGGCCGGTGGCGTGGCAGAGCCCGTTCCGGCCGGTACGCCCGCCCGAGGTGAGCACCTGGGTGGCGTTGCGGACGGTGACAGCTCCCTGAGCCTCGACGGCCTTGATGGCTTTGTCGTTCTCGGCGAAGGAGTTGCCGGGCCGGAGCTGGAAGCTCGCGACGACCGCCGGATCGACCTCCGCGAAGGGAGTGGCGGCCTGAGCGGGGCCCGCGGCCACGAGGCACGAGGCCAGAGCGAGGAGCGCGGACCCGAGAACCGCGAGATGTGTACGTAACGTATGCGCCATGGCCAGGGATCGTAGACGACCCTCGACCCGGCCTGGTGCACCGGCAGCCACCCGGGCGCCTGGGCGGTCCGGCCCGTTCGGTACCCACGGTCCGGGTCGCGACCGAGGCGTGACTCATTCGTCAGGCCGGCCGCGCGTCCGCCTCACGGTTGTCCCGCAACTGCCGGGCGACGATCAGAGCCTCCCGGTGCGGTCGGACCGATGAGTTTCTCGGTGCCCGAGGGCCGGCGCCGGCCGGTCGTCCCGGCGGACAGCAACTCCCGGGCCCGCTTCGCGGTTCGGCAGGCGACACCCCTGGCGGGTGCCGGCCGCCTCGACGACGCCTGGCAGACGGCCGAACCCGCATTGCCCGTGTTCAAGCGCGTCGACTCGGCCACCGTCCGCGCGGAGCCGGGCCGTTTCGTGGAACAGACCCGTACCCGGGAGGCCGGCCCAGGCCAACTCCCTCATCGACACATCGGCCGCTCTCTCCGATCGGCTGACCGAAGGACGGTCAGCTGCGCGGCAGCACCCCAGCCGCAGGGAGGCGGCCCGCGCCGCCGGGAATGGCCGCGATCTTTCCCTGTACGGCGGCGATGTACGGCGGCGGAGCATCCCGCAAATCCACACTTGACATATGCCTCACCTGTGCTCTCAATGGACATATCTAGACAACTAGATAGATTTTGGACTTGGAGCGGCGGAGCAAAGGCAGGGGTCATGTCTGGGTCGGTCACCGGTGGAGAGCTGGTCGTGAGAATGCTGGAGTCGTTGGGCGTCCGGACGGTCTTCGGGGTGCCCGGTGGCCAGACGCTCTCCATCACGGACGCGATCCTGGCCTCGCCGGTGATCGAGTTCGTCACCGCCCGGCATGAGAACGCGGCGGCCGTCATGGCGGACGCCTACGGCCGGCTGACGGGCACGCCGGGTGTCTGCCTGGCGACGACGGGTCCCGGGGCTACGAACCTGCTCACCGGAGTGGGCGGCGCGGTCCGGGATTCCAGCCCGATGCTGGTGCTGACCTGCAACAACGCCGGCGAGAACATCCACCGGGACGACGCCCAGAACGCCGATCACGTGGAGCTGTTCCGGCCCCTGACCAAGTTCAGCCGCCTGGTGGCCCACCCGGGCGCGCTGCGCCAGGCGGTGGAAGAGGCCTATCTCAACGCGATGTCCGGCAATCCAGGACCGGCTCATCTGGACTTCGCCCGGGACACCATCGAGGGTCCGGTGGCCGATGAGGACGCGGCGGTGCCCGAGGGCGAGCATCCGATGCGCCGGTGGGTGGTGCAGCGTCCCCGCGCCGATGTCCGCGCGCTGGCCGACGTCGCCGAGCGCCTCTCGCGGGCCGAGCGCCCGGTGCTGTGGCTGGGCAACGGCTGCAACCGCTCCGGCGCGGGTGAGGCCGCCCTCGCGCTGGCCGAGGCTCTGCGGATACCGGTGATCACGACGTTCAACGGCATCGGTTCCGTGCCGACCACCCATCCCCTGGTCTTCGGGGCCCTGAGCCGCATGGGCACCCGGCTGTCCAGCCGTGTCATGGCCGACGCCGATCTGGTCCTCGCGGTGGGCAACAGCCTCAACGCCGTCTCGACGGGCCGGTGGCGGATGGACCTGCCGCAGGTGATCCAGATCGACGTGGACCCCGCCATGCTGGGCCGCTACTACGGTCGCCGGACCATCGGGGTCGTGGCGGACGCCAGGACCACGCTGGAGGAACTCCACACTGCGCTGGCCGGCCGCGCCGACGAGTTCTCCACCCGCCGATCTGCCTGGATAGCCGAGCTCAAAGAGGCCGAAAAGCGGTGGTGGCAGGAGCCGGCCGCCGTGGTGGAGCCGGCGCCCACGGACGGCCTGTCCCCCGCGGAGGTGGTACGACGGCTGCGCTCGGCCGCACCCGACGACACCCTGCTCATCCCGGACGCGGGGAATCCGGGCGTGTGGTCGTACCTGTGGCAGATCCGGCAGCCGGGCAGCTACATCAAGCCGGTGGGCTTCGGGAACATGGGCTTCGCCGTCCCCGCCGCCGTCGCGGCCGCCGTGGCCGCCCCCGAACGCCCCGTCCTGGCCCTGGTCGGGGACGGTTCGCTCGGCATGAGTCTGGCGGAGCTGGAGACGCTGGTGCGGGTGGGCGGCCGCGTCGCGGTCGTCGTACTCAACGACGCCGGGTACGGCAACATCCGCCAGGAACAGATCGTCCACTACGACAACCGGACCATCGGCGTGGACTTCGGGCCGTCGGACTACGCCCGGGTCGCCCGGGGTCTCGGCCTGCCGGCGGAGCGGACCACGCGTCTGGAAGACCTCGTCAAGCATGTCGCGGAAACCCTGGAGGGCCGCACGCCCGCTCTCTTCGACGTCCCCATCGACCGGAGCGTCAACGCCTGGACCTACCCCGCCTTCCGTCCCTACGAGCCGGAGGAGGGTTGATCATGACGGACGCCACGGCCGGCGACACCGTCGTTCCCGGCGCACTGCACGGGATCAGGGTGCTGGACCTGTCCCGGTTCATCGCCGGACCGCTGTGCTGCCAGCTGCTCGGAGACATGGGCGCCGAGGTCGTCAAGATCGAGCGGCCCAGCGGCGAGGACGCCCGCAAGCACGCGCCGTTCCACCGGCAGCACAGCGTCTACACGATGATCTACAACCGCAACAAGTACGGGGCCACGCTCGACACCCGGCGCCCCGAGGCACGGGCGCTCCTGGAGGACCTGGTCCGGCGCAGCGACATCGTGGTGGAGAACTACCGGCCCGGGACCATGGAGGCGATGGGCCTGCCCTACCAGCGGCTGCAGGAGCTGCGTCCCGGCATCATCCTGGTGTCCATCTCCGGCTTCGGGCAGACCGGGCCGCTCGCCCGGCGGGCCCTCTTCGACGCCGTCGCGCAGGCCACGTCCGGGCTGATGAGCCTCACCGGTCCGCCGGACGGCGAGCCCACCCTGACGGGCACGTACATCGCCGACTACATCGCCGGGTTCCACGGGGCGATGGGGGCGATGCTCGCCCTGCTGCACCGGGACCGCACCGGGGAGGGTCAGCACGTCGACGTGGCGTCCCTGGACGCGCTGTTCGCCTCCCTGGGCACCCGGCCCAGTGCCTACGCCATGCTGGGCGAGCATCCGCGGCGCAACGGTTCGCGCGACCTGCTCACCGGACCGGCGAACGTCTTTCCCACCGCCGACGGGTACGTCTACATCCACGCCGGGACCGACCCCCTCTTTCCCCGGCTGTGCCGGGCGATCGGCCGGAAGGACCTGCTGGAGGACGAAAGGTTCGCCTCGGTCCCGGGCCGTATGGCGCACATCGAGGAGCTCGAGGAAGCCGTCGCCGCCTGGACCAAGAGCCGCCCCTGCGACGAGATCGCGCATGTCCTGCAGGAGGCCGGCATCCCGTTCGGGAAGGTCAGTGACATCCCGGAAGTCGTCGACTCCGAACAGATCAGGGCCCGGGAGATGATGCTCGACGTCGAGCACCCCGTCCTGGGCACCCTGCGCCTGCCGGGCATCCCGATCAAGATGAACGGCTCCCCCGGGTCGGTGCGCAAGGCGCCGCCGCTGGTGGGCGAGGACAACGACCACGTCTACGGGGAACTGCTGGGACGGTCCGCGGAGGAGATCGCCCGGCTGAAGTCCCTGGGGGTGATCTGAGTGAACGCCTCCCCGCACCGCCCCACCGATCCGCACGAGAACACCTCCCCGCACCGACCCACCGATCCGCACGAGAACGCCTCCCCGCACCGCCCCACCGATCCGCACGAGAACACCTCCGCGCACCGCCCCACCGATCTGCACGTGGATCCCTCCGCCCTGGCGCTGGCCGGTCGGGGCCGGGTGTACGACCTGTCCTCCGGGTGGTGGCCCGGAATGCCGCTCGCACCCGGTCACCCGCCGTTCCAGGTCCTCACCTTCCGGACACCGGCCGGTGAGCGCGCCCAAGGCGCCCGCGGCGAACTGGAGTGGATGCGGGACAACGCCTCCCGGTTCGGCTTCATCTCCGAGATCCTGTCGTTCTGCGCCCACTCAGGCACCCATATCGACGCCCTGGCGCACATCACCTCGGGGGACAACGACGAGTGGTACGGCGGCTACTCGGCGCACGAGTACCTCGGCGACTACGGCCCCCTCACCCACGACGCGTCGACGTTGCCACCCCTGCTGTGCCGGGCGGTCCTCGTGGACGCGCCGGGCGCGCTGGGCCGTGAAACGCTGCGGCCCCACCAGCCCATCGACCCGGACCTGATCGAGCTGGCACTGAAACGGCAGCAGGTGCGGATCGAGGAGGGCGACGTGGTGCTGCTGCGCACCGGCACCATGAAGCACTGGCCGGACACCGGGGCGATGGCCGCCGTCCAGGGAGCCGGGCTCGACCTGGAGGGTGCGCGCATGCTCGCCCGCCACCGGCCGGCCGCCGTCGGCAGTGACACGGCAGCCGTCGAGGTCTCCCCCTCCGGTGTCCAGGGCGAACCCCAGCCCGTGCACCGGCTCCTGATCCGGGACCTCGGTGTCCCCCTCATGGAATGGGTCTACCTCGAGGAACTCGCCGCGGCGAGGGTCCACGAGTTCCTGCTGCTCTGCCTCCCTCTCCCCATCACCGGCGCAACCGGCTCGCCCGTGCGGCCCGTCGCGATCGCCTGATCCACTCATCCGTCCGTCACAGGAGACGCACCATCATGAAGAACACCCGCGGACGACGCATACGCCAGACCGTCCTCGCCCTGCCGGTGGCGGCCGTCCTCGCCACGGGCACCGCCTGGGCCGGTGCCGCTTCCCACGCCCAGGCCGCCTCCGGCGATGGCCACGGCGATCACAACGCCGCGGCCCCGGGCGGCGGTCTGCCCGCCGACCAGTGGAGCGACCTGCACAAGGCGGCGACCACCGAATCACCCTCGAAATACCAGGGCCCGACCGCGCCGGTCACGGCTCCCCAGCACCTCAAGGTCGCCGTCATCACCTGCCTGAGCATCCTCAGCGGCTGCGTGTCGCCCGCCACGGGCGCCGAACAGGCGGCGAAGAAGCTCGGCTGGCAGGTCAGGGTCCTGGACGGCGGCGGTACACCGGACAAGCAGAACGCCCAGATGCTCAACGCCCTGTCCTGGGGCGCCGACATCATCCTCAACATCGCCATCGACCCGAACGCGGTGCAGGACGGCCTGAGGGCGGCGAAGCATGCCGGCGTTCCGGTGGGCGCGGGATCCAACGGTCTGGACTCCCCCAACCCGCCCATCAAGCCGACCGGCAGCAACCTCGGTTACGCCTTCGACGTCGGGCCCGACTACGCCGCTCTCGGGACGAAGGCCGCGCAGTGGGTGCAGGCCGACTCCAAGGGCAAGGCCAACATCGTCGTCTACTCCGACAAGGAGTTCCCGTCCGTGCTGGCCCTGCAGAAGGGGCTGCTGGACGAACTGAAGAAGTGCAAGGACTGCACCGTGCAGCCGCTGCGCTACTTCACGGGGAACCAGGTGGCGCAGGTGCTGCCGCAGTCGGTCGTCAGCTACCTGCGTTCGAACCCTGACGTCGACTACGTGTTCATCCCCTACGACCCGGCGGCGGCAGCCGTCGTGCCGGCGATCGCCCAGGCCGGCCTCGGCGACAAGGTCCGCCTGATCAGCGTGCTCGGCAGCCAGGAGAACCTGAACTTCGTGCGCAACTCGCACGTCCAGGTCGCCGACGCCGCGTACGACAACCTGTACATGGGCTACGCGATGCTCGACCAGACGTCCCGGCTGCTCACCAAGAAGCCGCTGGCCGAGCCGCACGGCGAGAACCTGCCCTACGTCGTGCTGGACAAGGGCAACGCACCCAAGTCCGGCTCCGACTGGCACGCCTCCTTCGACTACTCCGCGACGTACGACGGACTGTGGAAGTGATGCCCGATGACTGCCGCTCTGCAGGGCGTCACCAAGCGGTTCGGGTCCTTCGCGGCTCTGAGCGAGGTGTCCCTGACCGTTGAGGACGGCGAGATCCACGCTCTGCTCGGCGCCAACGGCAGCGGCAAGCCGAC
Source organism: Streptomyces sp. NPDC014801 (assembly GCF_043082085.1). Taxonomy (NCBI): domain Bacteria; kingdom Bacillati; phylum Actinomycetota; class Actinomycetes; order Kitasatosporales; family Streptomycetaceae; genus Streptomyces; species Streptomyces sp. NPDC014801. Next base: position 194,690 of record NZ_JBIBXG010000014.1, on the reverse strand, counting down.
CTTGGTCCGCACGATCACGGGAGTGTACGTACCCGACGGCGGGCGGATTCTCGTCGACGGCCGGGACGTCACCGGCGGATGGAGCCCGGCCGCCGCCGCGGCGGCCGGGGTGCGCGTCGTCCACCAGGAGGCGCCGCTGGTGGACCAGCTGTCGATCGCCGAGAACGTGGCCCTGTTCGCCGGCTTCCCGCGCGCGGTGCCGGGCCGGATCGCCTGGCGCAGGCTTCGCGCCGACACCCAGCGGCTGCTCGACGACCTGTCGATCGAGCGGCGCAGCCGGGAACTGGCCGGGCGCCTCACCGGTGCCGAACGGGCCATGCTCAGCGTCGAGCTGGCCGTGCGCACCGCCGGCGAGGACCTGCGGCTGCTGGTGCTCGACGAGGCCACGGCGGCTCTGCCGGAGGCCGAGGCCGAGCCGTTCCTGCGGCACGTGCGGAGTATCGCCGACCGCGGCCTGCCGGTCCTCGCCGTCACCCACCGGCTTGCCGAGCTCGCGTACGCGGACCGCGTCAGCGTGCTCGACGCCGGCCGACTGGTGCTGGAGGGGCCCGCCGCCAAGGTGGAGCGCTCCGAGATCGTACGGATGATGCGCGGTACCGCCCAGGCGTCCCGCCCCGCGGACGAGGCGCACGCCGGATCGCCGACCGGCGCCGCCGGGGGCGCGACGGGCATCGCCGCCCTGTGGGGCCAGACGGCCGGCAGCCGCGGCGGCGCCCTCCTGCCACAGCCGAAGACCAGTCCTGTACTGCAGGTGCGGGACCTGCGCGGACACGATGTCGACGGAATCGACCTCACCCTCATGCCGGGCGAGATCGTCGGTGTCATCGGAGTGCGCGGCAGCGGCCTGGAGGAACTGCCCCGGCTGCTCACCGGTGCCGAACAGCGTCGCGCGGGCACCATCGAGGTCGCCGGACACCGGCTGCCCGGCACACTGCCGCCGAGGGTGGCGATCCACCGGGGCCTGGTGTACCTGCCCGCCGACCGGCTCCATGAAGGCGGCATCCACACCCTCCCCGTCAGCGAGAACGTGATACTCCCCCAAGCACGCACCTTCTGGCACCGGCGGGCCGCCCTGCGCGCGGCGGTCCGGCAGGTCGTCTCCTACCTCGACGTGCGACCCACCGACCCGTCGACCGTCTTCGGCCGGCTGTCCGGTGGCAACCAGCAGAAGGTCATCCTGGGCCGGCTGCTGCGCATGCGGCCGCGCGTCCTGGTCCTCGCCGACCCGACCTACGGCGTCGACCCCGCCGCTCGCGAGGTGATGTTCGACGCCATCCGCGACGCCGGGGCGAGCGGTATCGCCGTCCTGATGACCTCTACCGAACCCGAGCAGATGGCGGGCCTGTGCGATCGGGTCCTGGTGCTGCACCAAGGGCGGCTCGCCGAGGAGATCGCCGGACCCGCCATGACCGCCGAGAACCTCATGACGAAGGCCCTGTGATGACCGACAAGACAATCCGGCCCATCGATGCCGCGTCCGCCCACCCCAGGCGCGAACGTCTCGCCCCCGCCCGGCTGTTGTCCTGGGTGAGCGGCTACGAGACAGTGGTGCTCCTCGTCCTGCTCGTCGTGGTCTTCACCTTTGCCTCCGACCGGTTCATGACCGCGAGCAACCTCCAGAACGTGGCCCTCGTGCAGGCCGTCACGGCGACCATGACCCTCGCCGTCCTGATGCCGTTGATCATCGGTGAGTTCGACCTGTCCGTCGGGTACCTCATCGGCTTCCTCGCGATGCTGGAAGCCGTCGTGGCCCAGCACACCAGCAATCCGGTGCTCGTCATGGGCGCGGGCCCGGTCGTCGGGCTGCTCGTCGGCCTGGTCAACGGCGTGCTGACGGTCTATTTCAAGATCAGTTCCTTCATCGCCACCCTGGGCGTCGGCATCCTGCTCAGCGGCGGGGCCCAGGGCATCAGCAACGGCAAGGTCATCTTCGAGAACATCCCCTCCGCCCTGACGTCCCTGGCATCCGACGACTTCCTGGGCCTGTCGCTGGCGGTGTGGCTGACCCTGCTGCTCGCGCTGATCCTCTTCTACGTCCTGGAACACACCCCCTACGGCCGTTACTGGTACGCCATCGGTGGCTCCGAGCGCGTGGCCTACCTGGCCGGGGTGCGGACCAACCGGATGCGGATGACGTCCTTCGCCGCCGCGGGGCTGATCGTGGGCATCGCGGCCAACTTCGCTCTCGCCCAGGCCGGATCGGCCAACCCCGGTTACGGGCCCGACCTGCTGCTGCCCGCCTACGCCGCCGCGTTCCTCGGGGTGGCCACCTACCGGCCCGGCTACTACAACGTCCTGGGGGCACTGGTCGCGATCATCCTGCTGGCCATCGGCTTCAACGGACTGAGTCTGCTGGGAGTGCCGTTCTGGGTGCAGCCCATCTTCAACGGAAGCGTCCTGATCATCGCCGTCCTCGTCGCCCGGCAGGAGACCCGCCAGGTGCGGACCGGATGACACAGGCCCGACAGCCCGGGCCACCGGACCTCCCCCGGTGCCCGGGCACCGAACCACTCGACGCCCCTGCGCAGTTCGCCAAGGAGGACGGGATGCGGACACCGACGGCGGGGCACGGCCCGACCACCGCCCGGGCACTGGGCGAGACACTCGCCGGAGCCCGGCTGGTCGACCTCAGCCGGCCCCTCGAAGAGGGCATGCCCACCTATCCCACCCACGCCAAGTACTTCCAGAACCGATGGCTGTCGATGGGCGACGTCGCCCGCATGAATCAGCTCGTGCTCGGCGAGCATACCGGCACCCACGTCGACAGCCCCTGCCACTTCCCGATCGAGGGCCCGCACGCCCGCGTCAGCGTCGACGAGCTCCCGCTCACCGCGCTCACCGGACGCTGTGCGACCGTCACCCTGGATCCGCCGCCCGGCCCCGACGAGATGGTCGGCCCCCAGCCCCTGCTGGACTGGGAGGAGAGCAACGGCCCGTTCGAGGCCGGGGACATCGTGCTGCTGGACTTCCAGTGGGCTCGCACCCGCTGGGACCTGCACGAGGCGGGCTTCGCCCACCTGCGGAACTGGCCGGGCATCGCACGCGAGACGGCCGAGCTGCTGCGCGAGCGCTCCGTGCGGGCGGTGGGAACCGACTGTGTCAGCCTCGACAGCGGCGACGGCGGACGCGGCGCACTGCCGGCGCACTACGTCCTGCTGTCCGCCGGTGTGCTGATCATCGAGAACCTGGCCAACCTCCACCGGCTGCCGGCGCTCAGCTTCTTCCTGGCGTTCCCGCTGCGCATCGTGCACGGCACCGGCTCCCCGGTGCGCGCGGTGGCCGTCGTGGACGGAGCAGAGCAGTGACCGCCCATCACACGGCCGTCCTCGGCCGCAACCTCACCGACCCGTCCCGCGCCGCACACGAGAAAGACCTCGAAGCGGGCCTGAAGCCCCCGGTGTTCGACCAGATCGTCATTCCCGAGGAGTTCGGCCCCGTCGATCTGCTGGTGGACGACCTCAAGGTCAAGCGATTCGCCTTCTCGCAGGACGACCACGGCGACTGGTACCTGCGCGCCGGCCCCGACGGCCCGCGCATAGGCCACGCCGCACTGCTCGCCAACGACTTGCTGCAGCTGTTCACCCTGAAGTACGCGGCCAGCCAGGTCGTGGGCCTGCACACCGAGGAGGAACTCTGGTTCGACCGGCCCGTCCTGGTCGGGCAGCGCGTCCGGCTCACCGGACGCTACGTGGACACGTACGAGCGACGGGGGCAGGGCTACGTCGTCATGGAGGCCGACGCCCGCGACGAGGAGGGCCGCACGCTGGTCCGCCACCGCGGTGTCGAGATCATGCGCACCACGCCGGGCGAGGTGGCCGGCCGCGGCTCGGCGGGCCCCGCCACCGGTCGCCGGGCCGGCGACGACTTCGACACCTCCCTGCCCCTCGCGGAGCGTCTCGGTGGCAATGCGCTGCCCGGCATGGGGCTGGAGCCGCTGCGCAAGGAGATCACGTTCGAGCAGATGGCCGTCTTCTCCCGGATCGGCGAGTTCGTCACCAACATCCACGACAACCTGGCCACCGCACGGGCCGGCGGCCTCCCGCTCCCGATCGTCCAGGGGCAGCAACTCGTCTGCTATGTGTCCGAGTTGCTCACCCGCGCCTTCGGTGCCGAGTGGTTCCGGACCGGCTGGCTGCATGTGAAGTTTCTGCGGCCCGTCAGCGCCTTCGACCGCATCGAGGCCGCGGGGGCGGTGCGCCAAGTGGAGCGGGACGGTTCACGGACGCGGATCGGACTGGACGTATGGGTCCGTCGCGGCGACGGAACCCTGGCCGCGGTCGGCTGGGCACGCGGGGAGGTCCCGACCCGCCGGCCGACGCACGCAATTCTGCCGTTCGCGGGCATCATGTAACCAAAGCCCGCAACACGACCCGAAGGAGGCACCGCGTGGCACGACTGCCCATGTACGAGGTGATCTACCAGGACCTCGACAGGCAGCTGTCCAGCGGCACCCTCAGGCCCGGTGACCGGCTGCCGTCCGAGGGGGAGATGGCGGAGCACTACGGCGTCAGCAGAATGACGGTGCGGCAGGCCGTGGGCCGCCTCACCGACGAACGCCGGCTGGTCCGCCGCCGTGGCGCGGGCACGTTCGTGGCCGACCATCAGGCCACCTTCCGCAAGGTGCACAGCCTCGGCCCGTACAGCGAGGACATCGGCCGGGGCGACGCCGTCATCGACACCGTGGTCCACCTCCGCGAGGTCGCCGACGCGCCCGAGGACGTCAGTGACAGACTCGGCCTCAAACCCCGGCAGAAGGTCACCCGGCTGCTGCGGCTGCGCGTCGTCGACGGACAACCGGCGGCCATTCAGGACTCCTGGATCCCTTATGGACTGGCGCCCTCGCTCGCCGACGACGAACTGCTCGACGGCTCCCTCTACCGGACCCTGGTCGACCGCTTCGGCATAAGGCTCACCTGGGCCGAGCAGGAGGTGTCGGCGGCCGCGGCCAACGCCGAGCAGGCGGCACTGCTCCAGGTGCCACCGGGCACCCCGCTCATCGCCATCACCCGGCTCACCCACGGCGACGAGAACGGGCCGGTGGAGTTCGCGCGCAGCTGGAGCCGCCCCGAATTCCCGCTGCTCATCAGGCTGGAAAGGTGAGGCACCATGGCGAGCGACGACGTCGTGTGTGCCGTGGACGTGGGCACATCGGCGGTTCGGGCCGCCCTGGTGGCGCCCGACGGGCGGCGGCTGCTCCAGGCGAGCTGCAGGCGAGGCGCCGACGAGGGCACCGAGACCTTCGACGCAGAGCGGCTGTGGGACGACTTGTGCGGCGTCCTGCGTCACGTCACGGATCACGCGGCACGTCCGCGACTGCGGTGTCTCGCCATCGCGGGGCACGTCGGCCAGGTTTTGGTCGACGACGAGGGCTGTCCGCTGGGCCGGGCCGGAGGGTGGGCCGACTCCCGCGGCGTGCGGGAGGTCACCGCCGCGTGGAGCGACCCGGCCCTCCTCCGCCTGACCGGCCGTCCCGCGGTGACGGGCGGGGCCGTCCCCCTCCTGCACTGGCTCAAAGACGCCGACCCGTCGCTGCACCAGCGCGTCCGATGGGCGCTCGCACCCAAGGACTTCCTGGTGCTGCGTCTGACCGGCGAGGCCGCCACCGACATGACCAGCGCGGCGTACACGCTCGGCAGCGATGTCACCCGCCGGGCCTGGGACCCCGGCCTGCTCGCCGCCGCGGGGAAGGGGCCGGAACACTTCCCCGAGCAGCACGCCGCGACGGACGTCGTCGGCGCCGTCACCGCGAGCAGCGCCCGCACGACGGGCCTGCCCGAGGGCCTGCCCGTGGCCGCCGGAGGCCCCGACGGCACGGTCGGCGCCGCAGCCGTCGCAGGCTCGGTCCCCCACGCCGTCGTGGACGTGGCCGGTACGACCGACGTACTGACCCGGGTCATCGCATCCCCGCACGACCGCCCCTCGGCTGCCGTACTCAACCCCTATCTCACGCCCGGGCTGTGGACCTGCGGCGGGGCGACCGGCATGACCGGCGGAGCGCTGGCCTACTGGGCCCGCCTGCTGGGGCTCGGCGACCCGGCCACCGCTCTGAAGCGGCTGGCACCCGCGCTCGGCGCCATCCCCGCGGGCAGCGACGGACTGTCCATGTCACCGCTGCTCACCGGCAGCCGTTTCCCCGGCTGGAACCAGACGGAGCGGGGCGGCCTGTGGGGCTTCGGCGAGCACCACGGGACCGCCCACGTCCTGCACGCCGCGCAGGAAGCCGCCGCGTACGTCGTACGTCAGGCCGTGGACACCCTCCTGAGCGGCGACGCCCCCGACACGCCGGTCGTACTGGCCGGCGGACCGTCACGCTCACCCGAACTGGCACAGCTGCGGGCGGATGTCCTCGGCCGGCCGGTGCACGCCGGCTCCGAGCCCGACGCAAGCCTGCGCGGTGCCGCCCTCCTGGCGCTGGTCGCCGCAGGGCTGGAGCCCAGCCTGGAAGCGGCGCAGGCACACACGGAACCCGACCTGCGCCGGTTCACCCCACGGGCCGAGATCGCGGCACGCTATGAGGAGCTCTACCGGCAGTGGCTGGCGGCCAAGGACTGCTGGACCGTTTCCTTCGGATCTTCTGCCTAGGGGGCCGGGCTGCTTGTCGTCTGGTCGGAGCGGGTGGCGATGCCCCCGCCACTGCTTGTGGCGGTGGAAGCGGCGCTCGACGACGTTGCGGCGCCGGTAGACGGCCCCGCCAAAGCCACGGGCCGCCGTTCACGGCGACGTCATCGACCCGCGAGCTGGTCCACGCGGTCGGGGATGATCGCCTTGGTGCCGCGTCTGCGCAGGTAGGGCGGGGAAGGTGCGGACCGGGCAGCCCTTGTCGGTCACCACCCGCTCCGGGCGGACGCGGGGTCCTCCACGTCCGGGCTGCGTGACACCAGTCTCGTCGATGACCGCTTCGAAGCCGGCTGGACCGTCCGGGCGCGAGAGAGGCCTCCCCGGGGAAGTTTCGATCCGGTGCGGGATGTCGTCGATCACCTGGCGATGGATCTCGCCACCACCCGCACCGGCGAGGCTGGCCCGAAAGCGGTTCAGACGGCGTTGGGAGCGCCCTGGTGGGCGTTGAGCGCGTCGGACGTGCTCGGGTAGTGGGGCAGGAGGCTGTCCACTCCGGTGAGGGTGAGCATGCGCATCAGCCGGTCGGGGACGGCCGCCAGGGTCAGGGAGCCGCCGACGGCCTGGGCGCCGTGCCAGATGCCGATCAGTGCGCTGAGGCCGGCGGAGTCGCAATAGCCCACGCCGGACAGGTCCAGGATCAATCGGTGGTGGCCCTGGTCGATCAGCTCCAGCGCGCGGGTACGCAAGCCGGGTGCGGTATGCAGGTCGATCTCGCCGGTGACGTGGGCGACCGCTGCGGGACCCGGGGTGGCAGTCAGGGTCAGCTCGATGTCGTCGGTCATGGTGGTCAGTGCTCCTCCCCAGCGGGCGCGGCGGCGGTGTATGCGGTGGATGCGGCCCCCGTCGCGGCGGCGGCCTGGTCGGGAGTGGGAACAGACAGAGCCAGCAGGGCGACGTCGTCACTCGCACCCTCGGGCAGGGCCTCCAGCAGAGCGACGGTGTCCTGGATCAACTGCGCCGCCCCGCACGAGGCGGGACGAGCGGTGAGGAAGGCCGTCAGGCCCTCGTCACCGAGCATGGTGCCATTGCCGGTGTGTGCCTCGGTCAGGCCGTCGGTGTAGAGAAGCAGGGCCTGGCCCGGGGCGAGGTGGAGGGTGGTGGAGGCGAAGCGGGCGCCGGGGAAGGCCCCGATGAGCATGCCGCCCTTGGGATGGACCGCTTCCACCCGCGTGTGCGTGGCAGACCCGGCTTCGGGCGGGGCAGGGCTGAGGTGGTAGGCCGGGGGGTGCCCACCGGTGGCCAGCTCCACGACGAAGCCCCCGGCCGCGTCAGGGGTGAGGGTGGCGAAGAAAGCTGTGCAGAACCGGCTGCCCGCCAGCACATCGGCCAGCAGGGCGCTGTTCAGGGCCTCAAGTACCGCAACGGGATCGTCCGTGTGCTGGGCGGAGGCCCGCAGGGTGTAGCGGGCCAGAGAGGTGATGGTCGCCGCCTCGGCGCCCTTGCCGCACACGTCCCCCAGGAACAGCCCCCACTTCCCTGCCGACAGGGGGAAGACGTCGTAGAAGTCGCCGCCTACCTGGTGCGCGGACGCGGTGTGGTAGTGACAGGCCAGCTCCAGGCCGGGGACCGTCGGCAGCGCCGGCGGCAACAGGGTGCGCTGCAAGGTGGAAGCGAAGGAGGCGATCGCCGCCTTGTCCCTCTCCGCCTGTTCCCGGGCCGCCCGCTCGGCCTCGGCGACCCGCTGCTCCTGGCGTACGGTGCGCAGTGCGGACAGGCGCAGCTCCATCTCGTCCAGGACGATCGCCGCCAGGTCGGTCAGGGTGGCAGTCTGTTCGGCAGTGATGGAGCGGGGCTTGGTGTCCAGCACGTTGACTGTGCCCAGCTTGTGCCCGTCCGCGGTGGTGATCGGCGCGGCGGCGTAGAACCGAACCCCCAGCGGACCGGTGACCAGCGGGTTGCCGCAGGCGACGTCGTCGAGCAGAGTGTCGGGGATCACCAGCGCATCGTCGCGCAGCACCGCGGAGCCGCACAGGCCCGGGTCCCGGCCGATCTCGCTGACCCCGTCCAGCCCGTGCGCGGCCTTGAACCAGATCCGGTCCTCGTCCACGATCGTCACCGTCGCCACGGGGACGTCGAACAGCCGGGCTGCCAGCGCAGCCACCCGGTCGAATGCCCCGTCGGGCGGGGTGTCGAGGATGTCGTAGCGGCGCACCGCCTCCATCCGGCCGACCTCGACGACCTCGTCGGGCACCAGATGCAGGCGCTTGTCGGCTGCGCCGTCCTCGGATGCCGCTGCCTGCTCGGGCATCGGCGTTGCACCTCCTCGACCTCCCGCAGTCACCGGACGCGACGCGGGCCAGCGGCAAGCCTACGCCGAACGAGTTTTCGAGGGTCATCGGGTGGTGCCCTCAAAGGATCACCACCGACGTCGACGGGCGGTGCCGCCCTCCCGTTGGGTCCCTGTCCGGCAGTCCCACCAGGCCAGGCCCGCTTCCTCCGCGTCCCTCTGCGGACGACAGAGGCGTAGCGCCTCGGACGACCGATCACTCTCAGCGCCAGCCATGGCGGGCACGTCCCCGTGACCTCGCTGCGTTGAGCGAGCAGCTGTCCGAAACCCCCCGAGACCGCCTGCGCGTGCCTGGCACGGCCTCGCCCGCGACGTCCAGGCCGCCATCACCGAACACGCGAAGGATGAGGGGTAGTCACGGACCACGGCAGAAGTGCTGAGCAGCCGGCCGCACGGGCGGCGGTCCGGCCCTTGACCAAGGCCGCCAGGCCCTCGCCGAGCATTCCGCCGGCGCAGCCGGTGAGGGCGGCCATGCCGACCTGTCCCCGGTTTCGGCGGGCCGCCCCCCTTCCGGCGCGGGCAGCGCGGTCAGGCGGCCCTGCGGCGCTGCTGCCGGATGGGCTCACCCACCCGGTGCAGATGAGTGAGGGCCTCGCGGTACGACTGGATCAGGCCGGTCTCGTGGTAGGGAACGCCGATCTCCGCGCAGTAGGCGCGGACGACGGTCTGCGCTCGCCGCAGATGAGCCGTGGGCATGCTCGGGAACAGATGGTGCTCGATCTGGTAGTTCAGCCCGCCGAGCAGGACGTCGGTCAGCCGACCGCCGCGCACGTTGCGTGAGGTGAGCACCTGGCGACGCAGGAAGTCGGGCCGCTCGTCACCGCGGAACGTGGGCATCCCCTTGTGGTTCGGGGCGAAGGTGCAGCCGAGGTACACGCCGAAGAGGCACTGGTGCACCAGGAGGAACGCCACCGCCTTCCCCGGCGAGAGCACCAGGAACAGGGCGGACAGATAGGCCGCGAGGTGGAGCAGGAGCAGCGCCGCCTCCAGCGTCCGGTGCTTCATGCCCGGCGAGCGCAGCGCCCGCAGGCTCGCCACATGCAAATTGAAGCCCTCCAGGGTCAGCAGCGGAAAGAACAGCACTGCCTGATGACCACCGATGAGGCGGGCCGGCCCCCGGCTCACGCGGGCCTGCTCCGTGGACCACACCAGAATGTCCGGGGCGACGTCCGGGTCGAGTTCCTCATGGTTGGGGTTGGCGTGGTGACGGGTGTGCTTGTTCATCCACCAGCCGTAGCTCATGCCGATCCCGAGATTGCCGAAGAGCCGGCCCCCTGTCTCGCTCGCCCGGCGCCGCCGGAACACCTGACGATGGGCCAGATCATGGGCGACGAGGGCAATCTGACCGAACATCAGCGCAAGGAAGGCGGCCGTCGCCATCTGCCACCAGGTGTCCCCGAGTGCGGCGAAGGCTCCCCAGCCGCCCGCCGTCAGCGCGATCACCAGACCGAGCCGCGCCGCGTAGTAGCCGGGACGGCGTCTCATCAGTCCCGCCTCGGTGATACGGCGGGACAGCCGGGCGAAGTCACTGCCGGCTCCGGCGTCGGAGGGGCGGGGCCGGGCGGCGGGCACGGGGGCCGCGACCGCGGCCTGCGGGGTCATCGTCATGCCACCGAGTCTCGACGCGTGCGACCAGCAGAAACAGCCTGCCAGTCACCGTCTCCGGCGGGGGGTTTCCCCCACCGTGGCGAGGGTGCTGCCACCAGGCGCACCGGGCCCTGAGGCGATCCAGGGCCCGGCGACCCGCGACCGGCGCTCAGGCCTCGCGCGCGGTCCTGCGACGGCGTGCGGCGACGACCGCGCCGGCACCGGCGACGACGGCGGCCGCGCCGGTCAGGGCGATCGGCGCCATCGCCGAGGACGAACCCGTCGCGGCGAGGTCGCCCCCGGCGCCGGCCGCCGTGGTCGTCGTCCCGGTCACCTGCTGGGACGTGCCGCCCTGCGCCGAGGGAGCGGAACCGGAACCGCTGCCGGGCTTGGCCGCACCGGGCCGCTGGTCGTCGTCCTGGCCGGGCTGGCCGGGCTTGGCGTCGCCGGCCGGAGGAGTCTTGCTGCCGGCGGGCAGCACCGTGAAGTCGTAGCGCTTCATCGGGCCCAGAACGCACGGGTTGTACGCGTCGGAGGCGTCGGCGGCGAGGAGGGCGAACGCGTCGGCGTCCTTGGCGGCCGAGCCGACCTTCATGCGCAGCTTCACGTCGCTGTGCTCGCCCGGCTTCATGACGTCGACGTGCGCGATGTGCTGGGGGTCCTCACCGTTCAGTGCCTGCCAGGTGGAGCCGTTGGACCACTGGACTTCCAGGAGGCTCTGCGCACCGCGGCTCTCCGCGGCGACGTGGAAGAACACGAGGGGATCCACGGCCAGCGTGCGCCGGGTGCCATTGGCCACGCGCAGGGTGAAGTCGACGGTGCTCCCGGCGGTGACCTTGGCGGGCAGCCCCACCGCCAGCGAGGTCAGCCCGTTCTCCCGGACGCACTCCTTGGCCGTGGCGAGCGCCTTGTCCGCGGCCTGCTTGGCCGCCCGGGCCTTGTCGAGGGCCTGCTGAAGGAGGCTGTACTTGCGGGCGGCTGCCACGCGGGCGTCGTCCAGCGCTGTGTCGGCCTTCTCCGCCGCGGCGTCGGCCTCCTGCTGGGCCGTGACGGCCTTCGCCAGTTCGGCTTCCGCGGCGTCGAGCCCGCGCTGCGCCTCGGCCTTGTCGGAGTCGCTCTGGGCCGCCTCCAGCTTGGCCTTGGCGTCCGCGACGGCCTTGTCGGCCGCGTCCTTCACCGCGGCAGCCTCCTTGGCGGCCTTGTCCGCGGCGATCGAGGCCGCCTTGAGCGGGTGCGTGTCCGAGTCGAGGGTCTTCAGGGTCGCCTCGACCTCCTTGCGCCCTTCCGCCGCGGCGGTGACGGCCTGGTCGTAGGCCGTCTGCGCATCAGCGGCGGCCTTCACCAGCTCCGCGTACGTCGGCTGGTTCTGCGTCGGCGCCGCCGACGTCCCGGAGGCGAACGCCGGAACGGCGGTGAGCAGCGCGACGGGCGCGGCCACCGTCACGGTGGCGGCCACGGCGAGGGTACGGCAGAACTTCACTGAGGTCCTTTCACGACCAGGGCAGCATGCATCGAGTGACGCGCTTCGGCAGCCTGGAACCCGTCGATCTTATAGTCCAGGTAAAGCGAATGATGATCCCATTTTTCACATACGGGGCCCGCCACAACTGTGAGGCCGTCCACCCGGCGGGAGCCACCACCATGAGACCACGCACAACTACGGTCGCACCGGCGGCCGTTGCTGCCTTCCCCCGGGAGGGGGAGGCCGGATGATCCCTGGGGTGGATGTGACCAGCGCGGGTGACGGGAAGTCTTGGAGCCTCGGCAATTCGGATGTACGGGGGTCACCGTGGCTGTTCCTGCGAACTCGGAGGTGCGCGGCGTTCCTGGGCCGCCGACCACAAGCCCGGGGCGGACGTTGTGGTGGCGGCGGTGGCCCAGGTGGGTACCGACTGCCGCTGCTGTGTGGGGCGTGTTGTACGCCGGTGTCGAGGTCACTTGGGCGGCGGCGGGCGTCACCGTACCGTGGAAGGAGCACGCCTCGTACGCGCCGGCGGTCCAGGTTCTCCTGGCGGCACTTTCGCTCCTGGCCGGCGGCGCCTGCCTGGCCGGCACCCGAACTCTCGCCAAGCCCGGCCGGGTTGTGGTGGCGACGGCCCTGATCACGGCTCTCCTGGTGTTCGTCGTAGGGACGAACGGACTGCCGATCTACTTCGTGACACTGGTGACGCTCTCGGGGATCGAGAGCGCCACCGGGCTGGCCCAGGTGCTGTTGAACACGGCCGGCGCCGCCCTTCTGCTCCTCGTCGGCTTGTCGTACCGCCGACGGCTGCGCGGCGACTGCCCGCGATGTGGGCGGCCGCACGCCGGCGCCAGCGACGGCCCGCTCGCCCACCCAGCCCCCTCCCGAGCCCCGAGACGGACCCGCATCTCCGTGTACCTGCTCATGTGCGGACTCCTGCCGTGGGCAGCAGCCAAGTGCATCTGGACACTGGGCGGCAACGCGCTCGGCGTCGCGGGCGATGACTGGCAGAGGACGACGAGCGCCAGCGCGTCGGGGCCGTCGAAGGCGGCCGCTTCGGTGGGGATCGACGTGACCGTGCTGGCCGCGATGGTCGGGATCTTCCTGCTGCTGGGGTTGCTGTACGTGTGGGGGCAGGTGTTCCCCCGGTGGACTCTGTTCCTGTCCGGACGAAGGGTCCCACGCCTGCTGCCATTGATTCCGGCATGGCTGACCGGTATCCCTCTGGCGATGTACGGGGCCGTCCTCATCATCATGTCCCCGCTCATCGCCGTCGGCGTGCTGCCCGAGATCAAGCCGTCCCCGCCGTTCACCACCAGCTCGGGGATCACCTGGATGGTCGCGTTCGGCGGCCTGGCGTTCGCCGGTCTGGGCATCGGCCTCATCGTGGCCGCTCGCTCCTACGCCGCCCGCACCCGTCCCGTCTGTGCCGGCGCCACGGCAACGCAACGGCCCGAGTAGTCGGGTCCTGGGAGCACCCGAGTGAGTGCGGGTACGCGGCGCCGCCTCCCGTCCGCCCCCGGCACCGTGGTGCAAAGGCGGAGGGGCCGGCAGATCAGGGAGGCCACCCCGCACCGCGCCTGCGAACCTCCCGGCCGGCGCCGGGCATCCGCGCCCACCGCACGGTCGGACCTCGCGTGTAGCCTCCCGCTGACGCGGTCGATCACGGTGATCGACCAAGGGGGAAGGGAAGCATGAGCAGAGAAACCCGACGAAGAGCGGCCTGGGCCACGGCGGGCGGCGCCGCGGCCCTCGTCCTCCTCACCGCGACCGGCGCCCACGCGGAGGGCCGGGGAGACATCCGTGTGGTGGGGGCCGTCGTCAACGGCGGTCATCCGGTGGGCATCGGGACCGCGAAGGAGATCTCGTTCCCGGTCGTCCTCACCGTCCGGGACAACTCCGGGGTGAAGGGCGTCAGCCGGGTCAGCACCCTCAACGTCTCGAACGCCTACGGCTTCATCGAGTGGACCGGCACGTCCTGCGCGAAGAAGTCGGCGACCACCTCGGTGTGCACGGCCACCCTGAAGGCCACCCCCGCATGGATGCCGGCGAGCGACGACATCGACACCAACCGCGTGGCCGGGCTCTGGCAGGTCAACGCCACCGTCAACGCGAACGACCGCGACTACTGGATCTCCGACAACATCGCCCGATACTCGGTCAAGCGCGCCACGACGCTGACCGCGGACGCTGCGCCCGAACCCGTGCGCAGGGGCGGGAAACTCACCGTCACCGGAACGCTCAGCCGGGCGAACTGGGAAACCCTGAAATACCAGGGCTACGCCGGCCAGCCGGTCCAGCTCCAGTTCCGCAAGGCCGGCACCACCCGCTACACCACGGTCGGAACCGTGAAGACGAGCAGCACCGGCCGGCTCAGCACCACCGTCACCGCTACGGCGGCAGGTGACTGGCGTTGGTACTACCCCGGCACCTCGACGACCATGCTCGCCGTGTCGGCCGGCGACACCGTGACGTTGAAGTAGCCGCGGCTCAGAAGTCATCGTCCAGGTCGACGGTGCCCTGCACTGCGACCTGGTACGCGGAGTCCGGCGAGCGGTTCGTCGTCACGCTTGCCGGTCGCCGCGTCGGCCACGGTCTTGAGGGGCAGAGCGTCCAGTTCATGGGCGGACAAGGAAGCTCTGGCAGACCGTGACCGAGCCCGCACGAGCCCCATGGCAGCACCTCGCCCCGCCGCACGGCGACGGGGCGAAGCCACCGGGACCCGCCCGGTGTCCGGGGAGGGCAGGCGGACGGCCGGTCAAGAGGTGAGGCGGTCAGGGGACGAGGACGCGAGTCGGCGGCGGAGTGGGGGCCCGGCGGCGCGTGGGGCGCAGGGGCCACCACAGGGCGCGGCCCAGGAGGGTTGCGAGGGCCGGGACCAGGGCGAGTGAGAGGACGACGGCGGAGAGGAGGATGCCGAGCGTCAGCGCGAAGGCGATCTGTGCGCTGCCGGGGGTCGTGGCGAGGGTGGCGAAGGAGCCGGCCAAGACCAGGCCGGCGGTGCCGACGGCGGGCGTGGTGTGGCGGACGGCGCGGGCCACGGCGGCGCGTGACGGGCCGGGGTGGTGCATCTCCTCGCGGATCCGGTCGGTGATGAGGATGTTGTAGTCGGTTCCCAGCGCGACCACGAACAGGAACAGCACCAGCGGCAGGGTGAAGCTGACGCCGCGCTCGTCCAGCACGTGCTGGAACAGCAGGGTGGCGGCGCCGAGGGTGGCGGCGAAGCCGAGGCCGACGGAGAGCATCAGGACCAACGGGGCGAGCAGGCTGCGCAGGAGCAGCAGCAGGATCAGGGCGATCAGGGCCGCGGCGACCGGGAAGACGATCGTCAGGTCGTGGTCGACGGCTACGGAGATGTCCGCGAAGATCGCCGCCGTGCCGCCGACGTGGGCGCTCGTCCCGGCGGGCGTGTGGGCGGCGACGGTTGCACGGACCGGGCCGGAGGCCAGGTCGCGGGCCCGCGCGCTCTGCGGGTCGGCGGTGAGGAAGAGGTCGATCCGGGCTGCGCGGTGGTTCTTGTTCATGACGGTGCCGCTGACCTGGCCGACGCCCTCGGTCTTGGCGAGGGCGCGGGCAAGGCCGTCGAGCCGGGCGGGTTCGAGGGTGCCGCCGTCCGTGGCGATGACGTAGACGGTCGTCGGGTCGGACACGCCGGCCGGCAGGGCGCGTGCGATCTCCTTGGCAGTGGCCGCGGCCGCCGTCCGGGATTCGCCGCCCTGGCCGTAGTCCATCCGGATCCCGGCCGTCCCGGCGGCGAGGGCGCCGAGCAGTGCGAGGGAGCCGAGCAGCAGGACCATCGGACGACGGGCGACGAAGGCGCCGTAGCGGGCGGCCGCGCCCGCCTGCGGCTCCCGGTGCAGGCTGCGGGAGGGCCAGAACATCTTGCGGCCGCAGGCGGCGAGCAGGGCCGGCATCAGGGTGAGACTGCCCAGCAGCATGATCAGGACGGCGACGGCGATCGCCGGGCCGAGCGAGCGGAACTGCCCGAAGCTCGCCACGCCGAGGGTGGCGAAGGCGGCGACGATGGTCAGCGCGGCCGAGGTGATCGCGGTGCCGACCCGGCCGGACACCTCGGCGGCCGCCTCACGGGCGGGCTGGTCGGGCCGGGCGCGCAGGTGCTCGCGGAACCGGAAGAGCAGGAACAGCAGGTAGTCGACGCCGATGCCGAGCAGCACCACGGAGATCAGGCCCGGGGTCGAGGCGTCCAGCCGCAGCCCGGTGAGGGTCGCGGCGCCTGCCACGGCTCCGGCGGCCACTCCGCCGATCACGGTGACGGCGAGCAGCGGCAGCACGGCCGCGAGCACGCTGCGGAACACCAGCACGTTGAGCAGGACGATCAGCACAGTGACCAGGCTGCTGCCGATCAGCGCGGCGACCCGGTTGTCGTCCGCGCTGTCGGCGGCCTCGGCCAGTGGGCCGGTGAACCCGGTGCGCATCCCGACGGCGGCGAACTTCGCGCGGGCGGAGTCGCGGAAGGTCCGGTAGATGTCCTGGACGCCCTCGTCCACGGCGCTGCCGGTCAGTTCGACGGAGAGCAGCTCGAAGCTCCGGTCGGGAGCCGTCATCGCCGGGGCGACCCGTGGGGTCTGCGAGCGGTCGGGCTTGAGGAACGCCGGCTCGCCCTCCTCCCTCGGCATGGTGACCCGGCGCTTGCCGAGCTCCGCCGCCTCTGCCTCGATCCGCCGCTGATCGCCGTCGGTGAGCGCCTTGCCGTCGTTCCGGGCGACCAGCACGGTGAGCGTGGTGGCGTCGGGCTTCACCCCGAACTCCTCCTCGGCGATGCGCAGGGCGGCGGCCGAGTCGTAGCTCTTCGGCAGGAAGTCACCGGTCTGGGACTGGGTGACCCGGCCGAGCAGCATGGGGCTCAGCGCGCCCAGTGCAAGGCCCAGCACCGCCCAGAGGGCGAGGACCTTCCAGGCGTGTCTGGTGGAGAATCCGGTCAGTGCGCGGATCACGGTGCCCTCCGGCTGATGGACGCGAACGTCGGCTTGTTCGCCGGGGGTTCCCGGCAGGTTTCCAGACCATCAGGCGAAGGGTGTGCCGGGCGTCCGGACAGCGGACGATGCGGGACGGGGCCCCCGGTCCCCCTGCGGGCCGGAACCAGGACCGTGCTCCTGGTCCGCCCGCGCGTCCTCGGCCGGAGGGACCATTCGGGGCCGGGTGGGCCGATGCCAGAATGAGGCAATCAACGCGGCCGACCGGGAGGACGAGGATGGACGGGCGTCAACAACCCGGTGCGGCCGGGGGCGGGGTGCCGCAGAGCCGCCCGGGCGGCTTGCCGTGGACGCGGGCGGACGCGCTGACGGCCGTGGGAACCGGCTCGCTGGACCTGCTCGCCCACCTGCTCGTCGGCGAGGCGGCGAACACCCGGGGCGTCGGCGTGCCGGGCTTCGTCCTGCTCGTGCTGTCGGGCGTGCCGCTGCTCGCCCGGCGCCGCCACCCGGTGCAGGCGCTCGCCGCCGTTCTCGTGCTCCAGTCCGCGATCGACCTGTCGACCCCGATGGGCCCCCACTTCGGCGCCGTCCTGATGGTGGCGGTGTACTCGGTCGCCCGGAACCGCGCATGGCCGGTCACCGCAGGCGCGGCAGCGGTCACGGCGCTGGTGACGATGGTGAGCCAGAGCGACTTCCCGGTGCCCTCCGTGGAAGCGGGCATCGCGGCCGTCGCCTCCACCACACTCGTGGCCGCCAGCGGCCTCACCGTCGCCCGCTGGCAGCGCGAGGTGGACGCCAACCGCCGGCTGCTGGCCGACCGGGCGGTGGCCGAGGAGCGCCGCCGCATCGCCCGGGAGTTGCACGACATCGTGGCCCACCACATCACCACCATGCAGCTGATGGCCGGGGGTGCCCGCGCCAACCTCGCCGACCCGGAGGTGGTGCGGGAGGCCCTGGTCACTCTGGAGTCCTCCGGGCGGCTGGCCCTGCGCGAAATGCGCCAACTGCTGGACGTCCTGCGGGCCGGTGACGAACCGGACACCGCCCCGGCCTCGCCCCAGCCCGGAGCCGACGACCTCGGCCGGTTGGTGGAGGAGTCCCGCCGGGCAGGGCTGCCGACCGCGTTCACCGTGTGCGGGCCGCGTCGGCCGCTTCCGCCGACCGTCGGCCTGACGGTGTTCCGGATCGTCCAGGAGGGCCTGACCAACGCACGCAAGTACGCCGGGCCGGCCAGCGCGTCCGTCGTGCTGACCTACCGCCCGGACGGAATCACCGTCGAGGTCCGCGACGACGGCCGGGGCGCGCCGTCCCAGGACGCCAGGCACGAACCGGTGCGGAGCGGGTACGGCCTGATCGGCATGCGCGAGCGGGTCGCCCTGCACGGCGGGGTCCTGGAGGCGGGGCCACGGCCGGAGGGCGGCTTCGCCGTGGTGGCGGAGCTGCCGCTGGCGGCGGACGAGGCGGCCGAGGCGGCCGTCCAGAGCGGGGAGCCCAGCGCCGGTGGCGGCCTGCTCGGGGAGGCGGTGTGCCGGTGACTGCCGTGACATCCGCGATCCGGGTCCTCATCGCGGATGACCAGCCGCTGGTCCGCCGCGGCCTGTCGCTGATTCTCTCGCCGGACCCCGCCTTCGAGGTGGTGGGTGAGGCGGAGGACGGCGCGCAGGCTGTCGCGCTCGCCCAGCGGCTGCGCCCCGACGTCGTCGTGATGGACATCCGGATGCCCACCCTGGACGGGGTCGGCGCGACCGAGGAGCTGGCCCGCGTCCTGCCCGGATGCCGGGTTCTGGCACTGAGCACCTTCGACATGGACGAATACGTGGTGGCCGCGCTGCGCGCCGGCGCGTACGGGTTCCTGCCCAAGGACGTCTCTCCGGAAGACCTCGCCGCGGCGATCCGCACCGTCCACACCGGGGAGGCGGTGGTCGCCCCGCGCCTGCTGACCCGGCTGATCTCCACCTACGTCCGAAGGCCCCTCGGCGCCCCGCCACCGCCCGCCGTCGTAACAGGGCAACTCACCCCCCGAGAGGCGGAGGTGTGGCGGCTGATGGCCACCGGCCTGGACAATGCCGCGATCGCCCGGACCATGGACATCAGCCACTCCACGGTGAAGAACCACATCACCAGCCTCTTCGGCAAGCTCGACGTGCGCGACCGCGCCCAAGCGGTCATCGCGGCGTACGAGTCCGGCCTGGTCACCGCCCGCTCGCAGGGCAGCGCCGGGCACGGCGGAGGGGATGGCTGAGAAGGCTCAGGGCAACGCGGCGCACGGGTCAGGACTCGCCCTGCGCCAGGCCGGTTCCACCTGCCACAGAGCACTTCGTCGAACAGCGCCTCGGTGTGCGGGCAGCCCTGTGGCTCTCCGCAACAGGTTCACCGGACTCATCACTTCGTGGACGCGGCAACGGGCGGCCGACCGCCTGTCCGGGCGTTGCGTTCCGTACGGCTTCGACGATGCGGAGGGGAAGACCGGAGAGCTCCCGGTGGTCGGGACGCTCTTCCTCGGATCGCGCCTTGCCGCTGACGGCGACGGCACCCGTTCCTTCAGCTGCTTTCGGCGAGCGTCGTTTCCAGGGTGGCGATGTACCGTGCTTCGGCTTCCCTTCGGATGGCGGCGAAACGGCGGTCCACAACGAGTACGGGAAGGGCCCAGAGAAAGCCCCACGCGCTGAAGGATGCGACGACTCCGGTCTGACGCAGCACCGTGTTGGTCAGGAAACACAGGATGCCGCTGAGGGCCCAGACAGTCGTGCGATGGCGGCCCAGGAAGCGCACGGGGGCGTTCCACGGCCCGGACAGCGCCTCGAGGGTCACGGCGCGGACGATGGCGTCGCGGTCCTCGGTGTTCACGTCCCTGGTCGCCACTTCGTCGCCCTGCCGCAGATCCACGGCGAGGGCACGTGCCTGTGCTTCGGTGTCACGGCCCGCGACCACGGCGGCCGCCGCTTGCATCCGCATGTCGTCCCAGTAGCCGCGCCGGGCCCATCGTTCTGCTGCGGCCAGCCGGTCGGCTTCGTCGGACCGCGGTGCGAGCTGCTTGAGGCGCTCGGACAAAGCGACGGCCCGCCCGGCCCGGCCCGGGTACTCGAAGGCGTCGGCGCGCAGGCACAGTTCGGCGTAACCGGCCAGCAGCCCCAAGTGCTCGCTGTCGAGAGCGAGTCCTGCCCGGAAGGCCTCCTCCGCGGCGTCGTCGTGGTCGTCGTCGTCCTCGGCGCAGTGTCCGAGGGCCAACCAGCAATACAGGTCGGGGTGGGGGCCGTGCTCGTTCAGACCCGCTTGGGCGGCGCGCCTGACGGCCGCGTTTCCTCCGGCCACGAACAGCTGCTCGCAGCGCCGCTGGTACTCATCAATCGTCGTCACCCGGGGCTCCCGCAGCCGTTGCCGCCCCTTTCTGCCAGGGCGTGCACATGTGCGGACCGATCTTCGCAGCCCGCGATCCCGTGATGCACCAGGGGTGTGCTCTGAGAGGCGCAGGCACCGGCGGGACGTATCTCGAGCGCCCGGACGGCTTCCGGGTGAAATCCTCCGCCGTGGCTACGGAGACCGAAGTGGGAGAGCTGTTGCACCAGCGTGACTGGCGGACCGCACCCGCCGAGTCTCGGCCCTGACCACCAGGGCCGAGACTCGCTGCGTGCCGGTGCGGTAATGCAGACGAGCGGGGGCATGCGCCGCCGGGTGGGGCCGCGGCGGCGCACGCCAGGTGTCGGCCTCAGCCGGCCGGACGGGCGGTGGTGCGGGTCAGGACCGGCGCCGGCGGCTCACCCGGCGCAACGCGGCGAAGCACACGGCGGTCGCCGCGGCGGCCAGGCCGGCCGGCACGAGCAGGTTCGGGGAGGAGGCCGGTCGGGCGTCGGCGACGGGGGTCAGCTGCTGCAGTGTGGCGCTTCCGGGGGGAGCCGGGGCGACATGGCTGACGGAGGCGACGGAGCCGTCCTCGCGCAGCAACAGCCGCGGGGCCTGCGGACGGCGGAAGTCGAAGGCGTGCAGCAGGGTGACGGCTCCGGCGTCGAAGGAGGCGTCACCGATGCGGCCGGTGCGCCAGTTGTCCTCGATGAACCGCAGGATCGAGGACTGCGTGGTGTAGGTGTGATCGATGTGGTTGACGCGGCTGTACGGGGAGACCACGAGCAGCGGCTGGCGGGCGCCGGGGCCGCAGCGGTCCTGGTAGCCGTGGGCCGGGGCGGGACCAGACTGGCAGGCGGGAGCGTCCGTCGGCGCGCCCGTCGAGTCGGGTGAGGTGTCGGTCGAGCCGTTGACCGGGCGGTGGTAGACGTGGTCGTACCAGCCGTCGGAGTCGTCGTAGGCGACGACCACGGCCGTGGAGGACCACTCGGGCGAGTTCTGCAGGGCGTTGATCTCCCGGACCAGGAAGTGTTGTTCGTCCAGGGGGTCGGACTTCCCGGCGTGGCCGTCCTGGTACTTGCCCGCCTTCAGGAAGCTGACCGCAGGCAGGTTGCCCGCCTTGAGGGCGGCGTCGAAGTCGCTGAGGTCGTAGTTGTGGTTGGCCCGGTCGGTGCTGCCGATGGCGGCCACGCTGCTCGGCGACAGGTGGTGGGGGTTGGCCGTCGAGCGGTAGTAGGCGAACGGGTTGTGGTGCGGGTCGTAGTCCGGGAACCGAGTGCCGTTGATGTTGGCGTGGGCGCTGTCGCAGGCGGCGTAGGTGCCCTGCTCGCCGGGCCAGGGCGTGCTGGGGCGGAAGCCGCCCTGGAACCAGCCCCAGGTCACCCGTCGGGCGTTCAGCAGGTCGCCGACGTTGCGGCCGGTCATCGCGGCGGTCACCCCGTGGGTGGTGTGGTTGTCGTCGGCGCAGTCGTCGTAGGCCGGCTCCGGGTCGGTGATCATGGTGCCGACGCCGTTCGCGTCCGGTGACTTCACCGCCGACGGGTCGGGCGTCGTCGTCCGCCGGGGGTTCTCGGTGCCCGAGTCGGGGTCCATCGACACCACGCCATGGGTCTGCCCGGAGATCAGGCTGATGGCGCCCGGGGTGGAGGGGCCGTAGACGTCGCTGAAGGAACGGTCGCCGAGGGTGTAGTGCTGGGCGTAGTTCCACAGCGCGGTGACGGTGTTGCCGTCGTAGTAGTCCATGACCAGACCCGGTTCGCCGTACAGCCCGCCCGAGCACCTGTCCCGCTCGGTGTTCTGCACGAACCGGTCCGCCGCGCCGCCGTTCAGGGCGCGTTGCTCGGGGCTGTAGTTGTGGTTCTGGTCGCAGGTCACCGCCTCGGCCTGGCTGAGCCGGCGGGGCGGGTAGAGATTGGGGTTGTGCTCCAGCAGATGGGCGGTGCGCAGGTTGTCGATGTCCTTGGGGGTGCGGCGGTCCGGCGTGAAGCGGGTGCCGTCGGTGTTCGCCGCGTAGGGGTAGGTGCCGAAGTAGTGGTCGAAGGAGATGTTCTCGTCGAAGATCACGACCAGGTGCTGGACGGGCGTGCTGGTACTGATGTGCCGTCGGGCGGCCGGGCCGTCGGCGGCGGCCTGGGCCAGCGGGGCGGTTGCGGTCGCGCACGCGAGGGCGATGGCCGCCGTCACCGCCGCCCATCTGCCGGGCCTGCGGCGACTGCTCCCGGTGGTGCTCTGACGGTTCCTCATCGCGAATGCCCTTCATCCGGTGCACGGGTCCTGGCGGGGACCCGGCTCGACCAACGGATGGTTTTCTCCTGACGACCTGTTGTCAAGACATAACGTCAGAATGGCTCGTAGCTATGGACCTCGCGCCGCAGCCGCCCTAGCATCGACCGCCGCGGCGCCGCGCTCGTCGGCGCCACGCCGAAGGGGGCCCGGGCCCATGCGCAGCACCGACTCCGGACCCGCGCGCAGCGGCGGAGCAGGGCGTCGGCGTCTGCCGCGTGCCGTGCGCGGAAGGCGGCGGTACGGCGCGCTCCTCGCCGTCGGCGCCCTGGTCACGGCGGGAGCGCTCGCCGCCCAGGGGGTGTCGGCGAGCGGGGACGCTCACCCCCGCGCCGGCACCGGAAGCCCGGTGGAGGCCGCGCCCGGCCGCTGTGGCGCGGGCTGGGCCCACCCGCACCCGGGGCCGCAGCGGCTCACCGTACGCAACGGCGGGAACCTGCCCGTCGAGGTACGGCTGCAGGACGCCGCGTCCGGTGCCGTCCTCGCCGAAGTGGAAGAACTCGCGCCTGGCACCAGCCGTCCGATGCCGGTGCGGCTGGGCCCGGGGACGTACCGCCTGCTGTGCCTGCCCTCCGGCGGGGACGCCATGAGCGGCCCTGCGGTGCCCGTGTCCGGGCCGGGCGAGCGGGGCCCCGCCGTCCGGCCGGTCACCGAGCACGACCTGATCCCGGTGGCGCTCGCCTACCAGCGGTGGGTCACCGGTCGGCTCACGCCCTTGCAGGCGGACGCCGACGCGCTCCGCGACGCCCTCTCCCGCGGCGAGCGGGGCGCCGCCCGCCGCGCGTGGCAGACCGCCCACCTGTCCTACGAGCGGCTCGGCGCCGCCTACGGCGCGTTCGGGGAGCTGAACGACGCCCTCGACGGCACGGCCGACGGGCTTCCGCACGGGACCGCCGACCGGGACTTCACGGGTTTCCACCGCATCGAGTACGGCCTGTGGCACGGCGAGTCCCTCACCCGGCTGCGCACCGAGGCGGACCGCCTCACCAGCACCTTGGCACGCCTGCGCGCCCAGTGGGCCCGCACCGAGGTCGACCCGGCGGACATCGGCCTGCGCGCCCACGAGATCGTGGAGGACACGATCGAGCTCCAGCTGTCCGGGCGCACCGACTACGGCAGCGGCACCACCCTGGCCACCGCCCGGGCCGACCTGGACGGCACCGCCGAAGTGCTCGGCCTGCTGCGCCCGTTGCTCACCTCCCGACTGCCGCACCCGGAGCGGATCGACCGCGCCCTCGACACGGCACGGCGACGGCTCGACGCCCAGCGGCACGACGGCACCTGGACGCCGCTGCGCAGGCTCGGCCGGACGGACCGCGAACGGATCGACGCCGCCTTCGGCGACCTGGTGGAGGAACTGGCCCCCGTCGCGGTGGTCTGCGAGCCGAGGAGGACCGCGTGAACCCCACGGACCGGGACGAACACGACGGCGACAGGCCGCCGGCCCGGCGCACCGTCCTGCGCGGCGCCGCCGCGGGCGTCCTCGGCGCCACGGCCACCGCGTCCTGCGCCCCGGACCACGCCCCCGCGGCGCGACGGGCGGCCGCGACCACGCCGGCCTTCCACGGGCCCCACCAGGCCGGCGTACTGACCCCCAAGCAGCCGCACGCCGCCTTCGTCTCCTTCGACGTCACCGCCGCAAACCGCGCCGAACTGGCCGAGCTGCTGCGTACCCTGACCGCACGTCTACGGTCGCTGACCGGGGGCGGAGCACCCGACCCGGTCGGCATCTCCGCGCCGCCGCCCGACTCGGGCGTGCTCGGACCCGACGTGCCCGCCGATGGTCTCACGGCGACCGTCGGCTTCGGCGCCTCCCTCTTCGACGACCGGTACGGCCTGGCCTCGCACCGGCCACGCCGCCTGACCCCGATGGAGACCTTCCCCGACGACGCCCTGGACCCCGCCTGGTGCCACGGCGACCTGCTGCTGCAACTGGGCGCCGACCACCCGGACACCGTGCTGCACGCGCTGCGTGACGTCGCCCGGCACACCCGCGGCGGGATGCAGGTGCGCTGGCGCATCCAGGGCTTCGACAGCCCACCCCGCCCCTCGGGCACCTCCCGCAACCTGCTCGGCTTCAAGGACGGCACCGCCAATCCCGACGTCACCGACCCGCGCGCGATGAACCGGCTGGTGTGGGTCGGCCCCGGGAGCGGCGAGCCGCCCTGGACGACCGGCGGCAGCTATCTCGCGATCCGGCTGATCCGCATGCTGGTGGAGTTCTGGGACCGCGTGTCGGTCAACGAACAGGAGCGCATGTTCGGCCGGCGCAAGGACACCGGCGCGCCCCTCGACGGACAGGACGAGCACGACGTCCCGCGTTACGCCAAGGATCCCTCGGGCGATGTGATCCCGCTCGACAGCCACATCCGCCGCGCCAACCCCCGCACCCCGGGCAGCGAGGACACCCGGCCGCTGCGCCGCGGCTACAACTACGACCTGGGCACCTCCGCCAACGGCAACCTCGACATGGGCCTGGTCTTCTGTGCCTTCCAGCAGGACCTGGACCGCCAGTTCCAGGCAGTGCAGCGACGGCTGGCGGGCGAACCGCTGACGGACTACATCTCACCCTTCGGCGGCGGCTACTTCTTCCTGCCACCCGGCGTGCGGGCCGCGCCGACTGGCTGGGCAGCGGGCTGCTCCGCAGCGCGTGACGCCGGCCGGCGTCTTCAGACGGGTCCGCGGTATCAGCAACCACCGCGCCCTGGCCCGCGCCGCACGGCCCGCTGGCTCCGACGTTCCGCCGCAACCGTCCACCCCTCCCCCAGGTCGGTTCAGTTGCCGATCGCGCGTGAGGCCGGCCCTCTCGCTATGCCGCGGGCACTCGGTAGGCGCCCAGTACCGGCAAGTGGTCCGTGGCTGTCCTCAGGTCTCGTTCGCTGACCCCCGGTAGCCCCATCGGGACCCCGCATCCCAGCACCTCGACACCCTCGGTCGCGAAGATCGCATCGATCCGCTGCAACGGGTCGCCCAGCCGGGTGGTGTGCTCCCTCCCCCACGGCTTTGCCGCCCAGCTGTCCTGCAGGGCGTCGGCGAGCAGGCCGAAGGTGCGGCCGTGGGGCCGGTCGTTGAAGTCGCCCGCCGCGATGGCGTACGGCACGTCCAGGGCGGCCAGCTGGTCGAGGAGCAACCGGCCCTGCTCGTAGCGCTCCTGATCCTGGACGCTCAGGTGACAGCTGAGCACCCCGAGCCTGGCTCGGCCGAACCGCAGCACGGCGGTCGCGAAGCCGCGCTGGTGCAGGCCGGGCGTACGGGGCAGCAGGACGTCCTCGGTGCGCTCGACGTGGGCGCGGAGCGAGGAGAGGATCATGGGGCCGGACGCCGTCGCGCCGCCGGTGACGTAGACCAGTCCGGAGGTCCGCGCCAGGCGGGCGGCGGCCTTGCGCCAGCGGAAGAACCGGGGCGCCTCCTGGACGCAGACGATGTCGGGCCGGCAGGCGCGGATCACCCGCGCGAGGGCCGCGACGTCGTCCCGCATGGACCGGACGTTGTAACTGAGCACACGCACGACCACGGAGCCGTCGGGCTCCTTCGCCGACTGGGGCAGATCCTGCACGGTTCCCCTCTCCACGCTCTGTCTCTCCGTCCCGGGCGCGTCATCCGTTCCCGCTCTGGCGGCGGATGCGCGCGGCCACGTCGTTCTGCTCCGTCTCCCACCAGGGGCGTACCCGCTCAGGGGCCGGGCCCCCGGTCGATGCCGAGACGTCTGCCCGGGGCCTGTCGCCGTGGGCGCCGGCAGGGGCGGCGGGGACGACGGTGAGTTCCGCGTCCAGCCGGCGGTCCAGGGCCGGGGTCCGGGCGCGTTCGGCGCGCGCCCACTGGTACAGGATCGCCAGCAGGAAGGGCAGCGCGACCAGCTCGGCGATGCTGAGCATCGCACCGCCGCCGATCTGCTGGTCGTGCTGAACGTCCGGCGACCAGGACGGCGCGTGGTGCAGGTACCAGGCGCCGGCGATCAGGGTGCCGTGCGTCATGACGACGACGCCCGGAACGGCGTCGACGATCCCGTCCAGGAAGACCAGCGCCGCCCGTACCGGATGCGTGCACCACGCCGGCAGCGCCTCCTCGTGCGTCAGCACCGGTACGACGACCAGGCTGCCGGCCGCCAGGAGGTGCAGGTACATCAGCTCGTGGAGCCAACCCACGCGCAGGGCGGTTGCGAAGTACGGCGTGAAGTAGATCGTCAGTTCGGTGGCCAGCACCAGGGCCGTGCTCACCATGGGAAACGTCAGGGTCCGCACCACCCGGCCCGTCATGAGCCGCCGTACCCGTGTCGTGGCCCCTTCGGGCAGCGCCTCGACGGCCAGCCGCAGCGGATCGCCGAGGGCGAGGCCGAGCGGGGCGACCAGGTCGAGCAGGATGTTCTGCACGGCGGCGGGCCAGAACAGCTCGTGGTCGTACACGGCGAGCCCGGACATCGTGGCCACGACCAGGCCGCCGAGCCCGAGCAGGGCGAAGGCGGCGGTGCGGCCGGGCGGCCAGGGCTCGCCGCGCCGGCGCAGCCGCGCCATGCCCCAGCCGTAGAGCGCGCCCAGGACGATCACCAGCAGCAGCGCGGGCACGTCCAGCTGCCAGGAGGACAGCAGCCGCCCATCGGTCAGCTCCGGCAGCTGGGCCAGGATCACCGCGTTACCGGCCATGCCGTGTGTCCTCCTTCATGCCTGACGACGCCAGCCGTCCCTCTTCCCTGCGGGACGGTAGTCCCCCGCCGACCGACACCGGGCAGCGGGCCCCGTATGAAGCTACGCCCAGGGGATCCGGGGTGGGGCGATGAGTCCCGCGGTGTCCGGCGGTCGTCCAGTCGAGCCCGTGACGGAGGAGGGCGTCAGATGTGCAAGTCGACCTCGCGCTCTCCATCGGCATGATCTGCGTCGGCCACATCGACACCGCCGTCCTCGCGCCATGCGGCTCTTCGCCCGGGGCTCTCGCCAAGGGGCACGCGCCGCAGCTTGCTGACACGCCCCTCGGTCGGTGGCCGTCGAGGCCAGCGCGGTGACACTGGTACCGCCCACTCCCGTGTCGTCTGCGTTGGCCCCGACCTCCGTGCTGCCGACGACATCAGGGCCTGCGTATCAGCTGCCGAGAGCCTCGTGGTCGTAGTGAGCCCGATTGCGCGTGATCTCGTTTTGAGGTACCGGCCGATCGCTGCCGTGGTCCTCAGCCCGCCACCCACTGCGCCGCGAGGAACCGTTCCACGGCCTTCCTCGCGCGGCGGTCGAACTCGGCGTACTGCGCCTCGCGTTCGGCTCCCGCTACCGCCTCGCCGACCAGCAGGTTTCCCTCGGCGTCGAGGCGCTGCGGGCGCTCTTCGGCGTCGGGGAGGAGGGCGACGGAGGAGTAGGCCAATCCGCAGTAGTAGGCGATGCCTTCGCTCAGGTTGGTCTCCAGCACGGCACGCATCCCCTCCGTGACGGGGTCGTCGGAGGTGACACCGGCCAGGCCGAGCCACAGCATGCGCTTGCCGGCCAGGCGGGGCTTGCTGCGGCCGTAGGCGAATCCGTAGTTCCATACGCGGTCGATCCAGCCCTTGAGGAGGGCCGGCACGCTCTGCCAGTACACGGGGAACACGGCGACGACGAGATCGGCGTCCAGGATGCGCCGCATGTGGGCCCGGACCTCGTCCGAGTACGGCTTGTCCCGGTCACCCCAGTCGGGCTGGTCCGCCGCGTTCATCCGCGGGTCGAACCCTTCAGCGTGCAGGTCGAGCAGGTCGACGTCGTATCCGGCGCTCTCCAGTTGCGCGACGGTACGGCGGGCCGTGTGCGCCGTGAGGGAGTCTGCGCGGTGGTGAGCCATGACCACAAGGGCGGTCCCGGCTGTGCTGTCGAGGTGCGGCATCGTTTCTCCTGACTGGTCTGCGTCGGTGCTGCTCGTCCAGTACACGAGTGATCGCCTGGATGATCCATAGGAGAAGCGCTCCATGACATAGGGGTTCGTCTACGATCGGCCTGGTGGATCCCTTGAGTACTCTGCTCAGCGGCATCCGGGCTGAGGGCTCGGTGGTCAGCCATGCTGTGCTGGAAGCGCCCTGGACCATCCGCTTCGCCGACGGTGCGCCGCTCACCATGGTCAGCGTGTTGCGCGGTGGCGGCACCCTGCGCCTGCCCGACGGAACCGAACGAGCGGTCCGCGCCGGTGACACGGCAGTCGTACGCGGCCCGGACACCTTTCACCTCGCGGACGGGCCGACCTCCTTCGACCGCCCCCACGCCGAGTACGAGATCGCCTGCTTCACGGAATCCGCCGAGCGCACCGCCCAGAACCTCGGCGGCATCCGCTGGGGCAACGATCCGGACGGAGCGACCGCACTGATCGTGGGCGCCTACCGCGCCTCGAGCCGTCGCCACGAGCGACTGCTGCGCGGCCTGCCGCCGGTGCTGGTGGTCAGCGAGGACGCCGACGTCTGCGCCTGGCTGGAGCAAGCCGCCGTCGACGCCGCCCTGCACTCAGCCGGCTCGCAAGCGCTGATGGACCGGCTCCTGGACTGGGCCCTGGTATGTACGCTGCGCGCCTGGTTCGCGCAGGCACGTTCCGACGCACCGCACTGGTACCGCGGCATGGCCGACCCGATACTCTCCCCCGCCCTCCAAGCCTTCCACGCCCAGCCTTCCCAAAGGTGGACGGTGGCCGCGCTCGCCGCCCAGTGCGGAGTCTCCCGGGCACTGTTCGCCAAACGCTTCACCGAGATCATGGGGTGTCCTCCACTCACCTACGTGACCGAATACCGCATGGAGGAGGCCGAGGCGCTGCTGTGCGAGACCGACCTCGCCATCGCCCAGATCGCCCAATCCGTCGGCTACGCGGACGCCTTCGGCTTCAGCGCCGCATTCAAACGTCACCGTGGCCTGAGCCCCAGCGTCTTCCGCACCACAGAAGCCTGACTGGTGTGATCAGCCCAGGGCACTGCGTGCCTTCCGCCGGATGAGTGTGCCGGCCAGGGTGATGGCGGCCGCGGTGGCGGGGTCGGGTAGTTCGTCGTAGCTGGTCCCGGGACCCGTGGGCCTGCCGCCCAGAGTCAGCCGGCGTTACAGAATGCAGGGCGTTGCGGACCGCAGGGGCGAAGGTATGTCGGGCAGCAGACGAGACAGGTCGCAGACCCTGGGGTCTACGTCGGCCGCGGTGAGCAGCAGCCCCAGCGGCTGGGGCGCGAGTCCGGTGGCGGTAGTGCGGCAGCCGGGGGTGGGCGTGGTCGGGTGGAAAGCAGGTAGAGGCCCGCGATGTCCATGAAGGACATGCGGGGAACAAGGTGGTGCGTAGCCGAAGCCGGTCGTGAGGGCCATGGACGCTTCACCGCCCTGGAGGGCGCAGCCCCTCACCTTTGAGGCAGGAGTACCGGCTTCCGGTGTGTGGGTTCCAACGGCTGCCCTTCGGCCGCAGCCTTCAGCATGCGCAGAACGTCTTGGTGCCCCTTGCGGAGTTTCTTGTCGCTGTAGAAGAGAGTGAGGAGCGGACCGGACAGCGACTCTTCGATGGTGGCGAGGGTGCCGCCCCGCGCGGTCGGCGCCAACCGCATGCGATCGATCGCCTTCATGCAGCCCATTGCCACGCCGGTCCATGTGAGTTCCTCCTCCGGCGAGATGACTGCGAAGGTGGACTTGATGGACGTTCCGCGGACCGTCCACCGGAAGTTGGCGTCCGGCTCCATGCGCTCCAGTTCGGTAACGCGGGCGTCGGAGCGCCAGGCGGGCCAGTTGTGCATGTCGCTGATCAGTTGCCAGACCGTGTGGACCGGGGCGTCGATCGTCACTGAGTTGATCGACTTGACCGGTGCTTCTTCGTCCAGGCGCCCCCTCTTGGCGTACTCCTCGTGCAGTTCCGTGAGTGACGGACCTTTGTAGAAGAGCTTCACGTCTCCCCCAGTCTCCAAGAGCGCCGCTCTCCAGAATGAGCGGCGCCCTCTAACCAGAGCAATGCTCTCGGAGTCAGCGGGGGACGTCAAGTCCTCTCTGGATTGACGGTGTTCTCGCAACCGTCGGCCGGCACTCGGATTTCTGATGGAGGCGAAGGACCGGTCCCGGCAGGGGCACGGAGGCCATCTGGTCGACGCGGTGGTCCCGGCCTGGGCGTGCGGCGGCTGCCGCCCTCAGTGCCTGCTCGGCGCCTCCATGAGGCAGGCGGTCGGCGGCGATGGTGCCGCCGATGGCGCCGGCGGCACAGTTGAGGGCGTCGGAGAAGCCAGCTCCTTCGGAGACCTGCCCGCAGGCCGGTCGGGACCGACCGCGTACTGACGCGGGCCACCGACTGGGTCCTCGCGGAGGGGCCGGGCGGACTGAGTCTTCGTTCGATGGCCGTCGCACTGGGTACCAGCCCGCGGATGCTGCTCTACGACTTCGGGCGCAAGCAGGAGCTGGTGGGCGCAGTTCTCGCCGAGGCACGGCGCGACGCCGAGCGTCTCACGCACGGCCGGCCGCCGACCGGCGCCACCGTTCATGAACGCCTGCGAGCGATCTGGACGTGGCTGAGTGCACCTGAACGAGCCCCGTTCGTGAAGCTGTTCTTCGAAGTCCACGCCGACCTGCTGGCCCACCCCGAGCGCTACCCTGACCAGGCGGGGGCCGTGACCGGCTGGTTCGGTCCCCTGCGTGCCGTCTTCGCCGACGTCACCACCGGGGACGACGACACCGCCACGCCCACCCTCGTCATGGCCGTCATGCGCGGCCTGCTCTTCGACCTCACCACCACCGGCGAACGCAAGCGCACCGATCTCGCCCTGGAGGAGTTCGCCGCGCTCCTGGAGAAGCCGACACAGTGAGCCTTTTTCAACCTCCCGTTGAGGGCGTGGGGATCAGCTGCGGTGTTCGGCCCTGTTGTCTGCGATCGACCGGAACAGCTCGCGAGCTCGCTCGCAAAACTGCTCGACCTCCGTGATGTCCGGCTCGTCACCGTCGGCCAGCATCCGGGCCTGGAGCTGCTCGGAGCGCAGTCCGCCGTAGCGGTTCCTCACCTCAGCGGTCACCGGCTGGACCGCGATGTGTAGATGCTTGCGCGCGTCGCGGCCGTGCGACCACATGCAGACGTAGGTCTGCTCGGGCCGACACAAGGTCTCCACGACACGAGCGGTATCGCGCAGCAGCGGGCCGAGTTCCGCCGCTGCCGTGTCGTCGAGTTCGGCGATGGCCACGACGTGGTCCCGCGGGCCGACGATCAATGTGCCGAGATTCATCGGGCCGACGACGTGGTTCACCACCCAGGCAGGGTCTCGTGCACGACGCCCCCTGGCAACTCCCGGCGCCCGGTCAGAAGGTCGCACCCGAGACACCCCGTTACATCCACGCGCACCAGCGTATACAGAGCCGACAGCGATGAGGCCGCCCGACGACCAACTCGGCTGACGAATTGCCGTACGCCGTCGGGTTGAGGCTCGCGTGCCGTAGCCCGTCGTTGATCGGGAGCTTCTCGCGCAGCAGGGCCAACGCCGCGTGCCGGCCTTCTCAGCGGTCCCGGACGTGATCCAGGACGAAGTTCTCCGTGAGCGTGTCGGCCGGCGCAGCTCATAATCCTCCACCTTCACCGACGGTGCGCCCGTAGCGTGGAGGGATGGCCAGTACCAAGAAATCGGATGAACACGGGGCGCGGATTCGCAGAGTACGTCGCCGGCTCGCGCAGGAGGGGCCGCCGTGGACGCGGAATCGCGAGGGGGATTTCGAGACAGTCACCCTGCCCGAAGGTGAGTGTGACCAGCTGCGCGACTTGCTGATCTCCGAGGGCGTGCAGACGATTGTCGAGATCGGTCTCGCCTACGCAAGTTCCGCACTCGCGATCGGCGAAGCACTGGTCACCGTGGACGCGCCTCGGCCCCGGCATATCATCGTCGACCCGTTCCAAGAACGTGACTGGTCCAACGTTGGCTGGGACTTGCTGCGTTCCGCGGGACTGGACTCGATAGCTTCGCTCGTGCCCGCACCTTCGTCGATGGCGCTCCCTCAACTCCTCTCTGAAGGTCTTGTGGCCGACGCGGCATTCGTGGACGGCAGCCACCGGTTTCATGAAGTCTTCGTCGATCTGTACTTCTTGCGCAAAATCGTGCGACCTGGCGGGCTGATCATTGTGGACGACGCCGGGACGCCATCAGTGGAGGCCGCCGTCCGCTACTACGAGCAGAACCTGGGATGGACGGTGGTTCCCGGCGCCTTCACTGACGGCTCTCGAACGGCGCCAACAGCTGATGTTCCGGCCAAGCCGGCGACCCGCTGCAAGGCCATACGCTTGCCTGATCCCCCATTCGAGCCGCCCTTCGAGAGCTTCCGCGCCTTCTGATGCAACGGCTCAGCCGACGGGCTCGGCATCGAGCCCGCAGCGGGTCCGCCTGCCACAGTGCCACGCATGTCGCCTTGCCGTGTCCCAGTCTCGGGCGGTGCGGCCTCGCGTCGACGGTCGGCGGCTCCTTACTCTCCCCCGTCGGCGGAATGGAGCTGAAAGTCGACGACGACGCAACCAATCTGTCCGTCAGCTGCGCGGCCGATCCAGACGGGGTAGGCCCCATCACCCTGGCCGGCACGCAAGGCGATGAGGTTCGGCTCGGGCTCCACGCCGGGCAGTTCGACGCTGAAATGGCTGCCGAGGGGTATGAACAGGTCCTCGTCCAGCTGGTCCTCCCTCACCGTCCGAGTCGCATCCATGAAGGAGACTGTGCCGGTATCCACGCCAACTCCGTAGAACTGGCCCTCGCCCAGCAGCCCCAGGTCTTCATCGGGCCGGAGGGCCATGTCCCACTCGCTCGGCGCGATGTCCAGGAACGTCACCCTGGCCGCGGCGACACCAGTCCAGCGTGTTGTGCGCAGGAGCGACAGCGTCACCGGGTACTCGCCCGGTGGGACGGCGATGGTCCGCGAGGTCTCTCCGATCCAGGCGGGGTCCGAGACCACCAGCTGTCCTGATGTGATCCGTAGCATGCCGGCGTCAACGAGCTCGACGGCGACCGGCCCGTCCGGAGTGTCGCACGCACCCGGGCTGAACAGCTGCTCGATACCGGTGGCGCGCAGCGGTCCCGATCCTTCGTCCACCGACACGTCGCTCAGGACTACGGTCGTGGCGGGCTCGTGGCCCTGCTGGGCGAGGAGCGGCGCGAACACCTGCCAGTCTCCGAATTCCGGTACGGGGCAAAGGAAGCTTTCGACGGGCGCCGCGAACCGTCGCACGGGGGTGCCAGACGGGCCGGACGTTCGAGCGTGCAGTGGCTCCGTCGACGCTCCTCTCGGCCCGGCGAACTCGGACTTCACCTCGACCTGCCCGTCGGCCGAGACGGTCGTGGTCTCCTGAACATCCCACTTAGCGGACAAGTACTCCTGCTCGGTGGAGAACTGCCATCGGGTGTTCCGCTGAGCCAGCAACATCCCTGTGCCGTGCGGCTTGAGGTCGATCATCTGCATGCGCCAGGACCTGTCGTCGAACAGATACACACGCCACATCCGGCGCGGCCAGTGTTCGATCAATGCCAGCGGTCGCTCCCGCGCGGACAGCAGAACCGCGTAATCCATCCCGGCAGCATGCTTGCGTGCCGCGAGCGCGCGCGACATCGGGCCCGGATGGGTCATTCCCCGATAGGAACCCCACATCTCGCCGTACGACACATCAAGACTGTCGAAGATCACTGCCGCGCATCTCCCCCCGTGGTACCAGCCTCACCGACCAGTTGCGCTCGACGGTGAACACTGCCGCAACGCCCTGCCGTTCCGAAGCTTCGTTGTGCCGCCAGTCTGCCAGGCAGGTGTGACACTGAGTTTGCGGTGTCCGTGAGAAGAGCGCCGATGCGCAAGGGCGGGAACGTGTGCACTCCGCCCAGTACGGACTCGACCGAAGGTGCCCTCCCGCAGCGGACACGGAACCGCAGCAGAGCAGGCAGACGGCGATAAGACGTTCACGCGCTGCGCTGCGGCCGCTCCTGCGTCCGCGAGCGGAAGGTGCGACGGTAGGTGTCCGGCGGCACGCCCAGTGTGCGGTTGAAGTGGCGGCGCAGTGTCGTGGCCGTACCCATGCCCGTGGATCTTGCGATGGTGTCGATGTCGTCGTCCGTCTTCTCCAGGAGTTCCTGGGCGCGGCGGATGCGCTGGGCCAGGAGCCACTGGAGAGGGGTGCTGCCCGTGGCCGCGCGGAAGTGACGGCCGAGGTGGCGGGAGCTCATACCCGCCTGGCGGGCCAAGTCCTCCACCGTCAAGGGCTGATCGAGGCGTTCGATGATCCAGGGGAACAGCGCGGTGAGCGGGTGGTCGTCCTGGTCGGGGACCGGGGCGGTGACGAACTGCGCCTGGCCGCCGGCGCGGTGCGGCGGAACGACCAGGCGGCGGGCGACGGTGTTGGCGATCGCCGAGCCGTGGTCGAGGCGGACGAGGTGGAGGCACAGGTCGAGGGCGGCGGCCTTGCCGGCGGAGGTGAGTACGGTGCCGTTGTCGACGTAGAGGACGTCCGGCTCGACCAGGACGGCGGGGTAGCGGCCGGCGAGGACGTCGGTGTGGGCCCAGTGGGTGGTGGCACGCCTGCCGTCCAGGAGACCGGCGCCGGCCAGGACGAAGGCGCCCGTGCACAGCGAGACGATGCGGGCGCCCTCCTCGTGGGCGGCCCGCAGCGCCGCGACGAGGTCCGGGGGCGGGGGGACGTCCACGTCGGCCCAGCCGGGGACGATCACCGTGTCGGCGCGCCGCAGGTGGTCGAGGCCGTGGTCCGGGACGAGACGGAAGGGGCCCAGCCGGACGGGGCGAGGGCCGCAGACGGTCAGGTCGTACCAGGGGACGGTGACGGCGGCCGGTGCGGATCCGAACACCTCCAGCGCCACGGCGAGTTCGAAGTGCAGCATGCCGTCCGTGACGGCCAGCGCGACAGAAGCCATGTCCGGAATTGTATGGGGCATGTCGTTCCGGACACTCACGGTGTGTCTCCCGGCCAGGCCAGGATGACGTCAGGTGATCGGTCCGGTAAAGGGAGAACGTCATGCCGGCGGGACAGACGGTGGCGGTGTACGGCGCGTACGGCCACACGGGGCGGTTCGTGGTGGCGCACCTGGTGGAGCGGGGGTTCACGCCTGTGCTCGTGGGTCGTGATGCCCGCAAGCTGGGAGTGTTGGCCGACGAGTTCCCGGGGTTCGACGTCAGACCGGCTGCCGCGGACGACGCCGGCGCGCTCGACCGGGCACTGGCGGGGGTCGCGGCCGTCATCAACTGCGCGGGGCCGTTCGCACTCACCGCGCCCCCGGTGATCGAAGCGGCGCTGCGCGCCTCGATCCCGTACGTCGATGTCGCCGCCGAGATCGAGGCGAACGCCGACACCTTCGCGCACTTCGCTGAGCGCGCCCGCCGCGCCGGTGCGGTGATCGTGCCCGCGATGGCGTTCTACGGCGGGCTCGGTGACCTGCTGGTCAGCGCGGCGATGGGTGACTGGATGGAGGCCGACGAGGTGCACGTCGCCTATGGCCTGGACAGCTGGCATCCCACCCCGGGCACCCGGCTGGCGGGCAAGGTGTCCGCCGAACGGCGCGGCGGACGCCGGGTGCGGTTCACCCGGGGCCGGCTGGAGTACCACGACGACGCACTACCGACCCTGACGTGGCCGTTCCCGCAACCGATGGGGAGCCGACCCGTCATCGGCGGGTTCACCATGGCCGACGTCGTCACCGTCCCGAGCCACCTGGCCGTTCCCGAGGTGCGCACCTACATGACGACCGAGGCGGCGGGAGGCGTGAGCTCGCCGGACACGCCCACGCCTACCGCCGTCGATGAGCGGGGGCGCTCCGCGCAGACCTTTCTCGTCGACGTCGTCGTGCGCCGCGGCGACGCCCAGCGCGGTGCGGTCGCCGCAGGGAAGGACATCTACGCCGTCACGGCGCCCCTTGCGGTCGAGGCCGTCGCCCGCATCCTCGACGGGCGGACCCGGACGGTGGGCGTCGCCTCCGCCGGCGAGATCTTCGACCCGCTCGACTTCCTCGGGTCGCTGGCGCCCCACATCACCGTCACGCTTCAGCAGGCGCCGACCCACCGTGGCCGGCCCGGCCACCGCTCAGGGCTCGACCGCGACAGCAAAGTCGACAACCGGCCCTGACCGCGACAGCCGCGGCAAGGCCCCGACCAGTCCTCACTCCCCTGGCGGGCCGGCCGAGCCGCTGTCGGAGGGACGGCCACGGCGAGGGTGCGACGGGGCCGGGCGGTGCCGGTGTACGGGTAGGGCATGACGATTCCCGTGAAACAGCTCAGCGACCCGGCCGTACGCGCCTTCATCACCGCCCTCAACGCGGGCGACCAGAGCGCCGTGTACGACGTCCTGGCACGGGGCGCGACCATGGCCGACGACGGAACCGACCGCGACGTCCGCGAGTGGCTCGACCGCGAGGTGTTCTCCGCCCGTGGACACATGGACGTCGAGTCGGAGGCGGACGACGGACGCACGCTCGTCGCCAGCTACCGCAACGACACCTGGGGCGAGATGCGCACCCAGTGGCACTTCACCATCGACGACGGCAAAGTGTCCCGCTTCGAGACCGGCCAGGCGTAGGACGGTCACATTCGGCCAGGCCCGGCCTTCGCGACTCCGCGCATGGAGCGCCACGCATCTACAGGCATGCAAGAGGCCGGGTCTAAGGCTTGCCGGGGCTGATCACTTTCGCCACTTCGCTCATGCTGTTGTTCAACTGGTGGTCGCGTTCGGGCAGTCGGTGCACCTGTGCCCACGGAATCACGCGGGCGTAGAGGTCGGCGTGCAGCGGTGGGGCGATCTCGTCCGCGAGTCCATGGAAGACGTGCACCGGCGTCTCCCGCGGCAGCCTCGCGCCGAGATCGGTCGGCAACTCGAACTCGCGGCCCGGCCAGCCGCCGTCGCCGACGAACGGGGCGGCGATCAGGACGATCGCCGCGAGTGCGCACTCCGGCGGCTGCTCGGCGAGGGCATGGACCAGGATCGTTCCGCCCACGGAGTGGCCCACCACCACCGCGCCGTCCCCGAGTTCCGCCAGCTCACGCCGGAGCGCCGGGCCCCATCGCGCATGGCTCGGGTCGTCCTCGTCCGGCATCCGCGGGTAGCGGACCTCGTAGGCCTCTCCGAGCTCTCGCCTCAGGCCGTCGACCAACTTCTGATCCCACGCGTCGTGCGCGCCCGCGCCGCCACCTTGAATGAACAAGATCCGCTGAGTCCCTGTCATGGCAATCGCCCCTCACCCGATCCGACGACCGGCTGCTACCCGCTGCGGACGGGTGCCAGCGCGGGGTGGAACCGGGCCGGCACCCGAACGGCGGACGAAGTACCGCCATATGGATCTCCACGAACAGCGATCACGCGGGGCCGAGATCACCCCGACGCCTCAACTCCCCCTGCGGAAAAGCCATTCCGTTACTGGTCTTGATACTGGTCCGACTGCCGGCCTTCGCTGGGCCGCCCGTAATCCAGTGCGACTTCGTGGTCTTCAGGGCGAATTCTCCCTGGCTGCAGTCCACTGCTGAGCGGCCTTGCGCAACCCTGAGAGGATCAGGCTATGGCGAACTCATCCATGCGGATCAATGCCCTCATCGTCGATGCCAATGACCCGGAACGGCTTGCGACGTTCTGGTCCGAACTGCTCGGTAGGCCGATCGTGGGCCGTACCGGCCCGTACGTATGGCTGCGGCGAGAGAACGACCTGGGTCTGGGCTTCCAGCAGACCGCCGAACCCAAGTCGGGCAAGAACCGCATGCACTTCGACGTCAGCTCAGCCGACCCTGTCGCCGAGCAGCAGCGGGTCGAGTCACTTGGTGGACGCAGGCTGGAGCAGTACGCCGACGGCGGGTTCCTGGTGATGGCGGACCCTGAGGGCAACGAATTCTGCATCATTCCTGAGGGTCCCTTCCAACTCGACGACGAAGGGCGCGCGGACTATCTCAGCTGACTGCCATTCCCGCATGAGGCCCAGGCGACGTGGTGACAGGAGGAGGCGCCTGAGCTGACCGCGCATGACTGGGCCGTTCCCCGACATCACGGCGCCTCGAGCCCTCGACCAGCGCCACGGCGGTCGGGAGTAGATCCATTATCCCGGTGCGGCGAGGTGCCTGTCACCGTTCTCCGGAATGATCTTTACATCCGTTTTGCACCTCTAGGCTTACGGGCGGACACAAAGCACGGATCTGACCTGGGAGTTGCAAGTGGCGCACGACATTGCCGGACTGACAGCGGAACTCACGGACATGGCTGCGGCCGATCACCGGTTGGCAGTTCGTGCGAACAGCGACGACCCCGCCGAGCAGCTGGCGTGGCGGCGGCTGACCGCCCAGCACGGTGACCGGCTCAACGAGATCATGGACGAGTACGGCTGGCCGACGGCGGAACTGGTCGGCGAGGAGGCCGCACGCGCGGCATGGCTCATCGCTCAGCACGCCGACCGGCAGCTCGACGTCCAGCGTCGTGCCCTCCAGCTGATGGAGCAGGCGGTGTCGGCAGGCGCGGCGAGCCCGCGCGAGCTGGCCTTCCTGCGCGACCGCACGCTGGTCAATGAGGGCCGCAAGCAGGTCTACGGCACCCAGATCGCCGGCGTGAAGGACGGAGCGCCGGTTCCGTGGCCCTGCGAGGAGCCCGAGCGCATGGACGAACGCCGTGCGGACGTCGGCATCGAGCCCTTCGACGAGTACGTCGCCAAGTTCTCCATGACGTAACGCCCCCGCTCCGTCGCCGTCGCGCCATCGCGGACGCAGTGAACCGCCCGTTGACGCCTTCGGTGCGTTCGCTCGACCGACCGGCGTATTGACCTGGGCACATGTGCGACCCGGTTCTGGACGGCGCATACCGCTGGATGACGGCCCGGTCTTCGGTTCTGCCCTGGCCGCGGTGCGGGTCGTGTGCAGGGGTAGCGTGGCGCTCAGGCCGGACGCGGTGGTGCCTTGGTGGTGCGTTTCGCGGCGCGTTTGCCGAGCAGGCCCGCGAGGAGCATGACGAGTACACCGAGACCGGCGCCGCACAGCGTCCACAGCACCCGGTAGCCCTCGGCGGCGTAATCGGAGGGCTGTTGGAGGTCCAGCAGGATGAGGACGGCTGCGGCGATGGCCGCGCAGTAGTAGGCGTAGTTCCAGAAGCGGATGGCCGCGCCGTGCATGAACAGGATGAGAGCGACCACTTCGAGTCCACGGGTGACCGCGAACAGTTTGAGTCCGTGTTCACTGGTCGGGATCAGCAGGAGCAGCGCTGCCGCGATGGCGCCGATCAGGGCGCCGGCGAGGCGCTGAGCGGCGACGAGTGTGCTCTGTTCCAGGCTCGGCTTCATCGCGACCATGGCCGCGATCGGCATCCACAGGCCGTGGTCGAGGTTCAGTCCGAACGCGAGGGCGACGGTGGCGAACATGACCAGGGCGCGGATCACCGCGAACATGATCAGCGGAGGGGTCAGTTTCCGTCGCGCGGTGTCGCCGGGGAGTTCGGCGAACGGCTGGGGCCGGTCCCGACGTCCGTGGCTCAGCCACCAGAGGAACGTGATCACGATCCACAGCAGCGATCCGCCCGCCCAGGAGACGGCCTGGGCCCAGGTGTGACTCGTGATGTGGGCGGAGTCGTGGATGCCGAACCCGAGGGCGAGCGCGATGAGGAACCAGATGTTGAGGAGCAGGGCATTCACGAATCGTCGTGTCCCGAATGCGACCATCAGGCCGGCCGCCAGGGTGACCGCGAAAGCCGTCAGCGCCATCCAGCCCCAGTCCTGGCCGCCGATGCCGAATCCCAGCGCGGTCACACCCGCGCCGATCAGGCCGAAGAGGGCGATGTGCCAGGCGCGGCTCCGGTAGCTTCCACCCGGGTCTTCCAGCGCCGCGAACAGCAGCCCGAACACTGCGCTGAGCAGGTACTGCTCGTACCCGATCGCCCAGAAGACGATCAAGGGCACCAGCGCAACGTCCAGGAACATCACGCCTCGCGGCCAGTTCAGGCCCGCGGGGCTGACCTCGAACACGCTCGACAACCAGGTAGCGGCCTTTCCCCGTTGAGCGGGTGGTGGTTGTCGTCCGCTCGTATCGGCCATGCCGCCCCGCTCGTCCAGGTCGTCGGTCCTGCCGGTTCAGTGGTGGAAGCCGATGCGGCTCGCGTCGTGCGGGTGGCCCTCGTTCAGCCACTTGATCGCCCGGCGCATGTCGTCGGCGAGGAGCTCGATCTCGTCCCGGTCGACGCCGTGCCGCACCAGGACGCGCTGGATGACGGTCT
This sequence comes from Streptomyces sp. NPDC014801, assembly GCF_043082085.1. Lineage (NCBI taxonomy): Bacteria > Bacillati > Actinomycetota > Actinomycetes > Kitasatosporales > Streptomycetaceae > Streptomyces > Streptomyces sp. NPDC014801. The sequence continues at coordinate 154,048 of NZ_JBIBXG010000014.1, read as the reverse complement.
CCTGCCGGTCGGGCGGCAGCGGGTACGAGGGCACCTGCCAGCCGCGCATCCGCAGATGGTCGGACAAGTCGTAGAGGCTCCAGCCGACCGAGTCCGGGTCGGTGAGCGTCCAGGAGACGGCCGGCAGGGCGCCGTTGCCGTCGTAGAGGAGGGTGAAGGGGCCCATCTCGGCGACCTGCCGGCCCAGGTGCTGCGCGGTGTCGGCGCAGGCCTGGTAGACGCGGCGGTAACCCTCCCGGCCCAGGCGCAGGAACATGAAGTACTGGGTGACGACCTGCCCGCCCGGGCGGGAGAAGTTCAGCGCGAGGGTGGGCATGTCACCGCCGAGGTAGTCGACGTGGAAGACCAGGTCGTCCGGCAGGGCGTCCTTGTCGCGCCACAGGGCCCAGCCGACGCCGAGCGGGGCCATGCCGTACTTGTGGCCGGAGGCGTTGATGGAAGCGACCCGCGGGAGGCGGAAGTCCCATTCCAGGTCGGGGTGGAGGAAGGGGGCGATGAATCCGCCGGAGGCGGCGTCGATGTGCAGCGGGACGTCGATGCCGGTCTCGGCCTGCATCCGGTCGAGTTCGGCGGCGATCTCGGCGGCGGGCTCGTAGGTGCAGGTGTAGGTGACGCCGAGGATGGCGACGACGCCGATGGTGTTCTCGTCGACGTAGTCGCGCAGCTGGTGGGGCTGCAGGCCGGTCGCACCGGGCTCGACCGGGATCTGGCGCAGCTCGACGTCGAAGTACCGGGCGAACTTCTCCCAGCAGACCTGGACGGGCCCGCACACCAGGTTCGGCCGCTCGGTCGACTGGCCGGCCGCGCGCCGCCGCTCCCGCCAGCGCCATTTCAGTGCCAGGCCGCAGAGCATCGCGGCCTCGCTGGAGCCGGTGGTCGAGCAGCCGACCGCGTTCGCGCCGTCGGCGCCGGTCGGAGCGTGCCACAGGTCGGCGAGGATGTTGACGCACCGCGACTCGATCTCCGCGGTCTGCGGGTACTCGTCCTTGTCGACGATGTTCTTGTCCAGACACAGGTCCATCAGGCGGCGGACCTCGTCGTCCGCCCAGGTCGTGCAGAAGGTGGCGAGGTTCTGCGCGGCGTTGCCGTCCAGGAGCAGCTCGTTGCGCAGCAGCTGGAAGACGACGGGCGGCGGCGAGGGCAGGTCGGGCATCGCGCGTTTGGGCAGCGGGCGCTCACTGAGCGGCGAGGCGAAGATGTCGACGGCCGGATCGGCCGCCGGTTCCTGAGCATTGTGCAGAGCCACCGTTCACCTCGCGTAGTCAAGAGTCGGACCCAGATCGGACAATACGGACCCCGTTGTGTGGTCGGCACGCGGACGTGCTCCATCCCGGGCACGTCCGCGATCGTGCCCGCGGCCGGGTGGGCGGCCGGGTTGGCGGCCCGTCCGGGAGAACCGGGCGTTCCCCCCCTGGTGCCCGGTACGGCAGCCACTGGCCTACTGGCCTGGGGCGCCGCCCGCTGCCGCGGCGGCCCGTTCGCGGGTTTCCTCCGTGCGTTCGGGCAGCAGCAGGACGGCGCCGGCCAGGAAGCAGACCGAGCCGATCAGGGTCGTCGCGTTGGCTCCCGTGGCGTTGTGCACCTCACCGGTGACCGGGTCGATGTACCCGGCCACGGCGGAGACGCCGAAGGCGAGGGAACCGACCAGGTTGGCCAGCGTGATCCACCAGGACCACGACGCCGGCCGCCAGGCGGCCCAACCGTGACAGGTCTCGTACCACGCGAGGAAACTGGACACGAGGAAGCAGACCGAGCCGATCGCGTCCGGGCGCCAGACGTGCTGGTGGGCGGTGGTCGCGGACAGGTTGCTCGCCATCGCCACGCCGGTACTGACGTTGAAGTACAAGGTGCCGACCAGCTGGACCGCGGTGGCCCACCAGTCGATCCGCCGAGGCTGGTGGACCAGCAAGCGCCGATGCGCGGGGTTGACCGCCGGCGGAGCGGCATCGACCGCCTCGCGGTACGACAGGAACGACGCCGCGGTGAAGAACAGCGACCCGGCGAAGTAGGTGACCGCGTCCCACCGGGACCCGACCGCACCGCTGTAGCCGGGCACCGACCCCATCGCGAACAGCAGCGACCCGACGGCGAACAACACGGCGATCCACCAGCCGCGCGCCGCGGGAGCCCACCAGGTCGACCCAGCGGCGGGCTGCTGGTGCTTGCGATGCCTCCGCGACTCCCACCGGACGACGACCCCGTCGGGACGCACGTGGTCCACATACGTCAGCGATCGGCCGGCACGCCGCCGCCCCCGGTGCGGCCGAGGCCTCGGCACCTGTCCGCTCTGCCCGCTCGTCGTCATCGTTCCCCATCCCCAGCCTCGGGACCGTCCGGTCCCGCCTTCCGCTGCCAGCCACGTTGGACCGCACCCACGATGATCTTCACGGCCAGACCGAGGACCACCAGGTCGGCGAGCATCTGGACGGTGACCACCAGCCGGGCCGTCTCGTTCTTGGCGGTGATGTCGCCGAACCCGACGGTGGCGAACACGGTGACCGTGAAGTAGAGCCCGTCGGAGTGGGACAGCGGCTCGCCGAAGCTGCCGGGTGACAGCGCTGCCAGCGCCACGTAGGTGCCGGCGAACAGCAGCAGGAAGAACGGAATGCCGGTGGCCAGCGCCTCGACGGCCCGCAGGCCCGGGGTCACGGAGCGGAGGATCGAGCGGACCTGGCCGGCGACGAGGGCAGTGAATCCCGCCAGCCCGACGAGAAGGATGGTGACGGTGGTTGCCGTGGAGGACTGGTCCAGGGGCATGAGGTAGTACAGGTTCCCCAACGCGGTGACCGAGCCGACCACGCGGACCACCGTCCAGGCGATCCGGCGGCCGGAGGGCCGGGCCCGGCCCTGCGGCGCGACGCCGCCACCGGGCGTCATGACGACCGCCTCAGCCTGGTCATCGCTGCCCGGAAGGACAAGCCGCGCGCGTGCCACCCGGAGTGGATCAGGACCACCGGCACCCCACCGATGGAAACGACACCTTGTCGACGACCGCCCCGACGGAACACCCACTGGCGATCTCGCCTGGGTGATACGTCTTCTCGCTCCCGTTGCTCTCGCCCATGCTGCCCAGCGTCCACGGCGACGGGATCAGGGGCCGGTCGGCCAGGACCGAACAGGTGAACCGGCGTACACCAAGATCCAGGCAGAACGTACACGAGGGCGGTTTCAACACTGCGAACACCACGGTCAGCTGTTGCGGATCATTGCCTCGTGGATCCAGTCGGCGTAGGCGGGCGCGCTGCTGTAGAGCCCGGGGCCCTCGCTGCACCGTACGCCCGGGGCGCCCGGGCCCGAGGTGACACCGATGAGTTCCCAACGTCCCCTGCGGTCCCGCTGGAGCTGGGGCCCGCCCGAGTCGCCGTTGCATGCCATGGCCTTCGGCACCTGGCTGATCGTGCACAGACGGGTGTCGCTCGCGTAGCCCGGCGCGCACTCGGAGACCGCTCCCCTGCGCGTGTCGAGCTCCTGCAGCCGGTCGGGGAAGACCCATTCGTTGAGGTCGGGGGCGTCTTCGACGGTACCGAAGCCCAGGATCCGGGTCGCCGTGCCGGGCCGTCCCGGCCGGTCGGCGATGCGGATGGGCTTCTCGGTGACCGAGCGGTTCAGGCGGACCAGGGCGACGTCGTTGCGGTTGGGGCCGGCATTGTCACCGTTCTCGTACCGCGGGTGGGTCACCGTCTTGGCAACGGACCGGACCGTGCCCCCCGAGTTCCGCCACGCGCTGCCGATCCGGGCGGTGCCGTCCAAGGTGACGAGCTTCGGGTCCACGCAGTGCGCCGCGGTGAGCAACCACTTCGAGTCGATCAGCGATCCCCCGCAGACACCCTTGAAGGTGGGGTCGTCCACACCCGTCACCGGGATCGACACCATGAACGGGTACCGCTGCGTGGAGTCCTTGCCGTTGACGATGGCCTCGGCGCTCCCCGACGTCGTGGCGACGCACACCGCTCCCGCCAGGGCCACCGCGGCGGTGCGCGCCACCATGCGGCGCGAGGACTTCATGCTGAACACGTGCTCTCCGATCGGACGAGTGCTTTCGACCCGCTCAGCCTCCGCCATCGCCGAGGAACTGATCCATACCGTCAGCGGGGCTGTCCGGGGTAGGGAAAACCCCAGGTCGGCGCGATCCGCTGCGCGCCGCCCGCGCTGCCTCGTGGCGCGCCGGGCCTCCCCCGCGCACCTCGCGGACCCGCCCGGAAACCAACCTCGGCTGACGTCCAGGAGCGCGAGAAAGGTGCCCGAGATTCGTGATGTGGGACGGCGAGCTCGTGTTGCCCTGACGTTCTCGTCTCAACTGCGGAGCGCGAAGGCCGGCCGAGGCCGTCCAGCCCAGTCCGGTCCGTGCCGGTTGAACGCATTCCGTGGAACGCGAACTCCTCCTATCATGCGGTGACTTGGGGATTGCGGGGGAGGGTGATGAGCAGGGAGCTGCCACTCGGGCTGGTCGTGGTGATCGGCTTGCTCGGCTGGGCGATCTACGGCCTGTTCGTGTCGATCCGCAGGGCCGTCCATCGACGAGGGCTGCCGCCGCCATCGCTCGCACCCCGCCAACTGGAGGCGAGTCAGGGCGAGGCGTTCCGGGAGATCTGCCGACGGGCCTCAAGTCCGGGTCCGCGCGTGGTGATGACGGACTACTTCGCCGAACGAGGGTGGAACAGGGCGGACGCCATGCGCGTCCTGGCCGAGCCGATCAAGCACAAGCTGATCAGGGTCAGTGGCTGGCGGTTCGGAGGGTACAGCGTGACCCGCAAGGGCTGGAGCGAGTACGAGAACAAGTTCATCTGGGCAGGAGGCGAAGGAGTGCACATCTCGTCCTCGTCGGGCGGTTTCGTCGTGGCGAACGTCAACAGCCCCCAGGCCATCGCCCACGGCGGCTACGGCAACCGGGCGAACGGGCCCGACATCCCGCACCAGCAGCTGATCGAGGCTCTGCGCACGGACGCCCACGCTGCCACACCCGACGAGGCGGTCCGAGCCCGGGAGTACGCCGACGACCTGGCCTCGGCCGTGGACGCCCAGGACACGGACCGAACGGCGCGCATCCTGGCAAGGATCAACGCACTGCTGTCCACCGCCTCCGCAGCCTTCGCCCTGACCCGGGATCTTCTCCACCCCGGCCCGTAGGGCAACGCCTCGAACGACATCCCCGTCCCGGCCCACACGACCGGCCGACTGTCGGGGCCACGTCTGCCAGACTCCCGCCGTGCGGTCGGCTCTGCGGTGGCTGCAAGAATCTTCGTGGACGATGCAGGTCAGACGCGTGACCCGGCCGGGTCCGCGTGGCAGCATGGTCTTGCAGACCACCCTTGTCGAGGGGGTGTGGGACATGGCGGTGTCAGAGGCGAAACCCGGTCCCAGGACACACAAGCCCGGGCTCAAGCGTGAGATCGGCTTCATCGGGCTCATCTGGGCGTCGGAGGGATCCATCATCGGATCCGGGTGGCTCTTCGGCGCACAAGGCGCCCTGGCGGCCGCCGGACCGGCAGCGATCATCTCGTGGGCCATCGGCGGCCTGGCCATCCTGATCCTTGCGCTGGTGCACGCGGAGCTCGGCGGCATGTACCCGGTCTCAGGGGGCACCGCGCGCTTCCCGCACTACGCTTTCGGGGGCGCCGCCGGTGCGTCGTTCGGCTGGTTCTCCTGGCTGCAGGCAGCCACGGTGGCACCCATCGAGGTGCTGGCGATGATCACCTACGCCCAGCACTACTCCTGGGCGAGCGGCTGGGAGAAGATCAAGGGCGGTGAGCACGTCCTGACTCCGCCGGGCATCGCCGTCGCAGTCGGGCTGATGGCCGTCATCACCGCCATCAACTTCCTCAGCATCCGGCTGCTGGCCCGCACCAACAGCGCCGCGACCTGGTGGAAGGTCGGCATCCCGCTGCTCACGATCTTCGTTTTCGCGGTCGCGCAGTTCCACACCGCCAATTTCACCGCGGCCGACGGCTTCAATCCGTACGGGGCCAAGGGCATCCTGTCCGCCGTCTCCACGAGCGGCATCATCTTCGCCCTGCTGGGCTTCGAACAGGCCGACCAGCTCGCCGGCGAGAGCGCCAACCCGAAACGGGACATCCCGCGGGCCGTGATCGGGTCCATCGTCCTCGGCATCCTGATCTACATCCTGCTGCAGGTGACCTTCCTCGCCGCGCTGCCCGCCTCCCAGATCGGCGGACACTGGGCCAACTCGGCCTTCACCGCGCTGAGCGGACCGTTCGCACAGGTGGCCACGCTCATCAGTCTGGGCTGGCTCGCCACTCTTCTCTATCTCGATGCCGTGATCTCCCCGGCCGGCACCGGCCTGATCTACATCACGGGCTCCTCGCGGGTCTCCTACGGCCTGAGCCGCAACGGCTACGTACCGTCCGTCTTCGAGAACACCAACCGGCGGGGTGTTCCGTGGGTCGGCCTCATCACAGCGTTCATCATCGGCTGCATCTGCTTCCTGCCGTTCCCCAGCTGGCGTTCCCTGGTCGGCCTGATCACCAGCGCGAGTGTGCTGATGTACGCCGGCGCCCCCCTGTCGTTCGGGGTGTTCCGCAACCGGCTGCCCGAGGCGCACCGGCCCTACCGGCTGCCCGGCGGCAGCGTGATGTCGCCGCTCGCCTTCATCGTCGCCAACCTGCTGATCCTCTGGTCGGGCTGGGCCACCGACTGGAAGCTGGGCGTCGCCATCCTCATCGGTTACGTCATCCTGGTCGCCAACAGGGTGTTCAACATGAACCCCATCACCCCTCAGCTCGATCTGCGCGCCGCGCAATGGCTACCGGTCTACCTGGTGGGCATGGGACTGATCGTCTATCTGAGCGACTTCGGTCCGCTCAAGCACCCGTGGTTCCCGCTGTGGTGGGACATCGGCGTGACGGCGGTGTTCAGCCTGATCATCTACTACTGGGCCATGGCGGTCGCCCTTCCCGCCAGCCGCATCCAGTACATGGTCGACCAGGTCGTCGTCCCCGAGGAGGAAGACGTCCTCTGAAACGGAGCAGAGGTCCCGCGTTCTTACAAGGGAGCACTGAACTCGTCGAGTGCGGCGCGGAGTCCAGGCCGGACGAACCGTCGCATCTTCCCAGCGCTCACCGGCCCAGAAATGCGGCTTGTATGAGGTGAGGGTGTTGCATGCACACGCCCACGCAGTGAGCGTAGATCAGCGCTTTCACGGAATCCGGCTGCGGGCATGCACCTCGGGCCGCCGGCCGATCACGGTTCCCGGTGTACGGCGCGGAAGCTTTCCAGCGCCTCCAGCAGTGTGCGGGTGGCTTCGCGTCGCGTGCCTTCTCCCGGTGTGACGGTGGTCAGCAAGGCGCCGACCGGCACGGGGTCGCGTCCGGACAGCGCATCGGTCAGTCGGGTCAGCTCGTGGTGGTCGAGGGGCGTGTGGGTCTCGTGGCCGTTCGCCGCGCAAAGGGTGCCGGCGGGTCCGTCCGCAGCCCACCGTATGCACGCGTGCCGGTCGCCGCGCAGCCGGTCGGTGTCCAGGAGGGTGCGGGGAGGGGCGGCGGGCGGTACGGGTTCGAAGCCGCCCGCGGTCCAGCGGCGCAGGGAGAGCACGGTGACGCGGCGGCTCATGGCCACGGGCTCGGCGAACTCGTGCAGGGCGTGCACGGCGGTGGTGAGCGCCTCGGGGAGCGCGGGCGCGAGCAGTCCGCCGCGGCCGGGGCCGGTAGCGGTCAGGGCGGCGTCCGGTGTGGCCAGCAACGTGTCGAGACCGCCGTGGCCCGCGAGCCGGGCCGGGTCGAGGTCGGCGAGCAGGTCATCGAGTTCGTAGCCCGCGTGGTGCTCGTCCCGGGGGACGCCGACGTTCACGCTGGTCGCGGGCGCGGTGCCGGCGCTCTCGCCGACGTGGTAGTAGTCGGCCGGCCAGTACAGCAGCTCGCCGGGGCCTACGTCGGCGTACACCGACGTGGGTGTGTGCCGGGCGTAGTCGGTCTTGGTGGACACGGCCTCGTCCCACGGTCTGCGCGGCCAGAACCGCATCCGCTTGCGGCCGCGCAGGCCGAACATGAAGGTGGCGAAGCGGTCCTTGTGCACGCCGACGGGGCTGTGCTCGTACGTGCCGTGGAACAGGGTGGTGATCGCGCCGGTCAACGGCAGGCCGACGGCCTGCCACAGCGGGTCGAAGAAGGTGCGCTCGCGCGACCACAGCGCGGGGTCGAAGGCGTGGAATCCGTTGACCACCAGGGCGTGGCGACGGCCGTCCAGGCGGGCGGCGAGCCGTGCGTCGTAGGCGTCGAAGGAGCCGTCCTCACCGGCGGGCAACAGCCCGTCGGGGGCGTCGCGTTGGACGTGTTCGACGGTGAACTGCACATTGGGTGGCATACGGCCGTCCTCGTGCCCGCCGCGGCTGCCGGCCACGGCGGCCCGGAACACCTCCGACGCTTCGAAGGGCGCCGGTGTCACGGACCGGAACAGCACCGGGCGCCGGTCCCAGTACCGCTCGACGAGGGTGTCCCAGGAGAACTCCGCCTCGACCGCCAGGATCGGTTCCTCGCTCATGCCGTGTCCGTCCTCCCGACCGTGTCCACGCCCCGCAGGGCGTGCAGTTTCTCCAGCAGGGCGACGACCTGGTGCTCGCGGCCGGGCCCGGCCGCGGCGCACAGGTCCGCCACGGTGCACGCGCCGTGCTTCCGCAGCAGGTCGAGGACCCGATCGCCGAGCGTGCCGCGCAGGGAGAAGGCGTGGCCGTCGACGGCCCAGATCCACCCCTGGCCCTCGTCGAGGGGCATGCGCACGACGGGCGAGGCAGGCCGCACCCGATCGCCGGGAGCCAGGCGGACCGGGCCCCGTGGCGCCGGGGCCGGTTCCAGGGCGGCGGCGCTGGCCCGGCGCGCCCACAGGACACGCAGGACCAGACCGAGCCGGTCCTCACCGGTCACCTCGCGCAGACCGGCTCCGGTCTCCGCCAGTTCGGGCACCTCGGGCGCCCGTGCCTCGGTGCCGGGGGGCGGGTACGACAGGTAGGGCACCTGGTCGTGGCCGCGCCGCTCGTGCAGCATCCCGGCGACGACGTCCTTGACGGCCTCGGTCAGCAGACGGGTGTCGGCCGGCACCAGCAGCCGCAGCGCGAGGCTCCGTGGACCGTATCGCAGGGCGTGCGGTCGTCCCGCCGGCCAGTGCAGCAGTTCCCCGGCCCGGGCGGTCGTCGTCGGTCCGTCCTGTTCGCGGGCGGGGACGGCGGTGACGCTGCCGCTCAGCACCCAGACGAGGGCCGCGTGCACCGGTTCCCGCCGCAGGCCGTCGTCGTCCGTGATGCCCCCGCCGAGGGCGAGTTCGGTGACGACCGGCAGCACCGGGTGCCCGATCCGCTCCCACAAAGGTACGACCAGGTCGCGGACCTGGGCCCACAGGGCGTGATCGAGCAGCAGCGGCTGCTCCACGGCGAGCAGCCGGCCGTTGCCGCGCAGGCGGGCGTCGAGGCGGTCGGCGTACTGCTCGGCCGTGCCGTCCTCGGGGCCGGGCAGCAGGTCGCCCGGGGTCCGGATGCGTCCGCCCTCGACGAGGAACCGCACGTCGGGCAGGGCCCGGAACCGGGTGCCGGCCCGGAAGGGGTGCGCCGCCTCGACCATGACTCCGTACGCGCGGCCGGCGTCCAGAGCCTGCGGTCCGCCCGGCGCGGGCAGCACGGCGGGCGCCTGCTGCCAGTGCCGGGCGGCGACGTCGTCCCAGACCGCCGTCAGCCGGCCGGGGACTGGTAGCGGCGGCGCAGGCGGGCGGCGTAGCGGGCGAGCGGTTCCATCCCCAGGCTGCGGCGCAGTTCGTCCACCCGGTCGGGCTGTTCGATGGGACACGGCTCCAACTCCCCTTCGCGCATGCGGAACTTGGTCCCGTACACCTGCGGCCTGCCTTCGTGGACGCGAAGCGCGTCGGTGACGTAGGCGACCTGGCGCCACGGCAGGTCGCCGTCGCTGGCGGCCTGTTCGACGAGGTCCAGGCACTCGTACTGGAAGCCGAGCGGTCCCTCGGCGTGCTGGACGAGCCGGCAGGCGGCGGCCGCGGCCGCCGGGCCGGCGAGGGCATGCCCCGGCCAGCCGTGGGTCGCCACGACGTCCGCCAGCCAGCGCATGCCGGCCTCGGTGAGGGCACGCAGCCGCTTCTCGGTCTCCTCGTCGGCGAAACCGGAGGCGACCCAGCGCTCGCGCAGTGCCGCGTCCATGCGGTCGGTGCGCAGCAGGCGGCGTCGGACCTCCGGTACCGGGGTGGGGCGGACGAACGGCTCCGTGCGGATCCGCACCGTGTCGCCGGCCCAGCTGTAGACGACCCGCCGTCCCGCTGCCGGCCAGGTGAAGCTCGCCTCGCCGCTGTCCCGGTCGGTGACCTGCACGCGGACGCCGTCGCCGTGGAACGTGCCGGGCCCGGTCGTGTCGTGGGCGTAGGCGACCGCGTCGCGCAGCGCCACACCCAGCCCGGCCAGGTCGCGGCCGCGGTCGTCGGCGACGGCGGCGGACGGCGGCCAGGCGGGGTGCGGGTCGCCGGGGACGGGAAGGTGCGTCGTTTCCGCGACGTGGAGCAGGGGGCCGCCGTGCGCGGAGCGGAAGAAGTAGGGGACGTCCCCGGCGTCGAGTTGAGCGGTCTCGGCCGGGCCGAACGCGGTGGCGGATCCGGGAGCGGTTGCGGTGAGCCGGTCGGCGAGGGCCTCGGTGTACGCAGCCGTCGGCTTGAGCACCACCCGCACATACGTGTCCGCCGGGGTCTCGTGGAGGAGGGGGCGGATGCGGTCGTGGTGGCGCGCCATCAGCGTCCACGCGTCGAACATGCCGCGCAGGAAGGAGGGCAGGTAGGGCCCGTATCCGGTGCGGCCATGCGTGTCGGAGACGACGGTGCGGGAGCCGCCGCGGGTGCAGGGCCGGCGTCGCCGTACGAGTCGTAGGCCTCCGTCTGCGGTCTCGGTGAAGCAGGCCACCGGTCCGTCGACCGTGCACCAGCGGGCTCTGTCCTCCAGTCCCGGGTGATGGTGGTCCCCGGCGGCCTCGTCGGCGACGAGCCCGGTGTCGTACAGGCGCGGCAGCGGCTTGAGGAAGATTTCGAGGTCGACCGGGTGGAAGAGGGGTTCCTGGTCCTCGGGCCGTGTCCCGGCCAGGAGGTTGCCCTCGCCGAGGTCGGCGATGCCGAAGCGGAACGCGGCGGCGGCCAGGGAGCCCGCCCGGTGCCAGAACCGTTCCGCCTGACGGCGGCCGAGACGGGTGCCGTACAGCCGCCGGTCGGGCGCCGAGCGGATCACCCCCCACTGCGCCGGCGGCTCGATCCACTCCTGCCAGGTGTACTGCCGTCCGTCGGGGCCCGTGCCCGGCGTGCAGCGCAGCACGGGCAGACGGACGGGGCCGGACGCGGGCGGCAGGCTGTTGAGGAGGGCGAACACGGACGTGTCCGGGGTGAGGAACAGCACCTCGCCGCCTGCCGGGCGTGGCTTGTAGGCGATGCTGCCGCCGCCGCTCAGGCGCACCCGCAGCACCCGGCGCCCGCCGTTGTGGGTCTCGCCGTCCTGGGCTTCGATGCCCGTCACCGGCAACCGCAGTGAGGGCCGGTCGAAAAAGGAGGTGCCGGTGGACGGGTTGCCGCAGGCGCCGGTGGAGGGATCGCCGCAGGTGCCGGTGTCCCGGGCGAGGCGTTCCAGGAACCGTTCCAGAAATCCCGTCCAGCGGGCGCATTCCTCTTCGGCCGGGCAGGGGGCACCCGCGGCGCAGGCGGTGAACGCCTCGCTCACCAGCGGGCCGAACAGCGCGCCGTGGGTGACGTCCAGGACGCCCGGTGCGAGCAGCCCGGGGGTGCGGGCGGCGGTGCGTGCGATGGTGCGGCGGCACCACGCGTCGAGGGTGTCCAGCAGCGCGTTGAGCGGGGCGAAGCGGGGTGTGGCGAGCGCCGCCGCCAGCAGTTCGGCGTCCTTCTCCCCGGCCGGGAAGCGGTCGTGGGCGAGCAGGCCGTCCTCGACCGGCCGCAGGACCGGTGGAAACAAAGGGCCGGCGGTGCCCGTCCGTACGGCCTCGATCACCTTGCGGACGGCAGGACTGCGCGCCGGGCCACTGCCCCGACCGGTCGGCGCGACGGACTCCCACAGCACCTCGGTCATGGCGTCCTTCCTGCGTGGTGCCGCCCCGCTGCCGGCGGGACGGCACCCGGTTGCCGTGCCGGGGCGGCCTGTTGCGCGGCCGCGGCCGGCGTCAGATGCAGTAGACGCGGATACAGGTGCCGGGCGTCGCTGCGGAGCGGGCCGGGATCTCCTGCTCCAGCTCGCCGATGACGAGGTCGAGCTCCTCCTCGGCGGAGGCGAGGGCTTCGGTGCGGGACTGGCCTTCGTGGGTGGTGGCCTGGTTCACGTGGTCCTCCTGGATCGTCAAGAGACACTCGGTGATGCCGCGACAACCCGGCCGAGCTTAGGCAGCCGAGGACGCGGGAAACAGGGGCGGGGGCGATGACTTCTCGCCAATTACCGACTGTGCGGAAAGCGCGGACCAGGTTGCGATTCGCTTACTGCGCGTGCGGCGCCGTGCGCCACGGGTCTGCCTGGCGCCACGGGTCGAGAGCGTGCTCCGGGACGGACGCGACCGGCCGGCCGTACCAGCGGCGGCGCACCACCCATCGGCGCACCTGGTGAACGCTTGCGGCCTCGTACATGGAAACCTGGCCGGATGGACACGTTCGCGGGCCGGCTCGACGGCGCATTGAGGTGGTGGGACGCCGCCATCGAAGAAGCGCAGGAAGGGCGCTGGGTACGTGATGCCGTGGAACGGCAGGTGATGAAGGACATCAAGGCCGCCACCAACCCTCTCCATGGTGGACGGATGGCCCCCTTCACCGAGGACTCGTGGCACGTACGCATCGGCAGAATCGCGAACTGGGCCGGAGTGCTGCGGCTCGCCGCCCGATCAGGTGGGTGGCAGCTCCAGTCGGTCGCCGGACTCCGCCCGCCGCACCCCGCGGGCATAGCCGAGCTGCTGTCCGGCATCTACGCGGTCGGCGAGCAGGGAGAAATCTGGATGAAGCAGCTTCTGAAGGGCGAGCTGCCACCGGAAGACGACATCGCGAAGGCCGAGGGCTTCCTCACGGGGCCTGGGTCCGTGGAGGACCTGGAGTTCTTCTTCTACGACTGAAAGCCGCCCGCCCCAGGCGGACCCGCGCGGCGAGCACGACCGGATCACCCAGCAGGGCCGGTACGACGACCCCGTCCACGTCGGCGGCACGTCCCGTCCCCCGAGCTCCTCGCACCCGCAGGACCGCTACCGCGGCCGGAGCGGCTCCCTCGGCCGGCGGGGCACCCCGGCGACGGCGATGCGGCAACCGGGCGCGGTCGCCGGCCACCGGCCGGGGCACGGTGAGTGGCGGGTGGGCGGGGCACGGGTGAAGCTGGACGTGACCGCCGGCTACGGAAAGAAGCCCGTGACCAGGGCCTCTCCCCCGTCCCGGGCCGGCCACCCGGACCGCGGTCCGGGCCCTGGGACCCGTGTCGCGATCGGCCCGCCCAGGACGTCGACGCGGTCGGGTGACTCGAAACCCGGGATCGGGGAACCGTAAGAGATGCCCTGACCCTCGAGGGGAGACCGGGTGCCCGGACGCCCGGCTCCCTCACCGGAAGAAGGACCATGATGGCCCACGAAGACGACGGCGGGCAGGCCGTGCCGAACGCCCCGGGTACACGCACCGACGGCGACGGCGCCACGCGCCGCCGTCCGCTGCCCGAGCGGCACGTCGAGGAGACGGTCGAGGTCGCGGTGCCGGTCCGCACGGCCTACAACCAGTGGACGCAGTTCAAGACGTTCCCGCGCTTCTCGACCGTGGTGCGCGACGTGGAGCAGATCAGGCCCACCGAAACCGCGTGGACCATCGGCTACGGTCCCCTGCGCCACCGTTTCTCGGTCGAGATCCTGGAACAGGACCCCGACGCCTACCTGGCCTGGCGTGGCCTGGAGCAGCGCCCCACCCACCAGGGCGAGGTCGAGTTCCGGCCCACGGAGTCCGGTGGCACCGCGATCACGGTCCGGTTGCTGCTCCTCCCGCGCGGGGCCGCGAAGTACCTCACCCGCTCGTCCAGGGTCGCGAGGCTGACCGCCCGGCTGGTGCGGGCCGAACTGGTGAACTTCAAGCACTTCATCGAAGGGCTCGGCCAGGAGGGTGGTGCCTGGCGCGGCACCATCCGCAACGGCCGTGTCCAGCACGACACCCCGGAACCGCCCAGGAGCCGTGTCGCCCAGTGGCCCGTCGGCTGACCCGCGTACCGCACACGGCAAGAGAAAGGCCAAGCAATGCAGAACCCGCCCGGTGAGGAGCCGGAGACCTCCCTCTCCGTGACACCGCCGAAGAAGTGGGCGGCCGGGGTCCCCGCCGTCGTGCACGCGCTGGAGTACTCCCTGGAGCAGACCTCTCCGCGCAAGACGGGGGTGGACCTGCTCACTATGAACCAGGTGGGCGGGATCGACTGCCCCGGCTGCGCGTGGGCGGACCCCGCCCCGGGCCGGCGCCATCGCAACGAGTACTGCGAGAACGGCGCCAAGCACATCAACGACGAGGCCACGACGCGCCGGATCACCGCCGACTTCTTCCGCGAGCACAGCGTGTCCGACCTGGCCGGCCGTTCCGACATGTGGCTCAACCAGCAGGGCCGGCTCACCGAGCCGATGATCAAACGGCCCGGATCGGACCATTACGAGCCCATCGGCTGGAACGACGCCCTGGGCGTCCTGGCGCAGGAGCTGCGGGGGCTGGACTCGCCCGACGAGGCGGTCTTCTACACCTCCGGCCGGGCCAGCAACGAAGCCGCCTTCGTCTTCCAGCTCTTCGCCCGCGCCTACGGCACCAACAACCTGCCCGACTGCAGCAACATGTGTCACGAGTCCAGCGGCTCCGCCCTGAACGAGACGCTCGGCGTCGGCAAGGGCACCGTGAGCCTCGACGACCTCCACCACGCGGACCTGATCTTCCTGGTGGGGCAGAACCCGGGCAGCAATCATCCGCGGCAGCTCTCGGCCCTGGAGGAGGCCAAGCGCAACGGCGGGCGCATCGTGGCGGTGAACCCGCTGCCGGAGGCGGGGCTGCGCCGCTTCAAGAACCCGCAGAAGCCGCGCGGGGTCGTCGGACGGGGCACCCAGATCGCCGACCGCTTCCTGCACATCAAGCCGGGCGGCGACCTCGCCCTGTTCCAAGCGCTGAACCGGCTGCTGCTGGAGGCGGAGGACGCGCGTCCCGGCACCGTCCTGGACCACGACTTCATCAACGCCCACACCTCCGGTTTCGAGGAGTTCGCCCGGCACGCCCGCACCGTCGACTGGGACGACGTGCGCGCGGCGACGGGACTGACCCGCGAGGAGATCGAGAAGGTCCGCGACGAGGTTCTGCGGAGCGACCGCGTCATCGTGTGCTGGGCGATGGGCATCACCCAGCACAAGCACGGCGTGCCCACCATCCGGGAGATCGTCAACTTCCTGATGCTGCGCGGCAATCTCGGGCGTGCCGGCACGGGTGCCTGCCCGGTGCGCGGCCACAGCAACGTCCAGGGCGACCGCACCATGGGCATCTGGGAGCAGATGCCGGACACCTTCCTGGACGCCCTGCAGAAGGAGTTCGGCTTCGATCCGCCGCGCGCGCACGGCCTGGACTCGGTGAATTCGATCAAGGCGATGCTGGAGGGCCGCGTCAAGGTCTTCCTCGCCCTGGCCGGGAACTTCGTGCGCGCGGCGCCCGACAGCGAGGTCACCGAGAGGGCGATGCGTTCGTGCCGGCTGACCGCTCACATCTCCACCAAGCTCAACCGTTCGCACACCGTCTGCGGCGAGACCGCCTTGATCCTGCCGACGCTGGGACGCACCGAGCGTGATGTCCAGGCCGACGGCGAGCAGTTCGTCACCGTCGAGAACTCCATGAGCGAGGTGCACACCTCCCAGGGACGGCTCGAACCGGCCTCGGGCATGCTGCTGAGCGAGGTCGCGATCCTGTGCCGGCTCGCCCGGCTGAGCCTCGACGGCAAGGGGGACATCCCCTGGGCCAAGTTCGAGGGCGACTACAACACCATTCGGGACAGCATCTCCCGGATCGTGCCGGGCTTCCACGACTTCAACGCCCGGGTGACCCGTCCGGGTGGCTTCCAGCTGCCCAACCCGGTCAACGAGGGCGTGTTCAGGACCGAGACCGGCAAGGCCCGGTTCACCTGCAACGAGCGGGTGGTCCCCCGGGCCCCCGAGGGTCACCTGCTGCTGCAGACCCTGCGCTCGCACGACCAGTGGAACACCGTCCCCTACACCAACAACGACCGCTACCGCGGCATCCACGGCAGCCGCCACGTCGTCCTCGTCAACCCGGCCGACCTGTCCGCACTCGGCCTCGCCCAGGGCGATCGCGTGGACCTCGTGAGCGTCTGGGAGGACGGCAGCGAACGCCGGGCCGAGAACTTCCAGGTCGTGTCCTACCCGGCGGCCAAGGGCTCGGCCGCCGCCTACTACCCGGAAACGAACGTCCTGGTGCCGCTCGACAGCGTCGCCGACGTGAGCAACCAGCCGACGTCGAAGGGCATCGTCGTCCGCCTCGAACCCACGGGCGACCGATCCCGGCCGGCACCCGTCTGACCGAGACCGACGACGCCGCACCCCTGCGGGGCCCGCTGACGCCAGCGGGCCCCGCCGTACGTCCAGCGCCGCTCGGCCACCGAGGTGGCTGCCGCCCGGCCGGTGCGGTGGGTGGGAACCACATGCTCTCCGAGCCATCCCGCGGACCTTGACTCATGAGACAGCAACTCGTGTCTGTGACCCGGAAGAGACGAGTACCGCAGTCGCGTGCAGGGGTGGCGTTCAGACGGAGTCGGGGAGGGGGCGCCGGGCGACCTCGTGGGCGTCGTCCGGTGGCACGCCCAGCATGCGCAAAACCATCTCGGCCAGGTTCAGCGCGGCCTCGTCGCCGTCCAGGTCGGGGCGGGCGAACCTCAGCTCCACCAGGGACAGCAGGGTGCCGCCCAGGGCGGACAGGGCGACGGCCGGATCGACGGCGGTGAAGCGGCCGGAGGCCATGCCGACCTCAAGGTCGCGAAGCGCCCGCCGGGTCAGACCGTTGTCCGCGTGGATGTGGCCGAGGCCCCGACGGCGCAGGACCTGCATCAGCTCCGGGTGGGAGTCGGCCATGCGTGCGCTGAGCCGGAAACCGGCCGCGACGAGCTCCGCCGGGTCGTCGATCCCGGCCAGGCGCTCGTCGAAGCTCTGGCCGTATTCCTCGAGGGCGTCCACCACCGCCGCCTCGAACAGCTCCGTCTTCGACTCGAAGTGGTTGTAGAAGGAGCCGAAGCCGACGTCCGCGCGCTCCGCGATCGCCTGGATGCTCGCGCTGGTGTCCCCTGTCTCGGCCAGTATCTGCCTCGCGGCGCGAATGAGCGCGCGTCGGGTCTCGGCGCGGCGCCGCTCGAACCGGTTGCTGAGCGGGGCTGACGTAGGCATGCGCAGAGTCTAGCCGCGCGGGCGATGACCACAGCACCTCTGATGAATTCATCATTTCTTGCCGTGGACGTCTTGACGACCAGGAACGTCAAAGTTGATGATTTCCTCATTATGGCGGCGCTGCACGGAGGGCACCATGTCTGAAACCCCCGTCCACCAACCCGATGTCAAGACGGCCCACCAGGACCTGCACAGCGAACAGGGAGCCCGGCGCGGGGAGCATCCCGGCCGCTCCCGCAATCCGGTGATCAAGGTGGCCGACCTGGCCTGGCTGGAGTTCGAGAAGCCGGACCTGGAACGGTCCGAGATCTTCGCCCGGGACTTCGGCTTCCAGGTCGCCGCGCGCACGGAGAGTGAGCTGTGGCTGCGGGGCACCTTCGCCGGAACGCCGTGCATGGTGATCCGGCGCGGGCATACGTCCCGCTTCGTCGGCCCGGCGTTCCGCGCGGCGGAGCGGGCCGATCTGGACCGGCTGGCGCGGGCCACCGGCTCGGACGTACGGGACTCGGACGCGCCCGGCGGCGGCAAGGCGGTCCATCTGCTCGACCCGTCGGGTTTCCCGCTGCGGGTGGTGCACGTCGGCGAGCAGTTGCCGGCGCTGCCCGAGCAGCGGCCGCTGCTGCTCAACTTCGGCACGGATCACCGCCGTACGAACGCCACGCAGCGCCCACCGCGCGAGCCGTCGCGGATCCAGCGGCTGGGGCATGTGGTGCTGGAGACACGCGTGTTCGCCCAGGCGCTGAACTGGTACCTGGACACCCTCGGCATGATCGTGTCCGACTTCCTGTTCCTGGACGGGCAGCGCGACCGCGGCCCGGTCATGGCGTTCATCCGCTGCGACCTCGGCAGCATGCCGGCCGACCATCACACACTCGCCATGCACCTGGGGCCGGGCACCGGCTACGTCCACTCCGCTTACCAGGTCACGGACCTGGACTCGATCGCCGCCGGCGGCGAGTACCTCAAGGAGCGCGGCTACCGGCGCAGCTGGGGCATCGGCCGGCACATCCAGGGCAGCCAGCTCTTCGACTACTGGCGCGACCCGGACCGCTTCATGCTGGAGCACTTCGCCGACGGGGATCTCTTTTCCTGCGACGTCGAGCCCGGGTGGGCCCCGATGTCGACCAGCGGGCTGGCCCAGTGGGGTCCGCCCGCCACCCGCGACTTCCTCGGCGCCGGCCCCTCCCCCCAGCGGATCCGCGACGTCGTCCAGGCCCTGCGCGGTGACAACGAGATGGACCCGGCGCGTCTGCTGGGCCTGCTCAAGGCCGCCAGGTCCTGAACCTCCTCATGAACCCCCGATCCTCACAAAGGCACTCACCATGAGCACCAACGTTCTGCGCACCGCCGACGGCTGGTGGGTCGTCCGCGGCGACCGGGCCCTCCCCGTCGACACCAAGGCGGTCACCACCGCCGAGCTGATCGTCGACCGGGCCGCCGTCCGGGAGGCGGCCCTGTCGGCCGACACGGGCACGCTTGTTGCCGACCTGGTCCCCCTCTCGCCGGTCACCACCCCCTGCCGGGTGGTCGCCCAGATGGTCAACTACCGCAGCCACGCCCGCGATTCGGGCTTCAGCGGCGACATCCCGCCCACCTTCTTCCGGAAGGCGTCCGGCTCGGTCAGCGGACCGTGCGACGCCGTCGTCCGGCCCTCCCACGTGAAGTTCCTCGACTACGAGATCGAACTCGGGCTCGTCATGGGCGCGCCCCTGCCCGTCGGCACCGTGGTCGAGGAGCGGGACCTGCCGTCGTACGTCGCCGGGCTGGTGATCACCAACGACGTCAGCGCCCGCGATGTCCAGCTGACCAAGACGCAGTTCTACGAGAGCAAGTCCTACCCCACCTTCACGCCGACCGGCCCCTGCCTCTCCCTGCTGGAGCCGGAGGACTTCGCCCATCTTCCGGACCTGCGGCTGCGGTTGTCGGTCAACGGTGAGCTGCGCCAGGACCGCACCCTCGCCGACATGATCGTCCGCCCGGCGCAGGCGCTGACCCTGCTGGCCCGTTTTCAGCGCCTCGACCCCGGCGACCTGCTGCTGACCGGCACCCCCGGCGGCACGGCGTTGAAGGCCCCGCCCAAGCCGGTGGAGAAGATCGGCGCGCTGCTGCCGCCCGCCGTGAAGTGGAGGGCGTTCTTCAAGGCCCAGGCCAAGAACCCCCATTACCTGCGCCAGGGCGATGTCGTCACCGCGGCCATCACCACCCCGGACGGCCGGATCGACCTGGGCGAGCAGCGCACCCCCGTCACGGACGCCCCTTGAAGACCCGAGGTGAGCCGCACATGACCGTCGAACGCAACGGGGCGGACGCACCCGTGGTGATCATCGGCGCCGGACCGGTGGGCGTGACCGCCGCCCTCCTGCTGGCCCGGCGCAAAGTCCGCACCCTCGTCCTGGAACGCCACCGCGACGTCTACCCCCTCCCGCGTGCCGTCGCCACCGACGACGAGGTCCGCAGGATCCTCCAGGCCGCCGGCGTCGGTGAGGAGTTCGCCGCGATCGCCCGCCCGGCAGGCGGACTGCGGCTGCTGGACGCCCGGCACCGGGTGATGGCCGAGTTCCGCCGCTCTGGGCACGGCCACCACGGCTACCCGCAGACCAGCATGTTCGACCAGCCCGAGCTGGAGCGGCTGCTGCGCGACGCCCTCGCCCGGCACCCGGAGTGTGAACTGCGGGGCGGGGTGAAGGTGACGGCGGTCGAGCAGCATGCCGACGGACCGGTCCACGTCACCTACCGCGACGACGAGGGCGAACACCTGCTGCGGGCCGACGCGGTCCTCGGCTGCGACGGCGCCAACAGCCTGACCCGCGACGCCATCGGTGCCGTGTGGGAGGATCTGCGCTTCGAGGAGGGCTGGACCGTCGTCGACGTCCGCACGAAGGCCCACGTCCGCTGCTGGGAGGGCGTCGACCAGATCTGCGACCCGCACCGCCCGGCGACCTTCATGCGCGTCGGTGAGGACCGCTACCGCTGGGAGTTCCGGCTCGGGGACGCCGGGGAACCGGTCCGCCGGCTGATCGCCCCGTGGCTGCCGCCGTCGTACGACGGGGACTTCGAGATCGTCCGCGAGGCGCAGTACACCTTCCGGGCTCGCGTCGCCGACCGGTGGCGCAGCGGACGGGTCTTCCTTCTCGGTGACGCCGCCCACCTCACCCCGCCGTTCATCGGGCAGGGACTGTGTGCAGGTCTGCGGGACGCCTACAACCTCACGTGGAAACTCGCCCGCGTCCTCCAGCAGGGCGGTGACGAGCGGCTGCTGGACACCTACGAGAGCGAACGAAAGCCGCACGCCCGGCATGTGATCAAGCTCGCGGTCGCCACGGGCTGGGCCATGACCGGCGGTCAGGACAGCGCCGCCGCACTGCGCCGCAGACTCCTGGCCGCGGCCTGCCGCATCCCCGGCCTGACCGCGGCGGCCGGCCGCGGCCTCAGCCCGCCCCTGACCCCCGGGCCGCTCGTTCGGCGGGGCATGCGCAGGGGCCTGGTGGGCACCCACTGCCCGCAACCGTGGATCACCGCCGACGGACGGCGCTCCCGCCTCGACGAGCTGCTCGGCGACGGGTTCACCATCCTGACCGCCACCGAACCCGCGCCCTCGCTGAACGCCCTCGCCCACGCGCTCGGCGCCCCGGCGATCCCCGTGGCCGGCGTCGGCGACGACGGCACGCTCGCCGCCTGGCTGCGCGCCGGCCGGGCCCACGCCGTCCTGCTGCGCCCCGACCGCGTCGTCATGGACGTCGTCCCGGCCGGCGGCGCGGACTTCACCGACACCGCCGCCTGGGCGGCCCTTCTGCACACCACCACGCGCAGCCCCCACCCACCCCGACGGACCATCGAGAGCAGCCTGCCGAGGAGCGCCACCCGATGACCGTGCCCGAGCCCTTCACGACACCCGATCCGCAGGCCGTTGCGGACAGCCGCATCATGGACTTCGCCCGTCACGTCGGGATGGCCGGCAGTGACTACGCCGCTCTGCACCGCTGGTCGGTCACCGACCTGGAGGGCTTCTGGGGCGCGGTGTGGGAGTACTTCGACATCGACGCGGACACGCCGTTCGAACGGGTGCTGGCCGAGGAGAGGATGCCGGGCGCCCGCTGGTTCCCCGGAGCCACCCTCAACTACGCCCACCACGCCCTGCGCACCCTCGCCGATGACGCCGTTGCGGTCATCGCCCTCGACGAGACCGGCTCCCACTACGAGGTGACCGCGAAAGGCCTGCGCGCCCAGGTCGCCTCCGTCGCCGCAACCCTGCGCGACCTGGGCGTCGGCCAGGGCGACCGGGTCGTCGGCTACCTGCCCAACACCCCGCACGCGATCGTCGCGTTCCTCGCCGCCGCGAGCCTGGGCGCCGTGTGGTCCGTCTGCGGACAGGACTACGCCCCCAAGGCCGCCGCCGACCGCTTCGCCCAGCTCGAACCCACCGTTCTGGTCGCAGCCGACGGCTACCTCTTCGACCACACCCGCCACGACCGCCGCGACGCCACCCTCGAACTCGCCGGCGCGCTGCCGACGTTGAAGGCCACACTCCTGGTGGACCACCTGGGCCTGCCGTTCGCGTCTCAGGCATACCCGTCCGTGACGGTGCCGTGGGAGGACGCAGCCACCCGCACCGAGGAGCTCACCTGCACCCCGGTTCCGTTCGACCACCCCCTGTGGGTCGTTTTCTCCTCGGGCACCACCGGCCTGCCCAAGGGCATCGTCCACGGGCACGGCGGCGTCCTGCTGGAGCACCTGAAGACCCTCGGCCTGCACTCCGACCTCGGCCCCGGCGACCGCCTGCTGTGGTACACCACCACCCACTGGATGATGTGGAACCTGGTCGCCTCCGCCCTCCTGACCGGCGCCACCACCTGCACCTACGACGGCAGCCCGGCGCCCCTGACCACGCCCGACGTCCTGTGGGAGCTGGCGGCCCGCCACCGGGTGACCGTCTTCGGCACCAGCCCCCAATACCTGCTCGGCATGGCCAAGTTCGGCATCGAACCTGCCGTCCACGACCTTTCGGCGATCCGGGTGATCGGCTGCACCGGCTCCGCCCTGCCGGCCTCCGCCTACCCCTGGGTCCGCGATCACGTCGGCGACGGCGTGCTGCTGGCGTCGATCAGCGGCGGCACGGACGTCGTGTCCGGCGTCGCGGGCAGTGCGCCCAACACCCCGATCTGGGCAGGGGAATTGTCGGCACCCCACCTGGGCGTGGCTCTGGCCGCGTACGACGTCGAGGGCTTCCCTGTGGTGGACCAGGTGGGTGAGCTGGTCGTCACCCGCCCGATGCCGTCGATGCCGCTGCGTTTCTGGAACGACCCCGACGGCACTCGCTACCGCGACGCCTACTTCTCCACCTACCCGGGCGTGTGGCGGCACGGCGACTGGATCACGGTCACGGGCCACGGCTCGGTGATCGTCCACGGCCGCTCCGACAGCACCTTGAACCGCAACGGCGTACGCCTGGGAAGCGCCGATGTCCACGACGTCGTCGAACGCCTTCCCGAGATCACCGAGGCCCTGGTCATCGGCGCGGAGGAGCCCGACGGCGGCTACTGGATGCCGCTGTTCGTGGTCCTCGCCGCCGGGGTGAACCTGGACGGCCCGCTCCGCGAGAAGATCAAGGAAGCGATCAGGGCCGGGGCCTCACCCCGCCACGTCCCCGACGAGATCATCGAAGTGCCGGGCATCCCGCACACCCGCACCGGCAAGAAGCTCGAAGTCCCCGTCAAACGGCTCCTCCAGGGCGTCCCGGCCGATCAGGTCGTCAACCCCGCAGCCGTGGACTCCCCCGACCTCATCAACCACTATGCCCGCCTCGGCGTCGAACGCCGGGGCCGGTCGACCTGACGGCCGGGCGGGGCGCCGGGCGCAGGCACCGTGTCGCCGGCCTGCGCCGGCATCGATGTGAAACTGCTGGTCACAGCCACCCGAGTGCGTCGACATCGATGTTCGACGGTCGTCGGCTGCGGTGCTGCGGACGGCTGGCTCTGATGATTGTCAGTGGTCGTGGCTAGGGTGGCGATCATGAGTCTGACAGCAGTGATGATCACGATGGACTGCGCGGAACCGCAGGAGCTGGCCCGGTGGTGGGCTACCGCGTTGGAGGGCGAAATTGCCCAGGACCACGGCGACTTCGTCATCGTCAGGGCGCAGCCTGTGGCACTGGGCTTCCAGCGTGTGGCGGAAGAGCGGCGGGTCAAGAACCGTGTCCACGTCGACTTCGCCGCCGCGCCCGGCAGAGGCATGGCGGGCGAGGTCGAGCGGTTGGTCGGTCTGGGGGCGAGCGTCGTGGGCGAACACAGTGTTCCGGGCCTCACCTGGACCGTGCTGCAGGATCCGGCGGGCAACGAGTTCTGCGTCCACTGAGGAGCCTCCACCGTGCTGGTCACAATCACTCGTCGACGGCTGCGACCAGCACGGGCCGCGGGGCTGTCCTGGTCCATCTCTCCGGGAGCCGCTCCCCCCGTCGACGGCGCGGCTCCCATGCGCCATGTCCGGTTCCCCATCTCTCCGCGGTCCGTGGCCGCCTCAGGCGAAGTCTGCCGCGGTGATGCCGTCGGGATGTCCGGACGGCCACTCCACCAACTCGATCCGGTAACCGTCCGGGTCCGTGAGCCACGACGTCTTCGGGCCGTGTGCACCGCCCGGGTATTGGAGGGGCTCGGGCTTCAGACCGGCTGCGGTCAGCGTCTTCAGGGTGGTGGCGAGCTCTTCCACCTGGATCGCGAGGTGGTCGAAACCACTGCCCACGTCGACCGGTCCGTCGCCGGGCCGGTGGACCAGTTCGAGCGAGGCGGCCGGTTCCTCGGGGAATTTCAGGATCACGAGGCGAGTCCCGTCGCCGGCCTCGACCCTGCCCAGTTCGGCGTAGCCCAGGGCAGTGTAGAAAACGAGCGAGCGGTCCAGTTCGGTGACGCGGTAGGAGACGAAGAGCGTCTTCATGCGGCTTCCTCGGGTCGGTGCACCCGGTAGCGGAGATGCGTGACGCCTCGGCCCTCGAGACGTCGGACGAGGTCGAGTTCGATGTGATCGCTGCCCAGGTGGTCGAACAGCCGTCGACCGTCCCCGAGGAGAACCGGAACCAGGTGGATCTCCATCTCGTCCACCTGCCCGACTCGGAGCAGTGCTTGGGCCGCCCCCGCCCCATGGAGCATGACAGGCCGGTCCCCCGCGGCCGCGCGAGCCTGACGGGCGCAGTCCTCGACATCGGTGACGAAACGCGCGTGGCCGGGTGGCACGTCCTTGGCATCGACATGGTGGGTGAGGACGAAGATCGGCACACCGTCGTGGTGATCGCCCTGCCAGCGCCGGGCGAGTTCGAAGGTCCGACGGCCGGAGATCACCGCGCCGGTCGCCAGCGCTTCGCGGTAGACCTGACCGCTCGGGCCGTCGGACTCCCGGTGGTCGAGCCAGTTCAGAAGCCGTCCACCGTCGCGTCCGAGTTCCTGTCCCGGCCGGTCGTCCGGGCCGGCGATACAGCCGTCGAGCGACATCGACATGTACAGCCGAATCGGATTGTTCATCCTGGCCTCCGCTGTCTCCTCACGACACCGGCATCCGACGTCTCCGAATCCGCCGACGGGCCGGCCGTCACAAGGAGAGACTTCAGGCAACCGGCAAACTCATCGGCCCGACGCGCCGGCCTCGCTCCCCTGCCGCGCTGCAAAGCCACTGATCCGTGGGTCATTCAGTCGTTCAGACCGCGTAGGACTCGGAGCATTCGACGAGGCATCCGGTTCGAAACCGCAAGGCCCCGCGGACGCACCGCCCGGCCGGCGACCGGCGGCCCGTAGGGCGAGAGCCATCTCTGGCAATCAGCCAATCCGCGTGACGGTCCGGCCTGGCGCACGGTAGAACCCGACGTGTGACCGTCTTCTACTGCGCCAAGTGCGGAACGGACCTCACCGGGGACCTGGTGGGGCTGCCGGCGGTTCCCGACGTCGATGACCTGGACCAGGGCCGGGACGAGAAGACCGGTCGGGCTCGCTCCACCGTCCCCCGCGGGCGCTACGCCATCGACCCCACACCGTGGGGCGCCCCGTTCGTCGCCGCCCCTGCGTCCCGCCGCCGCACTCGCAGCAGTGGACGCGAGCTGCTGCGAGCCGACACCGGGGCCACGGTGTCCGCCGGATGGCGTAACAGCATTGTCGTCCATCCCGATGATGTCCTGCCACGCCTCGAACCCTTCACACATGGAGACAACTGGCTCGGGTGTTGCGGCCCCACCGGCGCGCACGGCCCCAATCTGGCCTGCTCCTGCGGCTCTCGCCTGGCCACATGGGCCGCCGACTGCATGGGCCCCAACGAGCTCCACCTCGACCCCGTCCGTGTCTACGCCTGGCACCAGGGACGACCAGCCGACGGCCTTTGATTGTCGAACGGGCGACTGCGTTCGGGGGCAGGGTTGGTCGCCGGTCCCGATGGCCGGCTCAGCTCTGGCGGGTGGGGAGCATGGCCAGGGCCTGGGAGCGCTTGGCGACGAGCTCGTCGTACGTGCCGTCGCGCTCGGCCCAGCGGTGTCCGAGGACGCCCTTCACGAGGATTTCGCGCGGGGTGGGGTTCTCCGCCAGCAGGTGCATGACCTCGGTGGCGAAGTCGTCGAGCGGCAGAGCGTGCGGGTTCACCTTCTCCTGGCCCGCTGTGGCGACAGCCGGGGGCACGAGCTCGACGACGTCGACACCGGTGCCGTCGAGCTGCGCGCGCAGCGCCTCGGAGTAGGCGTGTACCGCGGCCTTCGACGCCGCGTAGCTCGGCATGGGCGGGAACGGCAGGAAGGCGATGCCGGAGGTGACGGTGACGAAGGTGCCGGCACCCTGACGGACCAGGTGCGGGGTGAACGCGTCGATGACCCGGATCGTGCCGAGCAGGTTGGTGTCGATCGTCGTCCTCGTCGCCTCGAAGTGGGCCGGGTCGCGCAGGTCCTCCATGAGCATGACGCCCGACATCGTCACCACCGTGTCCAGCTCGGGGTAGCGGGCGAGCACGTGATCACGCGCGGAGGCAACGGAGTCACTGTCGGTGACATCGATGCTGACCGTGCCGAAGGCTTCCCCGGAGAGCTCCGAGAGTGCCTCGCGGTTGCGGCCGCCGACGACCACGGTGCTGCCCGCCTCGGCGAACCGCCGGGCCAGCTCCCGCCCGATACCCGAGGTTCCGCCGACGATGAGAACGGTGCGGTTGGAGAGGTCCATGGAATCTTTCCCTTCAGTCCAGGGAGCCGTCGACCTGCGAGCCGGAGCGGGACAGTGACGTTCCCTATCTCTTTCGAAACCGTGCTCTCACAGTCTTGACGGCCTTCGCCGGGAGGGGCAGGGCCCTCCTTTTCCCTGGTCCTGACAGGGCCCCCTCTGAGACGTACGCACCGCATTACGGTGTCGGTATGAAGGATGAGGATTCCGACAACCGGCTCGGCAGCTACCTGCGTGCCCGGCGTGAGCTGGTCTCCCCGGCGCAGGCGGGGCTCCCGTCCGGTGGCAGGCGTCGGGTCCCCGGCCTGCGCCGTGAGGAAGTCGCCCTGCTCGCCGGCATCAGTCCCGACTACTACCTGCGTCTGGAACGCGGTCGTGACAAGAACCCCTCACCGCAGGTCCTCGAATCCCTTGCGCGCGTCCTGCAGCTCGACGACGTCGAGCGAACGTATCTGCTCGGCCTTGCGGCGGCACGCCCCAGGGCGCCGCGCCGCAAGCGACCCGAGCGCGTACCCGAGCGGGTGCACGAATTGCTCGCCCACCTTCAGATCCCCGCGTTCGTCGAAGGGCGCGCGTTCGACGTGCTGGCCTCCAACCCCATGGCGGTCGCGCTCTCCCCCCGTCTGCGACCCGGCCAGAACCGGCTTCGCTCCCTCCTCCTCGATCCCGAGGAACAAGCCTTCCACCAGGACTGGACGAAAGCCACGGCCGATTTCGTCGCCGCCCTGCGCACCACCATCGGGGACGACACCGACGACCCCCGGTTCGTCGAACTCGTCGGCGAACTCGCGCTGTCCAGCGAGCGATTCCGTACCCTGTGGGCCCGTCACGACGTCCGCAGCCTCGACGGAGGCACGACCACGGTCCACCACCCCGTCGTCGGTGAACTGCGCCTCCACCGGGACAAACTCCCCATCGACGACGTCATCCTCGTCGTCTACTACCCCGACAAGGGCAGCGACAGCGACGAGAAGCTGCAGCTCCTTGCCGCACTCTCCCGCACCGGGTCCGCCGAGTCGGCCGGCACAGCTCACGACAGACCGGCGGACGACCCGCTCAGGAAGGCACCCTGACGAACACGCCGGCCCGGTGTCGTCCGACGGTGCGGACCGGGACCGGATCGTTCCTCGTCGGCGGCACGGTCATGCCGTTTCTTCCAGTACGGCGGCTTCGGTCAGCCGTACCAGTGAGAAGACCGTACGGCGGCGCAGCGTGAAGCCGATCGACTGGTACAGCCGGATCGCGGTCGCGTTGTCGGCGCGGGCGTGCAGAAAGGGCCTCTCGCCGCGTTCCTTGATGCCGGCGGCGACGGCGCGGACCAGGCGCGTGGCCAGACCCCGACCGCGATGGGCCGGGTCGGTGCACACGGCGCTGATCTCCGTCCAGCCGGGGGGACGCAGGCGTTCGCCGGCCAGGGCGATCAGGCGGCCGCGGTGCCGGATGCCCAGGTAGGTGCCCATCTCCACGGTGCGGGGCAGGAAGGGGCCGGGTTCGGTGCGGGCGACCAGGTCGAGGATGTCGGGCACGTCGTCGGGGCCGAGCCGTACGGCCTCGGGGTCGGGCTCGGCGCGCAGGGCGGTGTCCACGAGCTGGACGCCGTGTCCGGTGCGGACGACCTCCCAGCCCTGTGGCGCCTTGGTGACGCCGCGCACCGAGGCGGCGCCGCCGGGGCCGACGAGCGCGGCGAGGTCCGCCCAGGCGCGTGGGTCGTCCCCGTCGGAGACGGCATGGAAGGGAGCCACGTCCGGGTGATAGCGGGCGGCGTGGCCGATGCGTTCGGCGAAGTGGGTGTGGGGGCCGGTGAGCGCGGCCCAGGCGGGGTTGTCCAAGATGCGAGCCGAACTGGCGTCGACGGTGCTGACGGGCATGGCGGGGCGGTCTCCAGGGTGCGACTCGGGGTGCTCGATGCGCCGGGGATCCGTCGCGGGGCGGCGGTGGAGTCCCTGGCACGGCTGGTCATGAGCTGTCGGGCGGCGGGCCCGGCCGGCTCACCTCACGCGCGGGGTCGGCGTAGCGTCCCGTGGTCCGAGGGTCTCCTTGAACTTGGCGTCGAGCTGCTCCGTCCGGCTCGGGGCCAGCGTCAGCAGCGCGCGGTGCACGGCCCCGGCGAGCGCCGCCTCCTGGTACGTCCCGCGGTCGACACCCGCGGGGACGCTCCCCGCAGCCCGGGCGGCCGCGAGCCAACTGATGGCCCAGGTACGGCTGTTGGTGATCTGGGTGGCCGCCCCGGCCGTGGCGACCGTCTCGGCTGTGGCGTCGTACCAGGTGAGGGCTGTGGGCGTACGGGTGGCCGCGGAGGCCTGCGGAACCGCGACGGAGGCGGTCAGCAGCGCTGCCGCGCCGAGGACGACGAGGGCGGGGCGGGTTCTGGTCGTGCTCACGTGTTCTCCTTGGGTTTCGGTGAAGAGGTGAGGGGCCGGCCGGCGTGGCATCCGTGCCGGCTGCCGCGGGTGGTCAGGTCGTCTCCTTGGCGCGGGGGGCCACGGCGGTGGGAGTGGTCGGCGCGCATGCCGACGGGCGGGGCGGTGTGACGGCCCGCCGCAGCAGGGACAGGATCAGGGCCACGACGAGCAGGCCCGCGCAGACGCAGCAGGCCAGGGCATATCCGGCCCGGGGGTGGCTGCCTCCCGGGGGGCCGGCGGCGGCGTGCAGATACACCGCGGGGACGGCGCTGAGGCAGACGGCCGCCGCGATGCGCTGGGCCATCTGCAGGATCCCGCCGCCCACGCCCGCGGCCTCCGCCGGGGCGTGCTGGAGCACCTGGGTCTGGTTGGGTGAGACGGTGAGCCCTCCGGCGACGCCGGACATCAGCTGCGTTCCCGCCAGGGCCATGGGCAGCACCGCCGTCGGCATGCGGAGGGCGACCGCCGCCGCCGTCAGTGCGGCACCGACGCCCAGCGTCAGGCCGACGGTCACGGTGCGCTCTCCGATGCGCTGCACCAGCCGCCAGGCGAGGGCGGAGGAGATGCCCATCCCGACCGCACCCGGGAGGGTGACAGCCGCCGTGAGCAGAGCGGACAGGCCGAGCCCGTCCTGCAGGAAGACGGTGCACACGAGGAACGCGGCCAGCGAGGAGCCGAACTGGGCCATGGCGACGGCCGTGCCCAGCAGGTACGGCTTCGACGCACGCAGAGCCGGATGCACCAGTGGCTGACGCCCCCGTCGCACCCGCAGCCGTTGGTGCACGGCGAAGACCGCTGCCGGCGCGCACACCGCGGTTCCCCACAGGAGTGCCTCTCCCCCGCTGTCCGGGGTGCGGATGAAGGGCATCATCAGCGCCAGCGTGCAGGCGCACAGCAGGACGAGGCCGAGGACGTCCGGGCGGGCGCCGCGCGCGGTGCGCCGGGGCGGGGGCAGCCATCGGACAGCCAGAGCCAGGGTGACCACCGCGCACGGCGAGCTCAGCAACAGGCAGCACCGCCAGCCCGCCACGGGGCCGAGCCCGGCGACGAGCGCACCGCCGAGGGGCGGGCCGAGGGCCGTGGCCACGCCGCCGGTGACCGCGTACAGACCCAGGGCCCGTCCGCGGGCCTGGCCGCGGAAGACGTCCTGGACGGTGCCGATCACCTGCGCGTTGACGAGCCCGGCGGCGGCGCCCTGCACCAGCCGGGCACCGATCAAGGTCCCAGGTCCTCCTCCGGTCGCGGCCGTCACCCCGGCCAGGAGGAACAGGGCCATCCCGGCCAGGAAGAGATGCTTGCGCCCGTGCAGATCACCGAAACTGCCGCCGGGGACGAGGGAAAGCCCGAAGGCCAGCGAGTACCCGGCCACGATCCACTGGACGTCCGCCCCGGTGGCTCCGAGGGACTGGCGCATGCTCGGGACCGCGATGTTCAAAACCGCCTGGTCCAGCAGGGTCGTGGCACCTGCGGCCATGCACACCAGCAGCACCCGTCGTGCCGCGCGGTCTTCTCCCGGGAGCATCTACGCCTGCCGGAACGGCCACGGCCGTCGGAAGGCGGCACGGTCTGCCTCCGGGGCGCGAGAGTGGCAGACGTCGATGCCAGGCAGGGCTGCGGGCTGGGACATGGGGGTCCTTCACGGCAGGGCGGACGCACGCCTCGCACAACTACGCCTCAGACCCACGCGGTTGAGGCGAGAGAGAGGCTGCAGACGGAGAAAGAAGAGCAGGATCGCGAGCCGTGGGAAACGGCGATCAGCAACAGACCTGGTCGAACTGGTCGGCGCGGCGGCTCACCCAGAACGGGTCGAGCAGCACCGTGCGTGCCGGGCCAGTGATGTCCATGGCCGGATCAAAGCACAACCGGAAGAACGCGTCCACCATGCGTCCCGGCGGACGAATGCCCCTCGCCGAGTGCGGCCTTGACACTCGCAGGGGCGGGCGACGTACGTTGAACGGGAAAGTTCCTGACGGGTGGAGGCTGGGATGCGTGTACGGGGCGCGGCACCGCGCGGTGCGTGCACCGGTGCACGGCTGATCACCCGGCGGCATGTCGACTACTGCCGTACGTCCTCCGCCGTCTGTCCTTCCGTACTCGCCTGATCCCTGCCGGCCGTCCCGCCGGCCGTCTCGTCGTCGCTTGGTGTGTCGCGTCGTCGTTGCCTGGTGCGACGCGTCGTCGCCGCCTGGTGCGACGCGAGTCCTCGTGTTTCCCGGAAGGAACCCCCTTGACCAGCCCTGCCCTGCACCTCGCCGTCGAGATCGACGGCGACGGCGCCCACCCCGCGGCCTGGCGCCGCGCCGCCCACTCCCCCGATCAGTTGCTCACCCCGCGCCGCGTGGCGCAGGTTGCCGCCATCGCCGAGAACGCCGGGTTCACCCTGGTCACCCTGGAGGACGGCGTGCTGCCGCCCGGCACCGCACCGGATCCGGTGGGCCGCATCGGCGCGGTGGAGCGGGCGGCCTTCGTCGCGGCGTCCACGAGCACGCTCGGCATCGCGCCCGTCGTCCCGGTCACCTACGCCGAACCCTTCCATGTCGCGAGCCAGTTGGCGTCCCTGGACCACATCTCCGCCGGTCGTGCCGGGTGGGTGGTGACGGAGGAGGAGCGACCCGAGGCGGCCCGCGCCTGGGGGCGGCCGCTGATCGCCGACGCCGCCGCACGGGCCCAGGAGTCCCGGGACGGCGTGGAGGTGGCCCGCGCCCTGTGGGACTCGTGGGAGGACGACGCGGTCATCCGGTCCGTGGCCACCAGCCGCTACCTCGACCGCGAACGGCTGCACTACATCGACTTCACCGGCGCGACGTATGACGTCAAGGGCCCGGCGATCGTGCCGCGGCCGCCCCAGGGGCAGCTTGTCGTCCTCGGGCCGCCGGACCGGGTCCCCGCCGCACAGCTCGACGTCGCTCTCGTCGGGGGCCGCGACCTCGCGTCCCTCGCCACGACCGCTGCCGCCGCCGGTACGCCTCGTGTCTTCGCCGAGGTCGAGGTGGCGCTGGACACCCCGGACGCCACGGCCGCCGAACGCGTCGCCGACCTGGAACGGCACACGCCATGGCCCGACCGGGGACGGCTGCGGCACGTCGGTTCGGCTCGGCAACTGTCCGCGCTGTTGGCCGAGTTGAGCCGTCATGTCGACGGCGTACGGCTGCATCCCCTGGTGCTCGACGAGGACCTGCCCGTCCTCTCCCGGCTCGTGCTGCCGGCCCTGTCCGAGCGGCGCCTGCTCGCCCGCCCGCTTGCCGGTACGTCCCTGCGCTCGGCCCTGGGCCTGGAGCGCCCCGCCAATCGCTTCGCCGCCGCTGCCGTGGCCGGCACCCAGGAGGACGCCCGATGACCCGCACCGATCCCCTCGACGTTCCCCGGCCGCACGCACAGCTCCACTTCGGGGTGTTCTTCCAGGGCGTCAACCACTGGACCATCTGGTCCGCGCCCGAGAGCGGCTCCCAGATCGACCCCGCCTCGTTCCGGCGGGTCGCACAGACAGCCGAACGAGGCCTGTTCGACGCGTTCTTCCTCGGCGAGGGCCTGCGGCTGCGCGAGGTCGACGGGAAGATCCACGATCTCGACGTGGCCGGGCGGCCGGACGCCATCACCCAGCTCGCCGCACTGGCCGCCACCACCCGCCGGATCGGCCTGGTGTCCACCTCCAACTCCACGTTCAACGAGCCCGCCGATCTCGCCCGCCGCCTCTCCGGACTCGACCTGCTCTCCGAAGGCCGCGCCGGCTGGAACGTGGTGACCACGGACAACGCCTGGACCGGCGCGAACTTCCGCCGCGGTGGCTACCTGGACCATGCCGACCGCTACCGTCGTGCCGAGGAGTTCCTCACCGTGGCCCGCGCTGTGTGGGACGGCTGGAAGGACGGAGCGATCGCCGGCTCCACCGGTTCACGGGAATGGTCCGCGCCGGGTGCGGTGGGCCGAGTACGCCACCGGGGACCGCAGTTCGACGTCGACCTTGCGCCGACCCTGCCGCGCAGCGCCCAGGGCCACCCCGTGATCTTCCAAGCGGGCGACTCCGGTGAGGGACGCGACTTCGCCGCGCGCAACGCCGACGTCATCTTCTCCGCGCACGGCAACGACTTCGACGACGCGCTGGCCTTCGCCGAGGACATCCGGCGCCGGCTGCGGGCGGCCGGACGGCCCGACGACGACCTGCGGATCCTGCCCGGTACCGAGATCATCCTCGGCGCCACCGAGGAGGAGGCCCAGGAGAAGAAGCGCTGGGTCCGGCTCCAACAGGTCACTGCGGCAACGGCCTTGGGTATCGCCGGGCTCCTGTGGGGCATCGACCTGTCCGACCGCGACGCCGACGGGCCACTGCCCAAGGAGGATCCGGTCGTCACCGGGAACGACGGCTCCTTCGGCGCCCGGCGCATCGCCGACCCGCGTGCGGTCGTGGCCGAGTGGCGGGAGAAAGCGGAGGCACACGGCTGGTCGCTGCGGGAGACCGTCATCGCGCTCGGCCCGCAGCGCGGGCACGTCGGCACCCCCTCGGGCCTGGCCGACAAGTTCGCCCACTTCGTACGGCACGGCGCGATCGACGGCTTCAACATCACGCCCTACCTCATCCCCGGCGGCCTCGACGAGATCGTCGACCTGCTCGTTCCGGAACTCCAGGAACGCGGGGTCTACCGGACCGAGTACACCGGCACCACCCTCCGCGAACACCTCGGCCTGCGCCCACCCCTCACCCACCGGGCCGCGCAGGACCGACGCCACGCGGGCTGAGACGACAGGACCTGCCCTCAGGAGCGAGGACACATGACTGACAAGAAGCTGTCACAGGCAGACCGGAATACCGCTTCGGCCGGCGCCCTTGGTGACTGACATGACTGTGGGAGTAGCACTCAACGCGTCCGACGCGCCGAACCAGGTCGACGCCACCGTGGAACTGGCCCGGGAGGCCGCGGACGCCGGTCTGGCCTCCGCCTGGTTCGGGCAGACCTTCGGCGCGGACTCACCGCAGCTCGCGGCGATCGTCGGGCGGGAGGTGCCCGGACTGCAGGTCGGCACATCCGCGATCCCCGTCTTCGGCCGCCACCCGCTGCTGGTCTCCAGTCAGGCCCAGACCGCCCAGGCCGCGACCCACGGCCGCTACCACCTCGGTCTGGCCCTGGGCACGAAACTCCTGACGGAGACCGGCTTCGGGGTGCCCTTCGAGCGGCCCATCGCCCGGCTGCGCGAATTCCTCACCGCTCTGCGGCAGTTGACCGAGACCGGCACGGCCGACTTCCACGGTGAGCTGCTCACCGCGACCACCCCGGTCCCCGCGCGGGTACCGGGTGCCGAGCGCGGTGTCCCCCTGCTGGTCGCCGCGATGGGACCGCAGGCGCTGCGCGTCAGCGGAGAACTGGCGGACGGGATCCTGCCCTACCTGGCGGGACCGCGCGCCCTGGAGGAACACATCGTGCCCGCCCTGACCGCAGCCGCCGAGGCCGCCGGCCGCCCCACGCCCAGGATCGTGGCCCTGGTGCCCGGCGTGGTCACCGACGACGTGGACGCAGTGCGGGCCAAGGCCACCGACACCCTCGCGTTCTACGAACAGATCCCGTCCTACGCCCGCGTCATCGAACTCTCCGGCGGCCGGCGCGCCGCCGACCTGGCCGTGATCGGCGACGAGAAGACCGTCGAGGCCGAAGTGCGCCGGTACCGCGACGCCGGCGCCACCGAGGTCGTGTTCTCGGGCACTGAGATCGCGGGAGAAGCCGACCGCCGACGCACCTGGCAGCTCCTCGGCGCCCTGGCCCGCTGAGCAGGCCCGGCGCACCAACGGTCCGACCGGCCGCCCTGAACCCGCTGACGAAGGAGCACCTCATGACCACCGAGGCCACCGCCACCGACCTCCATGCCTTCACCGAGAACTGGCTGGAGTGGTACCGCGCCCAGGAGGCCCGGCTCGCCGACCCGCACGGATTCCTGGCGATCACCGGCCTGCACTGGCTCGACGAGCGGCCCCAGCGCTTCCCGGACGCACCCGGTGCATGGCGCACCGGCCCCGACGGGGTCGTCGTGGACCTTGCCGACGGCGAGGAACTGATCGTCGACGGTACGCCAGTGCACGGCGAACACCGCTTCGGCGTGCTGCCCGAACGCAGCAGTGTCAACGCCGTCTGGAAGGACGCCGTCATCGAGGTCGCCAGGCGCGGCGGCTACGACATCGTCCGCCCCCGCCACCCGGACGCGCCGCTGCGTACGGCCTTCACCGGAACGCCCGCCTACGCCCCCGACCCGCGCTGGGCCGTCACGGGCCGCTACGTTCCCTTCGACACGCCGCGACCGACCACGGTGGGTGCCGCGGTCGAGGGGCTTGAGCATGTGTACGACGCTCCGGGCAGGGTCGAGTTCGAGCTCGACGGGCGCCCGCTGTCGCTGACCGCGTTCCCCGGCCAGGGCCCGGGCCGGCTGATGGTGCTGTTCACCGACGCGACCTCCGGGGTCACCACCTACGCGGCGAACCGCGTCCTCGCCCTGGAGGCGCCTGCAGCCGACGGCACGGTCATCCTGGACTTCAACCGCGCCGCGAACCTGCCGTGCGCCTACACGGACCTGGCCACCTGCCCGCTGCCCCCGGCGGAGAACCGACTGCCGGTGGCGATCGAGGCCGGTCAGAAGATCCCCCACGAGCGCGGGGGTTCCTGAACCGGGCCCAGGGGAGCATCCGGATCCGCTGGAGCCGCCGGTCGCGGTCCATGCCCCGCGTCCGTGCGCCGTCGCGTCGAGAGGGTGTCGACGAGCGAAGGAAATCGAACACGTGATTGAATTCAACCATGCGACCGATTCCCGACGACCTCGCCAGGGCGGTTGACGAGTGGCACGCCACCTACCGCCGGCTCGCCGCGCAGCCTCGCACCGTGCTGCGCAGACGACTCGTCCAGCTGTCGGGCGAGGTGCTCTTCCACCCCTACTGGCACGGCCGGCGCACGCCGGCCGCCTACGCGCTGTACTCGGCCCGTCACTGGGCAAGCGACGTCCCGTCCGCCTCCTGCGAAGAGGAGGGAGTCGTCATGGGCAGGCACTCGGCGAGCAGGTCGACGACGTCATGCCAAGCTCGCTGCGCGTGCCGCGGGTGGTAGCCGACGCCGGGGACCACGGCGTGGTCGACCGTCGGGTGATGGAAGGCGTGCAAGGCGCCGCCGTAGACCACCAGGCGCCAGTCGACGCCCGCGGCCTGCATCTCGGCGGTGAATGCCGCACGCTGCGCGGCCGGCATGATCGGGTCCTCCGACCCGACCCCCGCCCACACCGGGCAGCGAATACGCGCCGCTTCGCCCGGCCGGCCCGTGGTCAGCGCGTTCACTGTCCCGATCGCGCGCAGGTCGACGCCGGCACGCCCGAGCTCCAGCGCGACGGCGCCCCCGGTGCCGTAGCCGACCGCGGCGATCCGGTCGGGGTCGGTCCGTGGCTCGGCGCGGAGCACGTCGAGCGCCGCCTGGCCGATGCCCCGCATCCGGTCGGGGTCGGCGAGCAGCGGCATGCAACGGGCCAGCATCTCCTCGGGGTCAGCCAGGTAGCGCCCGCCGTGGAGATCGAAGGCCAGCGCCACGTAGCCGAGCTCGGCGAGCGCATCGGCCCGGCGGCGTTCGACATCGCTGAGCCCCATCCCTTCGGGCCCCACCAGGACCGCGGGCCGGCGGCCGGCACCGGCCGGGAGCGCAAGGTGCCCGATCATCGTCAGACCGTCGGCCGCGTATGCGATCGTGCGCGTAGTAACCGTCGTCATGAGCCGGACTGTAGTGATCGCCGAGCCGTTCCGCCGCGCCCACAAGGCGAAAGGGCGTGAGAATGAGAAGCGTCTGCTGCTTTCGCCACCTGTGGGAGGCCCGCCGTGAGCGATTTCGAGTTTGAACAGAAGCGGACGCTGTCCCGCATCGAAGCGGCCGACCAGCTCCAAGCGCTTGCAGATGCGCTCCGGCGAGGTGGCCAGGCAGAGCTGGAACTCGGACCGGGCAAGCTGACCGTACGCATCCCCGATGAACTCAACAGCGAGATCGAGGTCGAGCTCGAAGAGGGAGAGATCGACTTGGAGATCGAGCTGTCGTGGCGGGCGGCATAGCCGGGCCGTCTCCTTCCGGGCAGTCACGCGTCCACCGAGACGTCGCAGAACTGCCAGCTCCTGAGCAGTGGCACCTGTTGAACTGAGCGCCCGATGACTGGCGCTGCACAGGATGGACCTCATGAGCTCGACGGCCACTGCCACCACGCGTTCCAGCGATACCGAATTGCCGACGCGATCGCCTCTGATCGGCTGGTTAGCCGTCGCCGCGGTGACGCTGGGCCTCTTCTCGATCGTCACGACCGAGATCCTGCCGATTGGTCTGCTCACCTCGATCGGATCCAGTTTCACCGTGTCCGACGGGATGGCCGGGCTGATGATGACCATGCCCGGCCTTCTCGCAGCAGTCTCCGCGCCCCTGGTCACCGTGGCTACGGCACGGATCGACCGCCGCCTCATGCTCTGCGCGTTCATGGTCCTGCTGGCCATGGCCAACTTCCTGGCCGCTGCCGCAGCCGACTACTGGCTCGTTCTGGTCTCTCGCATCATGGTCGGCATCACCATCGGCGGCTTCTGGTCGATCGGGGCCGGACTGGCCGAACGCCTGGTACCCGCGAAATCCGTAGGCCGAGCGACCGCTGTCGTCTTCTCCGCGGTCCCCTTGGGCTCCGTGCTGGGTGTCCCGGCCGGGACCTTCATCGGCGATCTGGCGGGCTGGCGAGTGACGTTCGTCGTGATGGGTGCGCTGACCATCGGCGTGCTCGTCATGCTCGTTGTGGTCATGCCTGCGCTCCCACCCGCGGGGGCCACGCGGCTGAGCGTTCTCCGCACCATGGTTCACGGCGTGAACACCCGCTTCGCCCTGCTGCTGACCTTCCTCATCGTGCTGGCCCACTTCGGCACATACACCTACGTGACCCCGTTCCTGGAAGAGGTCACGCACTCAAGTTCGAAGCAGATCACCTTGTTCTTGCTGCTCTACGGCGTCGCGGGGATCGCCGGGAACTTCCTGGGGGGTGTGATGGTCACCCGCCGGCCGCGCGTCACCTTCGGCTCGGCAGCGGGACTGATCGCGATGGTCACTTTGCTGTTGCCGTTCCTCGGCCGCTCGGCGATCGGTGCCGTGACCCTTCTGATCATCTGGGGTGTCGCCTACGGGACTGTTCCTGTCTCGTCCCAGACATGGTTCGCCAAAGCGGCACCGCACGCACCTGAGGCAGCCTCTGTCCTGTTCACCGCCTCTTTCCAAGCGACCTTCTCACTGGGCGCCCTGACAGGCGGAGTCGTCGTTGACCACAGTTCCCCGTCCATGGTCATGACGCTTGGCGGAATCACCGCCGCGTGCATGATCGTGGCAGCCTGGGCCCACTGCGCACGACGGCTCACCTGGCCTGACGCCGGCGGCGACCGGGAGGGTGCACCGGAGGCCGATGGCGATGATGCGTAAGTCCCCGAGCCACAGAGACGATGAGGCGAGTGCTCGGCGGCCTGACGCAGAGCGATGGCTTGATGTGGGAGTGCCCGCCGCGCCTCGGGTGCGGGGCGCGGCGGGCCTGGCGTGCGTGGCTGAGCTGGAGCGGCGCTAGTTGCGCCAAGTGTCGTTGAGCGTGATCTTGCCGGAGGAGGGGACGGTGGCGGTGCGGTTGGCGCCGCTCTCCCAGGTGACGTTTCCGGCGGCGTCCTTGCGGATGTACTTGTACTGGATGGACGTGCCGGCGGGGAGGGTCACGTCGAGCTTCCAGACCGGGTAGGCGGCCGGGTCGAGCTTGAGGGCGGCGGCGGGGGCCCAGCTGCCGAGGGCGGCGTTGTCGCCGACGACGTAGATGTTCTGCCCCATGGTAGTGGTGGCGTTGACGGCGAAGGATGCGCCGGTGGCGGTGGTGCCGGTGCCGCCGGTGCTGCCGGTGCCGCCGCCGGTGTTGCCGGTGCAGGAGCCTGCGTAGAAGGCGAGCGCGTCGCCGGCACCGACCGTGGCGGTGAACTTTCCGTCGGAACCGACGGTGTAGGTGGCCCCGTTGTGCTCGACGTCGCAGTAGGTGCCGGAGGGCAGCGAGGTCTGGAAGGTCTGGCTGAGAGAGCCGCTTTCCCGGTTGATGACGACGTAGCCCTTGTCGCCTCGGCCGAAGGCGATGGCGTTGTTGCCGTTGGACCACCAGTTGGTCACGCCGGTGCCGGAGACGGCGTTGCGGAAACCGACCATGTTGGAGATCTGCGGCCAGGCGTGCTGGCACTTCCAGCCGTCGCTGTAGCAGGAGTTGACCTGGCCGTTGTTCGGCGGGCCGGCGTCGTTGTTGTCGAACTCGTAGCCGGAGTAGACGTTGGGTGAGCCGTAGGGCCAGGCCAGCATGAAGACGTTGGCCAGGGTGTAGGTGCTGCCCGACTTGTAGTTGAGGGTGGAGCCGTTGCGCTCGGTGTCCCAGTTGTCGACGAAGGTGCGGGCCTTGGAGCCGGACAGATAGCCGGCGCCCCAGGACTCGCCCCACTGGCTGAGGTTGGAGATCTTGTCGGAGGTGAAGATCCGCTTGAGGTCGTAGGCGCCCTGGAACTCGTCGACGTCGCCGTTGCCGGTGTACTCACCGGGCTGGACGGCCTCCCCCGCGCCGTAGATGACCTCCTGCACCCAGTAGATGTTCGGGTCGCTCAGCTTAGACTTGATGGCCGCGAGGTCGCCTGAGGCGATGTGCTTGGCGGCGTCGATGCGGAAGCCGTCCACGCCCAGGGAGATGAGGTGGTTCATGTACGCGGCGATGGTGTTGCGGACGTAGTCGCTGCCGGTGTCGAGGTCGGCAAGGCCGACGAGTTCGCAGTTCTGCACGTTGGAGCGGTCGCCGTAATTGCTGATCTGTGTCCGGCAGGAGTGGAAGTCCTGGTCCTGGTAGAAGCCGGGGTAGTTGTACTTGGTGTAGGCCGTGCCGCCGGTGCCGGTGCCGCTGCCCGCGGTCATGTGGTTGATCACCGCGTCGGCGACCACCTTCACCCCTGCGGTGTGGCAGGTGTTGACCATGTTGGTGAAGTCGGATTCGCTGCCGAGGCGGTTCTGGAGCTTGTAGCTGACCGGCTGGTAGGCGGTCCACCACTGACTGCCCTGGATGTTCTCGGTCGCAGGGGAGACCTCGACGTATCCGTAGCCGGCCGGGCCGAGCTGGTCCGTACATGCCTTGGCGACGGAGTTCCAGTTCCACTGGAACAGCGTCGCGGTGACGTCCTTGTTGCCGGGTGGGGCGGCGGCGGCCTGCTGCGCCGCCACGGCGACCAGTCCGGTCGCCGCGACGGCCGCGGCGACGGCGGCGTTGAGGAGGCGTGATCTCATAATCGGCTCCTTGACATGCCGGGGCACCGGACGGGCGCCCTCGACGAAGGGAGCGGTGGCCCAGGCCCTGAGTGGGGTCGAACCCCGCGTCCCGACGGGGTTCGCGGAGGAGACTGCCGTTGTTGAAGGTTGTCCGTCAACCGCCTGGACGCAAGAAGTTTCCGAGACTTTCAGGAAGTTGCTCGCGGCTGGAGAGCGTGGCCTCTGGGTCGCACGGGTCGGTGGACAGCCCTCGGAGACGTCGACCACGCAGCGGAAGAACCCCTATCTGACCAGCTCAGAGCCCGCCCGAGCACCGGCACCCGCAGGGCGGCTGCGCAGCGGACCAGCCCCCGTCGGCGCCGCGCGGCGTCAGCCGGCCGCGAGATGAACCTTGCTGCAACACCTTTCAGTCGGCTGGTTCAGCGCGCCGAGGGCAGCTCCGTTCCCGCTCCCCAGCGCGGCCGATGAGTTTGTGTCTCGCGGCCGGTCCAAGTTCGTGACACCTTTCATGGAAGGGAACCGCCATGTCGGAGCTTCTCGTCGACTTCATCACTTCCCTCGACGGTTGTGCATCGGGAGAGGGATGGCCCGGATTCTGGGGCCTCGAGGGCCCGGAGTACCTCGCGTGGCTCGGTGAGCAGCCCGAGGCCACCTACCTGATGGGAGCGAACACCTACCGCTTGATGTCGGGCTTCGCCGCAGGCGAGGTCCCGAGTGGCCAGGACGAGTTCAGGCCCGAAGAAGAGGCGTCCGTCGACGCGCTCACGCGAGCGTCCAAGGTGGTGTTCTCCTCCTCGCTCGAGAAGCCGCTGAAGTGGGCCAACTCCACACTCGTCCGCGACGATGCCGCCGAGGCGGTCCGCGACATGAAGTCGAGCGGCTCGGGGCTCCTCAGCACGATCGGCAGCCTGACCCTGTGCCGGTCCCTGCTGCGAGCCGGACTCGTCGACCGCTTCCGGGTCGTGATGTTCCCGGTGATCACCGGGGCCACGGGTGCGGAACGCATCTACGACGGCTATCCGGACGTTGCCCTGGAGATGATCGACCACCGCACCTTCGACGGCCGTATCCAGCTGGTCGAGTACAAGCCCCGCGTGCTCGAGCATCCTCCGCTCGGCATCCCTGCGTGACCTCGCCCCGTCCGAGGCATGGGGCGTGCCGCCGGGTCGGCACGGGTGACGGTCCCCCGAGGGAGCTCAGCACGACGCGCCTGCTGTCACACTGGTCTCATGCCGAAGAAGCGAACGTCAGACAAGAGCTTCGCCGACGTGGTGGCCGCCATGGAAGCCGCGGAAGGGTCCGATCCGGTGGAGGGCGGGCGCTCGCCGGCGAGTTCGGGTGAGCTTGTCGACGAGCGGGGCTGTCTGTGGACGAAGAGCCGGGGGCCGCTGGACGTCCGGCTGGTCAAGCGGCTCGTGCGGGGCGCGGACGAGGTGATCGTCGGGGAGGGCGCCGGGGAGGTGCTGCGGCCCGTGCCGGCAGAGGAACGCGAGGCGGCGTGGGCACTGATCAAGGACGGACTCGACACGGCCGGGTCGGAGACGTGGACGTACCAGGCGTACGAGTTCCGCTCCGAGGACGGCCGCATCCTGCTGTACGTCGAGGAGTTCTGCTGACGCCCGCCCGTCGGCGTACCCGAGCTGCGCGTCGGGGCGGTCAGGAGATTCTGACCGCCCCGACGCTCGTTTCACCTCTCTCCGTTCACCAGCCTGCTGCTCACCAGCGGTAGTGGTTCGTGCGGAAGATCCGTCCGAATCGGTTGATGAAGTCGACGTGGACGTGGTTGCCGGAACCGCACGGACCGCGGTAGCGGCAGCGGCCTCCGGTCCGCGCGACCTGCTTGGCGTGGCGGATCGCCGAGGCCTTGCTGCTGAAGCGGGTGGGGTGCCACCAGTTCAGGACGTTGCGCTTCTTGGGGATGTAGCGGGCGCAGTTGTGGACCAGCGCCGACCGGCCGTCGGTGGCCACGAAGTAAGTGTGGCTGCCGGCGACGGTCAGGTTGAAGACGGTGCGGACCGCCTGCGTCCGGCTGGTCGCCGTGACCGTCGGCGCGAACCCGGTCGGGTTGGACAGGCGCGAGCCCGGGGTCAGCCGGAACGCGTCGATCCAGCCGCGGCCCTGGACGAAGAACGGGTGGTTGGCGGTCGCGGTGATCTTCTTCGACCGTCCGTCGCCGTCCGCGTCCACGGACAGGGTGACGAGATCCTTGGTGCCGTGACCGATGATCACGTCGGAGACGGGCGAGACGGTGGTCTCACCGGTGATCTCGTCGACCGCCTGGACCAGGTCTCCGACCTCCACCTGGCTGATCGGCCGGGTGCTGCCGTCGGCCATGACGACCGGCGTCTCGGGCAGGAAGGAGTTCCATCGGCAGCTGCGGCCGATGGCCCGCGCGGCCCGCAGGGCCCGGTAGCCGCGGTAGGCGCGGTAGCCCCAGGCGGCGGCGCCGAGGCCGGGGATGAAACCTGCCGCGGTGAGCGCGATGTCCCACTTGTTGCGCCAGGCCCAGCGCTTGGTCTTCTTGAAGAACTTCTTCCAGCCCCACTTGCCGTCGAGGTCGAAGCAGTTGACGGGGTCGGCCGAGCAGTACTCGTAGGCGTTGGCGTTGCCGCCGCGCTGGGGGTCGACGGACAGGAACCGGCCGGTGGCGGGGTTGTACTGGCGTACGCCCATGAGGGTGAAGCCGGCCACTGTCTCGCTGGAGCGCTGCTTGCCGCCCAGCCAGCCGTAACGCACGGCCTGCTGCTTGTCGCGCGGGTTGCCGTACTCGTCGGTGTCCAGAACGATCGGGGCCTCGCCCGCGTTGAGCGGGAGCTGGAGCGCCACGTCGCCGTGGATGTCGGTGAATTGCAGCACCGTGTCACCGGTGGCGCTGGTGACCGCCCCGAGGTTCCCGGACAGGGAGTCCACGTTGCGGGTCAGGGCGCCGGTGGCGGTGTTCTCGACGATCCAGCGCGGATTGTCGTTGTCGCCGTCGTAGTGGTTGAGCTTGTTCTCGGTCGGCGACCAGGTTCCGCCGCTGTTGCTCTCCACGGTCCAGCCGCGGAAGCGCAGGGCGGCGTCGAGGCTCCAGGTCTGCCGCTTGCTGCCGACCGTCTGCTGGTAGGCGAGGTCGTTGGCGTAGAAGCCGACGCTCACGCCGCCCGGCAGGGCGGTGGTGCGGCCGAACGCGTCGTAGGCGTAGCCCGTGTCGGTGATGCGGTCGGCGCTGTCGAACGTCGAGGTCTTGCCGGTCCCTCCGGTGGTCGGGCAGTCCAGACCGGGCGCCGAGGCGGCCGTGGTCAGGGACGTGCGGTTGGCGTGCTTGTCGAACCCGTAGGTCCGCCGGGTGCAGACGGTGTCCACGGTGTCGTCGACCTGGACGAGACGGCCGACGGCGTCGTAGCGGTAGGTCTGGTCCGACCAGCCGGCGTGGCTGGTGGTCTGGCCCTGCACGGACTCGGTGACCGCGTCGGACATCACCACGGTGCCGTCGCTGTCACGGGTGTACGTGCGGGAGACGGCGGCGCCGGTGGTGTCCTCGGTCTGGGTGACCGTGTAGCCGCCGGGCAGCTTCTCCGTGGCGACCGAGCCGTCCGCGTCGTACGTCGCCTGGAAGACGCCCGCGACGGAGTCCGTCGCCTTCGTGGCCAGGCCCCGCGGCTCGACGGTGTGGTCATAGGTGAAGGTGACGCTGGACGGGACGCTGTCACCGACCCTGACCGGGCGGTCCAGCAGGTCGTACTCGGTGGTGGTTTTGCCGCCGTCGGCGTCCGTGTACGAGGCGAGCCGGCCGAGCTTGTCGTAGACCCGCGTGATGGTGCCGCCGGTCGGCGACGTCGTACGGGACTCCTCCCCGGTGGCCGGGTCGTACTCGGTCGTGGCGTCCGGGACGGCCTGGCCGGTGCCGCCGGTGACCTTCACGGTGACGCGACGGCCCGCCGCGTCGTAGGTGGTGGTCGTGGTCCGCGTGACACCGTTCGCGGTGTCGGTGCCGACCGTGGCGTTGCCCCACCAGTCGTACTCGGTGGTGGTGGTCGGCAGTTGTGCCGGGTTGCTGCCGCCGCCGGTGATGGCGCCGCCCGGTCCGGTGGAGCACACCAGGTCGGCCCACTCCGGGCGGCCGGCGCACGCGCCGGTGCCGGTCGCGGACCAGTAGGAGGTCACCACGGTGCCCGCGTCGGCGCCGGTGCTGCCCGTGTTGTATGTCTTGACCACACGGCCCAGCGAGTCGTACTCGGTCGTGGTGGTGATCGCCAGGCCGGCCGGGTCCTGGATCGACTTCACCGGGAGGCCCTTGGCCCAGTCGTATACGGTCTGCACGACGCGCGTGTCGCCGTGCACACCCGGGTGCTCACGGACCTGGGCGCCGGTGGTGACCTTGGTGACCTGGTCCTTGACCTTGGCGGTGCCGTCGGTCGGGCGGCCCTCGTCGTAGGCGTTGACCGTCCACCTGCGGGCGGTGACCGGCGAGCCCGCCGCCACCAGGGTGGTGGTGCCGGACTTCAGGTCCGCCGTGAGGTCGACACGGTGCAGCGGACCGAACTCCTCCAGCTCGCGGGTGCCGTTGCCGTTGTAGACCGACTTGGTGGTGAGCAGATCGGCGCGCTCGGACGAGGGCAGCGA
Source organism: Streptomyces sp. NPDC014801 (assembly GCF_043082085.1). NCBI lineage: Bacteria > Bacillati > Actinomycetota > Actinomycetes > Kitasatosporales > Streptomycetaceae > Streptomyces > Streptomyces sp. NPDC014801. Next base: position 109,175 of record NZ_JBIBXG010000014.1, on the reverse strand, counting down.
GGCGATGCCCAGCTCGGCCTGCGTCGCACGGTCCGCAGCGGTCGTGCCGAGTGCCACGTCCCGGTTGGCCGCCGTCAGCTCACGGACGGTGTTGCCGAAACGGTCGTACTCGGTCGTGGTGATGTGCCCGCCGGGCGTCGCGGCGTTCACCGCACGGCCCGAGGCACCCATGTAGGTGATGTCCGCGCGCTGGTAGGACGTGGCAGTGAGAGCGCTGCCCGCGTTCGATGCCGGGACGGCGTCGGCGGGGAACACGGCGGTCGCGTCGGTCGGGGCGTCCGTCTGGCCCCACGCCTTCACATCGGCGGCGCCCATCTTGTAGGGGGCGGTGGTGCCGGTGAGCGGCAGGTCGTAGACGACGCTGGTGGCGGACTCCCCCTCGACCACGTCGAGGGTGCCCTGCTTCAGTGCGGGCCGCGACGCCTTGAGCAGCATGCCGTCACCGGCGGCGGAGCCGGAGCCGGCCTTGCCGTACGTGAACGTCCACGGCAGCTGACCGGGCGGGGTGACCTGGGTGACGCGGCCCGCGCCGTCATAGGCGTACTGCGTCTTCAGCACGGGGCTGATCAGCGGGTTCCACGTCTCGGTGAGCCGGCCGGCGGCGTCGTACCGGTAGGTCTGGACGACCTTGGAGGTCGCCGCGGCGGCACCGGGGTCGGTCGACCAGAGGCGGATCTCCTTCACCTGGCCGGCGAAGTCACCGAGGGCGGTTGCGTTCGCGGTGGTGTTCGTGGCGTACACGAACTCCAGCGAACGGCAGCCCTTGGTGGCCGGGGTGGCCGTGCAGGTGGCGGCGGACGCGGCCGACGTCGGCGCGATGACGCGCTTGGGGCGGGCCAGCGTCTTGCCGGAGACGTTCACCGTCTCGGAGACCACGGTCGTCGAGGTCTGGGCCAGGCCGTCCATCAGCGCGCTGGACACCTGCCAGGTGGTCGCGGCCGGGTCCGGCTTGGTGAACTCGGTGACCGTGCCCTCGGTGTCGGACAGGGTGAAGCTGCCGGTCACGCTGCCGGTGAGGGTCAGCTCCTCGGAGCCGGGCTCCGGTATCCAGCCGGTCTTCGCCGCGTTGGCGGTGAAGGAGATCTCCTCGCCCTCCAGGTCCACCACGGCCACGGCCGTGTCGGAGATCCGCTGAAGGTGCGAGTAGTCGGAGTCGGTGGCCTCGGCGGCCGTGCCCGACACCCACTCCTTGCCGAAGATGGCCACCTGGCCCGCCTGCTGCGCGCCGGCGTCCGGCTTGCGGGAGGACGCGGTGCGGGTCACCGACAGGTCGAAGTGCGTGGTGTCGGTGGCGGACAGGGTGAAGTCACCGGTCAGCAGGTTCAGCTGGCCCGGGCCGATCTCGTCGGTCGCGGCGCCTGAGGCGGTGCGGTCGACGACGACGTTGAGCGGCTGTGTGCTGCCCGAGGCGCTGTTGGGACCGGTGAAGTCGGCCTTGATCTGGACGGTGCCGTCCGGGTCGACCGTGCTGGTCGCGTCCCACACCAGCTGGGCGTTGCGGCCGGCCGTGAGCGGCACGGGCCAGGCGGTCAGCGGCGTGCCGCCGGAGGTGACGTGCGCCGCGGGGATCTGCGTCCATGCGTCGGCCTCGGAGCGGCGCCAGGAGAACGACACCTTGTCGTACTTCGATCCGTCGGCCTCCGCGACGAGCGGCAGGCGTCGGGCGGTGCGCTCGCCCTCGTCGGGCTGGACGAAGCCGCCCGGCCCGGCGTGGAAGGTGTACTCGACGGCCTCGGACTTGTTGTCGGCCTTGTCGACCTGCCGGACCTGCAAGGTGTGCGTGCCGTCCTTGGGCGGGGCGATGCTGAGGGCCTTGGCGGCGGTGGAGCCTCCGGTGGCGACCTTCGTCCAGGTCACACCGTCCAGCGTCCACTCCAGCCAGTTGTGGTCGGTGCCGCTGGGAGTGACCGTGAAGGTGCCGGCCTGGCCTGCGCCCCGGACCCACGCGGTGGACGGGTAGTCCGTGGACGTGATCGAGGTGGGGGCGGACGGCGCCGCGGTGTCGACCGTGAAGGTCTTCCACTCCGACCAGCCGAGGTTGTAGTGCGTGCCGTCGTACGGCGACGTACGGAACTTGTACGTCTTGCCGTTGCCGAGCACGCCGGCCGGGACGGTCACGGAGGCGACCTGCCCGGAGTTCACCCACGGCGAGACGATGACGTTGCCGACCTGGGTGTTGGTGGTGGAGTCGAAGATCTGGAAGGTGCCGTTGACCTTGTCACCGTTGGGGTCGACGAAGGTGTCCCGCAGGGTCGGGGTCGTGGTGTTGACCACGTAGGCGCCGCTGTAGGAGTAGTACGGCGGCCCCGCTTCCTGCTTGGTACCCGTGCGCGGCCGGTAGTTGTACGTCACGACCAGCTTGGGCGGGTTGGCGGCGGCGTTAGCGGAGTTGACGCGCTTCCACTGCCCGGTGACGGCCTCGTCGGAGGCGCGCAGGCCCATGTGGGACTTCGCGGCTTTCGCCGACGCCCACTCCTGCACCAGCGTGGTGACGTCGGCGTTGATCCAGCCGTCCGGCTGGGTGGCGCAGGAGGCGTTGCCCCGGGTCTCCGAGGACGTGGCCTTCTGTGCGATCCACGCCGGCTGAGCTGTCCAGCGCGAGGAGGTCGAGGCGGCCCCGGTGGACCACACTTCCCACGGCTGGTTCGGGCAGGAGGAGCCGGTGTAGTTGCCGGAGTGGAAGTTCCACAGCGACAGCTTGGCGTCCATCACCAGCGCGTCGGCGATCGGCGCGGTGTTCCAGGAGATGAACGAACGGGCCGTGCGGAAGGTGCCGTCGGCGTTCTTCGTGCCCGGATTGCCCAGGTCCAGCTCGGTGTCGGCGGACCAGTCGACGGTCTCGCCCTGCTGGACGTAGGTGTCGAAGACGTTGCTGAGGGCGGAGGTGGACGGATCGACCGTCACCGGGTACTTCGTCTGCGGATCGGCGAGGAACTTCGCGTCCGGGGTGAGGACGAGGTCGACCGAGCCCCTGCGCTGGACCACCTTCAGGCCGACCTTCGCGCGGTGGGTGTGCTCTCCGGAGACCTTGTCGGTCGTGGCGTCCCACATCACGGGGGCGGGCATGACCGCCCGCCTCTTGTTCTTGCGGTCGGTGAAGAGGACGCTGCCGTCGTCCAGTTGCTTGACGTTCAGGCCCTTCGCCTTCAGCGGCAGCGTGTAGGTGTAACCGGTCGTGGCCGGGCGCTGCCGGATGTCGACGTACTGCTCGTACCCGGTACGGGTCGCCTCGACGACGACGTCGGCACCGGGCAAGGCGTCCACGTAGGTGGCGCGGGCGCCGTCGAGCTTCGGCTTGGGCAGGCCGCCCTTCCACTGCAGGGTGATCTGCTGGTCGCCCTCGCCCAGGGTCACGAGGTCGCGTGCCCCGGCGGTGGCCGCCTCCCGCAGCGAGCGGGCCTTGGCGCCGCCGCCGACGTTGAGCCGCAACCCGTTGGGGTGGCCGACGGGCTCGACCGCACCGCCGGCCTGTTCGACCAGTGTGAGGTCCACGGGGCGCCAGCGGCCGTCCTCCTGGAACCGGATCGGGCCGGCCGTGAGCTCGGTGGTGAGTGAACCGTCCTTGTTCGCCCACGTCGTGGAGGTCTCGGTCCGTTCGGAAAGGGCCTCGACACGTCGCCCCGACAGGCGCGCGGCCACTCGGGCCGAGGGGATGTCGGCGGCCTGTGTCACGGCCGGCTTCGGCTGCTTGCCGGCCTTGTCCGCGGCGTCGGCGGCCGCCGCACTCGTGCCGTCGAGCAGCGAGACGGCCAAGGCCAGGGCAACGCTCCCCGCCACGTAGCGGAGTGTTCCCCCCGACCAAGGCCTGCCCCGCTCATGGGGAGCGGGCTTATGGATCGTCATGAGTCCCGGCTTCTTCGTAGTTTGCTGTGTGCCACCTGTGTGACACCGCTGCAAAGGTAAGAGGGAGGTAAGAGGGCGAGGAAGGGCGACAAGTTGGCACAACTGATCCTTGATGGGGCTCAAGTGCGCAGTGATATGAATCACCGAGACAGACCGAATGAGCAGCGCACCGCACTCCGCCGAACGCTCGCCACCGCGGCGGTGTCCTCGCCGCAGGCGGTGGCTGACTTGGTGGGACGGCTGCGGGACGACCCCTGTCCGATCAACCGACCACCCGCTCAACGAGACACGCGCTGGCCGATCGAGAAAGTGGCACCGGGGGCGGCGTAGTCGACAGGGCCATCGAATCGCGCCGAGGCACGTGCCACCGCTTGCTCCGGCGTGAGGAAGCGGCCGACGTGCGTGACGATCAGTCGGCCCGCCCCGGCCTTGGCGGCTGTGATGCCGGCGTCCTCAGGCGTGTGGTGCACCTGTTCGCCCTCGACCGGCGCCTGTGCGCTCTCGGCTTCGCACAACAGCACGTCGCATCCCTCGGCCAGCTCCGTGAGGCTCGGGCACGGGGCCGTGTCCCCTGAGTACACCAGCGACTTGCCCGCCGTCTCGATGCGCACCGCGAAGGCCGGAATGCCGTGCGACACCGCCCGGCTGGTCAACCGGAGCGAGCCCACGGCCGTCTGATGCCCGTCGTGCAACTCGGTTACCGCGAAGGCGGATTCGATCGGGCTGCGAGCCGGAGTGTTGGTGAGAAAACCGGCCAGCCGGTCGGCGATTCCAGGCGGACCGTAGAGAGGGATCGGCGCTGCGAGGTGAAGGTCCGCGTACAGGGCGCCGTAGTAGGCGGTGAGCAGGTCCGCGCAGTGATCGGCGTGCAGATGCGAGATCCAGATCGCGTCGAGCTCATCCAGCCGCGCATGACGCTGGAGGGGGCCGAGCGTCCCGCTGCCCGCGTCCACCCAGATACGGGTGTCCCCGCTCGACACCAGATAGCCGGAGCAGGGGTTGTCCGCGCTCGCGTAGGGCGTCGCGCAGCCCAGGACCGTGAGGTGAAGAAGCTCGGCACTCATCCCAGGATCCTAGAACACACGATCCACAAGCCTTGACGGATCACTCCGGACCAACTCGGGTATCCATCCATTCCACTTCCTGGCCGCATCGTCCAGTGCGCGTACGAACGACGTACGTGCCCGCCGACCCGCGACCGTCATGACGACAGGCAGCAGCAGGCGACCGATCGACCGGCCCTTGACCCGCGCCTTCACCGTCACACGCCAGAACCGATCGTGGGTGGAGCGCGTAATGGTGGTGACCCTCGCGCGGACGAGAGTCTGCTTGACGGTGCCCGACAAAGCCGGCCCCTTGAAGGGAGCGGTGCCCGTCACTGACGACCACCACCTCCCGAGGTCGAGGTGCAGTTCCGCATACCCTTCCGCGTACTTGCTCCATGCCCCGGCGCCCGCCTTGAGACGTACCGAGAGCTCCACCTGCTGAGGACGTTCGGCGGTCTTCAAGTCGAGACGGCACGACAGCGGCGGTTCCGAGCCGGCTGGGCCGTTCCCCCGCACGGTGATGTCCAGGCTTGTCCGCCGGTGTCGGTCCCAGTGGATCACGACCACGAAACTCTCGAACCAGCGGCGGGGCACTGGGAACAGTGTCACGGTGTGCTGAAAGCGGGCCATCCGCGCGGTATGACTGTGGCCTAGCCCTGCGGTGCCAAAGAGCGCAGGACGTCGAACTCGTTGCCTTCCGGGTCGGCCATGACCACCCAGTTCCGGCCCGGGCCCTGGCCCACGTCCACCTTGGTGGCGCCGAGAGCGAGCAACCTGGTCACCTCGTCCTCGGTGCTGCCGTCGATCGGGCTGACGTCGAGGTGAAGCCGGTTCTTGACGGTCTTGCCCTCGGGCACCTGGATGAACACCAGCGTGGGCGGCATCTGGCGGGCCCGGACATCCTCGACCGTCGGCTCCCAGGAGCCGATCTCGACCTTGCCCTCGCTCCGGTCGATGACCTTGAAGTCCAGAACCTCGCACCAGAAGGCGGCGAGCCGCTCCGGATCGTGGCAGTCAACGGTCAGCTCGGTGAACCTGCTTGTCATGCTTCTCCCAGACAGTGCGAACAGGGGGCTCGGCGTTGGTCGTTCGGAGCAGGCCGGGGTCGTGCGGCACCGCGCCGCGGCCCGTCAGCCGGGGAAGGAAAAGTAGAGGTGCTCGCTGTAGAAGGACGCGAAGTGCTTCTGCCAGTCGGCTCGGACGGAGGCCAGCCAGTCGTCGTTCCGGCCGGCGATCGCCGCCTCGGCCTGGGCGACCGCGTCGGGAATGTCCTCGGACGCCAGATGCCGCACGCTCGCTGCCGGGTCGTCCCCCGTCAGCGAGACGATCTCCCCGGTCTCCAGGACGAAGTGTTTCGCTTCCTGCTTCTCCAAGTGCGCCGTGGTGCCGGCAACGCATTCGGCGAACTCGGTGTCGTCCTCCAGGCCCTTGCCGACCACCCGGAGGAGGTCGCGCAGCAGGGCGCTCCCGTCGGCGTAGTCCGCGGCGATGCCGATCGGAGCGTTCCAGATCATGGACGGGACGATCGTCGTTCCGCGTCCCACCAGGAGCTTGTGCGCGAGCGGGATGTCCCAGTTGTGCTGGGATATGCATCGGATCCGCCGGGGAATCTCCGCCTCGTTCGGCACCGAGTCTGCGGAGTAGAGATAGGAACGGTTCGCCATGACGGTGACGCTAGCACCAGGGACTGACAACATCGGTGCCGTCGGGCTCCTCCAGCGGCCACAATGCCTGCACAGCCCTTGAGTTGAGGGCCTCGGCGCTGCGCGGCGACTGCTGGAAGATCGCAGTACTGCTGGCTGTTGGCTGCTGGTATGAGGATCAGTGAGGCATCCAGAGTCAGTGGTGTGAGTGCGAGGTCGTTACGGCACTACGAGGCTGAAGGCTTGATCGTCCCTGGTCGCTTCAGCAACGGCTTCCGCGACTACTGCCAGTCCACGATCGATCGCGTGCTCGTCATTCGCTCGTTGCTGGAGTCCGGGTTGCCCGTGCGGTTGATCAGGGAAGTCCTGCCCCGCCTCACTGACGGGTCCGATGCCGGCGACGAAGTGGTGTGCGCTGAGTTCCTGCACGAGGTTCAGCGCTATCGCGATCGGCTCGCCGCTCGCATCGCGGTTCTCAGCGATCAGCAGGCGGCCCTGGACTCCTACCTTCGAGAGGCCCGCCGAACTGATCTCTGAGTGGCCGCTTGACCTTGACGCAAGTGTCAGTTTTCTACGTTCCGTGGCATGGAGATCAACGAGCAGCGCCACACCGCTGCGCAGACCGTACGAGCGCTGGTCCAGCTGTCGCACCGGGGGCCCAGAGACCTGGCCCTGACGACCGATCAGCGCCGCCCCACCCCAGGGCCCGGCGAGTACCTGATCCGCGTGGGCGCTGCCGGGGTCAACTTCGCTGACGTCATGCAGACGCATGGGACGTACGGCGGAGGCCCGCAGGCGCCCTACGTGGCGGGCTTCGAGGCCGCAGGGGAGATCGTGGGCGTCGGCCCGGGCGTCGAGAGTCCGCTCCCGCTCGGTACCCATGTCGTCGGCACCGGTCCCGGCGCCTTCGCCCAGTACATGACGATGTCAGCTCCGGGTGTGCTCCCCGTGCCTTCCGGCTGGAGCGACGCCGAAGCTCTCGGTCTGGTGCTGAACTGGGCCACCGCGCTGGCGGCACTGAAGCTGGGCGAGGTCAAGGCCGGTGAGACAGTCCTCGTCCATGCCGCGGCCGGCGGCGTGGGGCAGGCTGCCGTTCGCCTCGCCCGCCACTACGGCGCGCGCGTGATCGCCACCGCGTCACCGGCGAAGCACGACGCCGTCGAAGCGCTCGGTGTCGGCGAGGTCCTGGACAGCCGACGCCCCGATCTGGCTGAGGAGATCACACGCCTGGTCGGCCGTGTCGACCTGGTCCTGGAGTCAGTGGGGCAGGACACGTTCAGGACCAGCCTGTCGGTCACCAAGCCCTTCACCGGACGCATCGTCGTCTTCGGCGCGGCGTCCGGCGAGGCCACGGTGACCACACACGATCTGGTCTTCACCCATCAAGTCCAGATCAAAGGTCTGCACATCGGAGCGCTGGCGGCCGCGGCACCGTCCCTCCACCGGTCGCTGCTCGCCGAGATCGAGGCCCTCATAGCCCTCGGCGTGTACCCGCCCGGCGCCCCTCACGTCCATCCCCTGGCCGAGGGGCCGGCAGTGCTGCGGCAACTCGAAGCGGGCCAGACCTTCGGCAAGCACGCCCTCGATCCCTGGCATTAGGTGGTGCCGGCCATGACGTCGGTGCGGGAGGGGAACGCGATGAGCAGCGCGACCGCGACGAGGAGTCCGCTCGCCCAGAGCGGCCCGCGAGGCCCGGCTTCGGTGCCGAGGGTGGCCGCGGCGAGGACGGGGCCGACGGCGGCGCCCACGTTGAGCGCCGCCGTCGCGTACGAGCCGGCCATGGTGGGGGCTCCCGCGGCCTCGTAGAGGACTCGTGTGATCAGCGTGCTGCCGACAGCGAACGACAGCGCTCCCTGCACGAACACGAGGAGGAACAGGGCGACCGGCTCACCGGCCAGCACCGCCAGGGCGGGCCAGCCGATGAGCAGCAGCGGACCGGCGACTGCGACGACCAGGCCGGGGCGCTGGTCGGACAACCGGCCGGCGACGGTGACGCCCACGAACGAGCCGGTACCGAAGAGCACCAGTGCGACGGGGACCCACAACTCACCCAATCCGGCGCTGTCCGTCACCACGGGGGCGAGGAAGGTGAGGCTTCCGAAGGTCGCCGCGTTCACCAGCGCGCCGAGCAGCATCGCCAGGATCAACGGCGGCCGGGTGAGCTGGGCAAGCTCCGCTCGCAACGCCGGCCTGCCGGTCGCCTCGACCTCGTCACGCCCTGCCGGAATGCCCTTCAGGATGCCGAGTGCGGCGGGCAGGCAGAGAGCGGCGACAGCCCAGAAGGTGGCCCGCCAGCCGAGCAACGCGCCGAGCACCGAACCGCCGGGAACACCGGCGATCGTGGCCACCGTCGTGCCTGCCAGCAGCACGGCCAGCGCACGTCCCTTCCTGGCGGGCGAGACCAGCGTCGCCGCGGCCGTCAGGGCGACGGCGAGGAACCCGGCGTTCGCCAGCGCGGCGACGACTCTGGTGGCGAACAGGATGGGAAAGCTCGTGGTGACGGCGCCCACGGCGTGAGCCCCCGCGAACACGAGGACGAACGCGAGCAGGCTGGAGCGCCTGGGCCAGTCGCGGGCCAGCGCGGCCACCAAGGGAGCGCCGACGATCATGCCGATCGCGAAGGCCGAGGTGAGGGCGCCTGCTGTCCCGACGGTGACGCCGAGATCCGAGGCGATGTCCGGCAGAAGGCCGGCGAGCATGAACTCCGAGGTGCCCATGGCGAACACGGCCAGGGCAAGCAAGTACAACGGGGCAGGCATCGAGTGGCTCCGAGGTGAGGAGAGGCACGAGAGGGTCATCTCGTCACCGCGGCCAGCCCACGCCCACACCTGTCCCACCGCAGAAGGCGGCGCGACGACAGGGCTCTATGAGCTCAGTGGTTCAGGGGGCTGACGGCGTGACCGAAAGCCCCCACCCTGTCCGACTCAGGACTCGACATGGCCCGCACGCTACCTGACCGAGGCCTGTCGAGGCATCTTGGTTTCACGCGTCGGCCCGTGTCGGGACGCAACGCCTGGAACACCTGGCGGGTGCTGGTCGCCACCCAGGCAAGCGGACGATCAGCGCCACCCTCTTGTGGAGGCCAGGCCTATCGCTGTTGCTGCTCGGCGAGGAGAAGGGGAAGTTTGCGCATGTCGTGGAAGACGGTCGTCCCGGCGCCTTCGAGCCGTTCGGCCGGAGTCAGGCCACCGGCGTAACCGAAGGCGCGCATGCCGGCTGCGCGGGCCGCTCGGACGCCGGGTTGGCTGTCCTCGACCACGACGCAGGCGGCCGGATCGACCCCCATCTGCGCGGCGGCGTACAGGAAGAGGTCGGGGGCAGGCTTGCCGCGGGCGACCTCGGTGGCACTGTAGATGCGGCCGGCGAAGTGGTCGTAGAGGCCGGTGCGGCCCAGGGTGTGGCGCATCTTTTCGTGGGAGCCGCTGGAGGCCACACACGTCGGCAGAGTGATCGCGTCCAGTGCTTCCGGCAGGCCCTCGACGGGGGCCAGCTCGGTGTCGACAGCCTCACGGTGAAGCTGCTCGAACCGCTCCGACCAGGTCGCGGCGGTTTCCACACCGAGGCGGGCGGCCACCTGCTCGCGGATGGCGGCGTGCGAGCGGCCGATGAACCGGTCGACGACCTCGGTTTCCGTGAGTGGCCAGCCCAACGCCGCGCCGAGGGCGACCTGGACGCGGGCGGCGATGCGTTCGCTGTCGACCAGCACGCCGTCGCAGTCGAATATGACGAGTTCCATCGGCTTGATCATCCCGGCAGCTTAGGCCGCTGCCTCGGCGGCATCACCTGTTTCGGGAGCCGTCCATGCGCTGGGGGGCTCGCCTGCTGATTGCTGTCGAAGCAGCGGCTCGGGCGGACCGGGGCGGGCCCGTGCCGACCTGTCTCCGGATCAGTGCGGGGCGGCCAGCCACTGGCTGAGCCAGGCGAAGGCCGGCGAGTACTCGGCCGACCAGGTGTGGTAGTTGTGGCCGCCGCTCGGCAGGACGAGGATCCGCACCGTGACCGGCGAGGACGCCGCGGCGTCACGGAACGCGGTGATGTTGGAGGGCGGGCTGAGGCGGTCCTCGCGGGAGGTGGCGAGGAAGAGGCTGACGGGCGCCTTCGCCTGCCGGACCAGATAGGTCGGGCTGTTGAGCCGGCGTATTCTCGCGTCCGGCAGGACCGACGCGTCGCCGGTCAGCGGGTCGGGGTCGAGGGCCGCGCCCGCACCGAAGACCTTCGGATACTGCAACGGCAGCTTCGCGGCGCAGAAGCCACCGGTCGAGAAGCCCATCAGGCCCCAGCCACGGGCGCCCCGCAGCGTCCGGAACCTGTGATTGATCAGGTCGGGGACGTCCTGGGCCATCCAGGTCGCGACCTTGCGATGGGACAGGTCGGTGCAGTCGGTGTCCACGCTGCCCGGGTTGACCACGGGCATCACGAGGATGAACGGGTGCGTCTTGTTCTGCTTCAGCAGGTCCGAGAAGGCACCCGGCATCCCGCCGTGTTCCAACCAGGACTGCGGCGAACCGGGGACCCCGTGCAGCAGCATGACCACCGGGAAGCGCTGGTGCCGGTAGGCCGCCTGGCTGTACTGCGGTGGCGTCCAGACCAGCACCTGCCCGGACAGGTCGGACTTCTGGCCGTGGAAGTAGGTGTCGAGGACACCGCCCTTGGTGCTGTGCGTGAACTTCGCCCGCTGCACTGGCGGCCCCGGCATCGCGACCGCGTTCGCGTTGTTCGTGGTGCCCATCAGGTCGTCCCACGACGCGTAGAGCCCATAGCTGTTGTTGATCCAGGTGGCGACCACACTGATGGCCGTCAGCTGGCATACGGCGATCATCACCGCCTGCGCCAGCCAGCGCACCGGCTTCGGTCCGCGGACCCTGGTCCACAAGGCGATCGTGCCGATCATCGCCAGGACCGTCGCGACGACAAGGACGACGAAGAACGACGTTCCGGTGAGGGACACGCGACCACCCTTCTCCACCTGGACGCGACGAGTGAGACCGGCTGCAGCGTCCGCAATGTCAACGTATGCGAGCTACATCGTCAGAGGGAAACCGACGATCACCGGTTCCATCCGTCGGAGCAGTGCCCGTCGGTCGGAGCGGGTGCGCGGCGCCATGGTGGCGGTCGGCGAGGGCGCGAGGATCGTCGCCCGGTCAGACGAAGAGGTGCGCCAGCAGTGTGAAGAGGTCGCCCGTGGCGTCGGCCGCGCCGATGGCCGGCAGGACGCCGAGTGTGAGCACGGCTGCGGCGAGCGGCCACAGATTCGGTGGCGGGGCCGCCTGGAGTGCGGCGATACGACGGGTCACCGCGCGGTCGGTGAAGCCGAGCGTGCAGGCGGGGCGTGGCTGGTGGGCGACGAGGGCTGCGTGGGCGATGGCGCGCGCCGTGCGGGTGCGGTCGCCGACGGTTCCGGCAGCCGACTCGTCGGCCCAGCGTTCGACGAGGAAGGAGACGGTGCTGCTGACCGGGGCGAGGAGCGGGTTCGCGGCACGGGCCAGGGACACGGCCGTGCAGTGCAGCGCGTGCCGGTGCGTGAGGTGGGCTCGCTCGTGGGCCAGCAGGACGCGGCGTTCGCCGGGCTGGAGGGAGGCGAGCATGGCGGCGGTGACGAGGATGTGGCCAGGTGCCCGCCTGGTCGCGGGAATGGCGAACGCCTGGGCGAGAGGGGAAGCGGCGACGATCAGCTCGGTGTCCGGCGGGTGGCCCTCGCACAGGCGGCGCAGGGCGCGCCGGGTGGCGGCCTCGGCGCGGATCGCCCGATACACACGGTGGGTGATGACGGCGAGCGTCACAAGCGCGGCCAGGCCGACGATCTCGGGCACCGGTTCGGGTAGGTGGCCTCCCCTCTCACGGGCTTCGGCGGCCAGCGGCGGGGCGTTGCCGATCAGCGTGAGCGCGAGCAGGGCGAGGGCCCAGGTGGTGGCGGCCGCGGTGAGGACGGCGGCGGTCGTCAGGACGCGGGCGGCCAGGGCCGGGGCGATACGCCGGCCGGCCTGCGGCGCCACGGTGGCCAGCAGCAGGGACAACAGCAGGGGGACGTAGACGTCGATCCTCATGATCCGTGCTCGCCGAGGAGGTCCCGCAGGGCTCGCTCCTCTTCGGCGCTGAGCCCGCTGACGAAGTGCTGGAGGGCGGCGATGGGGTCCGGGCCGCGGTCGAGGGCCTGGTGCATGGCCTCGGCGGTCGCTTCGGCGGCGCCCTTGGCGGGACGGTAGGTGCCCCGCCGCCCACCCGCGTCGCGCAGGACGAGACCCTTGTCGTACAGGCGCTTGAGGATGGTGTGCACGGTGTTGTAGGCGAGGTCGCCGCCGAGCCGGTCCTGGATCTGCGCCGGGGACAGCGGTTCCTCGGTCGCCCAGAGCGTGGCGAGGACCTCGCTCTCCAGCGCGCCGGCGCTGCGCCGCTCGGGCCGGTTCGAGGGGGATGCGCCTGCCATGGGGTCACCTTACAAGCTGTAGGTGATCGGGGTGGGAGTCCCCCTTCGGCGTGCGCCGGACGAGTCCCGGCAGGCGGGGGACGGTGAGGAAGCCTTCGGCACGGGCGCTCGCGAGTCCGATCCGGGGCAGGTCGCCGGCCTTCTCGAAGAGCAGGAACCGGGGTTCCCACAGGGGGCGGTACTTGGCGTTGGCGCGGTAGAGGGACTCGATCTGCCACCAGCGGGAGAGGAACGTCAGTACCGCGCGCCAGGCCCGCAGGGCGGGGCCCGCGCCGAGGCGGGCGCCGCGTTCGAAGACGGCACGGAACATGGCGAAGTTCAGTGACACCCGGCGTACGCCGATCTCGCTCGCCCGCAGCAGCAGTTCGACCACCATGAACTCGATCAGGCCGTTCTCGCCGGTGCGGTCGCGGCGCATCAGGTCCAGGGACAGGCCGTGATCTCCCCAGGGGACGAAGCTGAGCAGGGCCCGTGGCTGCCCGTCGGCGTCGTGGCACTCCAGCATCACGCAGTCGCCGTCGGACGGGTCGCCGAGCCGGCCCAGGGCCATGGAGAAGCCGCGTTCGGTGGCGCCGTCGCGCCAGGCGTCGGCCCGTGCCACGAGAGCGGCCATCTCGTCGTCGGGGATGTCGCGGTGGCGGCGGATGCGGACGGTGTATCCGCCCCGGCGGATGCGGTTGTGGGCCTGTCGGACGACGCGCATGGCCCGTCCGTCGAGCGTGAAGTCGCCGACGTCCACGACGGCCTCGTCGCCGAGTTCCAGGGCGTCCAGGCCGTGGCGGCCGTAAATGGTGCCCGCTTCCTCGCTCGCGCCCATCACGGCCGGCGTCCAGGCGTGGCGGCGGGCCTCGGCCAGCCAGGCGTCGATGGCGCCGGGCCATGCCTCGGGGTCGCCGATCGGGTCGCCGGAGGCGAGGCTGACGCCGCCCACCACGCGATAGGTGATGGCGGCCTTGCCCGTGGGGGAGAAGACGGCGGCCTTGTCGCGGCGCAGGGCGAAGTAGCCGAGCGAGTCGCGTTCACCGTGCCGGGCCAGAAGCTCGCGCAGGCGCCGCTCGTCGTCCTCGCCGAGGAGGGCGGTGCCGCGCGGGGCGCGGAAGCAGGCGTACAGGACGAGCAGGAAGGTGGCCGCGACCGCCACGTTGATCGTGATGTCCGCCCAGCGGGGTGCGTGCACGGCATCGACCCGGTCGGCGAGCGGGCCGACGCTGACGCCGCGCAGCAGTGTGTACGTGATCCGGTCGCCCAGCGACGCGCCGGCGACCCGGTTGGTGGCGCTGACGAGGAGCGTGCCGAGGGTGCCGCTGACCAGCAGACCGACGGCGCCCACGATCAGTGCCAGGCGCGGGTTCGAGCGGTCGCCCACCGCGGTGAACTCGGCGCGTCCCAGCAGCAGGGCGCCCACGAACAGGCCGGTCAGCGCGGTGGAGAGCCAATTGAAGGCGTGGTCGCGGTACGGATCCTGGCTCAGGGCGAAGGCGTACAGCAGGAACAGTGGCCCGGCGAGCAGGAGGTTGAAGACCCAGGCCGCCCGTTTGCGGCGCCGCATCACCACGGCGAGCCACAGCGCCAGCGCCGCCGAGATCAGGCCCGCGGTGGCCAGGTACGGCGTGAAGTACTCCCCGGCGTTGTGCTCGTGGACCTCCTCACGGAACGGCACCGACACGACCGCGGCCAGGTTGAGCAGGGCCAGCAGCCGCAGGTACCACACCGTGGCCGTCGCGGCCCGCGCCCGCAGCCGCAGCCGCCGGCCAGGGCCGGTGGGCCGGGGGTCGCGGCGCTGTGCGGGGAGCGCGGTCTGGTGCTGTGCGGTCACGTCGGGAACTCACCTCGGACAGTGATGGGGACAGAGGGTCGTGGGGCGGCCGTAGGAAGGCGGAAGCGGCGCGGGGAGGGGGAACGGCGGTGCGGAACACCAACGGCGGAGCCCCGGACCGCCGCGAGCGCCTCGCTCTGCGGCTTCCGGTCGGCCTGCCTCCCGGGGATCCCCTGGGCGCCTCGGGACGTCAGCGCCCGGGTTCCGGCTCACCACCGAGGCACGCCCGCTCGGCAGTCACCGGCTCGGCGCTGCACCGCCGAGAAGACAGGGTTAATTTGACCATGTTTGACCCTTATCAGTCACCACTCCCCCTACGTCTTGTAGGGTGCAGAAAACCCTACACCCTGTAGGGATTGAGGCTGGATGATGACGATCGAGTCGCCGGACACGCCATCCGCCCGTTCCGGGGCGTACCCGCCTGCCCGCACCCGACGGATCTCCGGGCGCAAGGCGTGGCCCGCCGCGGTGGCGGCCGCCTTCGTCGCGGCCCAGCTCGTGCTCGTACGCCCGGGGATCGGGCTGGGCTGGGACGAGACGGTCTACGTCAGTCAGGTCAGCGGGCACGCCCCGGCCGCCTACTTCAGCGCGCCGCGCGCACGGGGCGTCTCCCTGCTGGTGGCACCGATCGCCTCCTGGTCGTCGTCGACACCGCTGCTGCGCGTGTACCTCTCCCTGCTGTCCGGCCTCGCCCTCTATCTGGCCCTGCGGTCCTGGCGCGGGCTGTTGCCCACCCGTGTGGTGGCGCTGGGCGGAGCACTGTTCGCGTCGTTGTGGGTGACGCTCTTCTACGGTCCGGAAGCCATGCCCAACTACTGGGTCGCGACCGGCGGCCTGGCAGCCGTCGGTTGCTTTCTGCGCGCCCAGGCCGACCGGACGCCGCGCGGGCCGGTGTGGGGGCTGGCGGCCAGTGCGGCACTGATGGCGTGGATGCGGCCCACAGACGCGGTCTGGGTGACGCTGCCGTTGATGGCGGCGCTGGTGGTCGTCCGCAGATGGCGGCACAAGTGGCTGCTGGTCGCACTGGTGGCGGGCCTTGTGGCCGGCGCGGCCGAATGGGTGATCGAGGCGTACGTCAGCTACGGCGGCCTCGGCTCCCGACTGTCCGACGCCTCCCGGATCCAGGGCGAGCTGCGCTGGAACAACGCCGTCGACGACCAGCTGCGCAGCCTGAGCGGGCGGACCCTGTGCCGTCCCTGCACGGGCGGCATGCCGCATCCCGTCGTGTTCGCGTGGTGGTTCGCGGTACCGGTGCTGGCTCTCGCTGGGCTGCCGGCCGCGGTCAGGGCCCGGCGCGCGTCCCTCACCGTGCTTCCGCTGGCCTGCGCCGCGACGGCGGCCGTTCCGTACCTGCTGTTCATCGGCTATGCCGCCCCCCGCTTCCTGCTGCCCGCCTACGCGCTGCTGGCCATCCCCGTGGCCGACACACTGGTCCTCCTGGTGACCAGGGCGCGCGGAGTCTGGCGCCCGCTCACCGTCACGGTGGTGGTCGTCGGCCTCGCCGCACATCTGGCCGTCCAGGGTGCCGTGCTGTGGCGCCTGGTGGACCGCACGACCGCGAGCCGCCAGGGGTGGGCGCGGACGGCTGACGCACTGCACCGGCAGGGCGTACGACCGCCGTGCGTGCTCACCGGCGACGACGGCGAGGCCCCGCACATCCCGATCGCCTTCTACGCCGGCTGCGCCTCCGCCCAGACCGGCGGCGCCGACACCAACACGACCGCAAGCGCTCTCGCGCGAGCTGCGCGCCGTACGCCCGTCGCGGTCCTCACCACGCACGGCAGCCGGCCACCGGCGTACGCCCGCACCTGGAGGCTCGTCCACCTCGACGGACAGGTGTACGCCTACCTGAGCCCCGTCGCCCGGGACGCCGAAGCGGCCGCACCGGGCGCCGGTCGGCAGTCGCCCACTACGCTGCCGCAGGGGGCCCGTACCGGGGTGCGATGAGGCGTACGGTTCTGGTCACGTTCGTCGAAGGGGACGCGGCGTGGGCGGGGTGCGGTGCCCGGAGGCGTTGACGCACCCGGGCCCTGAGGACTGCTGCCTGACGTGAACCGGCAGGGAGGATCGGGAGGCGGGCTCGGTGGCGGAGGAACAGATGGCGGCTCGGCCGACCCGGATGAGTCCTTGGCGGTTCGTGGTCTGGTTCGGGACGGTCAGCCTGCTCGCCGACTTCGTGTACGAGGGCGCCCGCTCGGTCACCGGCCCGCTGCTGGCCTCGCTCGGTGCGTCCGCGTTGGTCGTCGGCGTCGTCACCGGGGCCGGGGAGGCGGCGGCGCTCGGGTTGCGGCTGATCTCCGGCCCGCTGGCGGACCGTACCCGCCGCTTCTGGGGACTGGCGATCGCCGGGTACGCGCTGACGGTGGTGTCCGTCCCGCTGCTGGGCGTGGCCGGCGTGCTGTGGGCGGCATGCGCGCTGGTGATCGCGGAGCGCGTCGGCAAGGCGGTGCGCTCGCCCGCGAAGGACACTCTTCTCTCGCACGCCACGGCCGCGACCGGACGAGGCAGGGGCTTCGCCGTCCACGAGGCGATGGACCAGATCGGCGCCTTGGTCGGTCCCCTGCTGGTCGCGGCGACGCTCGCGATCACCGGGAACGACTACGGTGCCGCGCTGGGCGTCCTCGCCGTCCCCGGCGTCGCGGTCCTGCTCCTGCTGTTCTGGCTGCGGGCCCGCGTGCCGGACCCCGAAGCATACGAACGAGAGGTGACGGGTGCGCCACCACAGGCGGGCGGCGGCCGTCTGCCGACGGTGTTCTGGACGTACGCCGGGTTCACCGCGGCCACCACGACGGGGTTCGCGACGTTCGGGCTGCTCTCGTTCCACCTGGTCGAGCGGCATCTGCTGAGCACCGCGTGGGTGCCGGTGCTGTACGCGGCGGCGATGGCCGTGGACGCCGTCGCCGCGCTCGCGACGGGGTGGCTGTACGACAGGGTGGGCCCGCGGGTGCTGGTGGCCCTGCCCGTGCTCACGGCGGGAGTGGCGGCACTGGCCTTCACGAACACGCTCGCCGTCACGGTGGCCGGTTCGCTGGTGTGGGGCGCGGCCATGGGCATCCAGGAGTCCACGTTGCGCGCCACGGTCGCCGACCTGGTACCCGGGCCGCGCCGGGCGACGGCGTACGGGCTGTTCGCCGGAGTGGTCGGCGCGGCGAGCCTGGCCGGCGGTGCGCTCACGGGTGGACTGTACGACTACTCGATCCCGTTGCTGATCGCCGTGGTCGTCGCCATCCAGCTCCTTGCCGTGGTGCTGCTCACCGTCACACGAGGCATGAGAGGTTGATGTGCTGAGCAGGTGGAATCGCCACGCGCCGCGACCGAGCTGCGACATCATCGCCGGCGCCTACCTTTCCTTCTCGCCGGAGGCCACATGAGCAGCCCCGCCGCCCCGCGACCAGAGCGATCCCGCACCGATTTCAGCACCGCTCGACTGGAGGCCTTCAGCGACGGCGTCTTCGCCATCGCCATCACCCTGCTCGTCCTCGACCTTCACGTTCCCGAACCCGACGACCTGCATGGGCAGACGCTCGCCGACGCTCTGGGCCACCAGTGGCCCGCCTACTTCGCGTACCTCGTCAGCTTCCTCGTCATCGGCATCATCTGGATCAATCACCATGCGATGTGCGCCCTCGCCCGCCGCGTCGACCGGCGCACTCTGTTCGCCAACCTCTTCCTCCTGCTCACCGTCTCCGTGATCCCCTTCCCCACCCGCCTGCTGGCCACCTACCTCACCGCGCAGCACACCGACGCCCACACCGCGGCCGCCGTCTACGCAGCCACCATGGTCGCCATGGGCATCGCCTTCAGCCTGCTGTTCCTGTCCTTCACCCGTGACGCCCGGGCCCTGCAGCAGCCGATCCCCCGCCGCGACCTCACAGCCGCCGCACGCCGCTTCAGCCTCGGGGGCCTGGCCTACCTCGCCACCGTCGCGATCGCCTTCCTCAGCCCCATCGCGATGCTCTGCGCCCACGCCCTCCTGGCGATCTACTACTGCTTCGACCAGCTCGCACCGGCGCGCCATCCCCACACCGAACGCTGATCTCCGGTGCGGCGGTCAGCGATGATCCTGGCCGCACCACCGCCTGTGTAGGTGCCGAGCCCGGCCTCTCAGAAGACAACCGGGAGTGATTCCCCTCCAAACGGACGGCCGGCCGGGCCGTTTGATCGATCATTCCGGCAGCTCTTGACGTGCGCGTAACCACCCAGCAACATCCTTCCGCACTGAGTGAGAACTCTTATCACTGTATGAGAAGGCGAGAGATAGTGAAGATCGGAATCCTGGGGCTCGGCGAGGCCGGGGCGGTCTATGCGGCAGGCTTCCTGGCGGAGGGCTGGGAGGTGGCCGGGTTCGACCCGGCCGATGTGCCCACTCCGGTCGGTGTCAGGCGGGCCGACTCCGTGGCGGAGGCGGTCGCCGGACGTGACCTGGTCCTCGGCCTGACCGGCATGAAGGCTGCGCTGACCGTGGCGGAGCAGGCGGCGCCGCACCTGCGGGAAGCGGCGGTCTACGCGGACATGAACGCGGCACCGCGGGAACTGAAGCGGAAGATCGCCGCGGGCATCGCCGAATCGTCACGGGCGGTGTTCGCGGACGTCGCCGTGATCGGATCGGTCCCGAAGTACCGGCACCGGACCGCCCTGCTGGCCAGCGGGCAGGGCGCCGCGGCGATCGCGCGCCTTTTCGGCGGCCTGGGCGCTCCGGTGGAAGACCTGGGGGACGAGCCCGGGGCGGCCTCGGCGCGCAAGCTGCTGCGGAGCCTGTTCATGAAGGGGCTCGGCGCGATCATCGTGGAGGCCGTCGACGCCGGCCGGGCAGCCGGCGACGAGGGCTGGGTACGCCGGCAGATCGCGGCCGAGCTCGCGGGCGGCGAGGCGGCCCTGGAGCGGCTGTACCAGGGGACGTACAAGCACGGCGATCGCCGTGCGCGTGAAGCCTCCGCGGCTGCGGACCTGGTGACGGAGCTGGGCCTCGACGCCGTGCTGCCCCGTGCGATCAGCCATGTGCACGCGCTCGCCGCCGGGCCCGAGGGCCTGCGGGCCACCGCACCCGTAACGGCCCGGTTGCTCGACGCCTACGCCGGGCTGCCGACCGCGAACATCGGGGACGCCACCGAACGGCTGGGCCTGGTGGATTCCGCCATCGGCCCGGTGTGGCCCGGGGCGCGAGCCGTCGGCCGCGCCCTGACCGTGTGGACGCGGGCCGGGGACAATCAGGCGATCCACGAGGCGGTCAAGGTGGCCGAGCCGGGTGACATCATGGTCGTCAACGGCGAGGGCGACACCTCCCGGGCGCTGATCGGTGAACTGATCGCCGAGCGGGCACGGGCACGGGGTGTCGTGGGCATGGTGCTGGACGGTGCCGCTCGCGACGCCGAGGTCCTTGCCGAGATGGGCTTCCCGGTGTGGGCGCGCGCGGTGACCCCAGCGGGACCGTACAAATTCGGGCCCGGCCGGGTGGGTGTGCCCATCGCCGTGGGCGGCGTGGTCTGCCACCCGGGGGATGTCGTGGTGGGTGACGGTGACGGCGTCGCGATCGTCGCTGCCGACCAGGCAGCGTCCGTCCTGGCCGCCGCGCGCGAGGTCGAGGCCGAGGAGGCCCGACGGCGTGCCAGCATCCGCGCCGCCGCCACCGTCATGCCGGGAGGAACGTCGTGATCGCCATCTGGGCGCTGGGCTGCTACATCGCGTCCATCATCGTGTGGAACGCCGTCCTGAAGCGCAACATCGGTGAGGCACTGATCGTCGGCTTCGTCGTGACCGGCCTGTTCGCGGGCGGGGACATCGGACACCTCATGTGGTCCGGGTTCGTCGAGGCCCTGCAGGAAGAGGTGACGTTCGCCGCTCTGGCGTTCGTCTTCATGAGCTGCATCCTCTCCCGCACCCCGGTGCTGGATCAGCTGCTCGGCATCCTGAACTCCGCGCTGGGACGGCTGCGGGGTGGCCCCATCTACACCTCCACCGCCGCCGCCGGGCTCTTCGGCGCGATCGCCCATGTCGGGGCGGCCGTGACCGCGGCCGTCGGATCGGTGACGATTCCCTGGATGAAACGCTCGAAGGTGAGCGGCGAGCTGGCCGCCACCGTCGCGGCGGGCGGCGCCGGCATGGGCGTGACCTTCCCGTTCAGCTCCACCATGTTCATCCTCATGGGCTCCGCCGGTGTGGCGTCGCTGGCCACCACCGACGACATCGTGCTGCCGCTGTTCCTGGGTGGTCTGTGGTGTCTGGGCTACCGGATGGCAGCCGCGTTCGTCATGGTCCGCCGTCACGGGATCCAGCCGATGGACCGCAGCGACCTGCTGCCGCTGCGGACGAGCCTGAGCGCGGGCTGGACGAGCCTGTTCCTCTTCGTGGGCATCCTCGTGCCCCTGCTGAT
Source organism: Streptomyces sp. NPDC014801 (assembly GCF_043082085.1). Lineage (NCBI taxonomy): Bacteria > Bacillati > Actinomycetota > Actinomycetes > Kitasatosporales > Streptomycetaceae > Streptomyces > Streptomyces sp. NPDC014801. The sequence continues at coordinate 88,033 of NZ_JBIBXG010000014.1, read as the reverse complement.
GACCAGAAGCCCCTCCGGCGGCGCGCTGGGCGCATGGGTGGGCACCAAGATGTCGGACGCCATCAGCCTGATCACATGGATACCGGTCCTGCTGATCGCCACGGTCCTCGTCCTGGGCCGCCGGCACCTCCCCCGCTCCGGCCGCGCGTGGTGGGCCGTACTCGGCGATACCGCCCCTCAGTTCGGGGTGATCGGCGTCACCATCGTGGCGGCCTTCTCCGCCTCCAACGTGCTGGGCTCTCTCGGCCTGCCCGAGCAGCTCACCGACCTGCTGGCGGGCATCGATGCGCCCCGGTGGGCCATGGCGCTCATCGTCGGTGTCCTCGTGGTCGGCGTGGCCATTCCGCTGACGGCCTCCGCCACCATGGCCGCCATCGGCCCGGTCGCGGTCTCCTCCCTGGTCGGGGCCGGCGTCCCACCGGCCACCGCCTGCGTCGCCGTCCTCATCTTCGCGTCGACCGAAGGTGCGTCTCCGCCGTCCGGAGCTCCCATCTACGTCGCCAGCGGCATCGCCGGCGTCGACCCGGCCCGCACCTTCCTGCCCCTGGTCACGTACTACTGCGTGCCCATCCTGCTCATCGGCGCCGCGGTGGCCACCGGCGTCCTGCCCGTCTGAACCGAAAGGCCACGCCATGGCACAGCGTCTGCTGCTCCCCCTCTTCCGCCTGAGCGTCCTCGCCTTCCTCGCCGGTGGCGTCGTCATCGTCGCGGGGCAGGCCCTCGGCATCGTGCTGGGCGACGCCCAGTGGGTGACCGACGTCGAAGGCAGCGCCCAGCCCCCCACGTGCATCGCCGCGAGCATCTGCGGGATTCTGTCCTTCGCCCTGTCCTACCGGTCACGGCCGGACGACGCGTCGGCGACCGCGGCCGGCGGGCGTCCACTGGAGCCGACGCACCGGCCGGAATGACCTCCGTGGCCTGGACGGATCTTGTATAACCGGCGCTGCACTCGCATGCTGATAACCCTTATCAGCGTCCTGCACCCGCCACGCAGCCATCCCTTCAGGAGAAGTCACCCATGGCCACCTCGCCCGCGTCCGCCATGCGTTCCCTCGACCGGGCCTTCGACGTCCTGGGCGTCCTGGAGGACACCCGCCAGCCGCTGCGGCTGAGCGAGGTCGCACGCCGCGCCGACCTTCATGTCGCCACCGCACAGCGCATCCTGAACATGCTCATCGAGCGGGGTTACGCCGCGAAGGAAGACACGGGTTACGTCGCCGGGCCCGCCGCCGTCGCCACCGCCCACGCGTTCCTGGTCACCAACCGCCTCAGCCAGGTCGCCCTTCCCGTCCTGCAGGAACTGGCCGCCACCACCAGTCTGACGGCCAGCCTGTTCGTCCGCGTCGCCCTGTCACGTGTGCTGATCGCTCGCGTGCAGGGCCGCAATCCCCTGCGCTACCAGCTGCCCATCGGCGAGAAACTCCCCCTCCACCTCGGCGCCGGCAAGGCCCTCGCCGCATGGCTGCCCGACGGCGAACAGCGCACGCTCATCGACGCGGCCACCCCCTTCACCCTCGTCTCCGGCCGTCAGGTCACCGCCGATGACCTCACGGCCGACCTCCAGCAGGTCCGGGAGAACGGCTACGCCCTGTCCGTGAGCGAACGCGTCCTCAACGTCACCGCCGTCAGCGCACCCATCCGCCACGGCGATCAGCTCCTCGGCGCCCTCAGCGTCACCGGCCCCAGCGACGAACCCACCACGGACAACCACGCCCGCCTCATCAGCGAAGTACGCCAGGCAGCCGACGCGATCGCCGCCCGCTGCCCCTGACAGAAAGCCACCCACGTGCCCCTGCCCACCTATCAGCAGCTCACCCGGCGCACCGACGCCCCTCCCGGCTCGAGCTGGCATCTCTTTCCCGACCAGCCCGAGCGCGGCATGGCCAACTTCGCCGGACCGGCCCAGATACGGCGCGCGACCGCCTGCGTCACCGACGGCCGCGCATTCAACCTCGACTATCCGCTGGACGCGTTCGACCCGCCCATGTCCAAGGCCCGCGGCATCCCCCACCACCGCATCACCGCAAAGCACGACCAGGCCCGCGACGACGTCCTGGACAACTTCCACCTCCAAGCCGGCACCCAGATCGACGGCCTGCGCCACCGCCGCGCCTCCGGCCACGGCTTCTACAACGGCGTACCCGATCACGAGATCACCCCCCGCAGTCCCCGTCTGGGCGTCCAGCTCTGGGCCGAAGTTCCACTGGCCGGCCGCGGACTCCTGATCGACATCGAGGGCCTCCTTCAAGCGCGCGGCACTCCCTTGGCGCACTTCGACGGCCCCGCCCTGACCACCGGCCTCCTCGACGACGCCCTCGAGGCACAGGGCTGCAGCGTCGAACCCGGAGACCTGCTCCTCGTCCACACCGGCTGGGCGCATTGGTACCTGACGACCACCGCCGAGAACCGTCGCGAGACCCGCGCGAGACGGCGCGCCACCGGTTTCGCGCAGAGCCGTGACTTCGCCGCCTGGTGCTGGGACCACCGCATCGCCCTGATGGCCACCGACACCTTCGCAGTCGAGGTCCTCCCGGTCCTGGACAGCAGCGACTTCCACGACAGCGCGCCCGAGGACGACGGCATGATGCACCAGGAACTGATCGCCAAGCTGGGACTTCCGCTGGGCGAACTGTGGAACCTGCACGCCCTGGCCGAGGACTGCCGCACAACCGGCCGCTGGGACAGCCTCCTCACCGTCAAGCCCCTCAACCTGACCGGCGGAGTGGGCTCACCCGCCAACGCCACCGCTCTGCGTTGACAAGAGGCGAAGACGGCTTCAGATCTGGCACCTGCAGCGCGGCGTCGCCGTGGTGCTCGACCGGTACACCGGCCACAACCCGCGCCGCCCATCGCGCACTTGCGGCGCCGTACCCTCACCGGGCCCTCGCCGGATCGTCGGCCCAAGGTGCCGCTACGACGCCACACCCGACCGGTCCGGAGCACAGCACCGTGGCCGGGGCCGGCGGGTCAGGCTCGCCCACCACCAATGAGTTTCGCCCACCCACCGATGAGTTTCGCCCGTCTCCCAGGTCTGTCCCGGTGACTGCACGCGACATCCCGCCGCACCGCGTGGAACACGAACCCAGGAGACCTCCATGTCCGAGAACACCGCTCCCGCCTCCTCCCTCTCCCCCACGGCGACGGCCGGTCCCGCGTCGACCACCACGACGAGGCGCGTCCGGTACGCGAGGATCGCCCTGCGCACGCTGCAGGTGCTGCTCGCCCTCTTCTACGCCCTGGCCAGCGCCCTCCCGAAGTTGATTGCGCACCCCACGGCGACGGAGTCGTTCGACCGCATGGGCTGGGGCAGCGCGGGGATGTACACCATCGGCCTGCTGGAGCTGGCGGGAGCCATCGCGCTGCTGGTCCCGCTGCTGCAGTCCGTCGCGGCGACGGCTCTCAGCGCGCTGATGGTGGGTGCGTTCGTCGTCCAGATGACCGTCTTCGACGGCCAGAACGCGGCCACGCCGCTGATCCTGATCGTTCCCCTCGCCCTCATAGCGTGGACCCGGCGGCAGCACACCGCCGAGCTGGTCGCGATGCTGCGCCGCGGAGTGTGAAACCCCGCCGTCGCGCTGTCGATCCAGCCACGTTCCGTTCGACGTCATGGTGGGCGGCACCTCGCCGCACGACGACAACAGAGCCTGATGAGGAACCACGTGGATCAACTGCTGAGAGTCATGAACTTCAACGTCTCGAGTGACGGGATCGGTGCCGGTGAGCACCAGAGCCTCGAGAGGCCGTTCGGGCACGACCATCCCGAGAGGCTGTTTGCCTGGGCCGGAGCCACGGCGAGCTGGCCCATGCGGACGGATCCCGGCGGGAGCCGTGGTCTCGACGACTACTTCACCCGAGACTTCGCACGCAACATCGGTGCCGAGATCATGGGCCGCAACAAGTTCGGCCCCCAGCGCGGGCCGTGGCAGGACCACGAGTGGCGCGGCTGGTGGGGTGAGGAGCCCCCGTTCCACACTCCGGTGTTCGTCATGACCCACCACACGCGTCCCTCGCTCACGCTCTCCGACACCACGTTCCACTTCGTCGACGGCGACCCGGCCGCGGTCCTCGCACGTGCGCGGGAAGCGGCGCGAGGCCAGGACGTCCGACTCGGCGGCGGGGTGACCACCATCCGGCAGTTCCTCGACGCCGGCCTCGTCGACACCCTGCACGTGGCGGTCTCGCCGGTGAAACTCCAGTCCGGGCTGAGGCTCTGGGAGTCCCCCGATGAGCTGCTCGACCGCTTCCACCTGGAGGTGGTGCCCAGTCCGAGCGGCGTGACGCACCACCTGTTCTGGCGACGGTGACGCGAGGACCCACTCGGGTCCGGGCCGCGACTGCGAGGGGGGCGTCCGCCGCAACGGATGCCCTTCTCGCGGACGCAGGCGATGCGGAACCATGGGTTAGGACGGGCGCCCACCGAACTGCCAGGTGTGCACCTCTATGTCGGCGTACCGGTCCATGGTCAGGAGGGCGCGTGCCGCGTCCGGGTCCGGCGCTCGGAGCAGCGCCGCGGTGCCAAGCCAGTCGGCGCCGTCGTCGGAGAGCAGCGGCCCGTAGGCGATCAGGTCATTCCGGTCGGGTGGCACGGCGAGGTCGGCCGCCTGTCCCGCGCCGAGGCCGAGCACCAGGTACCGATGGCCGCCGGTGCGGCCGCCGGGGAAGTCCCACATGGTGCGCCCCAGCATGTTGCGCCATCGCCGTAGCAGCACGTCCCGGTACACGCCGGCCTGATAGTTCGGCTCGTCGAAGGCGAACGCGCGAGCAGTGGCGGCATCAGGCAGGTCGACGATGTGCACGCTCCCGGTGAGCGTGTGGCCGTCGTCGGCGAAAGTCGGGCCTCGCGCGATCATCTCCTTCGCGTACCGGTCCATGTAGGACCAGTGCTCTTCCAGCAACTCCTCACGCAGCGGCAGCGAACCCGACCGGTCACGGTGGTAGCAGAGGAACTCCATACCTGAACGATCTCTTCCAAGAGGCGACCAAGTCGAGCGGGTTTCAGCGCAGCGGACCACCCTCGCCGCACAGGGCGCGGCGAAGAGGCCCCGGCGGACCGCCGCCGAGGCCCGCAGGCTTCGCGTTCAGTCGAGCTGGTAGTCGAACCAGATGCGATGCGTGCCGTCCGCGTCAACCGCCAGTCCCCCGGCCCCGGAGATCCCGGCCAGCTCGCCGGTGCCGCTGGAAGGCACGATGGTGAAGAACTCCGCCGTGCGGTCGCTGCCGGATGTCGTTGCCGAGTGCACGAAGTTGAATGCGCCCTCACGCCCCTGAACCGAGCCTTCGAACGACTCCATGGCCACATAGGTGCCGACGCCGGCCGCCTGGTCGAACGCTGCGGTGAACAGCGTCGCCGAGCGCCCCACGACCTCTCCCTCGAAGTGCTTCTCCATCGTCGCGACACCCACCGGCAGCCCGGTGGACACGGCAGGCTCAGGCCTCAGCTCAGTCGGGACGAACGATTTGACGGTGAAAGTTGCCGTTGCTCTCATGCGCAGACCGTACCGAGACGGTCTGACAATCGCGGGCAGGTCGACCGGACGCCAGGAGACGCGCGCATCTAGCCCCCCGGCTCTCAGGCGGTGCGTGGTTTGCGGCTGCTCGTCTTCTTGGTTGCCGCCTTCTTCGCTGTGGTCTTCTTGGCGGGCTGCTTCTTCGCCGCCTTTTTCGCGGGCGTCTTCCGGGTGGGCTTGGCCAGCTCGTGCACCTCGGCCTCGCGCGCGTGCTCGCCGCGGGACTCCCGCGCCTTCTCCACGGATGCGTTCAGTGCCGCCATCAGGTCCAGGACCTGGGCCGGCTCCTCCGGCTCGGGGGCCTCCGGCAGCGGTGCGTGCTCCCTCTTGGCCTCGATGATCTGGGCCATGGCCTCGGTGTACTCGTCGTGCGCGTCGAGCTCCTCCAAGTCCTCCACCGTCATGCTCTCCATGAGGGCGAGCGCACCCTCGATCTCCTGCTCCGACACCTGTGTCTCTGGGGGCAGCACTTCGGCCGGGTTGCGGATCTCGTCGGGCCAGCGCATCGAATGCAGTACGAGAGCGTCGCCGCGGACCCGGAGCATGCCCAGTCGCTCCCGCCCCGACCAGGCATATTTGGCGATGGCCACCTTCTCCGAGCGCCCGAGCGCCTCGACGAGGAGCCGATAGGGCTTGGCCGCGACCTGGCCGCTCGCCTGCAGGTAGTAGCCCTCACCGATCTGAATCGGATCGACGTCCTCGGCCGGCACGAACGCCTCGATCTCGATCGCCTTGGCCGTGGGCAGCGGCAGGTTGCTCAGGTCCTCGTCGGAGATGGGCACGATCTGGGCCGGGTGTCCCTTGGTCTCCCGCACCACCTCATAGCCCTTGCCGATCTCCGCGCTCGTGACCTCGCGATCCTCCAGCTCGCAGAACTTCCGGGTGCGGACCCGGCCCATGTCCTCCAGGTGGTACTGGTGGAAACGGATCGAGTGGTCCTCGGTGGCACTGACCACGTTGATCGGCACGGTGACCAGACCGAAGCTGATGGCGCCGGACCAGATGGTGCGGGGCATGCGTGTCCTCCGTAGTCGCCCCGAGCACCACCAGCCTATGAGCGCCACGCCGCTCGTGCAGCCTTGCACTGGCCCCTTCAGGTGCAACCGGCGATCACCGTCGTCCTCTCGAAGGCGCATCCGAGCACCGCTGAGGCCACCCCCGCCGGGCCAGTACGACTACAGCTCGATGACGACCTTGCCCTGCACGTGCCGCCCGGCCTGGAGCTCGACCGCCCGGCGGATCTCCTCGATCGGAAAGCTCGCCGCGACCGGAACCCGCAGCCGGCCCGTCGCGACCAGGTGTGCGATCTCTTCCAGGGCACCGGGAGCGGCGTTCGCTCCGTTGGCCGCCGCCACGCCGTCGACCTGGGCGGCGACGGTGCAGATGCGGCTGTCCGGGACGCCGAGTTTCCTTGCGACGTGCACTGTCTCCACACCGTGCAGGTCGATGGCGGCGGTGACACCGTCGGGAGCGATCGCTCGGACGCGGTCGGCCAGGCCTTCGCCGTAGGTGACCGGCTCCGCTCCGAGCGCTCGCAGATGATCGGCCGATCTCGCCGATCCGGTCCCGATCACGCGCGCTCCTGAGAGCCGGGCCAGTTGGACGGCGAACACCCCGACTCCGCCGCCGGCTCCCCCGATCAGCACCGTGTCGCCCGGGCCGGGATCGACGGCGGCGAGGGCGGCGGATGCCGTGCGGCCCGCGATCGTGAGGGTGGCGGCGATGCGGTCGTCGACACCCTCAGGCGTGTGGTGGGCCTCGTTCGCCGCGGTCTCCCCGGTCGCGTCGACCACGACGAAATCGGCGACGGCGCGGGACAGGGCGCCCCCGAACACCCGGTCACCGGGTGCGAAGCCCGTCACTCCGTCACCGACCTGGTCGACCACGCCCGCGTAGTCGGTCCCGAACCCGGCCGGCAGGCTCAGGCCGAACCGGGCGGCGGTGTCCGCGTCGGCGGTCATGATCCAGTCCATCGGGTTCAGCCCGGCCGCAGTGACTCGCACACGGATCTGTCCAGGACCGGCCGGCGGTACGGGAAGCTCACTGACGTTCAGGACCTCGGGACCGCCGAAGGAACCCAGCTGGACCGCCCGGCTGCCGCCTGTGGATGGCTGCTTGCTCTGTGCCTGCATGGCATCTGTCTCCACGGGTCGAGGGAGCACCCAGAAACGGACTACGCTCCGTTTACATGAACGACCGTAGCACAAGCGGAGCGCGATCCGTTTCTGATCGGGCGGGCGTCCGCGCACCGCGGGCAGATGCAGCCCGCAACCGCGAACAGTTGCTCGCAGTGGCGACCCGCGTCTTCATGTCGGCCGAGACCGAGCCGTCGATGCGCGCGATCGCCGCGGAGGCCGGGGTCGGTATCGCCACGCTCTACCGGCATTTCCCGACCCGCGAGTCCCTGGTCGACGCCGTCTACCAGGACCAGGTCGTACGGCTGACCACCGGCGCCCGCGAACTGCTCGACCGGCTCCCCCCGGCTGCGGCGATGCGGCGCTGGATGGACCTGTTCGGGGACTGGATCGCCACCAAGAACGGCATGCTCGACACCCTGCTCGCGATGGTCGAATCGGGGGAGATCACCCATGCACAGACACGAACCGAGCTTCTGACGGCGATCGAGACGATTCTCGACGCCGGCCGCGTGGCAGGCGACCTCCGCTCGGACGTCACCGCCGAGGACATCGCCGACTCGCTCATCGGCATCTTCACCGTGGCCCCCCGGTCCCGGCGCGAAGCCAAGGCCGACCGCCTGCTGAACCTCCTGATGGACGGCCTCCGGCCCGCCCGGCTCAGCCCACTCGAACCGCAGCACGTCCGCGCAGAGTGACGAGCCGGCGTTTCATCGGCGATGATGAGGCCGCTGTCAACGCCTCGCAAGCTCCGTTGCGTTGGCCCGACTCGGCTACCCAAGGCTGCATTCCCCGCACTGGTACGCAGGCGCTTCGCCCCTGCTCGTAGACTCGTGTCGTGGCATTCATGAGCACCCCGCACTGCTGCTTCCTGTGATCGGAAGGCGTTGAGGGCGATGTCGGACGGCGTCGCCCTCCTTGGTGTGCCTGCTGCGTGAACCACGGTTCCCACGCTGCCCGTTCGTCGTGAGGCAGCAACGCTTGAGCCCGCGTGCAGGCACGGTCCCTTCCCCACCCTCGCCAGGAGTGCCTCGTGCCCGTGTCGCTTCCCCCTGCCCTCCGACTGTCCCTCGACGTGCTGCGCTGCCCGACGTGCCGCAGCCGCCACCTGCGCCCCGACCGCGGCGCGTTGCGCTGCCCTGCGGGCCACGCCTTCGACATCGCCCGCCACGGTTACGCCGGCCTGCTGACGGGCGCCCGTGCCACCAGCGGCGACGACGCATCCATGGTCCAGGCCCGCGACCGGTTCCTGTCCACCGGCGCCTACGCGCCCATCCTCGCCGCCGTGGCCCGTCTGGCAGCCGACGCCAGGTCGGAACAGGCCACGATCGTGGACGCGGGGTGCGGCACGGGCTATTACCTCTCCGGTGCACTCGACGAGTTGCCCGGCGCCCGTGGGCTGGGGTTGGACACATCGGTGCGTGCCCTGCGCCTGGCCGCCCGGGTCCATGCCCGCGCCGCCGCGGTGGCCTGGGACGTCTTTCGTCCCCTCCCGCTGGACGACCAGGTGGCCGACGTCGTGCTCAACGTGTTCGCTCCGCGCAACCCGGCCGAGTTCCACCGCATACTGCGTCCCACCGGGCGGCTGATCGTCATCCGTCCCACCGGACGGCACCTGGCCGAGTTGCGCGGCCGGCTGTCCGCGATGGTCACGATCGACCCGGCCAAGGAGCAGCGCCTGCACCGGGCGTTGAGCCCCCACTTCGAGGCCGTCACCACCGAGCAGGTGGAATACTCCGCGGCCCTTTCCCGGCCGGAGGTCCGGGACCTCGTCGCGATGACACCGAGCGCACGCCACTTGAGCCGCGCAGATCTCGACGACGACAGCCTCCTGCCCGATCAGGTCACCGTCTCGGTGCTGGCCACCGCCTATCAGCCTCGGTGACCATCGGCGCGCGCGTACGTCCGCCCGCCGGCGAGCGGGGGGCCCGCCTCGCGCCGTCTACCGGCGGATCGCCGAGATCAGTCCGCCGGGCCGCTCCTCGCGCCGCGGTGGGGTGCTGATCGGGCGGCCGTAGGCGGCGGCGCGCTCGCGCAGGGTGTGGCTGGTGGCCTCCCAGCCATGCCCTGCCAGCCAGGCCACCGGGTCGTCGGGCATCTCCGAGACCCACATGGACGCCGCCGATCCCGGCGTGGCGTCCGCACCGAAACGCTCGATCACACCGGGTGAGCCCAGCGTCAGTCCCATCCGGCTGCCTGCCGCCGACTGCGCGCTGATCCGGGCCAGGAGAAGCTCCACGGCTTCCTCGGGCAGATAGATCAGCAGGCCTTCGGCGATCCACACCGTCGGCACGGACGGGTCGTGCCCTGCTGCGGCCAGCGTGCCCGGCCAGTCCTCACGGAGATCCACCGGGACGGTGATCCGTTCGCAGCGTGCGACGGCCCGCTCCGGGCGCAGCACCGAGGCCTTGAAATCCAGGGGCGCGGCCGTGTCGACCTCGAACAGCCGGGTGCCCTCGGGCCAGTCCATCCGGAAGGCCCGGCTGTCCATGCCGGCGCCGAGCAGCACGACCTGCCGGACCCCGGACGCGGACGCCTCCTGCAACAGGTCGTCGAGGAACTTGGTCCTGATGACGATGGAGAACGACACGGCCAGCCGGCGGCGTCGCGCGGCTTCGTCGCCGTCGGGCAGGGGCGGCGAGGAGGGCCACAGGCCGCCGGCGGCCGCGAAGGCCTGGGCCAGCGGGTCCCGGAACAGCGCGTTCTCCCGCTCGGTCTCCAGCGCCCGGACCCTGGCGACCCCGACCGCCGTGGCCCACACTCCCGACGGCTGCACCCGCTCCTGCTCATCAGTCACCGCGCCAGCCTAAGGCTTGACCCGTCAGCGACCTTCCGATGCCCCGGGTACGGCTCACCGATTCCCGAGTCGCCCGTCCGGTGAGCGGGCCCACCATCAGCGGCACCCGCACGGCCAGGGCTGGGACCGTCCCACCGGAGCCGTCGGCCTAGGCGCCGCCCCGGCACCCCGTTGCCGCCTCGCGGCAGCACGACCGCCGTCAACGACCGGACTGGAACGAGAGGCCAGACGGCGTCCTCAGCGGGCCAGCGCCCCGCCCGGTACCGCCGCGGGCCGGGCCCCGAAGACCTCGCCTACTGCCGTGCGAGGCCACAAGGTGACGGCGAACAGGGCGAGCACAGGCCCGGTGCCGGGGTCCGTGGCGTGGCCGGTGAGGAGTCCGCCGAGGTCCTGGCCGGCGAGACCGGTGGCCAGGGCCAGGGCGACGCCCGCCGCGAGGGCCGGGCGGCGGGTGCGGGGTGCCAGGACGCCGACACCGACGGCGACCTGGAGGAACGCGAAGACGACCACGAACGGCAGGTCCCGGCCGGTGAACAGCCCGCCGATCGCGTGGTTGACGGCGGCGACGGCACCCGGCTCGCCCTCGCCGGTGGTGGTCAGCTGGGCGGCGGGCGTGTGGCTGGCGGGTTCGAGTTCGAGGGCGGCCGTGCCGAGCCAGACCAGCAGCCACATCCAGCGCGCGAGCGCCCCGCCGAGGACACCCTCGTCCGCGACACTCCACCCGGCGCGAGCACCGACGCCCCCGCTCGCGGAGGCGCCCGGGACACCACCATGGGCGTTCACGGGGGCGCCCGGGACACCGCCACCGGTGCTCACGGGGGCGCCCAGGGCCCCGCCGGACGCGCGGCGCGGCCAGATCGTCACAGCGATCAAGGCGTAGAGCAGGGCCGCGCCGGGGGCGCCGGTCAGCAGGTTGGTGCCGCCCATGAAGAGTCCGCCGACGCCCTCGCCGACGATCCACACGGACAGCGCCCACAGGATCGACAGGCCGAGCGCCGCGCGGGCGGTGCGCCGCCACAGCAGTCCCGCGCCGAGCGCGACCTGGAGCGCGGCGAAGAGGGCGTTCCACAGCGCCGGGTGGGCGGCGAGCATGCCGGTCAGGTCGTACTCCACCGTGGACACCGGGCCGGGCAGGCCCATGTTCGCCATGCCGAGCATGTCCACGAAGAAGCCGCGGGTGAACATCGACGGCTGGAACTGCAGCGCCCCGTCCACCAGCCACAGCACGCCCAGGGTGATCTCCACCCCGCGCCGCGTCACGCGGCGGCCGCCCCACCAGGACGCCGTCGGCTCACGTGCGCCGCCGACGCGTCCCGGCCGGTCGGCGCCGCCGAAGCGGGAAGCGGGAACTTGTTTGCGCCAGTCGCCGATGATCATGAGCCGGCACCTCCGATCGCGGGTCCCGGTGGGTGATACGGAGCGCAGCGACGGACGTCTCAGCGCGATCCCGTACGAATCATCGCGAACCGGGAGCACGGAGCGCGGAGCAAGTCCGTGGGATCGCTCGGCATGGCGCAGGCGCCGGCGACGGCTTGCGTGTCCCGGTAGAGGGGCCGGAGGAGCGGTCCACCACCGGCACATTGCGCCCGCATGTCATTCGTGAAGTCCCCGTTGCACGTGGCGTATCGCGCTGTCCGCGCTCGTCCGGGCGTGCTTCGCTCATGGCACGTCAGCGCAGCTCTCCCTGTACGAGGAGCACCATGAGCAGCCAGCCCGTCGACTCCGTCACCGCCGGTCACGTCCCGCAGGAGTCGCCCGCCGGTCCCGACACCTCGGCCTGGTCCTTCGAGACGAAGCAGATCCACGCCGGTGCCGCGCCCGACCCCGTCACCGGGGCCCGTGCCACGCCGATCTACCAGACCACGTCGTTCGTGTTCCGGGACACCCGGCACGCCGCCGATCTGTTCTCGCTCGCCGAGCCCGGCAACATCTACACCCGGATCCACAATCCCACCCAGGACGTCTTCGAGCAGCGGATCGCCGCCCTGGAGGGCGGGGTGGCGGCGGTCGCCCTGTCCTCCGGGCAGGCCGCGGAGACCCTCGCGCTGCTGACCCTGGCGGGCGCCGGCGACCACATCGTCTCCAGCACCGCCCTGTACGGCGGCACCTACAACCTTTTGCGCCACACGCTGCCCCGCTTCGGCATCGAGGTCTCCTTCGTGGACGACCCGGACGACGCCGAGGCGTGGCGGGCGGCGATCCGGCCGAACACCAAGGCGCTGTTCGCCGAGTCGCTCGGCAACCCGCGCGGCAACGTGCTGGATGTGCGCGCGGTCGCCGACGTGGCGCACGCGGCGGGCGTGCCGCTCATCGTGGACAACACGGTGCCCACGCCGTTCCTGCTGCGGCCACTCGAACACGGCGCCGACATCGTCGTGCACTCCGCGACGAAGTTCCTCGGCGGGCACGGCACCGCCATCGCGGGCGTCGTCGTGGACGGCGGCTCCTTCGACTTCGGCGCGCACGCCGACCGGTTCCCGGACTTCACCGAACCGGACCCGAGCTACCACGGCCTGCGCTACTGGCCCGCGCTCGGCCCCGGTGCCTACGCCGTGAAGCTGCGGGTGCAGTTGCTGCGCGACCTGGGCCCGGCGCTGTCCCCGCACTCCGCGTTCCTGCTGCTGCAGGGCGTGGAGACGCTGAGCCTGCGCATCGAGCGGCACACGGCCAACGCCCAGGCTCTCGCCGAGTGGCTGGAGCAGCGCGACGAGGTCGCCGCCGTCCACTATGCCGGGCTGCCGTCCAGCCCGTGGTACGAGGCCGGGCGGACGTATCTGCCGCGCGGCGCCGGAGCCATCGTCTCCTTCGAACTGCGCGGCGGGGTCGAGGCGGGCAAGCGGTTCGTGGACGGCGTTGAGCTGTTCAGCCATCTCGCCAACATCGGTGACGTGCGCAGCCTGATCATCCACCCGGCGTCCACTACGCACAGCCAGCTGGACGAGGCCCAGTTGGCCGCGACCGGCACCGCGCCGGGGCTGGTGCGCCTGTCGGTGGGCATCGAGAGCCTCGCGGACCTGAAGGCGGACCTGGAGGCCGGGTTCCGCGCGGCCAAGGGAGCGTAGGTGCAGGCCGTCGCCGCTGCCGAGGTTCCCCTGCCGCCGGCCACCGGGGCCTGGCGGGAGGGGGACCCGCCCGGCCGGCGCCGGTGGTACGACCGCAAGGAGCCGCTGCCGCTCGAGTCCGGCGGTGAACTGCCGGGCGTGCGGCTGGCGTTCGAGACATGGGGGACCCTCGCGCCGGACCGCTCCAACGCGGTCCTGGTGCTGCACGCGCTCACCGGGGACAGCCATGTCCGCGGCCCGGCCGAACCCGGGCATCCCACGCCCGGATGGTGGGACGCCCTTGTCGGGCCCGGCCGCGCGCTGGACACCGACCGCTGGTTCGTCGTCGCGCCGAACGTGCTCGGAGGCTGCCAGGGCAGCACGGGGCCGGCCTCCCGGCGGCCCGGGCAGACGCGGTCGTGGGGCGGGGCGTTCCCGTTCCTGACCCCGCGCGACCAGGTCGCTGCCGAGAGCGGTCTCGCGGACGCCCTCGGCATCGACGGGTGGGCGCTCGTCGTCGGGGGTTCCATGGGCGGGATGCGGGCCGTGGAGTGGGCGGTGTCATTCCCGGACCGGACAGGCGCGCTGCTGCTGCTCGCCACGACGGCGGCGGCGAGCGCCGAACAGATCGCGTGGGCGCACATCCAGGTGCAGGCCGTACGCGCGGACCCGCACTGGCAGGGCGGCGACTACCACGACACCGGTCGCGGACCGCATGCCGGTCTGGGGCTGGCCCGGCGGCTCGCCCACGTCACCTACCGCAGCGAGCCGGAGTTGCAGGTCCGCTTCGGCCGTCTGCCGCAGCAGGCGGAGGATCCCCGCCGCGGTGGCCGCTATCAGGTCGCATCCTATCTCGACCATCATGCGGCCAAGCTGGTGCGGCGCTTCGACGCGGCGAGCTACGTGGTCCTGACCGAGGCGATGAACGCGCACGACGTGGGGCGGGGCCGGGGCGGCGTGCGGCAGGCCCTGCGGCGGGTGACGGCGCCGACGCTGGTCGCCGCGGTGGACTCCGACCGCCTCTATCCGCCGTCCCAGCAGGCGGAACTGGCCGCGCTGATCCCGGGTGCCGACCGGCTCAGGACGGTGGAGTCACCGTACGGGCACGACGGCTTCCTGATCGAGACGGAGCAGGTGGCGGGGCTCGTCCGCGAGTTGCTGACCTGACCCGCGTTCACCGTCGCGCTCAACAGTTATGCGCACCTCTGTGGAAAACGGAACGCCGAACGCGCCTTGAACAACAGGGCGCGTTCGGGCCAGAGTTCGGGACGGCGGCGCTCCCCCATTCGCCGCCGGAACGGCATGGCACGTACCGCCGACGGCTCGTCCGGCGTCTCCTGAAGGCTCTGAGGGGCCACCCCACCGGCGGACGTGTCATGCCCATGCAGAGAGGACAGTTGTGCGCGTTTCCCGTATATCCCTGGCGGCCACCGCGATCGGCACCCTGCTGGCTGCCGCCGTCGCCACCGGCGCCGCCGAGGCCACGCCCGCTCCCACGGCCCCCCGCTACGCGCCGGCGATGGTCACCGCCCTGGCCCGGTCCCTCGGCGTCAGCGAGGACGCCGCCGTGGCCCGGCTCGACCACCAGGCCGCCCAGCAGAACGAGTTGACGGCGCTCGCCCGCGCGGGCGTCACCACGGACGGCGCCTGGTTCACCCCCGACGGCACGCTGACGGTGAACGTCTCCTCCCCCGCCGCGGCCGCCGAGGTCAGAGACCACGGCCTGGCGGCGCGCGTGCCACAGCGCGGCGAGCGCGCCCTGGACCGCATCAAGGCGTCCCTCGACGCCCGGGCCCTGCGCGAGGTCCCCGACGGCGTCACCTCGTGGTCGGTGGACCTGCCCAGCGACACCGTCACCGTGCACGTCACCCCCGGCCGCACCTCCGCCGCGGCCGCATCGTTCCTCGCGGACGCCGCCTCCCACGGCAGCGCGGTGCGGATCCTGCGCGACGGGCAGCGCCTCGCCCCGCAGGCGACCGTCTACCCGGGCAGCAGGATGACCTGGACCAACAGCAGCGGCAGCTGGGTGTGTTCCGTCGGTTACGGCGCCCACGACTCCTCGGGGCGCCAGTACCTCGTGAGCGCAGGGCACTGCGTGGCCGACCTGACGGACCTGTACTACGGCAGCGCGCACTTCGCGAAGGGCGTCCACAGCCGTTACGTACTGGGCAGCCGCAGCGTCGACATGGGCATCGCCCAAGTGGACTCGGACGACTCCATCGCCACCCAGGTCGGAACCTGGGGCACCGGAGCGAACGTCGCGGTCAAGGGCAGCAAGCGCGCAGCCCCGGGCTCGGCCCTGTGCAAGTCCGGCCAGACCACGGGCTGGACATGCGGCGCGGTGAAGTCGTACAACGTCTCCGTCACCTACACCGACGAGCACGGCGGCCCCGACACCGTGGTCACCGGTCTGGCGAGCTCGTCGGTGTGCACGCAGGGCGGTGACAGCGGCGGCGCCTACATCTCCGGCAACCAGGCCCAGGGCATGACCTCGGGCGGCCCCACCAGCCAGCAGTGCTCGGGCACCAACTCCAGCGGCTCGTCGTACTTCCAGCCCCTCGACGACGCCCTGTCCTACTACGGTCTGACGCTCAACACGAACTGACCACCAGGCCGGACGCACCACGGCGGGCCCGCTCCCTGCGGGCCCGCCCCGCCGCGAGGGGCGGCGTGCCCCGCCCGGCCGGCCCGCACCACCCGCACACGCCTTCCGCGTATGATCCCGCCCCACAGGACGCGCACCAGCCTGGCGGAGGTGTCATGAGAAGGCCGCACGAAGCCGACGAAGGCGCCGCCTCCGCGGCCGCGCACCCCACCGCGACCGGCTCCGCCGCGCCCTTCGCCGCGGTCTTCCGGGACGCCGTCCAGCGGCGCGGACTCTCCCTGGACCGGGTGCGCGAACGACTGGCCGCGCAGGGCATCAGCATCAGCCTCGCGACCCTCAGCTACTGGCAGCGCGGACGCAGCCAGCCCGAACAGGCCCGCTCGCTGAGGGCCGTGGACGCCCTGGAAGCCATACTCGACCTGCCGCCGGGCACCCTGCGATCCCTCATCGGGCCGAGCCGCCCCCGCGGCCGCACCACCGGGCGGGCCCCCGGACCGGACGTCTCACGCCAGGTGTTCGGGCGGCAGTCCCACATCGAACGCGCCCTGGGCCCGACGTTCCCCCGCTTCAACGACGACCTCGTCTCCCTGACCATCCATGAGACGGTGCGGTTCGACGAACACCGCCGGTTCCGGACCGTCACCGTGAAACAGGTGGTGCGAGCGACCCGCGACGGCGCGGGCCGCATCACGGTCGTGCACGACGAGATAGCCGCGGAGCACGCCACCTTCACCGCCCACTGCGGGCGGCTCGGCACCGTGCGGCGGCTGCCCGAACTGCGGACCGTCGTCGCCGAGGTGGAGTTCGGCCGGCCCCTGGCCCGGGACGAGACGGCACTGATCTCCTACACCCTGCGGTACGGCCCCGAACCGGCGGCATCCCCGGCCCACTACGAGCGGCGGCTGCGCACGAGCCCGCACGAGTTCCTGCTGCACCTGTGTTTCCACCCCGACGCGCTGCCGTCGAGCTGTCACCGCTACTCGAGGGAGCGGATCGGCGGGCCCAAGCGGTCCGAGCGCCGCACCGTCCTCGACGTGTCGCACACCTCGCACATGCTGCTGCACCGATGCCCGCCCGGTGTGTACGGCATGTCCTGGGAGTGGCCCCGCTGACCTCCTCCGGTCCCGGCGACACGGGGCGGGCGGTCCTGCCGTCCGGCTCTCACGGCGTGAGGACGACCTTCTCGCAGCGGTCCTTCTTGTTCTTGAACAGGTCGTAGCCGGTCGGTGCCTCGGTCAGGGGCAGCCGGTGGGTGATGATCCGGGTGGGGTCGATCTTGCGCTGCTCGATCAGCTCCAGCAGCGGTTTCATGTACTTCTGCACATGGCACTGCCCGGTGCGCAGGGTCAGGGACCGGTTCATCCAGGCACCCGCCGGGAACTTGTCGATCAGCCCGCCGTAGACGCCGATGACCGAGACCACGCCGCCGCTCCGGCAGGACAGGATGGCCTGGCGCAGGGCGTGCGGCCGGTCGGTCTCGGAGCGGACCGCCTGCTTGGCGCGGTCGTAGAAGTGGACGTGGGAGGCACCGTGGGTGGCCTCCAACCCGACCGCGTCGATGCACTTGTCGGGGCCCCGGCCGCCGGTGAGTTCGAGCAGGGCCGACCGTACGTCGGTGTCCTCGAAGTCGATGGTGGTGTAGCCCTGGGCGGCGGCCATGTCGAGCCGGTAGGCCTCCTTGTCGATCGCGATGACCTTCTCCGCGCCCAGCACACGGGCGCTGTCCATGGCGAGCTGACCGACCGGACCGGCACCCCAGACGGCCACGACATCGCCTTCCTGGATGTCGCACATGTCGGCGCCCATGTAGCCGGTCGGCAGGATGTCGGACAGGAACAGCACCTGCTCGTCGCTGAGGTCCGACTCGATCTTGAGGGCGTTGACGTCGGCGAACACCACGCGGGCGTACTCGGCCTGGCCGCCGGCGAAGCCGCCGGTGAGGTGGGAGTAGCCGTAGATGCCGCTGGTGGGGTGACCGAAGAACTTCTCCGAGACGCCGGCGTTGGGGTTGCTGTTCTCGCAGCACGAGTACAGCTCCGCGCGGCAGGCCGCACAGGCGCCGCAGGCGATCGGGAAGGGTACGACGACCCGGTCGCCGACGCGCAGTTTGTCGCCGCTGATACCGGGGCCGACCTCGACGACCTCTCCCATGAACTCGTGGCCCAGGATGTCGCCCTTTTGCATGGTGGGGACGTAACCGTCGACCAGATGGAGGTCGGAGCCGCAGATCGCCGTCGAGGTGATCTTCACGATGGCGTCGCGGCTGTTCAGGATCGACGGTTCGGGGACGTCCTGCACCTCGACCGAGTTGCGTCCCGTCCAGCAGGTGGCCTTCATGCCAGAGCCTCCTTCAGCTCGTCCTCGGTCAGCGGTCGGGCCGGGTGCTGCGGGAACTCGCCGCGAGCCCGCTTGCCGCCGGGTGCGCCCTCGGAGCGGACGACCTCGCCGGTCTCCGCGATCTGCTTGAAGCGGCGCAGGTCGTCGTCCAGCTGCTGGTGCGGTTCCTCCCCGAAGTAACGCGCCACGGCCTTGCCCAGCGCCCCGCCGGGCACGTCGTAACGCAAGGTCACATGGATCTCCGTGCCCTGGCCGCCGGGGGCGGGCGCGAAGCGGACCTCCCCGGAGTTGCCGATGTCGGCGCCCTCCACCGACCGCCACGCGATCAGCCGGCCGGGGACGTCCTGAGTGGTCTCCGCGTCCCACTCGACCGCCTTGCCGAACGGCGCGCCGGCCCGCCAGTGACTGGTGCGCGGCCCGGTGACGCGCACCTCGTCCAGGTGCGCCATGAAGTCCGGAAGGCGCTCCAGGTCGCTCCAGAGGGCGTAGACCTCGTCCGGGGGCTGCGTGACGGTGGTGGCCGCGGTCAGTTCCATGGGGGTGCTCCTGCGGGTGCGGGTGACGGCCGCGTAGACGTCCGTCGCCGTGATGGCGGTGACCGCGGCGGTCGCGGCGACGGTGCGGCCGAGACCGCGGCCGTTGTGGTTCTTCAGGGCCCGGCTCAGCATCGTCAGATCCAAGAGGTCGCCCCCGACGCGGCCCCACAGCCAGGCGGGGTGCGGCCGCCCCAGCAGCCCCGTCGCCGCGGCCAGCTCCCGCACACCGACGGCGGTCGTGGCGGCGCGGTGCCGGGAGGTGTCGTCCACGCCCAGGGCCCGGGCGAATCCCGCCGGGGCGACGACCTGGGGCACGCCCAGGAGCGCACTGGCCCAGCCGAGGCCACGTACGAGCGGATCCTTCCGTAGGCGGGAGGTGGAACGGGTGTCTGTCGTCATGGGTGCTCCCCACGTGCGGTGAGGTGAACGGAAGCGGGCCGATCAGTCACAAGGTGAAAAGTGCGTCGCGGACAACGCCGGGGTTTCCACATGACCCCCGTCCAATCCTCGACTCGCGTCACCGAACCGGCGTCCGGCCGCCCGGTCGCGACGTGCAGTAACGCGCGCGACGGCCCTGACCAGTGTCTTCAAGGAACTGGAGGGCTTCTTACGGGGGCGGACACAGAACCGAGCTTGTCGAGTACGCGCCAGTGCGGCCGGATGTCGGGGCAGGCCACCCGTCGTCTCGGCGGACCCCGTCCTGAGCAGCGGGCGCCCACCGGCCGGCGGTAACCGGCTGCCCTGGCGATCACCGCGGCCAGGCGACTCCTACGGCGCCCTCCACCATCTCGCGGCATCTGAAGATCAACGACGAGCAGGAAGTCTCGTCGCAAGCGTGGACTCACACCGAGGTCGGGCGGCCGGGCACCGACAGCGTTCTGTACGCACCGGGAGGGGCGTTGCCGCCGCCCTGTCCCAAAGCCCATGCAGCCGACACGTATTCTCGCATCCGTAAGTCATCGTTTCAGGGGGGAACATGCACACCCGTACTGCCGTCACCACGCTCGCTCTGGCCGCACTTGCCCTCACCGGCTGTTCGTCGAGCAGCGACGACACGACCGACAGCAAGCCCAGCAGCACGCCGAGCGCCACCCCGAGCACCGCGTCGAGTGCCGATGTCAGCGCCGCCGAGAATCGGCTCGGCATCCCGCCCGAGCCGACCCCGGCGAAGCGCGCCGAGCTGCTGCGCGCACTCGCCGCAGCCAACCCTGACATCGTCAAGTACGAAGACAAGGCCGTCGATGCGGCCCGCAACCAGTGCGGCGCGATCAGCGGCGGCGGCAACCGACTCGACTACTCGGCAGCACAGCGCTTCACGTACAAGGACGTCACGACGACCGAAGCACAGGGCAAGCAGATCAACGAGGCGCTCAAGGGCATCGGGTTCTGCAAGGTCTGAGCAGCGGCGACCTCGCCCCGCTCGGCACTGGCCGGGCGGGGCGTTTCGACGAAGCCGGAGCGCTCTCGTCCATTCAGTTCCGGCATCCGGCTCGCTAGCGTGTGGTCGTGACGGAGCACGAGAGCCCATACGACGCGGCTGACATCCAGGTTCTGCAGTTCGACGCGGGAGTGCGCCAGCGGATGGGCATGTACTTCGGTGTGGGGCGCGCAGATCCGAGGCTGCCGGCCCGCGTGCTCTGTGCCCTGGCGTGTCACACGCTTCATCCGGCGACGAAGGTTGCCGCGGAGCACACGCTGCAGACTGTCGTTGAGATCACTGATGACCTGAGCCTCACCATGGTGACGGACCAGCCTCACGCCTGGGATGGGTCGGGTGCTCCCGCCCAGGGTTACTTCGACTCCCTCCTGGGTCCTGAGTGGTGGCTTTTGGCAGCCGCCGCAGCGCTGTCTGATCGGGTCACGGTCGAGATGTGGTCCTCAGGACGGGGCTTCTGCCAGGACCTCGTCGGTATCCGCCCCTTCTCCGATCCCCGGGTATTCGATTCGCCGGGAGGCAGCGGCACGAAGGTGGCCCTCGCCTTCGACCCGACGCATGTCGGTCCGGACTTCGTCCTGCCCACGGATCTCGAGAACCTCGACGTGCATGGCCCGCATTGCTCAGCGCCGACCGGCTCCGGATACGTACTGTTCCGGGATCTCCGCCACGGCTCGGCCGGGCGGGAAGTCATGCACCGGTAAGCCACGCCAACGAGACGGGCTTTCAAGAGACTTGCACCCGTCCTCTCCTGATGGAACCTGGCCGGGTCCCGCATCCCGAGAAAGGAAGGGTGCTGGCCTGACGCAAGGCACGGTGGGCTGCCCCGCTCACCGTGGCACACCTTCCAGCGGCTCGACCTTTGGTACAACCAGGCCATGGGCACCGTGCTCAGCGGCTGGGATGCGGGGCCTTCCCAGCCGTCGCACACTGAAGTTGAGGGCCCGAAGAGGCCTCGGACGCGCTGCTGAAGCCCTTGAACGACCAGCCCGGCGCCGACGACGCGGATGCGCTTCCGCATGGCGCTCGCCGCGGACAGCGGTGCCGGACCAAGAGGTCACACGTGCGTCATGGCCCGCAGGGAGAAGAGATCTTTGGCCGCCGGCTGTGCATACGCGCCCCTCGCCAAGGATCGGAGTACCGCTGCCCGAGGCAGTCCAAGAATGCGTCCCTGGTAACGCCAGGTCGCAGCAGCGGGGAGAAGTCAGATGTCGGAATACAATGACGAGACCGGCGTCATGCGCCAACCGTGTGGCACCTGGGAGTATCATCTTCAACTTCTCAGGCGAGATTCCGAATACCGCGAGAAGTTCCAGGCGGCGGAAGCGTTCATCAACCACTACGTCGCGGTGCATGCTGACGCAGCGTTCCGCCTGAGCCCGGCAATCGTTCCCGTCGTCGTCCACGTCGTCTACAACACCTCGGACCAGAACATCCCGGACGCGGCGGTCCAGAATCAGATCGACGCGCTGAACCGCGACTTCAGCAGGGGAAACGCGGATCTCTCCACAGCACCAACGGTGTTCTCCTCGCTTGCGGCTGACACCGGTATCCGCTTCCAGTTGGCCGCCCGGGACCCTTCGTGCCAGCCTTCGACGGGCATCACTCGAACTCAGACCGCGACCGAGTCGTTCGACATCTTCAACACCGACGACGTCAAATCCGCGGCTACCGGAGGGGCAAATCCGTGGCCGAGGGACAAGTACCTGAACATCTGGGTGTGTCCGGCACTGGCCGGCCAAGGCGGCCGCGGGACATTTCCCGGCGCCTCGGCCGCCACCGACGGGGTCATTGTCAACTACACCGTCTTCGGCCCCGGTGCCCCGCCGTACGACCTCGGCCGCGTCACCGTGCACGAAGTGGGGCACTACTTCCAGCTGTTCCACGTTTTCCAGGGAGCCTGCGCGGACAACGACCAGTGCGCCGACACCCCACCGCAGGCCGCCGCCAACTACGGCAATCCGACGTACCCGCACTTCTCCTGCCAGAGCGCCCCGAACGGGGACATGTTTGTCAACCACATGGACTACACCAATGACTCCACGAAGGTGATGTTCACCGTGGACCAGGCCGCCCGCATGCAGGCCACGTTGACCGGGCCCCGGTCCTACCTTCTCGCATCCGACGGCTTGGTTCCCCCAACAGCCGTCAGCGCAGGCACCTTGTGGTCGGCCGACACACCGCGCGACACCGCAGTGGAGCCAGACCCGCTCGCGGAACCGATGTGGCAGAGTGAAGACATCTGGGTGCGCAACAAGAACGACGGTCGCACCGTCCAGGATCACCAGAACCCGGTTCACCGCCCCGCAGGCTCGCAGCCCAATTACGTCTATGTCCGTGTGCGCAACGCAGCGTGCGGAGCGTCCGCAAGCGGCACCGTGAAGCTTTACTGGGCCAAAGCGTCCTCCGCACTCGCATGGCCGGCTCCATGGGACGGCAGCGTCACCGCGCCCGCGCTGATGGGTGGCCTGATCGGCTCGCAGTCGACGGGGCCCGTCCCTGGGCGCGGGTCGACAGTGTTGGAGTTCCCCTGGTCTCCTCCGGACCCCGCCGACTACAGCATGTTCGGTGGCGACCAGAACCATTTCTGCCTGCTGAGTCGGATCGAGACTGCGGCTACGGCGCCGTACGGGATGACCTTCGCGGAGACCTCGAACCTCTACGAGAATGTGCAGAACAACAACAAGATCGTCTGGAAGAACGTGGAAGTGGCCACCAGTAACCACTTCGACATGCCAGGGTTCGTCACCGTAGGCAATCTTCATGCCTCCGAACATGAGGTGCTGGTCGCCGTGCATGCCCCCTCACTCGGTGGCAAGGACGCTTGGGGTCATGTCGAACTCGAAGTACCGAACGAACTGGCCGACAAGCTACGGAACGCGGACCTCGACCCGACGGTCGCGAGCTTCGAGAAGGACACCCTCCGGATCCACCAACTGGACACCCCGATCGGCCCGGTGACAATTGACGGTGGTCAGTACTACACCCTCGGTGTGCAAGTCGTGGCCGACACGGAAGCTCCGCCCTTCGGCCTGTTCCTCATTGACGTCAACCAGTACGAGCGCCGTGACCAGATCGACGTTCTGACAGGCGGGCAGAGGGTGGCCTTCAAAGTGCTCCCGCCAAGGCAGGGCGACAAGGAAGCGCTCCTGGGGCGATGGTGGCACTCGCACGAGGAAGACCAGGCGGACATACAGGTGTTCCGGCCGGAAGGCTATGAGTTCCCCGTTTCCCTCGGCCGCTGGGGACTCGAACTGCAAGAGGATCACAGGGCAGTCGTCTTCGACATCGGCGCTGCGGAGGGAGTCGAGCGAGTCGATGGCTACTGGTGGACGGACCACGACGATCGCATCCACATCGGCCTGGGTGACCCGGACCGGGGCGACTTGGCCTTGCGCGTCCACTCGGTCGACAAAGAGTCGCTCGTGCTGCGGAGGGCGAGGATCGATCTCCAAGAAAGGTGACCGCGCGCCCGAGGGGGGTCACGGTTTCGGCGGGGGCTGTTCGCCAGGGTGCCGGTCGGGGGCGGCGGTTGAGTGCAGCGTGGTGCGGTGGGCTTCCCAGTCGGCGCGGCCGCCCTCGCCCATGACTCCCGTGCCGGCAGCCAGGTCGGCGGCAGACGTGCGGCGCAGCTCGCGGCGGGCGGCACGGGCGACCAGGGCGGGGAACAGCGGCCGCAGAGGCTGGCACCAGCGCAGCCACGGCGGTGCGTAGACATGCGTGGCGCGGCGGGCGACGCCGGTCGCGAGCCATTCGGCGACCTGCTCGGGGCTGTGCACGCGCCGAGCGAAGTCCGGTTGATGCGCCCGCAGGGCACGTAGCACCGGGTGGTCGTCCAGGCCGGTGAGCATGTCGGTGCCGGTCCAGTGCAGATAGGCGATGCCCACGGCGATGCCGTCGGGTTCGACTTCGCCCCGCAGCGCCTGGGCGAAGGACTCCGCGCCCGCCTTCGAGGCGCAGTAGGCGCTCATCAGGGGGGCCGAGCCGAACGCGGCCGTGGAGGCCACCTGGAGGAAGTAGCCGCGGGTGCGTGTGAGGTGCGGCAGGAAGGCACGCGCGGTGTTGGCGGAGCCGGTGAGGTTGACGTCGACGACGCGGCGCCACAGACCGGCGTCGGTGAGACGGAAGGGGCCGCCGGCCGCGACGCCCGCGTTGGCCACGACCACCGATGCGGCACCGAGGCGGGCGGCCACCTCGTCCGCGGCCCGGTCGAGCGCCTCGGGATCGGTCACATCGGCCTCGACACAGAGGGTGGGCCCGCGGAGCGCGGACGCGGCGGCCCGCAGGGTGTGCTCTTCACGGCCGAGCAGCGCCACCGCCATTCCCTCGGCGGACAGACGCCGCGCCAGTGCCTCCCCGATCCCCCGTGCCGCTCCTGTGACGACGGCGACCCGGCCGCGCAACGGGGCGCCGGGAGCATGGCCTGCGCACGTCTCGCGGGAGCCTCGGGCAGTCATGGGGGGTACCTCGCTCTCTTCGGTGCCGGGGCGGGGCGCGGCCCGAGGTGCCGGTGGGCGGCTGTGGCCGCAGGCCCGCAGGCCCGCAGGCCCGCCGGCCTGCCGACGTGGCTCATCATGACCCCCGATGTCGCGGGCCGCTCGTCATGAGCCGTGTGCCGGGCGCCGGCCGGTTCTTCTCCGTGACCTGCGTCGGCCGACCGCGTGCGTCCGCCGATCCGGACGTACGCCTCAGTGCGCTGATGTCGGCACGTCACCCGTGAGGCGACGACGGTGCCTGCCGGTCGCCGGGCTCCGCCGCTTGCGCCATGAGGGTGACAAGGTGCCGGACGCGCAAGTGTGCCTCGGCCGGGGGGTGCAGGGAACGGTCCAGATCGACGGTGTACCGCACGGTGCCGCCGTCCCGCCGACGGCGGACGTATCCGGCCTGTTCCAGGTCGCGCACGATGTTCCACACGGTCCGCTCGCTGGTCCGGCATTCCTCCGCCATCTCGCGCAGACGACGGTCGGGACCACGGGCGATCACCACGAGTACGCGGGCATGGATCGTGAGGAACGCTCGTTCACGGGTCGACGTGCCCACTGTCGGATCCGCCTTTCGTCGTCGTACGGCCATGACCGGCCCCCCTCGGGCTCCGGCACGCCGCGCTCGGGCACCCAGATGGGGACACGCGGCTTCTTCGCCGCCGGGCCCCGTTCCGGATGCAGCCTCAGTACGCCCGTTCGACTCGATGCGGTCCGGGACGGTTGGCGGGTCCCCCGTCCACGTTCCACGTCTCCGGCAGATCGCTGCCGCAGAAGACGCAGACGAAGTCGTCCTCGCGCACGATGTTGTGCTCCTGGCAGTCAGGGCATCGCCGGAACACGACCTCGTGCGTGAAGCCGGAAGGTCGCCCGAGCCCCGCGCGGTCCAGGGCACGGGCGACTGCC
This sequence comes from Streptomyces sp. NPDC014801, assembly GCF_043082085.1. Taxonomy (NCBI): domain Bacteria; kingdom Bacillati; phylum Actinomycetota; class Actinomycetes; order Kitasatosporales; family Streptomycetaceae; genus Streptomyces; species Streptomyces sp. NPDC014801. Next base: position 62,253 of record NZ_JBIBXG010000014.1, on the reverse strand, counting down.
GGCCAGGAGGTCACGTCCGGGCAGTAACCGGTGGAGTGGTTGCTGATCTCGCCCACGGCCCACCCGTCCGCCTCCCGCACGAAGCCGGTCTCGCCGGCGCTCAGCACCCTGCCTCCGCCCGCGCAGGCCACGTGCTCGCTTCGCCGCGGGGCGAGCCGGAGCACACCGTCCGTGTCGACCACGAGGGTGAACGGTTCGGCCGGCTCCGTCGCGGATCGCCCGGCGATCCAGCCGCTGAACTCTGCCGCCGAGCTGATCCGGCACCCGCCGCTGCCGGGCCGGACTGCCGCCTTCAGCTCGGCCGGTCCGGCGTATCGGTAACTCCGCTCCCGCGCACTCACTCGAACCAGCCCGGATCAGTCCGGCACATGGACTAGGGCCGGAGCACGATCTTGCCGTGGGTGTGCTGCTGTTCCAGCTCGCGGAAGGCGTCCTGGACCTGTTCCAGCGGGTAGGTGCGGGCGATCGGCACCTCCAGTTCCCCGCGTGCGGCGAGCCGGGCCAACTCGCCGAGCACGACCGCGGACGCCGCCGCCCCTTCACCGTAGGTGCGCGCGCCGACCTCGGCCGCGGCCTGCCAGTCGCGGATGGTGTTGATCCGCTCGGGCCGCACGCCCAGCTCCACCGCCAATGCCACGTAGCCGTCGCCGAAGGTGTCGATGAACGCGTCGACCCTGCCCTCGGACGCCTGTCGGATCCGCTCGGCCACACCGGGCCCGTACTGGACCGGGAGAACGCCGCGTTCCTTCAGCCACGCGTGGTTGTGCTCGCTCGCCAGCCCGATCACCGTGGCGCCGCGCCGCCGTGCGAGCTGCACGGCCAGCGATCCGACGCCGCCCGCCGCACCGGAGACGACGACTGTGTCGTCCGGGCCGGGGTCCACCGCGAACACCGTGGCGTAGGCGGTCGTACCGGCCACGTACAGCGCCCCGGCCACCTCCCAGGCCAACCCGGCCGGGCGGATCACGAGATTGACGTCGTCGACCACGACGAACTGCGCGTGGCTGGCCCGCCTGTGGGTGAAGCCCAGCACCTCGTCGCCCACCGCGAAGCCCCGGACGTGCGGGCCGGCTTCCACGACGACGCCGGCCAGGTCGCTGCCCTGCCCGGAGGGAAACGTCGCGGGCCAGCGTTCGTGCAGCGCGCCCACGCGGATGTGCGCCTCGCCGGGCTGGATCCCCGCCGCACGGACCTCGACGAGCACCTGCCCGGGTCCGGGCACCGGGCGCTCCACCTCCTCCACCCGCAGCACATCGATCCCGCCGTACTCGTGAAACCGCACCGCCCGCATTGCGTGATCACCGCACCTTCTCGTGGGGACAAGGCCTGCCCAAGCCGCGCGCCGTAGCGCCACCGACGCCAACGTGTCACCGCATTCAAAGATCACGTGCCGATCCTTATTCCCCGGGGCACTGCCGATTCCCCAGTGTCCTGCCGATCTCCCAGCGCGCTGCCCATTTCCTGGTGCACTGCCGGATACCCGGCAAACCGCCGACGGCGATCCCGTCCGCGCACCCCGACCCGGGGCTCAAGTCGCAGTAGGGGCTTGCCCGTTGCACCGGCACGGCCGCGCCCCATTCTCCTCGAGCCGCACTCCTGGCATGCACCAGTCAAATCTGTCACGCTTTCGGCAGCCGGCGCCCCGACCCCCTCAGGTGCCGCCGGCCGACCCGAACCGATCACGCAAGCACCGTCCGTGGCCGCCCCGGCGCACCCCAGCCGGCCGGGCGGTCTTCGAGCAGGCCGGAATCCCGGCCGCCGCAAAGGAGTAGCGTGTGAGATCGACCCCCCACAGGGCCCTCGGCGCCGGAGCGATCGTCGCCGCCGCGCTGGCCGCCCTCTGTCTCCCGACCACCCCCGCCGCCGCCCAGCCGACCGCGCAGCACAGCGCGGCAGCCACCTGCACTGCCACCCAGGTGGTCGCCAACGGCGGCTTCGAGAGCGGGACTTCGCCGTGGAGCCAGTCCTCGTCCACGGTGATCACCAGCCGTTCCGGCCAGAGCGCCCACGGCGGCAGCAGCTACGCCTGGCTGGACGGAGTCGGCAGCACCCACACCGACACCCTCAGCCAGAGCGTCACCGTCCCCGCCGGCTGCGCCACCGCCACCCTCACCTTCTGGCTGCACATCGACACGGACGAGACGACCTCGTCCATCGCCTACGACAAGCTCACCGCCAAGATCGGCGCCACCACGCTGGCCACGTACTCGAACCTCGACGACGCCACCGGCTATGTGCAGAAGTCGCTCGACGTCTCCGCGTACGCCGGCCAGAGCGTGACCCTGTCGTTCACCGGCACCGAGGACTCGAGCCTGCAGACCAGCTTCGTCCTGGACGACATCGCGCTCTCCACCTCCGGCGGCACCACCCCGCCCCCGACCGACGCCACCCGCACCCCTGCCGCCCCCTCCTACACGGTGAACCTCAGCAGTGACACGAGCGGCACCGTCTGGTCCGGGCACGAGAGCGTCAGCTTCACCAACGCCTCCCCCACCGCGCTCAGCGAGGTGTATCTGCGACTGTGGGACAACTATCACGGCACCTGTGACGCGATGCCCATCCGGGTCGGGAACGTCACCGGCGGCACCGCGGGCGCCCTCTCGGTGAACTGCACCGCCCTGAGGATCGACCTGCCGAGCCCGCTGAACCAGGGCCAGAGCACCACCATCGGCTTCGACCTCGGCATCACCGTCCCCAGCGGCGCCGACCGCTTCGGCCACGACGGCGCCTTCAGCTTCATCGGCAACGCCCTGCCTCTCCTCGCGATCCGCGACGGCGCCGGCTGGCACCTGGATCCGTACACGAACAACGGCGAGTCCTTCTACTCCCTGGCCGCCGACTTCAAGGTGACCCTGGACCACCCGAGCGGCCTGCTGGTCCCGGCCACCGGCACCTCCACCGACATCCCCGGCTCCAGCGGCCGTACCGTCACCACGGCGACCGCGGCCAAGGTCCGTGACTTCGCCTGGGCCGCCGGGCCCTTCACGAAGATCTCCGGCACCTCCACGGCGGGCGTCCCCATCAGCGTCTACTCCGTCTCGGGCATCAGCTCCTCCAGCGCCCAGTCCATGCTCAGCACCGCCAAGTCCGCCGTGGACGCCCATGCCTCCCGGTTCGGCGCCTACCCGTACGGCGAGCTGGACGCGGTGATCGACAACAACTACTGGTTCGGCGGAATGGAGTACCCGGGCTTCGTCCTCGACCTGGTCAGCACCACCGCCCTCACCCATGAGATCGGCCATCAGTGGTGGTACGGCATCGTGGGCGACGACGAGTACAACAGCCCCTGGCTGGACGAGGCGTTCACCGACTACGCCACCGACCTCGCCCTCGGCAAGACGGGCAGCAACTGCTGGAGCGGCGTCTCCTGGGCCGCCAGCGCCGAGAAGATCACCAACTCGATGGCCTACTGGGACGCGCACTCCTCCCGCTACTCCACCGTGGTCTACGGCTACGGCAAGTGCGCCCTGCACGACCTGCGCCGCGTCCTCGGGGACACCGCCATGGCCAAGCTGCTGAAGGACTACGCGGCGGCGCACTGGTACGGCGTGTCCACCACGGCCGAGTTCAAGGCCGCAGCCCAGGCCGCCACGAGCGCGGACCTGACCTCCTTCTGGTCGCAGCACCGCATCGAGGGCTGAGCCCCACCGGCCCGGTCACGGCGGCTCCGCACCCCGTGGCCGGGCCACCCACATGGACCAACCCCGTCCCAGGGCGGCACCGTTGGGCGGTATCCGGAGTGCGGCACCGCCCCACTGCGGGTCAGATGGATCCCGTGCGACCTTCCATATCTTCCGGCCCTCGTGGCCCACGCCTGGCCGTCACCACCGTGCTGACCGGCCTGTTGCTGACCCTGTCCACCCCGGCGGCACTGCCCCTGCCGGATCCGGTGATGCCCGAGCGGGGCAGCGCCTTCATGGGCATCGGCGTCCTCGCGCACGACGGCAGCGAAGCCGCCGCCGCGGACGCCCCCACCGCCCGCATCACCCAGACGGAGGGCGTGGACGTCTCGAGCTACCAGCGCGACGTCGACTGGCCGACCCTGTGGAGCGGCGGCGCCCGATGGGCGTACACCAAAGCCTCGGAGGGCACCTACTACACCAACCCCTACTTCACGCAGCAGTACACCGGCTCCTACGACACCGGCATGGTCCGCGGCGCCTACCACTTCGCCACCCCCGACACCAGCGGCGGCGCCGCCCAGGCCGACTACTTCGTCGACCACGGCGGCGGCTGGTCCAAGGACGGCAAGACCCTGCCCGGCGCCCTCGACATCGAGTGGAACCCGTACGGCGACGACTGCTTCGGCAAGTCGCAGAGCGGCATGGTCACCTGGATCCGCGACTTCCTCGCCCGGTACAAGGCCCGCACCGGCCGCAACGCGGTCATCTACACGGCCACGGCCTGGTGGACCCAGTGCACCGGGAACTACTCCGGCTTCGGTGCGACCAACCCGCTGTGGATCGCCCGCTACGCCACGACGCCCGGAACGCTCCCCGCGGGCTGGACGTCGCACACCATGTGGCAGTACACCTCCACCGGCAAGACGGTCGGCGACCACGACCGCTTCAACGGCACACAAGCCCAGCTGAGCAGCCTCGCGACCGGCTGACGAGCAGCAGGGACGTTCGCGAGCAGCAGGCGCGATGGCGGGGGCTCCCGGCGTGCACGACCCGCACGCCAGGCGCCCCCGCCGCCGGCTTCGCGCTCCCCGGTCTCACCGGTGCTGCCCGGCCCTCTCGACGGCAGAACGCCCCGTCAGGAGCACATGGCGCGCCAGGAGCCGGGTCGGCATCCCGCCTTTCAGAAGGCGGAGTTGGCGAACCAGTGGGTCAGCAGGTCCTCGTCCCCCTCGTGAGCGAGGCTCTGCGCCCGGTAGGGCAGGCGGCCGTAGACGAGGAGGAGCAGGTCGGCCGCGGTGCCCCGGACGGTCGCGTCGGCGGTGTCCGCGGCTTCGCCGGTCTGTTCCAGGCCGAATCCGTCGGGCCGGAGGCGAACGAGCCAGGCGTCGTCGCCGTCGGTCGTGCGGAAGCCGATGGTCCGGTCGGGACCGCGCAGGTCGGCCACCTTGGGGGCGAAGGAGGTGGCGAAGGGCAGGTTGACGAGGAACTCGTCGATCCCGTCGACGGCGAGGGTACGGTCGATCGCGGGCCTCAGGCCGAGGGCCAGCTCAGCGTCGGCCCGGTGCAGCAGCGTCTCGAAGAGCATGCGGCGGGCCCAGAAGCGGGCGTGCTGGTCGACGCCCCACGCCCACATCGGCAGGTCGGGGTCGGTGGCCGCGAAGGCCTCCGCGGCCACGGTCGCGCTCTCGGCCAGCCAGCCAGGGTATCCGTCCTCCCGCTCCGGGAGCCGCAGGTCCACCTCTCGTGTGCGCGGGGGCTCCTGGACACGCGTCCGCAGCAGGACCGAGAACCAGCGCTGGACACTGCCCGTGTGCTTCACCAGGTCGGCCAGGGTCCAGCCGGGGCAACTGGGCACGGCGGTGGTCAGGTCGGCGTCGCCGATCGTGGCGACGAACCGTGCGGTCTCCGCCGCGACCGCCGCACGGTGATCGACCTGCAGGGCGGCGGCCTGGTGGGTGTGGTCGGACTTGTTCATCGTGAGCTGCCTTCCGGGAAGGTGCGGGTCAGCGGGACGGCTGGTCGAGGACAGCCCGGGCACGGCTTTCGCGGCCTTCGGCGGGCTTTTTCAGGACGGGAGTACGCGGCGCGTGCGCCCGCTTGATGCCGACGAGCGAGACGGCGACCACCAGGCCGAAGGCCACACCCGCGATCGCGAAGCCGAGCGTGAACTGGCTCTCCTGGGGCAGCGCGGGCATGCCGGCGGGCAGCGGGATGGTCTTCGACGCCAGCAGGGTGGTGATCACCGCGCTGGCGACGGCGCTGCCGACCGAGCGGGAGATGGAGTTGATGCCGTTGGCGATGCCGGACTGGTGGGCGGGAACGCTCGCCACGATGAGGGCGGGCATGGCGGCGTAACCGAAGCTGATCGCGAGACCGATGACCATGCCCGCGCCGATCACCGAGGCAGACGTTCCGTGCGCGACGGTCAGCCACGTGAATCCGAGGACGCCGAAGCAGGCGCCGGCCGCCAGGGTGACGCGCGCGCCGAGCCGGCGGACCAGCACACCGCCGAACTGTGAGCCCACGAGCGAGACGAGCGTGGTCGGCAGCAGATACACGACGGACGCTCCGAGCACGGAGGCGCCGAAGCCGTAGCCCGCGAGGTCCTCGGGCACCTGGACGAGGTAGGAGACGCCGATGAACTGGGCGAACATCGCGAATCCCAGCAGCAGACCGGCCAGGTTGGTGAACAGGACGGGCCGGTGGGTGAACATCTCCATGTCCACCATGGGTTCCTTGACCCGGCGCTCGGTCACGACCCACACCGCGGCCATGACGACCGCCCCGGCGAAGGAGCCGAGGGTGCGTCCGGACGTCCATCCCCACTCGTGCCCCTGCGAGACGGGCAGGAGCAGCAGCACCAGCAGCGCTCCCAGAGTGATCGCGCCCAGCCAGTCGGTCCGCCCTCCCGTTGCCGCCCGGGAAGCGGGCACGGCGAACCACACGCCCACGAGTGCGACCATCGCGAGTGCCACCGCGAGCCAGAACACCCGGTGGTAGTCGGGGTGGACGCCCCGGGTGAGGAGCCCCGCGCCGACCAGCGCGAGTCCGCTGCCGAACGCGAGGGTGCCGCTGACCAGGGCCATGGCACCGGGCAGTTTCACCGGCTCGATCTCCTCGCGCAGGACGGAGAGGGCGAGCGGAAAGATCGCGGTCGCCGCTCCCTGCATCACCCGGCCGACGATCAGCCAGGTCAGCGAAGTGGTCGTGGCGGCGAGCACGGAGCCGCCGACCATCACGAGCAGGACACCGATGAGGGTGCCCTTCTTGCCGTGCTGGTCGCCGAAGCGGCCGAGCAACGGGGTGAAGACGGCGGCCGACAGCAGCGTGGCGGTGGTCACCCAGCTGACGTTCGCCGTGGTGGCCCGCAGATCGTTCTGGATGATGCCCAGGATCGGGACGACCAGCGTCTGCATCATCGAGACGACCATGGCGGCGAGCCCCAGGGTGAGGACCAGCACGCTGTCCGGTGCGCGTCGCCGGCCGGCCGTGCGCAGTGCTTGTGACACGGAATCTCTTCCTTGGTGAGACGTCCGCCTCGGCGGACGCGGAGTACGCCGAAGCCGGCGAACGGTGGAACGTGAGGACACGGGCGCTCGACAGGTCATCGAAGCTTGAGGACCCAGAAGATTGAGGACCTCGAAGCTTGAGAACTTCAAGCAATTGCCGAGACCGTAGCCAGCGATATTTGAGATCGTCAAGTTTTCCGGCGTAGGGTGACGCGTATGACAGCACTCCCCCGCGTCGACTCCGCCCGGCTCATGGAGCTGCTCTCGATGTCACTCGGCGCCTACTACGGCGACTTCACCGTGGCCGCCGCCGGCGAGAACCTCACGGCCAGCCAGGGCAAGACACTCAATGTGCTGCGCCGGGGACCGGCCTCGATGAGCACGCTGGCCACCACGCTGACCTGCGATGCCTCCAACATGACCGGGATCGTCGACCGGCTGGAGAAGCGCGGCCTGGTGCGCCGGGAGCCGAGCGCCTCCGACCGGCGCGTCAAGAACGTCGTCCTCACGGCGGAGGGCGAGCGGGTCATCGACGTGATCCGCAGCAACATGCACCACACGCTCGCCGGTCTGGACCGGCTCGACGAAGAGGAGCGGGACACCCTCGGCGCCCTGCTGGAGCGCGTCTTCGCCCCGCAGCCCGCCGCCGCCCGCCCCTGAGATCGCCCGCCGGCCTGACCGGAAACGGGAGCGGCCGGGCAGTTCACCGGAGAAGGCGAGCTGCCCGGCCGTCCAGGGGCACGGTGTCTCGGCGTACGGCGCTCAGACGCCGACCGGTTTGCCCGGACCGGGCACGTTGCGGAACCGGAACGGCTCCGGATCGCGGCCGGGCTGGATGAACCAGCACTCCCCCGTGCCGTCGCCGGTGACGATCCGCAGCACCGTGTCCGCCACCAGTTCCGCCGGGATGACGGGCAGCCCCTGCTCGGAGAGCAGGCCACGCAGGTGGTCGATGATGCGCGACTCGGCGAACCCGGGGCAGACCGCGTTGAAGCGCACGTTGTCCGGCGCGAGGGCCGGGCCCAGGGAGCGGGCGAGACCCACGACCGCGTGCTTGTTGGCCGCGTACAGCGGATCGAGCGGCACCGCCGCCAGGCCCGCCAGGGACGCCGTCGCCACGATCGAGCCTCCGCCGCGCGCCCGCAGCGCAGGCAGCACCGCGTGGGTGCCGAAGACCACGCCGTCCAGATTGGCGCCCATCGCCCGCCGGTAGCGCGCCAGGTCGAAGTCGTCGCCGACGCCGCATCCGGTCGCCACGCCCGCATTGAGGAAGGCGATGTCGACACCGCCGTACTGCTCCTGGGCGAAGTCCACGAGCGCACGGTTGGCGTCGAGGTCGGAGACGTCGCAGGCCCGGAAGTGACCGTCGATCATCTCGGCCACCTCGCGGCCGCCCTCCGCGTCGAGGTCCGCGACCACGACACGCGCCCCCGCCTCGGCGAGCGCCAGCGCGGTGGCCCGGCCCAGTCCGCTGGCGCCGCCGGTGACGATCGCCACCTTGCCCCGGAGCCCGCCCGGGCTGTCGACGGCCGTCACGCCAGCTCCAGGACGAGCTTGCCGACGTTCTCGCCGCGGAAGAGCATCTGCAGGGTCTCGGGGAAGTCGTCCACGGTGCCCCGCACCACGTGTTCCTTGACCTTGACGCGGCCGGCGGCGATCCAGCCGGCGATGTCCTGTGCGGCCTCGGCGTACCGCTTGGCGTAGTCGAAGACGACGAAGCCCTCCATGCGGGCGCGGCGCACCAGCAGGGATAGGTAGTTGGAGGGGCCCTTGACCGGCGTGGCGTTGTTGTACTGGCTGATGGCGCCGCAGACCACGACGCGCGCGTGCATCGCCAGGCGGGTCAGTGCGGCGTCGAGGATGTCGCCGCCCACGTTGTCGAAGTAGACGTCGATGCCGTCGGGGGCGTGCTGTCGCAGCGCCTTCCTGACGTCCTCGGCGCGGTAGTCGATCGCGGCGTCGAAGCCCAGTTCGTCGGTGAGCAGGGCGCATTTCTCCGGGCCTCCGGCGATGCCGACGACCCGGCAGCCCTTGGCCTTGGCGATCTGGCCGGCGAGGGTGCCGACCGCGCCGGCCGCTCCCGACACCACGACGGTCTCGCCGTCCTGCAGCGCCCCGACGTCCAGCAGGCCGAAGTAGGCGGTCATGCCGGGCATGCCCAGGGCCCCGAGATACGTGGAGGGCGGCGCGAGGGAGGTGTCGATCTTCATCGCGCCCCGGCCGTCGGAGACCACGTACTCCTGGACGCCGAAGGTGCCGACCACATGGTCACCCGGCTGGAAATCGGGGTGCCGGGAGGCGGTGACCTCGATGACCGATCCGGCGCGCATGACCTCACCGAGCCCCACCGGGGGCAGGTAGGAGGGGCGGTCGTCCAGCCAGCCGCGCATGGCGGGGTCCAGGGAGATGAACCGGGTCCGGCCCACGAACCGGCCCGGACCCGGTTCCTCGACGGCCCCTTCGGTGTGTTCCCAGTCCTCGGGTTTGACCTCGCCCACGGGGCGGGCTGCCAGACGGATCTGGCGGTTGGTCGCAGACATGGCGCCTCCTGTCGTCGCGGCTACCTGCGACCATACCGACCAGTAGGTACGTCAGTGAGAGTGATGTCCGCCACAATACGGCCCGGCCGCCGGCCGCTACGACTCCGGGACATCCGGCTCTCGGCCGGCGAACTTCGCGACGGCCGCCGGGGTGACGGGGGTGAAGAAGTTGACGAGATGGCCGTCGGGATCACGGAACAGCAGCGACCGGTTGCCCCAGGGCATCGTGGTGGGCTCGTTGACGAAGTCGGTGACGAAGCCGGTCAGGTTCTGGTGCACGCGGTCCACGTCGTCGACGCGGAACTCGATGATCACGCTGTGGTTGTCCGCCGGCCGGGCCGAGTCCGGGGCGAACAGCGGGACCGTGCGGGTGCCGGCGATGGCGAGGGTGGCGCTCGCGGTCCTGAGCTCGGCGAAGTCCTCGGTGGCCCAGGCCGCCCGCACCCCTGTGGCGCGCTCGTAGAAGTCGACCAGACGCGCCACGTCGGCGGTGATGATGCGGATCGAGACGAAGTCCATGGGGTTGCTCCTTGCTGTGCGGGAGGCGTGCACTGCGCAGGCTAGGAGAAATAGGGGACAGAATCGGTCCGGTATCGGCGATAGGCTCAGGACATGTCCCGACCGACCGGCCGCGTGCTGACCCTCCTGGAGCTGCTGCAATCCGGCGGCACCCGGACGGTCGCCGAACTCGCCGACCGGCTCGGTGTCGAAGGGCGCACCGTGCGCCGGTATGTGGACCACCTGATCGACCTCGACGTGCCCGTGGAATCGGTGCGCGGCCGCTACGGCGGCTACCGGCTCGCCGCCGGATACCGTTTGCCTCCGCTGATGTTCAGCGAGGACGAGGCGCTGGCCGTGCTGCTCGGCCTGGTCGCCGGCCGCCGCGCAGGGCTGACGACGACGCACCGCGCGGCGAGCGAGACGGCATCGGCGAAGATCCGGCGGGTGCTGCCCCAGCACCTCGCCCGCAGGCTGGACACACTTCTGGAGGCCCTCGCCTTCACCGACGAGCCGGGTGATGTCGACACCCCGGACGCCGAGATCCTGCTCACCGTCGCCGATGCGGTACGCCATCGCCGGCCGGTCTCGATCCGCTACACGGACCGCGACGGGCGCCGCAGCGAACGCACCCTGCACGCCTACGGGATCGTCGCGCATGCGGGCCGGTGGTACGTCACGGGCGAGGACCCGCGGGCGGGCGAGGACCGCACCTTCCGGCTGGATCGCATCGCGGACGCGCGGGCCCTGCCCGGCTCGTTCGAAGCGCCTTCGGGCCCCGACCCGGCGCAGCGCGTGCTGTCAGGGTTCGCCACGGCCGCGTACCGGCATGAGGTGACCGTGCGGATCCACGGTACGGTCGAGCAGATCCGCGCCCGCCTTCCCGCCGGCATCGCGCACTTGGAGGAGCACGAACTCCCGGCGGGCCAGGACGCGTCGGCCGAGCGCTGGCGGCGCGTCGAGCTGCGAGTGGAGCGGCTCGACTGGCTCCCCCCGGTACTCGCCTCTCTCGACCGGCCGTTCGTCATCGAGCGCCCCGACGAACTCCGCGACCTCGTCGCGGCGCTCGCCGATCGCCTCGCCTCCTGTGCCCGCCTTGCCTGAACCCACCCGGCCGGCCGAGCCGCGCCGGTCGAGGAAACCCCTCACTCCCCCGAGGGATAGCCGATCCGGGCGATGTCCTCTTCGAGGTCGGCAAGGTCGAGATCAGGATTCAGCGATGACACGACACTGTCCGTGAGAGGCCGCAGCGCGTAGACGTGACGCACGGCCTCGAGGCTGACCGGCACCTCGTAGTACTCCTCGGCGAACTCCTGGTAGGCCTCGGGCCGACCGTCGAGGAGGACGTCGAAGAGCCACTCAGGGCTACCGTCGTCCTCCGTCCCCCTCGGTAGCGCCTCCACGGCACCGCACTTCCACTCGGTGTCGTCCTTTTCCCGCCAGAAGCAGACCGTCGTTCGCGGGGTCCCGTCGGCGTCACTGAAAGCGGGTTCTGTGACCTGGGGCAGAAAAACCTCCGGCACCCCGTCGAACAGTCCGGGCCAGGGCGCCGGGGGCGTCGACCGATAGGGACTCATCGGCGATTCGTGGTCGAAGCCACGGGCGAAGGCGCCGGACGGTGAGAAGACGATCGAGTAGTCGTTGCCGCAACCGTCGCGCATGGAGGCCATCTCCTCCGTCGACGACCACCGGGCGTCGTACGAGTAGAACCGGGACTCCCAGTCCGGGCTGATGATGGCGTCCATCATGGCCATGGCCCGGGACCGGTCCCGGACGGTCGGGATCTCGGGCAGTCGGCGGATCACTTCGTGGAGAGACACAGCCCCATTCAATCCGATCCCCCTGACGACGCGCGCAGCGCACCCGGACAGGCCAGGTGCAGTCGAAGAGCCGGGTTTCCGGCAGGCCCTGGGGAGACAGGGACGGGCCGGCCCGGAGCAGGCGCTCCCGGCCGGCCCGTGCCGCGGGGTTTCAGCCGGCCGCGGGGATCGGGTCGCGGGTCGGTGCGGGCTTCGCCTCGGGTGCGGCGGTCTGCCGCGGATCGGTGTCGGCTGTCTCCGCCGAGGGGGCCGGGGCGTAGGGAAGCTCGCCGCGCAGGACCGCCTTGGCTCGGGCCTGGTCGAGTTCGCCCTCCCACCGGGCGACGGCCAGGGTGGCCACGCCGTTGCCGATCAGGCTGGTCAAGGCACGAGCCTCGGACATGAACCGGTCGACGCCGAAGACGAGGGCGAGAGCGGCGACGGGGACGTGCGGGACGGCGCTGAGGGTGGCGGCCAGGGCGATGAAGCCGGAGCCGGTGACGCCCGCGGCGCCCTTGGAGGTGAGCAGCATGACGGCGAGCATGGTCAGCTGCTGGGTGAGGCTGAGGTCGATGCCGAGGGCCTGGGCCAGGAAGACGGAGCCCATGGTCAGGTAGATGGCGGTGCCGTCGAGGTTGAAGGAGTACCCGGCCGGCAGAGTGATGCCGACGACCGGTTTCGAGGCGCCCGCGTGCTGGAGCTTGGCCATCATGCGCGGCAGGACGGGCTCGGTGGAGGAGGTGCCCAGGACGATCAGCAGTTCTTCCTTGATGTAGCGCAGGAAGGGCAGCAGCCGCAGTCCGTTCAGGCGCATCACGCTTCCCAGCACGACCAGGACGAAGAAGAGGGCGGTCAGCCAGAACGAGCCGACCAGCAGCGCCAGATGACGCAGGGTGCCCAGGCCGTAGTGGCCGATGGTGAAGGCCATCGAGCCGAACGCGCCGACGGGGGCGAGCCGCATGATCCAGCGGATGAGCGTGAACAGGATGGTGGAGAACTTCTCGATGCCGCGCGCGATGCCCAGACCGGCCTCTCCCCCGGCGTGCAGGCCGAAGCCGAACAGCACGGACACCAGCAGGACCGGCAGGATCTCGTTGCCGGTGAGGGCGCTGACCAGGGTGGCCGGGACGATGGAGAGGAGGAATGCGGCGAAGCCCTCGTGGGCGGTGGTCGCCTCCGCCGGCAGGGACTTGGTGGACAGGGTCGACAGGTCGATGTGCAGACCGCTGCCCGGCTGGACGACGTTGACGACGACCAGGCCGATCACCATGGCCACGGTGGTCAGGACCTCGAAGTAGACCAGGGCCTTCAGGCTCACACGGCCGACGGCGCGAGCGTTGCCCATGGAGGCGATGCCGTGGACGACGGTACAGAAGATGACCGGCGCGATGAACATCTTCACCAGGGCGATGAAGCCGTCGCCGAGCGGCTTCAGGTCGGCGCCGAAGGACGGCCACATCCCGCCCACGGCGGCACCGAGGAGGACGGCGATCAGGCACTGGACGTACAGGTGGGACAGCATCCGGCGGATACGGCCCGGTGGTGCGGTGACGGTACCCGGGGCGGCGTCGTTGCGGCTCATGCGGGGCGTCCTTCCAGGACGGGAACGAGGAGTTCGGCTCGGGCGATACGCCGGGCGGCGCGGTGCAGCAGCACCGTGGGGGACGCGCCGTCCGGTGCGGGGACGGCTCGGGTGGTGACCACGCCGGCGGGGGTGCCCAGGCGCAGCGTGCCGTCGGCGGTCTGCCGGGCGACGCGGTGGGCGAGGGTGCCGGGGGTGGCGGCGGCCATGGCCAGGGCCACGGCGGAGGTGAGGCCGATCGCCGGGTGCGGCGCGTGCATGGAGACCATGCGTACGGCCAGGTCGTACTCGTCCTGGGTGACGAGTGCGCCCTGGGTGGTGCGATAGGCGGCGGGCCGGGCGACGATGCCCACCTTCGGCACCGCGTGGCTGACGGGATCGCCCGCGCGGGCCAGGCCCATGGCCAGCGCCGCCTGGCGGCGCAGCAGGGTCAGCGCGGGCACCGCGGTGGCGAACGCGGTGAGGGATTCGGTGCCGTCGAGGCCGAACGCCTTGGCCTCGAACAGCGCGGCCGGTGCGCCCGCGTCGACCAGGGTCGCCTCGACGGGGCCGTCGGGTGCGGTCAGCTCGTCCAGTGGCCGGCCGGTCGGCAGGGCGCGGCCGGTCGTGGAGCCCGCCGGGTCCTCGAACCCGAGCAGGACCGGCACGCCCCGTGCCGAGGTGCCCGGGACCAGGGCCGTGCCCTCCTCCGGGGCGATGCCCGCGGGGGTGGGGATGGTGCCCGTGAGGCGGGCCCCGGTGTTGACGTTGAGCATCCGGACCGTGGTGGTGTCCGACGTGATCGGCACGAGGTCGTGGTGGACGGCGTACAGGGCCACGGCGGTGGCGCAGTTGCCGCAGTTGCTGGACCACTCGACGCGCTCGTCGCCGATGCCGACCTGGGCGAAGGCGTACTCGACGTCCACGCCGGCCCGCGTCGACGCCTGTACGACGGCGGCCTTGGAGGTGGTGGAGGAGGCACCGCCCACGCCGTCGATCTGACGGGGGTCGGCGGCGTTGAAGGCGGCGAGGAGGAGGGCGTCGACGTCCACGTCCAGCGCGTCCACATCACGGTGGTCGAAGATCCAGCACTTGCTGGTTCCTCCGCGGATCATCTCGCCCTGCAGACGCAGCACAACCGACTCCTCACAGCCAGGAAAGGGGGCCCACCGGCGGTCTCGCCGTGCGTGGTGCCCTCCACGGTGGGTCACGGCAGCGTGAAGTACAATCTCGGAAATCTGCAGGGCTATTAAGGTGATGTGAACGCTGGAGGTGGCGGCATGCTCGACGTCCGGCGCATTCTGCTGCTCACGGAGGTCGCCCGGCGCGGCTCGGTGACAGCGACCGCCCGCGCCCTGAGCTACACCCCGTCAGCGGTGTCGCAGCAGATCAGCCGTCTGGAAGCGGAGGCGGGACAGCCCTTGTTGGAGCGTCACGCCCGGGGTGTCACCGTGACCGACGCCGGCCGCGCGCTGGCGGAACGAGGGGAACGGATCGAACGCGAACTGCGCGCCGCCGAAAGCGAACTCGCCGACTTCGCCGGCCTGCGCGCGGGCACGCTGCGTATCGGCACCTTCCCCACGGTCGGCGCCTCGCTCCTCCCGCAGGCCGTGATCGCCTTCCGGGACGCCCACCCCGACGTACGGCTGACCGTCCGCAGCGCCCGTATCGCCGGGCTCTGGACGATGCTGGAGAACCGGGAGATCGAGATGTCGCTGATGTGGGACTACGACTGGAGCCGCATCGACCGGGAGGACGTCGTCGTCACTCCCCTGCTCGACGACCCGCCGGCCCTTCTCGTCAGCGACCGCCACGCGCTGGCCGGCCGGGACGCCGCCTCGCTCGCCGATTTCGCCCACGACCCGTGGATCACCCGCGCCGACCACCACCCGGTGGCCGAGGCCCTGGTCCGCGGCTGCCGAGCCGCCGGCTTCGAGCCCCACATCGCCTACGAGGCCCACGACTACCAGGAGGCCCAGGCCATGGTCGCCGCCGGCATCGGCGTCGCCCTCGCTCCCACCCTGGCCCTGGAGGGCATCCGGCCCGGCGTCAGCGTCCTGCCTCTGCAGCCGCCCGCCCCCGTCCGCCGTATCCTCCTGGTGCGCATGGCCGACCACTCGCTCACCCCGGCCGCCCTGAGCTTCTCCGGACTCCTCCGCGACGTCGCCGTAAGGCGTAAGCCCCGGAGGTGACGCGGCGTCACGCGGGTGGTCCAGGACGCACACGCCCCCGGCACCGGAATGCCGAGGGCGTGTGCGGTTCAGGCAGGTTCAGGCGGATTCGAGGATCGGGCGGATCTCGACGGTCTCCGGGGTGGGGAGGCTCTTGGCGAGTTCGACGGCTTCCTCGCGGTCGGCGACGTCGACGATGAACCAGCCCCCGAGGGTCTCCTCCCCCGCGTGCGCGGGCCCGTCGGTCACCGCCGGGGCGCCGTCGGCCGTCGTGCGTACCGTCACGGGAGTGATGCGCTCGGTCTCCAGGGCCTCGCCGCCGACCAGCTTCCCGGCCGCGGCGAGACCGCCGATCCAGCTCTCGTACTCCTTGCGGTAGGCGGCCCGGTCGGCCTGGATCCGGCGGCGCGACTCGTCCGTTTCGAAGATCACGAGTGCGTATTTCATGGAGGCTCCTTCACGACCGCCGTAAGGGCGACCGCTGGTGATGGTGTGTGAGGGGGTCGGTCCGCTCAGGCGGGGCTGTCTGCGGGGTGGGGATGACGGCGAACGTGCCGGATCGGCAGTACGGTCAGGCAGGGCCGGAGGGAGTCACCCACTCGACGAACTGGATGACCACTCCGTTCGGGTCCTGGACCTGGAACAGCCGCTCACCCCACGGCTCTTCGCGCAACGGCAGGGTGATCTCGACTCCTTCGGCACGCAGCCGCTTCTCCTCCTCGTCGATGCCGGTACCGGTGAAGGCGAGGATCACCCCCGAGGCGTGCCGGTCGCGCTGCTGCTCCGGCAGCACGTCGATGCCGCGCGCGAGCAGAACGACGTCCGCCGCGGCGTCGTCCCGGGTCAGCGAGGCGAAACCGTCGGCGGTGGCCTGCTCGGCGTATCCGAGGTGGCGGGTGAAGAACCGCCGGGACGCGGCGACGTCGTCCACGGTGAACGAGACGGTGGAGTTGGTGATCTGCAAAGCGTTTCCCCCTCGACGACGGCAGCGCGGGCGGCCTGCGCCCGGGCCCGGCAGTACGAACGGCCGGCCCAGGCCACCCCCGGCGCAAACTTACGACGGACGTAAACTTAGGCCGAAGCGCCGAGGGGTGTCAACATAAAAATGCTACGAGGGTAAGATTGCTCCATGGCTACTGAAGCGTCCCTGCCCGCGCAGCCGACGGGCCTGCGGGAATCGAAGAAGCAGGAGACACGCCGGCTCATCTCCGACCACGCCACCCGGCTGTTCATCGACCAGGGCTTCGAGCAGACCACGATCGCCGAGATCGCTGCCGCCGCACGGGTCGCGAAGAAGACGGTGACCAACTACTTCCCGCGCAAGGAGGACTTGGCCCTGGACCACCAGGACGCGTTCGTCGCGTCCCTGGCGGACGCGGTCGGCGCCCGGCGTCCGGGCGAGTCCGCGCTGGCGGCCCTGCGTCGGGCCTTCGAAGACTCCGTCACCGCCAGGGATCCGGTCGCCGGGTTCTCCGGTCCGGCGTTCGCCCGCATGGTGACCGACAGTCCCACTCTCACAGCCTGTCTGCGCAACCTGCACGACCAGCGCGAGCGCGCACTCGGTGACGCCCTCGCCGCAGCCGTCGGCGCGTCTTCGGACGACATCACCGTGCAGACAGCGGCCGGACTCCTCGGCGCCGTCCACCGCATCCTGTTCCAGCGCATCCAGGACCTCACCCTGGCCGGACATCCCGACGACGAGATCGCCGAAACCGTCACCGAGGAGGCGGCCGGCGCCTTCGGCATGCTCGAACCCGCCCTGGCCCACTACGCCATCGCCTGAACCAACCATGGACCTTCGCTTTGCGAGCGGCCCCTACGGCCGGTTTCACTCGTAACGCAGGCGCAGCGACTCCCGTTCGGCCTCTTCGACCTGTTCGACGGTCAGGCCCGGCAGGTCGAGCTGGGCCAGTGTCACCTCGGCGCTGGACGGCTGGGCATCGGCGGGCACCCATCGCTCCGGTTGCCAGGCGTCGGCGCGCATCAGGGACTTCGGGCAGTGCGGATAGACCTGCTCGACGTGCACGACGATCGCCGCGACCGGCGGTTTCCCTACGGCAGTCAGCTGGGCGAGCAGCTCCGGGCGTGCCGAGACGCAGGCGCGGCCGTTGACGCGCAGCGTGGTCGGGCGCCCGGGGATGAGGAAGAGCAGTCCGACGCGTCCGGTCTGCAGCACGTTCTGCAGGGTGTCGAGCCGCTTGTTGCCGGTCGCGTCGGGTATCACGAGGGTCCGCTCGTCCAGCACGGAGACGAACCCGGGCGGGCCACCGCGCGGTGACACGTCCGCCCGGCCCTCGGCGTCCGAACTGCCGAGGAACACCAGCGAGGAACAGCCGATCAGCGTCCGGGTCTCCTCGGTGAGGCGGTCGATCTCTTTGCGCACTGCGTTCGGGTTCGGCTGCGCATACAGTTCCCGCAACTGGTCCGGACTGGTGAGGGCATCCGCCCGCAGGGATTCGAAGAGCAGGTCGGCGGCCTCGGTATCGATCGTCATACGGACGACCCTAGGTGTTTCACGTGGGCGGACGCTGCTGCTTCGTCACGCCTGGTGCGGTGAGGTGAGCCAGCGGTCGTCCTGGAACTCGGCAGGCACCTCGTCTTCCCACGGATCGATCCCGCGCTGCTCCAACTCGTCGAACCATCGGTCTCGCTGCGACTCGGGGAGACGTCGTCCGCACCAGGGGCAGAAGTCGATCGTGATGCTCGACGTGCCGCCGTCATGGATGATCAGTCCGTACTCTTGGAACTTGGCACTGAAGGCCACCAGCGCGTCGGGGCAGGCGAAGGGGTCGTCGTGCTGGTCGCAGCGCATGTTCACCCGGCCGGTCATCGCCTCGCAGCAGTGGTTGTTCATGCCCTCGGCTTTTCGTTGATCGACACCATGACCCGAAGTGAATCACGTTCCTTCATGGTCACCGGGTGGCAGGGGGAATCTGCCATGGAGAAGCAGCTCATGAGGCAACAACACGGTCCGCGCCATCTCCTGGTGCGCGCCCACGGCAACGCGTCACCTCTGTCCACCGCGGACGCCGGTGTCAACAGCGCCGCGGAGCCTGACGAGTTCGTCCACGAAGTCCCCCTGGACGACGCCCGTCTGGACCTGCCGGGTGACCTCGCCCAGCGGCTGAGCCGGTGGAACCGGGGGCGTGACGACGGTGGACTCACCGCCCGGTCCGCCCTGCGCCGTCACGCCGCAGAGGGGCTGGAGGCCGCCCAGGACCTGGCTCGCCACCTCGGACCCGACTGGGTGGTGCGCTACTTCGACGAGCGGCACGCGCACGCGAAGTTCGTCTGCTGGGGATGCGGACGACTGCACTGGAGCGCCGACACACACGGCACGGCCGCGCATCCGCGCCACATCGTCGTCCAGGGCCAGTACAAGTGGTTCCCGCTGCGCGCCGAAGGCTTCGGCGACTTCGCCCCGGACGATCCCACCGCCGCGCTCGGCCTGCCCGACGATCTCGTGCGGGACCTGTACCGATGGGCGAAGGACGTCGACTCGGTGATGGAGACGTGGCTCAACGACCGGGACGATGCCGCCCGCGAGACCGCCTACGACCGTCTCGAAGCCGAAGGCGCGCAGCTCGCCCGACGCGTCACCCACGCACTGGCCCCCGGACGGACAGCCACCTACGCAGGAATCAGCTGACCCACCACGGCACGCGCCTGGCGCTCCCGCCGGTGCCGGCACATCGGAACACACCATTCGGCAGGGGCCGAGTTGGATGTATGGACACAATTGCCCGGGAACAGGCCCTTGTCGCCCTCGGCCGGGAGAGTATTCCGGTTGCACTGTTGAGAAGATCAAAAGGAAAGACCCGTGCGACCAAGACTCATCGGCATGTCCGCTTCCGTGGCCGCATTCGGACTGCTGGGCTCTCTCGTCACCGCCTGCGATGCGCTGGGAAGCGGCGGGTCGACGCTGCGTCTCGTGGCCCCCGAGTACGGCGACAGCCCGGCGACCAGCTCCAAGGCGTACTGGGACGAGCTGACCACCGCTTTCTCGGCCGCCCACCCCGGCACCGAGGTCGAGGTGACGCTCTACCCCTGGGCCGACGTCGACCGCGAGGTCACCCGCATGGTCCAGAAGGGCGACGCCCCGGACATCGCTCTCATGGGCGCCTACTCCGACTTCGCCGCTCAGGGCCGCCTCTACGCCGCCGGCGACGTCCTGCCGATCAGCGAGGAGGCCAACTTCCTCCCCCCGCTCGCGGAGGCGGGATCGATCGACGGAACCCTCTACGGCCTGCCCTTCGTGGCCAGCAGCCGGCTGCTCTTCTACAACGAGGAACTGTTCGACAAGGCCGGAGCGAAGCCCCCGAAGACCTGGTCGGAGCTGAAGGACGCGGCGAAGGCACTGAAGAAGGAGGGCGTGCTCTACCCGTACACGCTGCCGCTCGGTCCTGAGGAGGCGCATGCCGAGGCCCTCATCTGGGAACTGAGCAACGGCGGCGGGTACACCGACAGCAGCGACGGGTACAGCATCGCCTCCCGGCAGAACGCGCAGACGTTCCGCTGGATCAAGGACAACCTGGTCGCACCGGGCCTGACGGGTCCGGTCCCGCCCGCCGAGCTCGACCGGCAGGAGGCCTTCGCCGCCTTCCTGCGCGGCGACGTCGGCATGCTCAACGGCTACCCCTCGCTCCTCGCCGAGGCGCGGAAGAAGGGGATGAAGGTCGGCACGCTGACCATGCCGGTGTCGGACACCCTGAGCGACGGCAAGACCCCACCGTCGGTGGGTGTCGCCGACTGGATGATGGCCTTCAAACACGACGGAAACCGGCAACGGGTCGGCTCCTTCCTCGACTTTGTCTACGAGGACAAGAACCTCAACGACTTCGCGGGGCGTTACCACCTGCTGCCCTCGACGGTCTCCGCCACGGAGGCCTCCCGGGGCTCGGCGACGGACCCGAGCACCGAGCAGTTCCTGACCGCGCTGCGCACCGCCCAGCTCTACCCCGTCAACGATCCGTCCTGGCTGCAGGTCAGCAACATCATCAAGCGGAACATCGGCAAGACCGTCGCGCCCTCCGCCGACCCGAACGCCGTGCTGGAGGACATCGCCCAGCAGGTCCGGGCCATAGCGCACCAGGAGTAGTGGCCCCTGCTGTCGCGGGAGACTCGGCAGGCGTCCGTACGACGCCGGCAGGCCCGGCCGCCGGGACGCGGCACACCGCGAAGTCCGGGGGCGCCCACAACTGCCGTATCACCCCATGATTGGATTGCCTCCAGGACTGCGCCGCCCCCATCGGAAGACCGGCGCAAGGTCAGCCCACGTCGATCACGGGGCGCGTTGCACACCAGCACGGGACCGTTCCGCCCCCTACCCGCATTCAGCGAGGCCACAGGCCCGAGGTCCCGAGAGACACGTGAGTTCCGACACCACCACACGCCCGGCTGCCCGGCGCCTGCTCGCCGGACGTGCGCCGGCACCGGCCGGGCGCCGCCACACCGTTCACGCCACCACCTCCGCCCTCTCCGTACTGCTGCTGTTGGCCGCGACGGGCGCCGTCCTGCACGAACCGCTGCTCATCCCGCCCCTCGCGGCCAGCGCCGCCCTGGTGCACAGCACCCCGCAGCTGCCCCTCGCGCAACCGCGCAGCCTGGTCGGCGGCCACCTGCTGTCGGCGTTGGGCGGCTACCTGGTGCTGGCCACCTGCGGGGACTCCACCTGGGCCGCCGCGCTGGCCGGCGGCCTCGCCCTGGGCACCATGATGATCACCAGGACGCCGCACTCCCCGGCTGCCGCCACCGCCGTCATCGTCGTCCTCCAGTCGCCCGCCCCGCTCCCCTTCCTCGCCCGTCTGCTGGCCTCGACTCTGCTTCTGGTCGCCGCCGGGATCATCGCGGGACGGCCCCGGCACGCACCTCGTTACCCCGTCTACTGGTGGTGACCTCCGCTGGTCCGCCCGGAGCCGACGTGGCCTGAACGTCGCGCGCAGCCGCTTGCGCCTCGGCCGGTGACCGGGATCTGCCGATCCACCGGTCCGCCACTGCGACCGAGGTCACCGTGGGACGTCGGGGGCGAACTCGACGTCTTCGCCTGCCCGCGAGAGCCCGACCATCCGCACCGCTGGAGCATCCAGTAGGCCACGTTGCCGTCACCCCTGGCCCGGAGCTGTGCGGCCGGGGGCAGGTCACGGGGTGTCGGGGCACGCCCTGGCGACATGCACGGCCAGCTGACGCAGGCGCGCGTAGTACCGAGCCCCGGCGGGGTCGGTGATCCGGGGAACGATTCGGTCGAGGTCCTCGATGCACTCGTGCAGGGCGCGGGTGCCCTGCCCATCGAGCGCACCGCCGTTGTTCAGCCATGTGAGCACACAACCGGCGGTGTTCGCATCGAGCAACACCAGGTCCGTACCCCCGATCTCGGTACCGCGCAGACCGGCGGGAAAAGGTGCTCGGCGGTGTTCGCTCCACAGACGGGCCACGGGCCGCAGGTGCTCGGAAGATTCGCTCACCGCACCATGCTGCCGCAGTGTCCGCGCGGACGGACGGTCCGCCTTCGGAGGACGGCAGCACCCGCTCTGTCCGGACACGGCGTGTGACGCGCCGGTCAGGCCGCCGGGCCAGGGCCGGGCGGGATGTGGACGGTCATGATCAGATGGCAGGTGCCGGTGCCCGCGCCGCGGTAGGTGTGGGGGGCGTCGCCGTCGAACGTCGCGGTCTGGCCGGCCTCGACCGTGTGCTCGGTGCCGTCGATGTCGAGCACCATCCGTCCCGCTGTGACGCTGACCGTCTCCACGACGCCGGCCTGGTGCGGGTGACTGGGGTACTCCTCGCCCGGTTCGAGTTTCCAGCGCCAGACCTCGACCGGGGCCGGTCCGGACGTGGTGAGCATGAGCCGCGCCTCGCCGCCCTTCTCCCCGGCCCACAGGGGCATGACGGCGTCGGCGGACACCACCCTCACGCGCCCCTCGGCCGGCCCTTCCATCAGTGCGGACACCGAGATGCCGAGGGTGTCGGCGAGCCGGACCAGGGTGGCGAAGTTGGGGTTGCCCTGGGCCTTCTCCAGGGCGACGAGGGCGCCCTTGCTGACTTTGGCGCGGCGGCCGAGTTCGTCCAGGGACAGTCCGGCGCGGGTACGGGCCGCGCGGACGTTGTGCGCGAGCGCCCGCAACGCCGCCTCGGTCTCGGCCATCGCTCTCACCTTCTTCAGGCAGTAGGTCGGTGCACCGGACCTCGCGGTCGTTCGGTTGACTGCTTCCGGTCGGTGCGTTGTACGGTGTAGTCGTTCCATTGATAGTAAGGGATGTCCCCGTGATCGCTCTGCTGCTGGCCCTGGGCAGCTCCCTGGCCTACGGGTGCGCCGACTTCCTCGGCGGCCTCGGCGCCCGCAAGGCCCATGTCCTGCGCACCGTGATGATCGCCGCCCCGGCCTCACTCACCGTCGAGCTGCTGCTGTGGCCCTTCCTCGGCGCCTCCTTCTCTCCTGCCACCCTTGCCTGGGGCGCCGCCTCCGGTGTCGCGTCGGCCGCCGCGTTCGCCCTGCTCTACCGCACGCTCGCGATCGGCCCCATGAACGTCCTGTCCCCGATCACCGCGCTGGTCTCGGCGATGCTGCCGGTCGGCGTCGGGCTGGTGCAGGGCGAGCACCTGGGCCCGGCCGGACTGGTCGGGCTGCCGCTGGCGCTGGCAGCCGTGGTGCTGGTCAGCGCCGGTCACGGCGCGCAGTCGGCCCGCCCGTCACGCACCGCGCTGCTGCTGGCCTTCGGTGCCGGGGCCGCCATCGCCCTGCAACTGGTCTTCCTGCACCAGACGCCCTCCGACAGCGGCGTCGGCCCGCTGATCGTCGGCCGCGCCGTGTCCTCCGCGGTCACCCTGGCCGCTGCCGGGCTGACGTTCCGGCGGCTGGGTCCGGAGAAGCCCGCGTACGCGATGTCGGCCACGGCCGGCGTGCTCGACTCGGTGGCCAACCTGCTGTTCCTGCTCGCCGCCCGCAGCGGTGACCTGGCCGTCGTGGCGGTGATCACCGCCTTGTACCCGGCCGGTACCGTGCTGCTCGCCCGCAGCGTCCTGGCCGAACGGATCCACCGCGGCCAGCTCGTCGGCCTGGGCACCGCCGCCGTCGCCGTCAGTCTCCTCGCCCTCGCCTGACCTGCCCGTCAACGTCCAGCCCCCTTCCTCGAACGGACCCACCTCATGACCACTTTCCGGATCAGCCCGGCTGTCGCCGACGCCTACCCCGACACCCTCGTCGCCGTCGTCACCGCAACCGGCCTGCGCGCCGGCGAGCCCTGGCCCGCCACCACAGCCGCGCTGGGCGAACTGGAAGCCCAACTCGCCGACGGCACCTGGCACCCCGCCGAGGAGAACGACCCGCGCATCGAGGCGTGGCATACCGCCTACCGGTCCTTCGGCACCAACCCCCGCCGCATCCGCCCCAGCGTCGACGCGCTGGGCCGCCGCATGGCCAAGAAGGGCACCTTGCCCCGGATCAACCCGGCCGTGGACTCCTACAACGCCGTCTCGGTGCGCCACGGCCTGCCCGTCGGCGCCTTCGACCTCGACCACGTCCGCGGCGACATCGAGATCCGCCATGCCGACGGCAGCGAGACCTTCACCCCGCTCGGCGAACCCGACACGGTCGAGCAGCCCAAGCCGGGCGAGGTCGTCTACCTCGACGGCATCGACGTGCTCACCCGGCACTGGAACCACCGCGACGCCCACCGCACCCGGGTCACCGAAGCCTCCACGCACGTCGCTTTCGTCCTGGAGACCGTCGCGGCGACCCGCGACGGGCACCTGCTCAAGGCCGCGGCCGAGGAACTGCGCACCCTGCTCCAGCCGCACTGCGAACAGAGCGCCGTACACCACCTCAGCCCGGCGCACCCCGGCACCACCGTCTGACCATCCCTCCCCGGCCGCCTGGAGGTTCGCCTTGTTCACCGGTCTGAGCGCCTTCCCGCTCACTCCCGTCCCCGGCAACGGAAACGTCGACGAAAGGGCGTTCGCCGCGCTGGTCGAGCGGCTCGCGGCCGCGGGCGTCGACTCGATCGGGGCGCTGGGCTCCACCGGCTCCTACGCCTATCTCACCCGCGAGGAACGCGCCCGCGTCGCGCGCATCGCGGTCGAGCACGCCGACGCAGTGCCGGTCATCGTCGGCATCGGGGCTCTGCGCACCCGCCAGGTGCTCCAGGCGGCCGAGGACGCGCAGAACGCCGGCGCGGCCGGAGTCCTGCTCGCGCCGGTGTCGTACCAGCCACTGACCGAGGACGATGTCTTCGGCCTGTACGAAGAGGTCACCGCGCACCTGTCGATCCCCCTGGTGATCTACGACAACCCCGCCACCACGCACTTCGCCTTCACCGACGAGTTGTACGCACGCCTGGCCCGGCTGCCGCGGGTGGCGTCCCTCAAGATCCCGCCGCTTCCCACCGACCCCGAGCAGGCCCGGGCTCGTGTCGCTCACCTGCGCCGGCTCCTGCCCGCGACCGTGACGCTGGGCGTCAGCGGGGACGTGGCAGCCGCCGGCGGCCTGAACGCCGGATGTGACGCCTGGTACTCGGTGATCGGCGGCACCTTCCCGGAGCCGGCTCTCGCCCTGACCCGCGCCGCCCAGGCCGGCCATCACGAGCGGGCTCTCGAGGAGTCGCAGCGCCTCCAGCCCCTGTGGGACCTGTTCGCCCAATACGGCGGATCGCTGCGGGTCGTCGCCGCGGCCGCCGCCCACCTGGGCCTGACCGCCCACCGCAACCTCCCCCTGCCGCTGCGCGGCCTCGACGCCGAGGGACGCGCCCACGTCGCCACAGTCATCGAGCAGCTTCAGCTGCACATCTGACGGCCCGTCACTCACGGCACCTCGCCGCAGATCCGCCTGCAGCGGCGGGGCGCAAGAAGCGGATCACGGGATGGCCGGGGTCGTGGGTGACCTCGGCGCGCACGCCGTAGACCTGTTCGATGAGGGCGGGCGTCAGCACCTCGGCCGGAGTGCCCACGGCAACGGTGCGGCCGTCGCGCAGGACGAGCAGGCGGTCGCAGTACATCGCGGCGAGGTTGAGGTCGTGCAGGGCGATGACGGTGGTGACCGGCAGGCTCACGACGAGGGCCAGGAGGTCGAGCCGGTGCTGGATGTCGAGGTGGTTGGTGGTTTCGTCCAGGAGGAGTTCGCGAGGTTCCTGGGCGAGGGCGCGGGCGATCTGAGCGCGTTGGCGTTCTCCACCGGAGAGGGTGTGCCAGGACTGGCCGGCCCGCTCGGCCAGACCGGTGCGCGCGAGGGCGCCGTCGACGGCTGCCGTGTCGGCCGCGATCGCCGGGCTCCAGGCGCGGCGGTGCGGGATGCGGCCGAGGGCGACGACGTCCCGCACGGTCCCGGTGACCGACGTTTCTGGGCTCCGGCGGGACCGTCCTCTGATGACTGCGCAGAGAGATGACCGTCGTGCGCGGCGCTGCCGACTACCCATCAGGCGTGCACTGTTGGACCGTACCCAGTCGCGGACGCCGGCCGAGACGCCGACGGTCTCGCCTCGCTGTCACCGCCCTTCAGGCGGCTCCGGCGCCTGCTCTCTGATGTCGCGCAGTGCCTCCTCGAACAGCCCCCGCGCCCGCGTGAACCAGTCCGTCAGTACCGCGATCTCGTCGGCGCCGTAGTCGGCGAAGAGGGCACCCAGGCGCTCGTACACGGGGCCGTAGACCGCGAGGATGCGCTCCTGGGCCGTCTCCTCCATCACCACGACCACGCGCCGCCGGTCGTCGGGGTCGGGGGCGCGGCGGATGTAGCCGGCTTTCTCCAGCCGGTTCAGCACACCGGTCACCGCGCCCGTCGTCAGGCGCGCCCGCTCGGCGAGGTCACCGGCGACCAGCGACTCCCCCGCCGTGGATGCCTCGATGAGGAAGCCGAGGCAGGTGAGGTCGGTGACGTTCAGCCCGAGCCTGCGAGCGATGTCCTGCTGGCCGAACTGGGCCGTCGCGATCATCCGGTCCATGGCGTAGAGCGCCTGGTCGCTCGTCGCGGCCGGGCGCGCCTTGCGGTGCCCCACAGATTCCCCTTAGCATCTAAGAAACTTAGCTCGCGAGATAAATTACCTCGCTCTAGCGGCTCACAACTGTGGGCCGCCCCCTCATCCTCACAGCTCTCAGGGAGCACGCTCATGTCCCTCCACGGAGACGACCCGTACGACCTCGGACACACGGTCGCCGGCTGGACCGGTACGGCGCTGGCCGCGCTGGGCTCCGCGCTGTGCGGACTCGGGGTGATCGCGGCCTCGGGTCTGCTCGTGTGCGCCGGCGCCGCCGTCCTCGTCCTGGCGCTCCTCGCCACGTGGGCGCTCCATCTGGCGGGCTGGGGCAAGCCGAGCGGGCCCCGCCCGGTCGAGCAGTGGAACTGGCGCGTCCGCGACACCGGCGCGCGCACCGGGCACCCCGGCTGCCTGGGGTGCCGCCTGGCAGGACGTGCCGGCGCGCGCCGCCCGTACCCCACACCCGTGACGCGGCAGGCGTCGGCTGCGGCGGAGCAGCCGGCGGGCAGGCCACGAGAGGCCACACCGACGTCCGTATGAGCCCCGCGCCCAGGCGTGGAACCACCTCGTCCGGCAGGTAGGCGAGAGTCGCGGCGCCTCGGAGGGGTACGGCTCAGGGCGCCCTTTGAGCACGGACCGTGCCGCCTGGCTCCTCCGCCTGCGGGGCGAGCGCCGTGCCTCGACAGGACGAACCAGTCGTTTGTGCCCTGCGCGCAGGGGGGACCCTGCGACCCATGACACGTACGCGACGCCGGATGGGGCAGAACTGGGTGCTGCGGCTGCTGGACGGCCTGGAGCGGCAGCCTCGCACGGATGCAGTGATCGATCTGGTCGGCCGGGGCGTGCGCGCCCTGCCGCTGGGCGGTGCCCGAGATGTGCTGCACGGCAGGTGGCTGGGCCATCCGGTGCATCCACTGATGGTGCAGGTGCCGATCGGAAGCTGGCTGTCCGCCGCCGTGCTCGACCTGCGCCCCGGTCGCTCACGGGAGGCCGGACTGCTCATCGGCGTAGGGCTGGCCGCTGCCGCCCCCGCCGTGCTCACCGGGGCCGTCGACTGGGCCGAACTGCACCGCCCGCAGCAGCGGGTCGGCCTGGTGCACGCGCTGAGCAACACGGCCGCCGTCGGACTGTACGCCGCCTCGCTCGTCTGCCGCGCCAAGGGCCGCACCGGGGCGGGGCGCGGCTTCGCGTTCCTGGGGCTCACGGCGGCTGCGACCGGTGGCATGCTGGGCGGCCATCTCGCCTACCGGCAGGCATCCGGTGCCAACCACGCCGAAGAGGTGCCGTACGTCGTCTCGCCGGGCTGGCACCGGGTCGGCGCCGTGGCCGAATTCCCGGCCGGCCAGGCGGTACGGCGCGCTGTCGACGACGTGCCGGTCCTGGTGGTCCGCGAGGCCGGAGGAGCCGTCCATGCGCTGGCCGAGCGGTGCAGCCACCTGGCCGGACCGCTGTCCGAGGGCACCGTCGAGGACGGATGTGTGCGGTGCCCGTGGCACGGAAGCGTCTTCCGGCTCTCGGACGGCTGGAACGTCCAGGGACCGGCCACTGCTCCCCAGCCCGCCTTCGACACCCGGATCGTCGACGGCCACGTCGAAGTGCGCCTGCGTGGCGGGGAGGACGCGGGATAGAGGCGGGGGCAGAACGGCCGGCGAGCGCGGGAGAAGGTGACTCACGCAGCCGATCAGCAGGCCTGGCGGGTCACTTGCGGCCCGCTCGGGACCCCCGGTAGGCGGCGCGGCGGACGGCGGCCAGCGCGGGGCCGGGCGTGAACTGCCGGGCGTCCCGTTCGTAGATGTCGAAGTCCGCGCTCTGCTTCGCCGGTATCGGCAGGGCCGTGTGGACGGTGAGGACCGCGAAGGGGCGCCAGAAGGCGCGGCCGGCCGCCTCGGCGCACAGGTCGAAGACGAGCGGCCCGGCGCGCAGGGCCCGGGCCACGCTCGTCGGGTCGCCGTGGACCGGAAGCCGACGGGACCGCCGGGGAAGGGCCGCCAGGAGGCTCGGGCGACCGCCCACCCGGTAGGACAGGAGGCTGGAGTACGGGCCGGCCAGCACGTCGGCGCGCGGCAGCGGCAGATGGCGGGTCAGCCTGCCACGGCCGCTGCTCGTGAACAGCAGATCGAGGGGCTTGCCGGCGCCGTCGGCATCGTCCACACGGACGGCCAGCCCGAGCCCGTCGGGCAGGCGCCGCGGCAGACCGGCCGCTCGGGACAGCCGTGCCGTGGCGGCATGGTGCCCCGGCCGGTCCAGCCATGGCACACCCCAGCGTCCACGGCCGCCGTCGGCCACCTCCAGATCGGCGGCACAGGTCAGTCCGTCGGGATGGAGAGCCGGCGCTCCCCGCAGGCGCGCCAGCCCCCGGAACGCGGACTCCACCCCGCCGACCTGCCCTTCCACGGCGCGGTCACGGACCGGACCAGCCGGCTTCCCACTCGGCATTGCCGTCCCCGTCCTGCTCGTCTCCCTCCGCCTGCGAGGGGGTGGTGCGCGGTGCGTCACGGCGGCCGGTGGACTCCCGCTCGCCGTCCTCACCGGTCGTCGGCTCCGCTTCGCCCTCGGCCTGCGACTGCGTGTTCTCGGTCATGGCCCGCCTCTCTGTCTGTGTCACCTGTCTGCGTCAGCTGTCCGTGCTCGGCACCGGCGCGGGGGTGTCCCGACAGTCCTGGGCGCGAAGTGCCCCTCGCCCGCCCCGAGCGCCTGCCTCCCTGCGCGCAGAAGGACCGCCGAGTACCCGGGGCGGCATCCCTCACGCCGCTGGGATGCGTGCCGTCGCGAGGTGGCTCGTGCGTCGCGAGCGTCCGAGCGGTGCGGTCAGTGAGGGACGGCATCCAACGACGGGTAGGTGTTCACCACCCGGTCCACGCCCGTGAGGTGCAGCATCTGCCGCACGGGAGCGCTGGGGGCGATCAGGGCGAGACGGGCGTCCGTGGTGCGCGAGGTGCGGTGGGCATGGATGAGAGCGGTCAGCCCGGTGGAGTCCAGGAAGGTCACGGCCGACAGGTCGACGAGCACCTGTCGGTCGGCGAGCAACAGGGGTTCCAAGGCGTCGCCGAGACGGTGGGCGGTGTGCAGGTCCAGGTGGCCTTTGACGGTCACCAGAGTCCGGTCGGCGGGCAGGCCGCGAACCTCCACGGCAATGGGCGTGTCTTCCGGGTCGTCGTCAGGCGCCGGTGGGACGGTACTCACGCAGCCTCCTTCCCTCGCGGGGTGACGGCTCAAGGGGTCAGCTCTTCCTGGTGGCCACCGCGCCACTCGGCGAGCAACACCGTCGCGTCGTCGTTGAGCAGCCCGTCGTGATGGTCCAGGACCGCCGCCATCAGCCGGCGCAAGGTCTCGTGCAGAGCGAGCCGGCCGGCGTGGTGGCGACGGATGAAATCGACGAACCGTTCCCGGCCGAACTCCCTGCCCCGGCTGTCGCGGGCCTCGACGACCCCGTCGGTGTACAGGAGCAGTCGGTCGCCGGGCTGCAGCTGCTCGGTGCGGACGGTCACGGGCAGGGCGAGGTCGGCGCCCATGGGTCCCGCGGGCGGGCACTCCAGTTCGGTCGTCCAGCGGTTGTCGCGGATGAGGATCGGGAGGTGATGGCCACGGTTGATCCACCTCAGCCGGCCGCTCGCCATGTCGAGGTCGGCGAGGATCGCCGTGACGTAGCGGCTGGTGCTGAACTGCTCCAGCAGCACCCTTTCCACCTCCTCGCTGGTCTGGGCCAGTGAGGCACCCTGGCGGCGGGCGTTGCGGCAGGCGGTCACCGCGACGTTCGCGGTGATGCCCGCGGTCGTGTCATGGCCCATGGCGTCGAAGACGCCCAGGTGCAAGGTGGTGCCGTTGACGGCGTAGTCGAAGGCGTCGCCGCCTATCTGGTAGGCGGGTTCCATGACGGCGGCCAGGGTGACGTCGTGTCCGGCGTACGCGTTGGGCGGAGTGAGGTTCCACTGCATCTCGGCCGCGACGTTCATGGTCTCGGTGCGGACCATCTGCGCGTAGGCGTCGCTGAAGGACCGCTTGCTGAGCAGCAGCAGAGCCGTCATCGAGGCCAGGTCGCGGAGGATGTCACGGACCGTCTCCTCCTCGACGTCGGTGTCGGCCCGCAGCACACCCAGCCGCTCCACCCCGTCCGTCACGGCCACCCACCAGCGCCGCCGCCCACCCGACGCTCCCCCGGGCGCCGGCTCGGCCAGCAGGTCCACTCGTTGGAAGGCCTGACCCGGCAGGCTGCCTCGGACGGTGAAGACCTGGTCACCGCTCGCTGCCTGCCCTCCCGTGCGGGCGAGCCGGCGCAGCACCGTCTCACGGAGGTCCACGACGAAGAGGGCCGTGTCGTACAGGCAGGCCTCGGCGGCGTGCTCGGCGATCAGGTCGGGGAGCTGGTCGAGCGTGACGGTATGGCTGGCCTGCATCATCCGTACCAGGGACAAGGCTGCCGCAGCTCTGTCAGGCATGGCAGGGACCCGCCCGGCCGTCTCCGGTGGGCGAGGCGCCGTCCCGCAGCGGTCGTCCGGGGAGACGGCGGGGCATCGGTATCACGGTTCCTCCTCGGCAGAACCGGACCAGGGGATTGCCGGCTTCCCGGGATTGCCGGGTTCCCTCCTTTTCACCACCCTTGCAGCCCACTGGCGCACACACGGCAGGGCGGGGCGCGCCCGCCGTGCCGTGCCCCGTCCGGCCGGCGACCGCCCCGTCGTGGGTGGTCGCGGGGGACCCGCTCGAGGAGGTGACCGGCGAGCGATGCCACCCGGCCCACCGGCTACGGCACCACAGACGCCGGCCGGGACCTGCGGGGCAGGCCGCGGCCGGTGGGCCCCCGGTCGCCGGCACCAGGTGTCAGCCGGCACCAGGTGTCACTGCTGCGCGAAGTGCTTCCTGAGCCATGTGAGCAGGGCCGCGAACGCAGGGGTCATGGCGGCGTCCGACTGTTCCAGGACCGTCGTGCGGTCGCCGGACTCCGCTGTGATCGTGTAACTCATCGCGTCCCTGGCGCGCTCGGCCCGGCTCTCGTCCGGGGGCATGGAGGCGGCTTCGTCCAGCAGTCGAGCCAGTTCGGCCTTGGCGGCCTCGGGCAGGGCGTCCGTGTCCAGAACCTTGGGCGGGCGGCCGAACTCGGTCACGGCCGCCAGCCCGCCGTAGCTCTGCAAAGTCACCTTCACTTGGTGCCCTTGAGCGCGGCCACGTCCTTGGCCAGACCCGTGACCTTGTCGTTCAGCGCCCCGATCTGCCGTGCGATGGCCGCCAGACCGTCTTCCCGGCCCGCGCCGTTGCTGTTGCCGTTGCCGTTGACGGCGAAGCTCCGTACCCGGGCGACTCCGGTGGGGACGCCCTTGACCGGGACTTCCACCTCCTGCCATGCCGACAGCACCGCCGACTGTTCGGAACTGCCGATGCCGAACAGTTCCCCGGCCTTCTGGAAGGTCGTGCCCGCGAAGTCCTGGAACTCGTCCCTCGCGCTGGACGCCTTGAGGGCTTCGTACCAGATGGTTCCGGCAGCCTCATAGGCGAATCCGCCGATACGGACGGCCGTCAGGTAGAAGGCCTTGTTCGGAATCCCGGAGTTGAAGTGCACTCCGCCGAAGTCACCTTGCTTGGTGTCGGGCAGGTGGAGGAACTTGCTCATCCGGTCGGGCTGGGGGTCTTTCCCGAACACGGGGTTGTCGTAGGCGTGTCCCGGGTCCTTCATCGACCGCAGGGCGTCGCCGCCGATCCCCGGAGTCCACACGTCGGCCCCGATCAGCCAGTCCGCCTCGTCGGCCGTCTGCTTCAGCGACCACTGCTTGACCAGCGAACCGAAGACGTCCGACATCGACTCGTTGAGGGCGCCGGACTGCTTGTGGTATTCGAATCCGGAGGTGTTGTCCGTGACCCCGTGCGTCAATTCGTGGGCGATCACTTCGAGGGACCCCGTGAGATTGCTGAACTTCTTCCCGTCTCCGTCGCCGAAGAGCATCTCCCGGCCGTCCCAGAAAGCATTGTTGAGACGGAAACCGAAGTGCACATATCCGTCCAGACGCATTCCCCTGTCGTCGATCGAATTACGCCGGAACACCTCCTTGTAGAAATCCCGCGTAAGGCCGAGTGCGTCGAACGCCCGGTTCACGGACGGGTCCGCGGCCTCCGGGCCGTCCTCCGGCCGGGCCAGGACGGCGCTGCCGAGGACCTCCTGCTGCTCGCAGTCGAAGACGGTGCGGCGGCCGTCACCGGGGGCGGCCGCACCGGCGAAGGACGCGCGGACCGCTCGTTCGCCCCGCAGGCGAGCGGTGACCAGCAGGGTGTCCAGGGCGCTCTGGCGCTCTTCGCCGTCCGCGCTGTCCAGGAGCTTCTCGAGTATGTACGGCGGGATGATGCAGTTGATCGGGCGGTTGCTGCTCATGGGACACCTCCTGGGTGTCAGGACCGACGGCTGATCATTCGTGGGGCTGCGACTGCTTGCCCGGCCGTGCCGAATCGCCGCCCGTCGCATGCGGTCGCCCACGCGCGACGACGGTCTTTTTCGCATTCAACAGAGCCTGAAGCGGTCCGACCGCAGATGCCCGCCCGGCGGGCAGTAAAGAGGGAAGCGTCGACATCGGCCCTCCCCGTTTCCAGCGGCGCTGTCACGCTGATATCCCCAGTCTCCTGCCGTGCGGAGTGACTGGCAAACGCAACCGGAGACGCGGATCCGATTCCTGGGCGGAGAGAAATACGAATATGGTTGAACGCGCAGCGATAATCGTGGCGTCCCCGAGATGCAATGCGCCATGCGGCCCCATAGCGTGGGCGTTGAGAGTGCGTCCAGGGTGTTCCTCTCCCCCTGTCGTGGGTAC
Organism: Streptomyces sp. NPDC014801; assembly: GCF_043082085.1. Lineage (NCBI taxonomy): Bacteria > Bacillati > Actinomycetota > Actinomycetes > Kitasatosporales > Streptomycetaceae > Streptomyces > Streptomyces sp. NPDC014801. The sequence goes on along the minus strand of NZ_JBIBXG010000014.1, from coordinate 28,803 downwards.
GGCCGACGGTCGCGTCGCATTGCTTCGCGTGGCGTGGCGTGGCGTGGCGTCGGCACAAGAATCACCCCCTCCCCTGGAGACATCATGGCCACGGTTCCCGCCGCACACCGCCCTGTCTCGGTCTATGTCCTCGCCGGCATCAGACTCTTCAACGGGGCCACCGGTCTGCTGGCACCGGAGTTGCTCATCCGCCGGTTCGACCCCGACCGCGATCCCCCGAGTCCGGCGGCCGTCTACGCCTTCCGTCTCTTCGGCATCCGCACGGTCCTCCTCGGCCTGGACCTGCTGACCCACAGCGGAGCCCGACTGCGCGACGACGTCGGCGCAGGCATCCTGATCCACGCCAGCGACACCGTCACAGCCGCCACACTCGGCATCCACGGGCAGGTCCCGCCGCGCACCGCGGTCCTCACCACCGCCATCTCGGCCGTCAACACCGCCCTGGCCGTCAGCGCCAGCGCCTGCCTCGCCAACTCCCCCAAGGACAAGCGGAAGTGAACACGCAGTCCGCACCCACTCCCCCCACCGAGACCGGCTTCGACTACGTCGTCGTCGGGGCCGGCGCCGGCGGCGGGCCCCTCGCGGCCAACCTCGCCGCGGCGGGGATGCGCACCCTCCTCCTCGACGCCGGTGGCGCGGAGGAGAACGACGACTACCGGGTGCCCGCCTTCCACGCCGACGCCTCCGAGGACCCCGCCCAGTGCTGGAACTACTTCGTACGGCACTACGCCGACGAGCAGCAGCAAGTGCGCGACAGCAAGTTCGTGCCGGGCCGGGGGATCCTCTACCCGCGCGCCGGAACGGTCGGGGGATGCACCGCGCACCACGCGCTGATCACCGTGTACCCCTACAACCGCGACTGGGACGCCATCGCGGAGGAGACCGGCGACGCGACCTGGCACAGCACCGCCATGCGCCGGTATTTCGAGCGGCTGGAGCGCTGCACCTACCGGCCCCGACCCAAGAAGCCACCCCACAGGCCGCTGCCGGCCGCCCTGCTCCGCCTCCTGCCCTTCCTGTCGAACCGGTACCGCAACGACGCCCGGCACGGGTTCGACGGCTGGCTGCCCACCACGCTCGCCGACCCCCGGCTCGCCGTACAGGACGAGCAGTTGCTGAAGGTCATCCTCTCCGCCGCGGAGGACAGCCTCGCCGGTTTCCTCGGCCGTCCGCTGTCCCCGCTCGAGGGGTTCGGTTCCTTCGTCGACCCCAACGACTGGCGGGTGCAGACGCAGGCACTGCAAGGGCTGTGGCAGATCCCCGTCTCCACCGCCGACGGCCGCCGCAGCGCCGTACGCGAGCGTGTCCAGGCCGTACAGCGGGAGCGTCCGGACCACCTGGTGGTGCGCACCCACGCCTTGGCCGCACGGATCGTACTGGACGAGGACAACACGGCGACCGGCGTGGACTATCTGGACGCGGCACACGCCTACCGGGCCGACCCCGCCGCCTGGTCGGCATCCGATCCGCCGGCGCTGCACCGGGTCGTCGCCGCACGCGAGGTGATCCTGGCCACGGGGGCGTTCAACACCCCTCAGCTGCTGATGCTTTCGGGCATCGGGCCGCCCGAGGAACTGCGGCGGCACGGCATCCCGGTACGGGTCGGCCTGCACGGGGTGGGCGCCCATCTCCAGGACCGGTACGAGGTCGGCGTGGTCAGCCAGATGGACCGCGAGTTCCCCGTTCTGCGGGACTGCTCCTTCCACGCTCCGCGGCCCGGAAGCGAACCGGACCGCTGCTACCGCGCCTGGCAGCAGGGCAAGGGCCTCTACACCACCAATGGCGCCGTCCTCGGCATCACCCGCAAGTCACGCCCGGACCTGGACGCCCCCGACCTGTTCATCTTCGGCGGCCCCTTCGACTTCCGCGGCTACCGACCCGGCTACTCCCTGGACCTCACCCACCACAAGGACCGCTTCACCTGGGCCATCCTCAAGAGCCGCACCCGCAACACGGGCGGGCGGGTCAGACTCCGCTCCGGCGACCCCCTCGACACGCCCCTGGTCGATTTCCACTACTTCACCGAGGGCACGGACAAGGAGGGCCTGGACCTCGAAGCGATGGCCGACGCCGTGGAGTTCGTGCGCGGGATGAACCGCAAGGCCGGTTCCGTGATCCGCAAGGAGCTGTGGCCCGGTGAGGGCGTCGACGACCACGACGCCGTGCGCAAGTTCGTCCAGGACGAGGCCTGGGGCCACCACGCGTCGTGCACCTGCCGGATGGGACGCCCCGACGATCCCTCGGCGGTGGTCGACAGCGCCTTCCGGGTCCGCGGGGTGAACCGCCTGCGGATCGTCGACGCCTCGGTGTTCCCGCGCATCCCCGGGTTGTTCGTCGCCACGCCCATCTACATGATCAGCGAGAAGGCGAGCGACGTGATCCTCGGCGACGCGGCCCGCGCCTGACCCCGCAGTCAGACCCCCACCCCCGCGCGCGAGCACGGTCCCCGCGCGACCGCACAGGAGCCACCCAAGGAGTACCGCGATGAGCACGCACCGACGCGCCGCACAGCGTCCCGCGGCCGGATACCGCACGTCACTGCCCTGGCGGATCGTCACCAGCGCCGCCGAGTACATCGACCGCCGCTTCGGCTGGGACAAGCTCCCCGTCGCCGGGGGCCTGCTCACGCTCTTCGGGCTGCGGGTCAGGCTCCGGCAGAAGAACCTCTACGACACCGACGGGCTGCCCTCGACCGACCAGCCCAAGCCGGCGCCGCCGTCCGCGAGCCACCGGGTCAACCGGACCGCCGACGGCAGCCACAACGACCTCGGCGACCCGCGCATGGGCATGGCGGGCACCCGCTTCGGCCGCAACATCCCCCTGGGGCACATCGCGCCCACCGCACCCGAGGACGTGCTCGCCTCACCCAGCCCGCGCAAGGTCAGCCGCACCCTGCTCACCCGGCGGGAGCTGATCGCGGCCGAATCGGTGAACTCCCTGGTCTCCGCATGGCTCCAGTTCATGATCCGTGACTGGTTCAGTCACGGCACGAGCCCCACCGACCGTCCCTGGGAGGTCCCCCTCCTCGACGACGACCCGTGGCCGGAACGGCCCATGCGGATCTTCCGGACCCCGGACGACCCGACCCGTGACCCGCAGGCGCCTCCCGGCACGCCCGACACCCGCGTCAACGTCTCCTCCCACTGGTGGGACGCCTCCCAGATCTACGGCAGGAACGAGGCCGAACAGCACCAGCTGCGCACCGGGCGACTGGGCAAGCTGCACCTGTGGGACGACGGGCGGGCACCCGTTCCCGCGGACCCCTCCCAGGACCCCACACGCGTACCCGGCTTCTGGCTGGGCCTGGCGATGATGCAGGACCTCTTCACCAGGGAGCACAACGCGATCTGCGACCACCTGCACGGCGCCTATCCGTCCTGGGGCGACGAGGAACTGTTCCAGCGGGCCCGGCTGGTCACCGCCGCACTCCTCGCCAAGATCCACACGGTGGAATGGACCCCCGCCGTGATCAGCCACCCCACGACCGTCAAGGCGCTGCGCGCCAACTGGTGGGGCGTCGCCGGCGAACGTGTCCACAACCTGTTCGGCCGGATCAGCGACAGCGAGGTCGTCAGCGGCATCCCCGGCGGCGAGACCGACCACTACGGCGTGCCGTACGCCCTCACCGAGGAGTTCGTGGCGGTCTACCGGATGCACCCGCTGATCCGCGACGACTGGCACCTGCGCTCCGCCGCCGACGACGCGACCCTGCGCAACTGCACCCTGCGCGACATCTCCGGCCCGGGAGCGCTGAAGTTCCTGCAGACCATGGAGATGTCCGACCTGCTGTACAGCTTCGGCACGCTCCCTCCCGGACTGGTGACGCTGCACAACTTCCCCAGGTTCCTCCAGGAGTTCGAGCGGCCCGACGGCCATCTCCAGGACCTCGCCGCGACCGACATCCTGCGCTCCCGGGAGATGGGCGTGCCCCGCTACAACGAGTTCCGGCGGCTGCTGCGGCTCAAGCCCGCGGGCAGCTTCACCGAGCTGGCACACGACCCGGCGACGGCCGAGCGGATCGAGCGGCTCTACGACGGCGACATCGAGAAGGTCGACCTGATGGTCGGACTGTACGCGGAGAAACTCCCGGCCGGCTTCGCCTTCAGCGACACGGCGTTCCGCATCTTCATCCTGATGGCCTCGCGCCGGCTCAACAGCGACCGCTTCTTCACCACCTACTACACCCCCGAGGTCTACTCCAAGGCCGGCATGGCCTGGATCGACGACAACAGCATGGTCACCGTCCTGCTGCGCCACCACCCCGAACTGCGTACGGCCCTGTCCGGGCTGACCAACGCCTTCGTGCCGTGGCACAACGCCACCCGGCAGGACACCTGACATGACTGCGGAGGAGACGTTCCGGCAGGAGCGCGCACGCCAGCTCGCCGCGGCCGCCGAGCGGTACCGGGCGAGCGGGGACGAACGCCGGGCCGTGCAGCGGCAGCAGGACGCCGGCGTGCCCTTCCCGGACTCGGGGCAGGCCATCGCGGCGCGGGCCACGCGCCTGCTGGAGCGGCACGCGGTGCCCGCCGCCCTGGCCGTGGAGGCCGTTCGCGCGCAGCCCCTGACCGCGCCCGACGCCTACGAGCGCATCATCGGGGTGTCCAAGGAGCTGCAGGCGTGGAGCTTCCTGCCGCGCGGCGCACGGGCGGCACGTACCGTCGCCCGGATATCGACCCGGGAGAACGGACGCGAACTGCCGCTCGGCACGGGCTTCCTGGTGTCGCCTCGCCTGCTCATGACCAACCACCACGTGCTGCCCGACGCGGAGACGGCCCGGCAGTGCTTCGTCGAGTTCGACGCGCAGGTCACCGTCGACAACACCCCGCAGCCCGCGACACGCCTCGAGTTCGACCCGGACGGGTTCTTCGTGGCCGACCAGCGCCTGGACTACGCGCTCGTGCTGGTCGCCGCCGGGCCGGACGGGCGGCCGCCGGGCGAGACGTTCGGCTGGAACCGGCTCAGCGTCCAGCCGGGCAAGCTGGTCATCGGCGAGCCCGTCAATGTGATCGGCCACCCGATGGGGCGGCTGAAGGAGATCGCCGTCCGCGACAACATGCTGCAAGTGTGGCTCGACGACTTCCTCCAGTACACGACGGACACCGAGCCGGGCAATTCCGGATCCCCGGTCTTCAACGACCAGTGGGAGGTCGTCGCGCTGCACCACAGCGGGGTGCCGAGGACCGACGAACAGGGGCGGGTCCTGCGCACCGACGGCCAGGTGTGGCAGCCCGGGGACGGCGACGACGCGGTCGACTGGGTGTCCAACGAGGGCGTCCGCGTCAGCTCCATCCTGCAACACCTCGCACAGCTGCCGGCCGACCTGCGCTCGGGTCCGCCGGCCGAGATGGGCGCCGAGTCGGGGCTGGGCGCGCCGGAGTCGCTGGGTACCGCTGCGGCGGTTGCCCCTTTGCCGGATGCGGCCACGGCTGTTCCGGCGCCGGCGGTTCCTGCTCCGGCTGTCGCCGCTACGGCGGTTGCCGCTACGGCATCCGCGGCCGCCGCGTCCGGTCCGGTCACCGCGCCGGCAGGGACGCACACGGGCCTGCGGGCCCGGGACGGCGCGTTCGGCGGCCGACGTCACCTCGTGTTCCTGCACGGGCGCTCCCAGGAGCACAAGGACCCCCAGGACCTGCGCCGCGAGTGGACGGCCGGCCTCAACCAGGGACTCGTCCGTGCCGGACTCCCGACCGTCGACCCGGCCGACGCCTGGTTCCCGTACTACGGCGATCGGCTGGTGCAGGCTCTCGCCGCGCACGAGGCCGTGCCACGGGTCACCGAGGCGGTGGGTCCGTCCCCGGCCGAGGCGGTCGCCCCCGCCTCGCCCACCGCCCGCGCGGTGTACGAGGAGATGATCGGCGAGGCCGCCCGCAAATGGAACCTCCCTCCGGAGCGGCAACCCGACCTCGAACGCATCACCCTGGGCGACGTCGTGGGGCGCCTGCACCGGCAGCTCGGCTGGCTGGCCGCGAGAAGCGACCTCGACGCATGGACCATCGCCCTGATCCTGCGTGACGTGGCCGCCTACCTCGACGACCGACCCGTCCGGGACGCCGTTCTGAGCAGCGTGCTGGAGACGCTGCCCGAGGACGGCGAGGTGATCCTCGTCAGCCACAGCCTCGGCACCGTGGTCGGCATGGACCTCACCACACGGCTGTCTCCCGCCCTGCGCACGATCCACCTGACCACCGTGGGCAGCCCGCTGGGCCTGGACAGCGTGTACAAGCGGCTGCTCATCGGCGGCCCGAAGCGTCCCGACGTGGTGGCGGACTGGCTCAACGGGTGGTCACCGTCCGACGCGGTGGCCATCGGCTGCCCGCTGGCCGACGAGTGGGCGGGCGCGGTGACCGACGTGGCCGTCCTCAACGCCCACGACCGCGCCCACGACATCGCGGAGTACCTGTCCCACCCGGAGGTCGCGGGCGAGATCGGAAGCCACCTCGGACTGGCGGCGGGGTAGCGACCTCTGCCCCGCCCGGTCGAGCTGTCCGGCCGATCACGTGGAGGTGGAGGAAAACGGCGGGCCCGGGGGCTGTTGGCCCTGATAGAACATGGGTCGATGGGTATTCAGGAACGTGACCGCAAGGTATGCCGGCCTCTGCGACGGGCTGGCCTCGAGGTGATCCCCAACGCAGTGCCACCGGGCACGATGCCGTTCGTCCGCGGATACGGTGGGGAGGACGTGGCCGGAGGCTTCTCGCACCGATACGACACCTCGCGGCTGGTTGAGCGCCTCAATGCGGACTGGTACGACCTTGCGGTCTCCTCGGGCCTTTTTGACCACCGGCGCGAGTTCCTCGTGCAGCTTCCGCAGGGCACCCGTTCGCACCGGGCCGCCCTGCAGCGAATGCACAGCGGCGGCCATGCACCGGCACTCTGGACCCGCGTCAGGCTGCTGGATCGCTGGGACATCATGGGCCGAGGCGCGGCATCGGCGTTTCTGGGCGTGCACTCGGGCCACCCGGGCTTCGGCATGATGGCTCTGGACGGCAGCGTGTACGTCTGCGCCTCGACGGGCGAGACCGGCATCAACGTCCTCGTGGTGCATCACCCGGACCGCTCGGAGAACGTCCTGCGACACCTGGAGTGGATCTCGCGTTACGACAGCCCCTATGCGAACCGCGAGGAAAAGCAGCGTGCCGCCGCCTGGCTCGCCAGCCGCGCAAGGGGCCTTCCGGGTCGCTGATGACGAGATCCCGGACGGGCTGACTGATCATGCGCGGAGCCAGATAACAAGGGTGGCCGCGGTGACCGTGCCGAGGAAGACGTTCCCGCGCTTGTCATAACGCGTTGCGACGGCGCGGGAGTTCTTCCGCTTGTCGATGGCCCTCTCCACGGTGTTGCGCTTCTTGCTCCTCATCGAACCCCGGTGGTCGTCCGCCTCGAGATCCCTTGCCCAGCGGGCGGCCTGACTGTCGGCCTTCTTCGGGATCGTGTGCCGGATGCCGCGCCTCCTGCACCGGAACGAACTGGGTGCAGTCGGCCCGCTGCCCCGGCGTGACGATCAGGGCCAGCGGACGGCAGAAGCCGTCTGCGCTCAGGGGAATCAACCGACCGTTGCTCACCGGCAGGGAACGGCCGCAGCCGCTCCCACTCCGCGTCCGACAGCTCGCCGCGTTCACCCCGCCCCATACACAGGACAACGATCCGACCAGGCGACAGTCACATCATCGGCCGGACAGCTCCTAGTTCTTCACGCCGTTGATACCACCCGCGAAGGCGACCAGTTCGGCCTTGCTGGTGAAGATGCAGACATCGGTGTCCAGCGGATTCTCGGCGTACTGATGGAACAACCACTTGCTTTCGATATCGGGCTTGCCGGCGGTCACGCCGTATTGAGCGATCCAGAGGAAATCACCCGCGTTGTCGGTGGTGTCCCGGTGGCGCCAGAAGTCACGGTTGCAGTACAGCCCGATCTTGTGAGTGGAGCCGCACAGCCGCTGCACCTCGGCAATGAAGGCGTCTTTCTCCGCGCAGGTCGCAGCGGTGCCGTTCCGCCTGATCTCCCAGTCGACGGCAAGCAGGTCGTAATCGATGTTCGCGGAGTCCTCCACGAAGTGTGCCGCCTGCTCTTTGATATGCCCCGGGATCAGGAAGTGGTAGAAGCCGACGACGAGACCCACGGCGCGGGCGTGCGCGGCCTGGTCCTTCTGCTTGGAGTTGACCCAGGAACGTCCTTCGGTTGCCTTGACGAACGCGAAGCTGATGCCATCCGTGGGGAAGTTCGCATCCTGATAGCCCGATACGTCATAGCCTTTGATCATCGCTTTCATCTCCCGATGCGTCGATCCGGAGGCAACATGGATCTGCAACAACTACCTTTCTGCACATACAGTCTCCATTCCACGATCCAACCAGTGAACACGTGACGCAACTTTCAGGTCACCGTAGCGAAGCCCGCAAGCCGGAAAGCCATTTCACAGGGTGCAGCAAATTCCGAGAGGTAATTCAGGTAAAGGCGGGCACCTCTCGCCTCATTTGAGGCGTCACCATACCGGGCGACTGTCGCGGTGTAAGACGCCACAAGGACGTCGTCTCGGCGCTTCGGGCTGTGTGGAGTGGGTCGTTGGCGTCCTTGGTGCGTGGGTGCCGGGGCTTGGTGTCGATCCTCTCCACGACACGGAGCTCTGCTGCCCGGATGGCGTCGAGCAGTTGCCGACGTGTCCGAAGGCCAAGGTGCTCTGCCAGGTCGGACAGGATGAGCCAGCCCTCGCCGCCGGGGCGGAGGTGGGCGGACAGTCCGGTGAGGAAGCCGTGGAGCATGCTGCTGTCCGGGTCGTAGACGCCTTGCTCGATGGCGCTCGTCGGACGGGCGGGAAGCCAGGGCGGGTTGCACACGATGAGGTCGGCGCGGCCTTCGGGGAACAGGCCGGGACCCGACACCTCGATACGGTGGGTCAGTGCGAGCCGGTGGGCGTTGTCCCTGGCGCAGGCGAGGGCGCGGGGACTGATGTCGGTGGCCACGACACGGTTGATTCCGCGGCGGGCCAGGACGGCGGCGAGGACGCCCGTTCCCGTGCCGAGGTCGAACGCCGTACTGGTCTCGAACGCCGTACTGGTCTCGCGTGTGCGCTGGACCGCCGGAGGGAGAGGGGCACGGGCGACAAGGTCGACGTACTCGCCTTTGACCGGGGCGAACACCCCGTAGTGGGGGTGGATGCGAGCGCCGAGGGCCGGCACGTCGACGCCCTTCATGCGCCATTGGTGGGCGCCGATCACTCCCAGCAGTTCCCGGAGGGAGACCGCCGTAGGTCCCTGCGGAGGGCCGTACGCTTCCCGGCACGCCTGCCGAACGTCGGGAGCCCGGCGCAAGGCCAGTCCGTAGTCGTCGTCTAGCAGCACCAGGAGCTTTCCGAGCACACGGGCCCGGTGACTGCGGTGGCGGCGGTGCAGATGGAAGGACTCACTCGGGGAAGTGCTGGATCGGGGCGTTGTGCGGTCGAGGCGGCGGCCCATCGCCTGCAGCAGGTGCCGGGCGTTGTGGAAGTCGCCTTGCCAGAGCAGGGCTGTTCCCTCACGCGCCAGGCGGTAGGCGTCGTCGGCCTTCATCCGGTCGTCGGCGAGGACGATCTGCTGTGGAAGGGGGGCGGCGTTCTCGGAATGCCAGCGGGCGGACCGCCTTGTGTCGCCTGTGGTCCAGTGGATGGTGGACACCAGGTACTCCTCGTGGTCGAACGTGCAGGGGCACGAAGAGCACTTCGACGAGGAGCAGGCTGAACGCACGCCTGCCCAGCGGACAGGCGTGTGCAAAGAGGCTGGTGGCCGTTACCGCTCTCGCGTCGAAGCGCCAGAGCGGACGTCCCAGACAACCATGCCGAGCATCAGGGCAGCCCTTTCGGAGGAGTGGCAGCAGGCTCGCACAGGTACTGCGCGGCTTCCAAACCGACCAGTCCGGCGGTGGCCTCAGTTCATCTTCTTGGCGAGGTCGGCGAGGAACTGCGGCATGCGGCCGGCTCCGAAGTCGTAGAAACGCGCCCACTGCGGCTCGACCGCGATGCGCGCCATCCGGTCGTACATGGCCCGGCAGTTCCGCTCGAACTCGGCCGCGAACTCCGGGTCGTAGTTCTTCCGGGCGGCCTCCAGGTACTCCGGGACGACACCCTCGACGATGGTCAGGTGTGCCACACCGCGCACCGACAGGGTCTTGGCTGTGCCGGGACTGTCGCCGGCGTCGATGGTCAGGGCGACGTCGGGCCGGACGGACAGCGCCTTCACCTTGGGCGCGGTGGCCGCCGTCGCCATGACGAGCTCCTCGCCGGTCCAGAAGATCCCGATCGGGACGACGCGGGGCCGTCCGTCGAGTCCGTTGTACGCCAGACGTGCCATGGACGCCTGGCTCAGCAACTCGTGCGCGTCGGCCAGCTCCTGTGCGATCTGCTCCGGGTTCATGATCGTCGTACTCCCTCTCCTGTCGCGCGGCTGCTCGCGGCCGCCCTACCCCTGGGACGGAGCCGCCACCGCGTTCTCGACATCCGACGAGCCGCGGCCTCCGTGTTGCTCGTGCCGCCACGTCCCCGAGGCGACGTCTGACCGCGCCGGATCGGCACCCCGTTCATTTCAGACGGCGATTGATTTCACGATACTGGGGTTCGCTCTCAACTCTGGGTACCGCTTGCACAAGTCGTTGACCAGCTTGCGGAGAAAGTCGCCTGTCGCAGCACGGAACTCATCGAAGGGAACGACACCGCTGGGCCCGTTTCCCTCTCGAACGTGGACCGTGCCTCCCTTGCGATGAAACGTGTACTCCCCCGCTCCCTCGGCGGCTGAATAGGTTCTCTTCGAGGTCCTCTCCAGATCTTGAGGTACACAGAAGAGAACGTACGCCGCGTCGAAAACAGGGCCCGGCCCACTGAAGTCGGCGCCGTCGACACGGAATACGAGATCACCCCAGAACATTTCCCAAGTGAGGTCGTACAGATCGGCTTGCGCCAGCGTCTGCCGAAGCCTTGGAGTGTCGGCACCGTCGATGATGCCCGATACGCGGTAGTCGAGTTCTATCATTCTGCCGCCTTCCTTCAAGTTCTACCCGCGGACCGGGCTGGCGAGGTTGATGCGTTGCAGGACCCCGCTCCACGCCTGACCTTGACCTTCAGTTACTGGAACTAGGCGGTCCAGCCGAAAAGCGGCAGAGTCCGAGATTTCCATCTCGAGCGATCTGACAAGGTAGCGCCCCTGAGGAAGGTGAATGGAGCAACTGTTGTCCGGCGTCACATCACTCCCTGCGTAGCCGCAGTCGAAGAGTACGACTGGCTCGTTCGGGATGTGCACCATCGGCCCCGTGGTCCAGGCAGCGCTTTGCTCTGCCTTCTGCAGGGCTTCCGCCGCGGCATCTTCACTGTCAGCGTAGTCCCATCGGATGAAGGTCCGAGAACTCTCGTCGTACGCGATCGGCATGGGTTCTCCTGACATACACAAAAGGCCGCCGAGGGAGGGATGTTCGATGACCGACACGTAATCAGGCACCGCCGCAATGGCTTCCTGTCCGGTCCAGCCCTCCACCGCGCTCTCCGGACACAACACGTACCGAGCGAAATCAGTCTGCAGCCATCGCATGTGTGGTCCTTTCGCGGTGCCTTGCCACGCTTCAAGGCTCGTGCCTGGTATCGCCGTCAGCAGTCACGTGGGGGCAAGTGGGCGAGGCCTGTGTCGAGCATGATGTGGTCGATCGTTTCGTGCAGGGCGCTGTCGGCGGTGATGACGGTTTCGATGCCGCCGGGCAGGAGATCGCGTGGGCGGTACCAGGCACGCAGGTGCGTCGCGTCGACGTCGGCGGCGATCGGCTTGGTCGCATGCCGGGCGAGGGTTTCGTCGAACGGCACGTCGAGGTAGTAGCCGTGGGTCGGGCCGCGGTGGTCGGCGCGCAGCTGGGTGAGCATGTCGCCGTAGCGGTCCGCGTAGAGGATGCCCTCGATCACGACGTGGTAGCCGGCGTCCAGCGCGTAGCGGGCCGTGAGGTCGATCAGGCCGATGTTGGCCGCGCCGGGCCGGTCGTGCTCGCGCAGCACGATGCGGCGCAGGTTGTCCTGGGCCACCAAGGCGAGGCCGCGGCCGAATCTCTCGCGGAGGCCGGCCGCGACGGACGACTTCCCCGAGGCGCTGTTGCCTCGCAGGACGACCAGCCGGGTTTCTTCAGTGCCCACCATCACGACGGCCACGTTAGCGACCGCCGCTGACAGCGCCCACGGGATTCTCGGGAGCCGTCGAAGTCAGGCGGCCGCAGGCCTCGGTGGAGTGGTGGTCGTTGAGCAGTGCGATTCTTTAGCTGTGCTGATCGAGGGATTCGAGGACGCCCCTGTTGTCGTGGGCGAGGGACTGCTGGAGTTGCCGGGCTTCTGGGCGGCCTATCTGATGTGGCTGAGTCAGACGGAGGAGTACGACCCGGTTCCGCAATGGTTCGGCGTCGACGGGGCGGACGCCGACGCTGCGTACGAGGCAATCATCGACGAGGATCGCTGGCCCGTCTTCCGGATACCGTTCGCCGGTGGACACACCGCGCTGGTGATCGGGCAGAATTTTCCCGACGATCCGTCAACCGAGTACGTCGTCGTCCACCCTGGGTGGGGACGACGACAGGGCCACCTGGCCACCGTCAGCGGCCACCAGGCCGGACCGGGCCTGTCCTGGCGGGAGCTCCACCACATCGCCCAAACTCCCGACCTGAGCAGTCCGGGCGTCCATGAGGCGTACGCCCGCCTGCTCCTCCTGCTGCCCGTCCTTGGTGACCAGGACCTGCCCGAGGACGCCGCAGCCGTGGTCGGAGACGCCCTGGCCGAGGCAGGAGTCCCGGCGGCATCCGCCCCGCATCTCGCCGATGCCCTCCTCGCCGACCACCCCTTGTGGGAGCCGGCCGAATGGACGCTCCCCGGCGCCTCGCCGCTCTCCGGTGGCCAGGAACCCTTCCTCGGCATCCTGCACTGCGACGGCCATCTGAGTCCGCGGTGCGGGACGCGCCTGGCCCAAGGCATCACCCGGGAACAGAACGACCGTCTGGCCCGCGCGCTCGGCACCTGGCCGTCCGACACGGTCCAGTCGGCAGAACCTCCCGGCTCGACGGCCTCGGACCACTCTCACCAACCGGCATCTCCAACCAGGCGAGCGTGACGCCGATCGGCACCTCGGGGCGGGTGAGGCCGCCTCGGGCCACATCTCGCAGTCGTGTTGCTCGAAATGGCGGTTCCGTGGGTGCGAGGCCGTCTCTAGTAACTGTCGTAGCTGGGCTTGCCGTTCGGCCGGTAGACGCCGACGACGGTGCCGCCCTTCGTCGTCGTGACACTGACCGGTTCCAGCGCGGTGGGGATCGCTCCGTCGGCGAACAGCCGCTTGCCGGTGCCGATGATCACCGGGTGGATGGTGAGCCGGTACTCGTCGACGAGGCCGTGCCGCATGAGGGTCTGGGCGAGGTCGCCGCTGCCGACGACGCTGATGTTGCCACCGTCGGAAGCCTTCAGCTCGCGTACGGCGTCGACGACGTCGCCCTGGAGCAGCGTGGAGTTCTGCCACTCGACGGACGTCAGGGTCCGGGACGCCACGTACTTGTGCATGCCGTTCATCCGGTCCGTGAACGGGTTGTCGGGGTCGGCGTTGGGCCAGTACGACGCGAAGATCTCGTACGTCTTGCGGCCGAGCAGCATCGCGTCGAAGTCCTCGTACCAGCCGGCGATGGCCGCGCCGACCTCGTCGTCGTCCACCGGCTTCTGCCAGCCTCCGTGCTCGAAGCCGCTCTCGGCGTCCTCGTCGGGACCGCCCGGCGCCTGCATGACGCCGTCCAGGGTCAGGAACGTGCAAACGATGATCTGGCGCATGGTGCGCTCCTTTCGTCGAACGGGTAGACCGCACCACCGCCGGAAACTCATCGGCCGACGCCGCCCGTGCGGCGGAGCCCCTCTCCGTGGTTCCGGCAGCAGGTTCTCTAGATCCTGCTCAGCGCCCGCATCGCTTCGCGTTCGATGCGCGAGATCTCGTGGAGGACCGTGCCGGCCTGCATGAGGTGTTTTGCCTCCCCGGCTTCACCTGCGGTCGCGATGTGTTCGGACACCTGCGTCCACAGCGTGGCCGCCTCGGAATACAGGCCGTGACCGGTGCGCAGGTGACCGCTGTCGATGTGCTGGGCGCACTCGGCGAGGAAGTCCCGGTAGAGATTGCGGAACAGGGCGCCGCCCGTGCCGGCCCTCTCCATGAGAAGGGCGGCCCGTGGCAGGTCCTCCCCCGGGCTGTCGCTGCGCTGAAGCCATTTCGGCACCTGCCGGGCGGCCTTCTCGATGCCCCGGTACCCCAGGTTGGCGATCGGCGGATTCAGGAAGGCTTCAGCGCACTTCCTGATCGCCGGGACGATCCCGTCTTTGATCGAGGTCGGGCCGGTGGGGACCGTGAGGGTGAAAGAGCGGTGCTTGGCGGTCATGGGGCCGCGTTCGGCCCGGGCTCTGGCCAGGCCGGCGAGGCTCGTCGAGACGGCTCCGCCCTGCTGGTCGGTGTCCACCAGGTAGGCGTGCTGCTCGTCGTAGCCGTACATGGCCACCACATGTCCGCCGAAATGGACCTTGGTGGTGAAGTAGTCCAGGTGGTAGCTGTCTAGCTGAAGGCCGACGGGCCGACCGGCATCGATGACGGACGCCGCGTTCTGCCACGCCTTGCGTGGGGAGGAGGTCTCCTCGACCAGAAGCTCGACTCCGAGTGCGGTGGCCAGGTTCCTGGTGAGCTCGAACGGCTTGACCCGGCCTCCGAGGAAGGGGAAACCCATGCTCTTGCTGTCCCAGTAGATGAAGGACAGCCCGGAGCCCAGCCCGAAGAGCATGGGTTCGGACAGGTCGATGCCCTCATGCCGCAGCAGTACGCCCAGTGCCGTCGTCTCGCAGTGCTGCATACCGCGGGCCTCGATGCCCTTCACCATGGTCATGCCGCCCATTCTCACGTGCGGTCCCACACGTCGACCCGCGATCCGGACAGGCGCCGGCGCGACATCCCGCTGAGGGAGCGGGTGTCACGGGGTCTGGTGCCGCGGGTTCCGATCTCGCGAGTTCTGGTGACGCGCGAAGGGGCCGTCGAGGGCGGCCCATTGCAGGAGCAGGATGGTCTTTCCGTCGGTGATGCGTCCGTCGCGGGTCATGGCGAGGGCCTGGGTGAAGGGGAGTTCGAGAACCTCGATGTCCTCGCCGTCCTCCTCCAGCCCTCCGCCGGTGCCGGTCCGATCGGCCGGGGTGTACGGGGCGGCGAAGAAGTGGAGACGCTCGGTGACGGAGCCGGGGCTCATGTAGGCGTCCAGGACATGGCTCAACGGGCCGAGGGTGACGCCGAGTTCCTCGGCGCTCTCGCGTCGGATCGCGGTGGGCGGGTCGTCCTCGTCGAGCAGGCCCGCAGCGGCCTCGATGAGCATGCCGTCGGGGTGGTCGTTGACGTAGGCCGGGTAGCGGAACTGCCGGGTGAGCAGGACGCAGCCGCGGGCGGTGTCGTAGGGCAGGACGACGGCGCCGTTGCCACGGTCGTACGTCTCGCGCTGCTGGGTTTCCCACCGTCCGTCGCGGCGGCGGTAGTCGAAGGTGGTGCGGCGCAGGACATGCCAGCCCTGGGAGGTGAGTTCCACCTCGCGGACCCGGACGTCGGGGTTGCGGTCCAGGTCGCGTCCCGCTTGGTCGAGTCCGGTGCGTCCGCGGTGGTCGGGGGTGTCGATGCCGGGGCGGCCGGTCATGCGGACTCCTGCGGGGCGCGGCGGGGGAACTCGGTCGGCCAGGCGGCGGCTTCGAGACGAGCGAGGTTGGCGGCCATGGCCCGGGGATCGCCGTCGGTGCCGGATCGGCAGGGGCCGGTGATCAGGATGAGCATCGGTGTGTCGGTCACGGGCGCTAAAATACATGCAGAATCGTGCAGGAATGGGAAGGAACGTGAATGCTGGCTGCGGAACGGCGCGACCACTTGCTGGGGCTCCTCGCGCGCAACGGGAAGATCGTGGCCAAGGACGTCGCCGCCGAACTGGGCATCTCCGAGGACAGCGTGCGGCGCGACCTGCGCGATCTCGCCGCCGAAGGGCTGTGCCAGCGCGTCTACGGCGGCGCGCTGCCCGTGTCGCCGGCGGTGGCCGACTACCAGGCCCGCCAGACCGTGGCCCGGGACGGCAAGCAGAAGGTCGCTGTCGCGGCCGCCGGGCTGGTGCGGCGGGACAGTGCGCTGATTCTCGACGGTGGCACCACCGCCCTCGCCGTCGCTCGCGCGCTCCCCAAGGACCTCGCCTGCACGGTCATCACCCACAGCCCGACCGTCGCCGCCGCCCTGCTCGACCATCCGCAAGCGGAGCTCTATCTGCTCGGGGGCCGCGTCTTCAAGCACTCGGCGGTCACGTGCGGGGCCGCTGCGGTCGAGGCCGCGCAGAACGTCTCCGCCGACGTCTGCATGCTCGGCGTGACCGGCGTGCACCCGGAGGCGGGACTGACCACGGGCGACGCCGAGGAAGCCGCGATGAAGCGGGCTCTCTCGGCGCGGGCGGCGGAGACCTACATCCTCGCCTCCCGCGAGAAGATCGGCACGGCCTCCCGGTACCGGGTCCTGTCCTGGGAGAACATCACGGGACTGATCACCGACGCCGATCCCGACGACACAGTGGTCGAGCAACTCAAGGGGCTCGAGGGGGTGGACATCCTGGCAGCCGGCTGACGGAGCCGGTGGCCGCATGCCGGCCCACGAGGAGCAGGTGCCACGGCAGGCGGTGTCCTCTCCGCGACCTGCGGTACCGGGCACCGTCAGCCGGGCGGATGCCACGCAGCCGGCTCACCACACCGTGCGCCCCTCGGCGAATGGCGTGACGCTGGATGCATGGTGCAAGTGATCGTGTACCCACCAGACAACCAGGGCGGCCGGCGCGTGCGAGCGGACGGCACGATCCTCGGCCGCGCCTACCGGCTGCGGGACGTCACGGCCTTCCTGCAGGAGGCCGGTATGGAAGGCATCGACGACCTCGACGTCATCCGCTCCGACGACATCGAGTGGCGCGGCGGAGGCCCGGAGGTATGGGGCTAGCGACGCTTGCGGCCGGCGCCGGGTCGCTGCCCCTCCGGCGCGTGTCCCTAGGCCGGAGCGCAGGGTGAGGTAGTCCAGGACGATCCGACGCCGCGAGCACCCCACGCAAGCGTCCTCACGAGGAACTCCTCCACCGCATCCTTCTCTCCACCGACGGGTCTTTCCCTCAAAGATGCGCCTGGCGCTCACGAGGTTGCGCGGCCGGCACAGGTCTCCGCGACCACTCCCCCTTCGCCCGAGCCGCCACGGCACCCGACCAGCCGACCAGCCGACCAGCCGACCACAAGCTGCGGCCTGCTTCGTCGCGGACCAGATGTCCGCCGGCTGAACGCCCGGATGCCGGCGGTGTTGGATGGCTCCGTGGTGAAACGACAACGGGAGAAGAAGAAGCGCCCTTCCTTCGGCCTGCCGAAGGTCATCGTGCTGCTGGCGACGCCGGACGGATGGCGCCACAGCGTCCTGACCGTCGAGGGCGGAATGCTCTGCGGGCGCCTCTCGGACGTCCCGGCCGACGCCGACCCTGCCGAGGCGAGGACCGCCGCAGCCACGATGGTCATGTGGCTCGCCCGCCGCTTCCACGAGCCGGAGGTCGAAGTGACCTGGGACCCGCCCCGTGAGCCTTGGTCCTGGACCGGCCAGGTCACCCCGGCCATAAACAACTCGACCACCGCGCTGAACGTCTGAGATCGCACGACAAGCTCGGCCGCACCACCCGTGGGAGCCTGACCGACCGCTGATGCTCTTCTCTACCGGCCTCGGCCCGGCAGAGTCCGGCCGCGAGTGCGGTGTCTTCTCCTTGAGGCACCCACCCCCGAAGCAGCCGTCCCGGGGCTGCCCCGGTTGGCCTGACAGGGTGGCGATAGGGCCGTCGCTGCTCGTCGTGCGTCTCATTTGTACTGGTAGCTGCTAGCTTCGCGAGCTGATCCGAAGGGCCCGTGTTCCTGCGACGGAGCCGGTGCCGTGAGTGCGAGGCGAGGGTGACTGGCGTGACGGAAGACGCGGAGACGACGGCTGAGGCTGCGTTCAAGCGCAGGAGTTTCCTGGCCACCGCCGCCGTGGCGGCCGGAGCGTCGGCCACCGCGGCCACCACACCGGCGTCGGCCGCCGCCGGCGCCCCGAGCGGCCCGCCCGACCCGTGGGCGCTCGGTCACGTGGCGCGTCTGATGGCCGTACCCGAGGACGGCCGCGGCCTCGAGTGGCTGAAATCGGCGCTTCAGGTCGCCGTGGAACTGGAGCTGTTCACCATCCCGCCGTACCTCTGCGGCTGGTGGTCCGTCAAGGACCGTTCGTCGGACGCCGCGCGGCTGATCCGGCGCATCATCGACGATGAGATGTACCACCTGGGCGTGGTGTGCAACCTGCTCGTGGCCGTGGGCGGGCAGCCCCGGATCCGGGCGGCCGCCCCCACCTACCCCGGCCCGCCGCCCGGCGGGGTACGCGCCGATGTGACCGTGTACCTGTCGGGCCTGACCAGGTCCCTGGTGCACGACGTGATGATGGCCATCGAGGCCCCCGAGGAACCGCTCGCCCGCAGCGACAGCCCCACGCCCACCGTCGGCAGCTTCTACGGCGCCGTACTGAAGGGTTTTTGGACCGTCGCCCCGGAGTTGTCGGCCCGTGGACAGCTGAGCGCGCACATCGGATCCGACGAACTGCGGCCGGTGGAGAACATCCTGGACGTGGAGCGCTGCATCGACATCATCAGGGAGCAGGGCGAGGGCACGAGCAGCTCCCCGGCCGACTCCTTCGCCGACGACCACCCGGCCCACTACTACGCCTTCAGCGAGATCTACCACGGCCGGCAGCTGCGGGAGACCGAGGCGGGCTGGACGTACACCGGGGCGCCCGTCCCCTTCCCCGACGCCCGCCCCATGGCCCGGGTCCCGGACGGCGGATGGGTCCGGCCGTCGGAGCCCGTGCAGCGGCTCCTGGACAGGTTCGACACCACGTACACCACCGTCCTGAACTCCCTCGACGCCGCCTGGGCCGGCGGAGGCAATCGCGCCCTGGGCGCGGCCGTCCACGCCATGCGCGCCCTGGAGGAACCCGCCGTGCGGCTGATGGAGACCGCGATCCCCGGCACCCGGAGCACGTACGGCCCCCAGTTCCACGCGCTGACCTAGCCGGGACGGGTGGCGGGGCGGCCCTCGCCTCCGTAGGGCTTCGCTGAGGGGCCCGGTCTCCGCCCCCACACTTGAGGGCACTCCGGCGTCGGATCGACGGCGTCGAGGAGTGGGACCGTGTCCCTCAGGCCACCGCGACGCTGTCCGGCGCCACGGTCGAGTCGACGGACGGCTCCTGATCGAGGGTGGGATAGTCGTTGTAGCCGGTGGCCCCGCCCACGTACATGAAGTAGCGGTCCCTCACCGGGTTGAGCGGTGCGCGGCGGCGCAGCCGCTCGACCAGGTCCGGGTTGGCGAGGAACGGCCGGCCGAGGGCCACCAGGTCGGCGCCGGCCGCCAGCAGATCCTGGACGGCCCGGGTGACGGCCTCGGTGCTCAGGTCGGTCAGGTCCGGGTTGCCGATCAGCGTGCCGGGCCAGTCGGCGCGGATGCGCCGGTACCAGTCGGCCGCCGGGTCGGAGCGCACCAGGTGCAGATAGGCGAGGTCCAGTCCCTTGAGACGGTCCAGGAGCGCGGCGTAGAGCGCCTGGGTGTCGTCTTCGAGGATGCCGTTGACGGTGGAAGTGGGTGAGATGCGGATGCCCACGCGGTCGGGCCCGATCGCCTCGGCCACCGCCTCGGTCACCTCCGCGGCGAACCGGACCCGTCGCGCCACGGAGCCGCCGTAGCCGTCGGTTCGGCGGTTGGTGTTGCCGGCGAGGAACTGGTGCAGCAGCATCCCGTTGGCCGAGTGCACCTCCACGCCTTCGAATCCGGCGTCGACGGCACGGCGTGCGGCGGCGGCGAAGTCGGCGATAGTGGTGCGGATGTCGTGGGCGGTCATCTCGCGGGGCACGGCGGCCGGCTGGTGCCCGTCCGGCGTGAAGATGGTCTCCGGCAGCGGCACCGGCGAGGGCGCCACCGGGGTCAGGCCGGTGGTCGCCGGATGGCTGACCCGGCCGCCGTGCTGCAGTTGCAGGAACATCCGCCCGCCGGCCGCGCGGACCGCGTCGGTGACGCGCCGCCAGCCTTCCGTGTGCCGGTCGGTGTGGATGGCGGTGATGTCGGGGTACGTCTGGCCGACCGCGTTCGGCGTGGAGCCCTCGGCGATGATCAGGCCCGCCGAGGCACGCTGGGCGTAATGCGTGGTCATCAGGTCCGTCGGAGTGCCGTCGGCCTCGGCGCGGTTGCGGGTGAGAGGGGCCATCACCAGGTGGTTGGGGAGCTCCAGACGGCCGAGCTCGGCGGGGGCCAGGAAGTCTGTTGTGTGCGTCATGGCAGGGACGGTAAAACTTGACACTGATGTGAGGTTCAAGTCCTCTTCGGGGAGGCCGCGGATGCGGATCGGTGAACTGGCCCGGCGCACCGGCGTGAGCGAGCGGTCGCTGCGCTACTACGAGACCCAAGGTCTGCTCACGGCGGAGCGCACCCCCGGTGGCCACCGCGACTATCCGCAAGGGGCCGTCGACCGGGTCATCCGCATCCAGGAGCTGTATGCGGCGGGGCTGCACAGCGACAAGATCCGGCAACTGCTGCCCTGCATGCGCGACCAGGACGGCGGCCCCTCCGCCATCGCCACCCAGCGGCTGGTCACCGACCTCACCGCCGAACGGGACCGCATCGACCGCATGATCGCGGATCTGAAGCGGTCCCGGGACACCCTGGACGAAGTCATCCGCACGGCGGCCGAGGCCTGACTCGCCGGATCCGGAGCACTCCGGCGTCGGCGGCGTGGCATCCCGACGCTTGGGCCCGGCCGCCCGCCCGCGGGATGGGTGGCGCTGCGGGCTTTCCTGGCCTGCTGGGAGTCCCTGTGAGGGGGGTTTTCTCTAACGGCCCGTCCGGCGGGCGAGGTCGACGGCTGTGGCGGATAGTGGGAAAGGAACGACGTCGCAGCCGGCTCCCCGGACCGGCACAGGAGGACCGATGCGCGTTTCACGGCTGGCCGCGCTCACCGGCATCGCCCTGCTCGGCATGGCGTTGACCGCCTGCGAGGACAACGCGTCCGGGCAGATCATGGCGCGCAATGGTGTGAGGCCGGTGCAGACACTGTCGAACCCCCCGACCAGCGGGTGCCACCGCTTCCCCGAGGGCGTGACCCATGTCTCCAACGACACGCTGAGCGACATCGTCTTGTACACCACGCCCGACTGCACCGTGCCGAAGGGCGGGGAGAGCAACTACCTGGCGCAGCAGTCCTCGGACCAGGTGGTCAGGTCCACGGGGCTGTGGTACAGCTTCGAATTCACGCCCAACTGACCGCCTGGACCGACGCGTCGGCAGCACAGCGGTCAACCGGCTTACGTGGTCAGCGCAGCGGGACAACCCACGGGCGGGAGCGGGGAGTTGCCGAAGGCGCAGCGCCCGCCGTCGCGCGGTTGCTCAGGCTTCTTCCAGCGCCTCACCGAACTCGCGCAGCATACGGCCGTGATGGCTGTGGGCGAGTTGGTGTCCGACGGCCAGGACCAAGGCCACCGGCCACTCGATGACCTCCAGGGCGCCCAGTACGCCGACTCCCGCGAGAAACGCCAGCTGCTCGGGAGGCGGCAGTTCGATGTGCACGCCGAACACGTCGAGCGTGACGGCGTTGCGCGCGACCGCCCGATCAGCAGCCGCTCCCGCCTTCTTCACCCCGGCACCCGAATCGTCACGCTGGGCAGCGGGCGCCTCGCGCAGGCCGGCAGTCGATACCGTCATGATCGCCATCCGTTCCGTCACCGGCCACGGAGACCCGTCGGCGACGCGTCTGGGCGTGTTTGACCTGACCTCTACGTCCACCCTAAGCACGCGCGTCCGGCCGCGCGCGGCGGATGCACCTCACCCGTTCGGCGGCTGCCTCTCCGCCGATACCTGCCCGGCCTGCTCGGTTACGGCCCGTACACGCGCACGCCGGTGACCGGGTGCGTCGGACGGCGCCTGATCTGGGCGTACGGCCTCCACGGCGGCCGAAACCGACACCCAGGCGCGGGCTCGGCGGCGTGGTCCGAGCCGTCGGCACCCGCGACAGCGGCGAGGGGTCAGCGGACCCGGTCGTAGACGAGGGACAGCGTTCCGTGGTCGCCGGCGGCCTGGCTGACGAGCGTCCACTCCCCCGTGGGCAGGCCGTCCTCGAACAGGCGCGGTCCGCCGCCCAGGAAGACCGGGAAGACCGTGAGGGCGAGGCGGTCGACCGCGTCGGCAGCCAGCAGTGCCTTGATCACGCTTGCGCTGGAGAGGACGAGGATGTCACCGCCGTCGGTCGCCTTGAGGTCCGCGACCACCTGGGCGGCCGGCTGGTCGACGATCGTCGTGCGCTCCCACGGTGCTGCGCCGAGGGTGGAGGAGAGGACCACCTTGTCGGTGTCGACGAGCCACTTCGCGAAGGCCTCGTCCCGCGGATCGGCGCCCTCCATGCCGATGACGGTGGGCCAGAAGCCGAGGAATCCCTCGGCGTTGACCCGTCCGAGCAGCGCCGTCGTCGCCGGCTCCCACAGGCTGGTCAGGTGGTCGCGGGCGACATCGGTGACGGCGTACGGCATCACCCAGCCCATGTCCCGGGGGTCGTGCCCGGCGTAGTGGCCGTCGAGGGAGAGGGCCATGTTGGTGACGACGCGGCGGCCGGCGGTCTGTGTGGTCACTTCGAGCTCCTGGTGTCTGGGGTGGCGCGGTCGGTGGCGTGGCTGTCGTGCGTGTGGGCGGCGACGGTGGCCGCGAGTTTGTCGAGGCTTTGGCCGAAGCCGACCTCGATGCCGGCGATGAAGTCCGCGGAGTCGACGGTGCTGTCGGTGATGCGCCAGCGGACGTCCAGCTCCGTGCCGGTCTCGGTGGGCCGCAGGCGCAGGTCGACGTGGGCGGTGAAGGCGAGTCGGCCGTCGGGGAGCAGGGGGGAAAGCCGGTAGGCGAGGCGCTCGTGCGGGTGTACGTCGTCGACGACGCCCTGTGCGCGTCCGACGACGGTGTCGGGTGCCTCGGCATCGGCGTACTTCTGGACGATCCGCCCGCCCGGCCGCGCCTCGAAGGCGAGCTCGGAGACGTGGAGGTCGTCGGGGGTCCACCAGTGAGTGAGCAGGCTGGGTTCGGTCAGGTGGCGCCAGACCAACTCGGGGCTCCCCGGGAGGGAGCGGAGGAACGTGAACGAGCGGGCGTCGGCCCAGCCGGGCTCGTTCGCGGCCAGCCGCTCGGCGTGGAGGCTGAGCCCGTACCGGTCGTAGGCCTCGTGCAGGCCGCCGGCTCGCTCCGCGGTGTCGGCGAGCTGGGTGAGCGCGGCGGCGAGTTCCCGTAGGGCGGCGGGCCTCAGTGCGTAGATGCGGCGCTGTCCGGTGCGCTGGGAGACGACGGCGCCGGCGCGCTCGAGGGTCTGCAGATGCTTCGTCGTTTGCGGCTGGCGAGCCCCGGCGAGCTGCGCGAGAACGCCGACCGAGCGGGGTTGCTCGGCCAGCAGGCTCACGAGCCGCCAGCGGGCGGGGTCGGCGAGGGCGGTCAGGAGTGCGTCCACGAGATGGATTATTCTCGATGACGAATATTCGTGTCAAGGAATGTGACGGGAAAGGTTTTGGTCTCCAGCGCGCCGGACGGGGCCGGGCTTGTTGATCAGGGCGCGTAGTGGCGGCTCTTGCCGCCATGGGCCGGGGCTGCCGTGCTTCTGCCGTCCTGGGCCGGCCCCCAGGTCGGCCGGGGGAGGCTCCCCGCGGGGCGATCGAGCGCCGGAGACCGCCGTCTCAGGGCAGGGGGTTGGCGCCTTCGATGACCTGCCACCGGGAGGCGACGGGGCCTGACTTGAGATGCCGCACACCCTCTCCCTTGAGCGTCACCAATGCGGTCAGGCCGGTGTCGAGTTCCGCCACTCGGCGCTGGTAGACCACGATCTGGGCAAGCGTCAGGTCGATCTGTTCTGGTGCACCGCTGAGCCGGTTGAATCGGGTACCGCGACGGACCGGTCCGCTCAGGCAGCGCACTGTGACCGTGGCCTGCGTGGAGGAGGCGGCGATGACCCGGTCAATCATCAGTTCCACACGGCTGCGGCAGTTGTCGGAACCGGGAGTCTCACTCACGCGGACATCCTCTCTCGCCCGGCCAGGAGACGGGCCAGGGATATCCTCGGACGATGTCGAATCAGGCGGTAGCAGGTGGAGTAGGTCTTGCGCGGGTGATGGCGCACTGCGGGGGCAGCGCCTCGGCAGCCGTGCACTATCTGGCGGGTGCCATCGGCTCCGCGCCGGAGAACCCCGAGCCCTATGCGGTTCTTGCCGAGTTGTGGAGGGACAAGCCGTCGGAGCTGACCGACGCCGTTCGGGAGGACAACTCCTTGAGGACGGTGCTGGCGCGCTCGTACATCAGCTTCCTGCAAGGCGACATGGACGACGCGGCGCTGGCGATCGGATCGGTCACGGGGGTGCGACCTGGCATCGCCTGGGCCAAAGCCCCCTGGTTCGGTGATGAACGATTCCTCGGTGTGGTGAGTGCCGATGCGCTCGCCGAGGCCGCCATGCGGACGATGGACTATGGCCACGACCTGGACACCGACAGCATGCGGGAACGCTTTCGGCCCTGGTTCGACGCCATCGAGGTTGTTGCCGCCCGCCAGCCGTTGCCGGAGGCGTTGGCCAGGATGGCGATCCTGCTGCGGGCATGCGGTCTCACGGATGCGTCGTTTGCCCTCTGCGACCGGGCAGACTCCGTGGAACGGATCATGATGACGGAGGTGGTGCGAGCGGGCACGTGGCGCAAGCGGGGTGAACTGCAGCAGACGGTGGCCGCCTTCGAGCGCGCTCTTGCCCTGGACCCCACCAACTGGTCGCTCTACCTCGACCTGGCCGATGTGCGCGCGGAGCAGGGCGACTTCGGCTCTGCGGTCCGGCTGATCGATCAGGGGATGAGATACGAGCCCGGTGAGCTCACGCTTCGCGCGGCCGGGGCTGCCTACCGTGCACGACTGACCGGTTCGCATGCCGACCTGAGCCAACTCATCGAATTGGCGCCGGATATGCCGAACGACTCGTACCGGGACCTGCTGATCGATCACGCCTGCGCCGGCCCCGCCCTGCCCGCCGAACTCGTGGCCGAGGCCAGGCGCATCCAGAACAGCTGACCCTCCGCACCGCAGAAGAATTGAATGGCTCGGCCGCCGCCGCGTTGCGACAATGCTGCTTCGCCGACGGAGGGTATTTGTTCGTTTTCGTGTGTGCGGGGTGCGGCATCGAGCTGACCGCCCCCGTGTCCCAGGTCGCCTTGCCTCCCCATGCCCATCAGAAGTACGGCAACGGGGTACAGCTGCCGGTCCTCATGGAGTCGGGCACCTTCGCCGTGGAGCCGGAGCCATGGGGACCGCCGTGGCGGAGGGGCGAGGACATCGACCCGGACGAGCTGGCCGCTCGCGGCATCCACGCACCCGTGGCCGCCCTGTCGGATGGTGTGCGGGGCGCGGTGGTCATCGCACCCGGAGATATCCGCGGCACCGTGCTGATCCAGGAGAAGTGCGGTGGCTGCTGTTGCGGCCTCGACGGATCGGACGGCCCCAATCTGGCCTGTGAGGCGTGTGGTCAGCCCGTTGCGATCAGGATCGACGACTGCTCGCTCTGGCAGGCGGTCTGGCTCGTCCCGGACGTTGTGCACCCCATCCGCGTCGATGACGCCGATGCCGTACCGCTGTCCTGGGCGGCGCTGATGGCGGAGGGGAGGAGCACACCGCCGTTCGAGCCGATCACTGGGTGGGGAGGGTCGCGGCTGGGGACGCATCACTGGTGGTCTTGGAGCCCGCGATGGGAGGCGGCAGCCGGCTGGGCGCTCGCCCATCTTCTGGTGGCCTCGGGCGGCCGGCCGGTGACCGTCCCGGACGGTCTGACCGCGGAGGTGTTCCAACGCGCCCTCGCCACCCTGCTGCCCACGGGTCCGCCGGCGCGCCGTGCCGTCCTGGCCGGGCCGGGGCTCGCCGCCCCCGATGCGGGCGTCAGCATCCTCCTCGTGCCGGTCCACCCGCAGACCGGGGAGACGTGGACCCCGTCCCGTCCAGCCGCTTCGGCATATCTGGTGCCGCTGCCGTTCGGGGTGTGGCTGTGGTTGGCTTTCCCTGAGCAGCACCTGCCCGCCCCTGCGTCAGGGCTGATGCCCGACGGCGTCCTCCGCGACGATCCGCCCGCGCCACACCCCGGCAGCCTCTTCCGAGCCGACCCGGGGGTCTTCCAGCACGCCCTGGTCCGGCTGCCGGCCGTCCGCAGTCCCTGGCTGCGCGACATCCTCAAGGCACTCACGCAGGACACACGCGCGCGCCTCTTCTGACGGCCGTATCCCGCCTCATCAGCCGGTCCTGCGCTGGTGGGGGTCAGGCCCTGAGCGGTCGTACGCCAGGCAGTCGGCCATCGTCCCGACGACTGGACGGGCGCCGACGCGGACGTGATGCGGCGTCGTGTCACATACGCGGCGGCTGCGCTGTTCTCACTGGGAGAGCTGGAGAAGGGACGGTCGAAATGAGCGCTGTCATCGTGTGCGCCTCCGTGTCGCACGGCAATACGCGTCGTGTCGCCGATGTCATGGCCCGGGTACTCGGTGCCACAGTGGTCTCGCCCGAGGACGCTGAAGCTGCGCGGTTGGCTGAGGCCGAGCTCGTGGGGTTCGGCTCGGGGGTCTTCTACGGCAAGCTCCACCCCCGTCTGACGAGCTGCGCCGAAGTGCTTCCCGGTGGGCGGGGCCGCGCGTTCGTCTTTGCCACCAGCGGGCTCCCCGAGGTTCCCCTCATGCCCTTCACGCGCCCGCTCGTCCGGCTCCTGGAAGGCAAAGGGTTCTCGGTGGTGGGGAGCTTCTCGTGCCGGGGACTGGACACCTGGATGCCCTTCAAGCTCGTCGGCGGCATCCGCAAGCAGCGACCGAACGCGGACGACCTCGCCGCAGCCCACGCGTTCGCTCAAGGGCTGAGGGGTGGCCCAAGTGGCGAGTATTGCTGAGGCGTTGACGAGATGACCTGATCGAGCGGATCACGAGCCCGGCGTGGACGCTTGGTTAGGTCGACGTGCGCGTCCCTGTCTGGGGCCGGGGGTCCTGGCATGGTCCCCCGCACCTCGCCGTCGCCGTCGCGGTGGACCTACAGTCCAGGTCAGTCCAGGCAGAACTCGTTTCCCTCGATGTCCTGCATCGTGATGCACGACTCGTTCTCCTCGTCAGCGGGGAGGAGTCGCACGCGGACCGCGCCCAGCGCGACCAGTCGCGCGCATTCGGCCTCGAGTACGGCGAGGCGTTCCTCGCCCACCAGGCCGGTCGCGACCCTCACGTCGAGATGCACCCGGTTCTTGACGACCTTGCCCTCGGGAACGCGCTGGAAGTACATGCGCGGGCCCTCGCCCGTGGGGTCCATGCAGACAAACGATGCCCCTTGCCGCTCGGGCGGCAGCGAACGGTTGAAGGCCTCCCAGGTGTCGAAACCCTCCGGCGGCGGAGGGACGACGTAACCCAACACCTCGCACCAGAAGCGCGCGACGCGCTCGGGATCGGCGCAGTCGAAAGTGACCTGGAACTTCTTGATCGACGACATCGGCGCACCCTAGCAAGAAGGTGCGCCTTGGCTCATCTGCGTTTTGCGAGGCTAGAGATCGGGCTGGTGAGCCTCCGGCTCGGCGGGGGTCCCCGCGCTGTCGGACCGGGTGTAGAGCACCTCGCGGCCCTGCTCCGCCGCGCGGATCAGCGCCTCGCTGACGAAGTCGAGAAACCGCGCGGCGTTCTCCAGGCGGGCGGCGGCCGGAGTGCCGCGGCCCAGGACGTCGACGCCCTTGCGTGCGGTTTCGATGAACTCGTCGTTGGAGCGGGCGCTGCGGATCATCGACTGGTACCACAGGTCGTCGTCGACGACGTAGCGCTCGCGGCGTCCCTGGTCGCGTTCGCGGCGCACCAGGTCCAGGCTCTCCAGGAAGGTGATCGCCTTGGAGACGGACGCCGCGCTGACCTGCAGGCGCTGGGCGAGGTCGGCGGCGGTCAGACTGCCGCTGTCGGTGGTGTAGAGGCAGGTCAGTACGCGGGCCATCATGCGGGGCAGGCCCGAGGTGACGAAGACGGTGGTGAGCGTCTCCTGGTAGTCCCGCACGGCGGCGGTGTCGCGTCCGTAGGGCTGCGCGGACGCCTTGCGACGTGTGGGCGCGGCCTGCCGACGCTGGTGGGTCCGCTGCTGTGTGGCGCGGTGGGCGAGGTCGGCGCGGTAGTCAGTGGGGCCCCCATTGCGCATCACCTCGCGTGTGATCGTCGAGGTGGGCCGGTTCAGGCGGCGGGCGATCTCGGCGTAGGCGAGACCGTCGGCCAGTCCGAGCGCGATCTGTTGACGGTCCGCCTGGGTGAGCCTGCCTCCCGGCATCGCAACCCCCTCCTCACCGCCCCACGGCTGCTCGCGGGGCCTCCCCTGTTGCCTGACGCCCTCACCATAGCGTTCAGCCACAGTCCATTGCAACGAACGACAGCCTGCACGTTGCGTTAGTTCCCGGCCCATTGCAATGATTTCAGCGCTACTGCCTGCAGTTATGCGGCTGTTGAGCTTTACGAGCGTTGCCGCTCCTCAGAAAGCAACGTAGCTTTTCCATCGTTCGGCAACGACGAACCGCACCCACCAAGGGAGAGCAAGATGCACACCTTCGACACCCCCGCCCCGATCTCCGCCGTCCTCGACGTCCCCGCCGGGCGGATCCAGTTCATCGCCGCGGAGCGCACCGACACCGTCGTCGAGATCCTGCCCGCCAACGCCTCC